>CADBWK010000001.1 GCA_902798385.1 uncultured Bacteroidales bacterium
TAATGCGTTGCATAGTCGAGAGTCGAAAGTTGATAGTCGAGAGTGCATCCATCGCGCTGAAATAGTAATAGTGGATGATCCGGATATGACGTATAAGGAGAATACGCGCGCTAAGATGGGATTTATGAAGGGAAGAGAATTAGCGGCCGGACGGGATGCAATCTATTTCGCATTGGACATTGACGAAGTCATGTCCGCAAACTGGATGCAGACGGAAGACGGGAAGAAGATACTCCATTCAAAACCAGGTGATATGTTTCAACTGGAATGGGCGAATATTATGCCGGATGGAAAGTCGTGTATTAGAAGCGGGTGGCAGTATAAGGTATTTCATGATAATGGGATGGCTTGGCAAGAAACGAATATGCAGATGCATACTCCGCTATTGCCGTATTCTTCATGGGAAATAGAACCGACAGAAGTGCGGGATTTTCCTTTACTGCATTTTGGTGACTTTTATACCCGTTGGACAGACTATAAGTGGATATATTACCAATTCATAGATGTGCAACAGCATCGCAGTCCGAGTGTGGTGTCTATTTTCCGTATGTATAAAGCTGAAGATAAAAAAGAGGGGCAAGTCATTCCCATTGCTCAAGAATGGCTATTTGATAATATAGATATAATAGGGCTGGTTGATACTAAAACGACACCGATTTTTGTGGACTACATCAAAGAGATTGTCGCTAAAGAAGGTGTGAAAAAATTCCAATCCATAGATGTCTGGACAGATGAACTCTGTGCACAATTAGGCCTGAAGGATCCTCGTTCGCTAAGATGGAAGTGCCGGCATGCCTATTTGCGTATGACGCAGCCAATAAGAAACGCAATAATTGTAAGAGCAGTTGATAAGCTGTTAAAGAATCTTATTAAGTAACACTATGCAGCGTAAATCGAACATAGAACTACTGCGCATTATAGCGATGTGGTACATCTTAGTGCATCACTTGATAGTTCATGCAGTTTATCCGGATGTGATGACCGGGCAGAATGGAGTCACGTCAGAGTATGCAGTATATTCGATCTTAGAAGGATTCTTGTATGTGGCTGTAAATGTATTTATTTTGATTTCCGGATATTTTGGCATCAAATTACGCGCCAGGAGAGTATGGTCGTTATACCTTCAATGTGCATTCTATGGTTTGTTAACTTATATATTTGGTGTGGCCATAGGAGTAGCGCCATTGGTGCCTCACACATTTATAACCAAATCAATACTGATTTTTTCTCATCTATCATCATGGTGGTTTGTTGTATGCTATTTAATGCTTATGGTTATTTCGCCACTTATAAACTACGGTATGCAAAAGATGAACAAGAATGAGTATGTGTGGGTATTGGCATGTCTTACCTTCGTTCAGATTTATTTGGGATGGTTCTGGCAGAAATCAGCATATGATATAAGCGGATATAGTTTCATTAATTTTATATATGTATATTTGATTGGTGGTTATCTGCATCGTTATGTTTCTGATAGAAAACCAGAATCTATACGTAAGATGGCAATATTATTATATGGTGGATGTGCATTATTATTCGGAATTTGCAATATAGTGCGAGTATATTTTAAAATACCATTCGGTAATTTATGGGCATATAATAATCCTATAATGATCATAGGCGCTATCGGACTTGTGTTATTTCTCCATTCGTATAAATTTCAATCGAATATTGTGAATCGCATAGGGGGGGGGGCGTTCGCTGCATATTTGATAACAGACATACCATATGTGGGGGATTTCTTATATCCACATTATGGCGAATTTTCACAATCGATTCCTTCAATAGTATTTATAGTGTTAGTAACATTTATTGCGGCTGCAATAGTGTTGTCGCTCGCTTGTGCTATAGACATAATTCGAGTATGGGCAATGAAACCTATCATCGGTGTATTTGATTGGATAGATGAATGGGTAATAAAGTGTGAATAGTATGAAAGATAAAGTATTAATATCAGTAGTGATTCCGTCTTACAACCGAGCAGATACGGTAGGGCAGACGATTGATAGCATCCTTGCGCAGAAGGTGGGTGCGGATGTGGAGATTGTGATTGGGGATGATTGCAGTACGGACAATGCACGTGAGGTGTTGACTCGGTACAAGGAACAGCATCCTGATGTGATTCGGTTGCTGTTCCATGAGAAGAACATGGGATTAGGAGCCAATTGGGCAACGTGCGTAAAGGCTTGTAAGGGCAAGTATATCTGCAACTGCGATAACGATGACTATTGGCACAATGAGCATAAGTTGCAGCTACAGCTCGATTATATGGAATCCCATCCGGAGTGCAATATATGCATCACCAATCACCGAACATTAAATCGCACTACAGGAGAATTTAAAGAATGTAAAGCACAGATTGAGCATTCGGATATACAACAATCTATGTGGGGCGGCTGCTACTTCTGCAATGCTACAATTATGTATCGTGCGGATTTTATGAAAGCTCATTTGAATTTGGATGAGTTTATCAAGCGGCGCTTTACGTTGCAAGACTGGCCGGCATGGGTAATACTTACTGCGTATACAGATATTGATGAAATACCGGTTTCAACAGCAACATGGTGCATGGAGACGGTGTCAATCACGCGTCCGGATTCGGTAGCGAGATATGCAAAACGGTTAGATGGGGATAGAGAGGTGTGCCGGTATTTGGGAGAGTTGTTCCCCAAGAAATTTCCATATACGGATGAGATGTGGGAGAATTATGCAAATGGTCGGCTAATGGCGAAAGCATTTGATGTGGGGGACTATAAATCAGCAAAAGAATACGGGGCAAAATATATCGGAGATGCGCGGTTCAAAAAAATATGTTCGCAGAATAGGTTTTTATTTAAGGTGTATAGGTTACTGAAGCGCGTAAAGCGCAAACTGTAAGTAAGATGAAAACAATACTCTTAGTTTTTGGTACTCGCCCAGAGGCGATAAAGATGGCGCCGCTGGTGAAGAAGTTGCAATCGATGCCGGAGACATTCAAGACGGTAGTAGCCGTGACGGGACAGCATCGGCAGATGTTGGATCAGGTGCTGCGGATATTTGACATTGTGCCGGATTATGACTTGAACATCATGCAAGCCAATCAAGACCTATATGACGTGACAAGTAGGGTGCTAGTTGGTATGCGGGATGTGCTGAAGGAAGTACAGCCGGATGTGGTGTTGGTACATGGAGACACGACGACGAGTACAGCAGCGGCATTGGCTGCGTTCTATCAGCAGATACCGGTGGGGCATGTGGAAGCAGGTCTGCGGACTGGGAATATCTACAGTCCATGGCCGGAGGAGATGAACCGACAGATGACGGGACGGATTGCAACGTATCATTTTGCTCCAACTCCGTTGGCGAAGAGTAACCTGATGAAGGAGAATGTATCGGAAGATAAGATCCTCGTGACGGGAAATACGGTGATAGATGCGTTGTATATGGTGGTGGATAAGATCAAGAAAGATCAAACGTTACAAGAGGGCTTATGCGAATCGTTATTGCAGGCAGGATATGATACGAGACGGTTGGATGGAAGTAGGCGATTGGTGCTGATCACCGGACATCGAAGGGAGAACTTCGGAGATGGGTTTATCTGTATGTGTACGGCGATACGGGATCTGGCGGCGAAGTATCCGGAGGTGGATTTTGTGTATCCGATGCATTTAAATCCGAATGTGCGGAAGCCAATACATGAAGTGTTCGGCGAAGATCTAAGCGTACATGCGAATTTGTTCTTCATTGAGCCGTTGGAATATTTGAGTTTTGTGTATCTGATGGAGCAGAGTAGTATTGTATTGACGGATTCAGGAGGAATACAGGAAGAGGCACCGGGATTGGGTAAACCGGTGTTGGTGATGCGTGATACGACGGAACGTCCGGAAGCGTTGGAGTCCGGGACGGTGCATCTCGTGGGCACGAACTATGATAAGATTGTGAATGAAGTGAGTACGCTGCTGGATGATGCGGAGGCATATCAGCGGATGTCGCAAGCGGTTAACCCTTATGGAGATGGAACTGCATGTAAACGTATTGCAACGTTTCTTGCAGATTTGTGATTTTAGATTTATGATTTTTGATTTGAATCTATGATCCCACACATTATTCATTATTGCTGGTTCGGAGGCAAACAGATGCCGGAACTGGCAGTGAAATGCATAGAGAGCTGGAAGAAGTATCTTCCGGAGTATGAACTGCGGCTGTGGAACGAAGAGACGTTCGATCTGGATATGTATCCGTATGCTCGTGAGGCGTATGATAATCGTAAGTTCGCATTCGTGACGGATGTGGTGCGGCTATGGGCGCTGGAGAAATTCGGAGGTGTGTATATGGATACAGACGTGGAGATACTGCGTCCGTTGGGAGAGTTGATGGAGTTGCCGGCATTTACCGGCTATGAGGCCAGCATGGCGAATGCTCCGGTGACTGGTCTAATGGCATCTGCGCCGCATGGCGTGTGGGTGAAAGAGCAGCTAGCGTACTATGAGGGGAAGCACTTCGTGAAGCCTGACGGTACGTTGGATCTGACGCCGAACACGAAGCCGATAGCGGATATCATGGTGGCCGGTGGGTTTGTGATTAACGGGAAATATCAGGTGTACAAGAATGATATGCATGTGTTCCCAGTGGATTATTTCTGTCCGTTGACTTCGACGCGTGTGCTAAAGGTGACGAAGAACACGTATTGCATTCATCATTTTGCCGGGAGTTGGGTGGAGAAGACGAGAGGGCAGATGGTGAAGGAGTGGATCATCACGCATGTACTTGGTCGGAAACTGACGGATAAGATTGTGCAGGTGAAGCGGAAGTTGCGCCATAGATGATAGATAGATTATAGATGGATAGATGATAGAATATAGATTATAGATAAATAGATAGGCTGCTAAAGCAGATAGATGGTAGATGATAGATAAACTGCTGACGCAGATAGATAGTAGATTATAGATTATAGATTATTTATGAATAGAGAAGAATTTTTAGATAAATGTATTGCGTTCTCGGTGAGGATTAACAAGTTGAGGAAGTACCTGCGCACCAAGCACCATGAGTATAATAACTCAGACCAAATACAGCGTTCAGGTACAAGCATAGGTGCGAACTATAGTGAGGCGTGCAATGCGGAGAGTAAGGCAGATATGGTGCATAAATTGAGTATTGCACAGAAAGAATGTAAAGAGACAATGTATTGGCTAAAAGTTCTGCATGGGTCAGAGTTTATTAATACGACATATTATGAGGAATTGATGCTTGATGTAGAGGAAATGTATCGCATTCTAACAGCAAGTATAAAAACGGCAAAATCACGCATAGATGAATAGATAATAGATGACTGAGCCTAACGGCATAGATTATAGATAAATAGATGATAGATAGAGCCTGGCGGCATAGATGATAGATGAATAGGCTGTTGAACGCAGATAACTATGTATATACAATCATTCAAATCGAAGGGACAGCATGTGTTTGGAAATTACCAAATCAACAATATCGAGCGTAAGACAAATATAAGTAATGAAATATAATTAATTCACTATGTTAGGAACGATATTAACCATAGTATTTGGGATCGTAAGCGTAGCATCGTTGGCAGAGGCGATCCGGGCGAGGAGATATCCATGCAAGTTGGACTTCTACGTTCATGATTTCGGGCGGATAATTAGTCCCAAGGCCAAGAAATACGATACCATCAAGTTGATGCACAATGATGAGGAAATCAAGAACGCCTTTTATTTGAAGTGTTTCTTTGTGTGCACAGGAGATGATATTGTCTTGCCAGAAGACTCGAAGTCCGGGATGCAGATAGTTCTGCCGGCGGGATATAAATGGCTGGAGGTGCATTCACAAGAGAGTACGACAGGTTTGAATGTGTCATTGCATATAGATGCAGATGCACCAAATAGATTATGCATCTGCAGCACATTGATTAAGCGTGATGAGATATATTCGTTCGAGGCATATATAGGCGGAGAAGAAGAAACTCGTATTTTGCCAGAGGAAATATTGATTCAACATCGCATAAAAGGCTTAGGAAAATTACGCATACAAGAAACAGATCTGCGGAACATTCTGGAAACCAAGCAAAAACTAAAATTTAAAGGGTTCGCCTATGCTTTTATCATAATATTCTTCGGGCTGCTTCTTGTGAATACTATGTTTTGCAGATCCGTTAGATTTGTGGAGAAAGATAATCCGGAAAAGATTCATACGGCGATGTTAGTTAAAAACGACACCATTGCGGTATCTGTGCATCACAGTGCTCTGTTTCCGTGGGATAGGCAAGAGTATGCTATCAGCAGTTTTAATGAGAAATTCGAACTGGAATCAACTTTGCCTAAATATACCCAAGAAGGAGATAGAACGATAGTTGTTTTATATATTATAGTGGCGATATCATACATCGCACGATGGGGTATGTATGCTGCAGAATATTTCCGTCGGAAGAGACTGCGAGAGGCGATAGAGAACGCGGGGAAAGATAGAAGAGGGAAAAATGTGGGGGCATAGATTTCAGATTGTTTGATAGCAAAAAGCTTTGCCTTGGTGGAAGCCGAGGCGATTGCGGTTTTTGAAAAAAATATTGCAAAGACCTGCATGTTTTGCAAAAAAATTAGCATATAAAGTAATTTTTTCGAAAAAACACTTGCGGCATTCAAAAAAAAATTGTACCTTTGCAGCGTTTTTGAGAAAGTGATGACCAAGCATGTGACATTGGAAAGGATAAATAGTGGCAAAAAAGTCGCTATCTTTTCCGTGTTGTATGATGGCGAAACTAAAAACGAATTCCAGAAATTTATAGAAAAGTTATGGTGCAGACGATGCATATAAAGATGATCTGGGAATAATTTTAGCCAGGATTCAGAAAGTAGAAATAAGTGGGGCTGAAGATCGTCATTTCCGCTATGAGGGAAAGATGCGTGAACATATCCGGGCCCTTCCTTCGAATATTGAATCTTCCAGACTGAGGTTGTACTGCTTATGCTTTAGTGAATGTATATTGATATTAGGCGGAGGAGGAATTAAAGAAAAAGGTATCCGCACATGGCAGGATGACCCTCAACTAACTAAATATGTAGAGGAACTGCAAAAGATAGATAAGGCCATGAGTCTTAAAATTCGTAAAAATCCATCTATTGTTAGAGCGTATAGCCAGCTAGAGGATATTGATTTAATAATTAATGAATAAACAATGAGACGATGAAACCCGATTTTATGCAACAATGTTACGATAAGTTCGTAACACCGGAAAAACAGGAGTTCATAAAACTAAATGTGGAAATCGCCAATCGTATTTATGACATCCTGGATGAGCGAGGATTGTCGCAGCGAGATTTCGCTCGGATGATGGGAAAAACCGAAGCCGAAGTAAGCAGATGGCTATCAGGAACCCATAATTTTACAATGGCAACGATTGCGGCCATTAATGTTAACTTAAACGAGGACGTGTTACGAGTTCCAGAGAAACAACAATTCTCCTTCGTGGCAGTTCCCACTCATGACCCTTTGCTTGTTAGTCGCAGAAGGGCTCGTTATATGATTTTTAACGCACAAAAAGCTTACGAGTATGCCTACAACTAAAGTTTTTTTCAACATTGAGTCTCTAAAAGAGATAGAGAACCAAATAAATATTCAAGACATGCCAGCAGATGGACTGCCCGGATGCACTTCTCGTTTGGGGCTTGAAATAAAGCATACGGATAGAGAGGTTTCTATTGGGGTCAAACTACTTGCAACGTGCGATGGTAATGTGGTTGTGTCATATGTGGTAGAAGGAATATTTTCTTTTGACGATATCAATAATTACTTTGATTTTGAGGATAATCAGTTTGTTGATAAAGTCGGCATTTTGCCGACCATTGTGGGGATTGTTGTTGATGCGCTTCGCGGTATGCAAGCATTACGTTTGACCGGTACCCCCTATTACGCGGTATTGCCGTACATTAATCCTACTCAATTATTGGAAGCAACGCACGCTCCAAAGAAATGATGAGATGCAAGCATGGTGAGTTAACGAAAAAGTGACGCAGACAGATGTCTACGCCACTTCTTTTTTGTGCGAAAATTAACCCTGCAGATGAGCGAGATCATACTCATCTCCGCAGATTTTCCAGAGGTACGACTTCATCGTGCGCTTGCCTCCGGCAGTGTCTTTCTGCTCCTTGAACGCGATCTGGTCCTGGGTGATCTTCATCAGGTCGGACTTACGGGCCTTGACGGCCGCAGAGACAGCGGAGAAGCGTGCACGAGCGTCGAGCTCGTTGGACGTGAGCGCGGTGCTGCGTTTCACTTTTTTACGCAGATACACGCGGTTACAGTTGGGGTTCTCGGTTGCTGCGATACGGTGGGTACCAAGCAGCATCTTTGCACAAGAGTGTTGAGGGCTACTGCCCGGTTTTGATAATGCGCCGGATACGCTATCGATACCGGCACTCCATTCTACATGAGCCATAATAATTTAAGTTTAAAGTTTTAACGTTTAAGGTTTAGTTTAAAAGCGGAATCAACGGATGTCTATTATAGGTAAAGAAAAAAACATAAAAAATACCAAAAATAAACAGGTGGTGTTGATTCCTTGAAAAATCGCTAACGCTGCGAAAAAGACGAAAATGCGTTACTTTTTTCGAACACCTTGGTATTCCTCGATAGTCTTTGTACTGATAGTAGTGGTGACTTTGGAGGAATCGCCGAGTTGAGTGTAGGTGGCGGTGGTGCTGAGGGTGCGCCAGGCTTTGCATGAAGTCATGCCGAGAGCGATGGCGCAGCACGTGAGCAGCGCGAGCACAATCGTCTCGATGATCTTAAAGATTTGTTCTTTACTCATGATACAAAACATTTAAGATTAGCCACCGATCAGATCACCATTTGCGTCGTACTGGTCGTTCAGCTTGTGCATCGCGTAGCCGAAGAGCGAACCGTACTTGGTTTGCGATTTGTACTCAGCTACCAACTGAGTCTTTTGCTCGCTTGATCCGGCAAGGATAGCACGGACGGCGGTTGTTACTTTAACGAAGCGCGCCTTAGCCGCAGTCTGCGCTGCTGACGGTTCCTTCGTGGACGGGTTACACAACTTACCGGTCGTCACCTTGCCGGTACGCTTGTTGGTGCGGAAGTAGACATCGCTGTGTTCGCACACCTTTTTCTTCATGCTCTCGATGAGAGCCATGGGCTTGATTTCTGCCATAAATAGTTAGGGTTTAGGTTAATAATGTTATTTGTTATGCATCGCAAATCTCAAGGCGGATCTCCTCATGAGATGTTTGCTCAGCCAACCATCTGGAGGTTAATTCTTGCTCCATAGATGGTGGCACAAGGATACAGCCTTTACTATGCTCAGGGCGAGTGCCGCGATGAAACCGGATGCCTGTTCTGCCGGGTACTTGTCGAACGACGGGAAGGAGTCGCTTGAACTTGGGAGATTGCGTCACACCTATTCCGTATATTAACGCAGGTATGAGGTAATCGGCGTTCTCGATTGTGTCGCAGATTGGGATCAAGGTTTCCTCAAAGCGTGTCTGAGTAGCTTCGTATAATCGTCCGCGAACTGCCTTCCCGTTTGCCGGAAATCGTATTAGTTTATAGTAAGCCATATATTCGTGGATTTTTCGTTTGACGGTGCAAAATTACACCCAAAATTATCGAAATGCAAGAGATTTGGGAGTGGAGTGTTAGATACTGGCGGATTTAGTGTTAGATAGTCCAAATTGAGCGGAAAATGAGAGAAACGACTGCAAAATTGGCGAAAATCACATTTTTTTTGTTAAAATTTTGTTTATGTCCAAAAATTTTTGTATCTTTGCACGCTGAATTGTGCAAAGTGAGATACAATGGATGAAGAATTAATACAGAGTATATGGGAAAAAGGGACGATTGTGCCTAACTATGACCCAAATCTGTTCCGTCAAGATGCTGCCGGTGCATGGATAGCTCGTGCCGAGTGGGGGAATGTTCATAGTCCATTAGGATGGGAGGTTGACCATATTTATCCGAAATCGTTAGGAGGAACAGATGAGTTATTTAACCTACGTCCGATGCAGTGGGAAAATAATCGCAGTAAAGGCGATGATTACCCCCGTTATGTAGCGAAAATTGTCTCGAAAGAAAATCGTAATGTAGAAGAGTATACGCCATGCATGGTGGCGCAAGCAATACAAGAACTAATAGCATCCCATTATGGAAATCATTAAACGATTAGATGTAAAGGGTCTTTATGGCTTTTACGACTATTCAATAGATTGTGCGACCGGAGAACATGTGAAGATTTTAACCGGTCCGAATGGTTATGGTAAGACAACGCTATTGCAGATGATTCACCATTTACTTGGCGCAGACTTTTGGTATTTCTATACGATACCATTTTTGTCGTTTGAGTTGGAATTAGCCAATGGTCGTCGATTCATACTGAAGAAACTTAAGGAAGCGGAAGATTCGGAGGTGGCCCAAGCATCGATGTCGAATCCTTTGCAGGTGACTTATTTTGAGGGCGAAAAACAGATTGAGCAATATCAGATAGTGAATAATTACATCGACTATCTTAAGCTTAAGGTTAATTGGAATCAATTACAGAATCAATTGTTTGTAAGTGGAATGAGTTGGGAAGACTTCTTGAAGCAGTATTATCATGCCAATGAAGATCAGTACTTACAACAGAAAGGTCCTAACACATTAATGGCTCTACAGGTTGGTCATGCGTCTTTGAGTATTGCACGACTTACGCAAGGGCATGTGGATACACTCATGCCTAATGGTATGCCCTTTAAACGCTATGTGGCATCGACAGTTGAAGTAGATAACCATTTGCGTAACGAAGACTTCCGCAATGCGCTTGCAATGTATAATGAGGTAAGTCAACGATTGGATGCATCGTATATCAAGCGTTTGACAGAGATAAAGCCAGAGCGGCCTCAAGATGTAGATACTCAACAGAAGCGATTGAATGATTTACGTGTACGTATGGAGCAGATGTCCAAATATGGTTTGACAAAGACGGAGGAGATGATTGATACGATACCACAGCAGTATTCAGGAACGATTGAACTATACATACAAGATACGCAGCAGAAATTGGATGTTTTAGAGCCATTTTATAGAAAATTAAGTAAATTTGATGACTTGATCAATAGTCGCGCTTTAGCTCATAAGAAAATGCTATTGTCTCCCAAGGGATTGGTGTTGAAGGATGAGAATAATGTTGAGGTTCCATTGACCGGATTATCCAGCGGTGAGCAACATTTGCTGATATTATTTTATCATCTTATCTTCCAAACTCGACCCAATAGTGTTATTTTTATAGATGAGCCTGAGATGTCTATGCATCCGGCATGGTTGGAGGGTATGTTGCGTGATTTCAAGGAAATCGCTCAGATGAGCCAGTTCCAGATTATCTTTGCGACCCATTCGGTGGCATTCATTGATGGCCAATGGAACTTGTCGGATGACTTATTTGAACTGCACCGTAAAGGATAAGCGTCATGGGAGGATTGAAGGAAACGGAAATTCGGAAACCAACGTTTGTGGATACTCTTCGATTAGAATGGATGTCCCCAAAATATTATGGGAGGGATGTTGTTTTGGTCGAAGGGGATGACGATAAGGATTTCTATTCAAATCTATTCTTGGATAGTTGCTATGTAAAGAAGACATCGGGTTGTGCTAAATTGATCGAGTATCATCAACAGATGGATGCGGCATGGACGTATTCATGCCATATTGCGATAAAGGATGCGGATTTTGATCGCGCAAATGGCACAATGATAAGTATGAGCGGCTTCTTCTATACGGATTGTCATGATCATGAAATGATGGCTGCCAGTTCAGATGATTTTATGGCGGACTTGTTGAGTGCATGCAATAGTCCTCATTCAGTAGCGAATGTTCGTAGCCAGATTTTTGCGGATTTGCATGTGCTATCTATGTTTAGATGGTATAATCATACAATGCATACGCATCTTAATTGTAAAAAAGGTGTTGAGTTAGTTGGAGCAAAAACAGCAGACTTGCATAATCCGAGTTGGTTGTATGCGCAGTATATGAATCGTAAAGTCAATCAAGATCCCAATAAAGGTATAACTACCTCATTGACGGATTTTGCCACATTTTGTAGTACTCACACAACAAATGATTTTGATTTAACCAATGGTCATAATTTTATAGCGCGTTTTTGCGGAATTATAGAAGGAGATCAGGGCTCATATCCTTTCCCTCTAATCAATTCAATTGTTCAAACGTATTATCAACCGAAGTATTTTCGTTCGACTCAATTATATGCTGATATTGCCGGATGGGAAGCAAGTAATGTTAGAATATTGAAATAAAGGTAATCCTGCATACGATGTATGTGGGATTTTTAATACTATGGCACAGATACATTCATTATCTATTAAACATTATCGAGGGATAGAGGAGTTCTATCAAGTATTTAATACACGGACAGTTGTGCTGATTGGGCGTGGTGACAGCGGGAAGAGCACCATTTTGCATGCGATTCAGTCTGTATTGCATCCTCGTTGGAATTTCAGTTTTACGGATGTTGATTTTACCAATTGCGATACAAGTAAACCCATTGAAATTGAGGTAGAGATGATAGATATACCGGAAGAACTGATGAGGGATAGTAAGTTCGGTATGTACTTAGGAGTCTTGAGACAAGACGGAACTGTATCGTATGATATTGAGGCAGAAGAAGGAGAAGAAAGAAGAGCTGTGCTGTGTGTGCGATTGGAGGTAAAGGATGATTTGGAACCTAAATGGTACGTAGTTAGTAGAAGACCGGATCAGAGTAAGGTGGAGATTAGCGGAGCGGACAGAGCATTATTTAATGCTTATATGGTGAGTGATTACGTGGATAATCACTTCTCATATAACCGACTATCTCCATTGCATCGGTTATTGCGACAGAGTTTGGAGAATGCCAATGAGATAGATCGGTTGTTGGCATCTGTTGTGCGCAGTGCGCATAGCAAGGCTGTAGAAGAGGTTGATTTGAGTATGTTTGAAGAGTCTTTAGGGAAAGTGGTAGAAACTGCCAAAACACTTGGATTGGATGTGGCTGATATAAAAGCCTTGTTGGAATACAAGGAGAATGCGTTTACGGAAAGCAATTTCAGTTTACATGTAGGTAATGTACCGTATCGGTTATATGGAAAGGGGAGTAAACGATTGTTATCGGTGGCCATTCAGCAAGCTATGATAGACGAAGGTGGCATCGTGCTGATAGATGAAATTGAACAAGGATTGGAACCGGACAGGATACGGCATATAACACGTGGATTTAAGAACAAGGAGCAGGGGCAAGTGTTTTACACTACCCATTCTCGCGATGCGATTATCGAACCAGATGTGTCCAGCATATACGTGATGAAGAAGGGAGAAAGGTCGCTGCGACAACTGGATGGTGTGTTACAAGGCGTAATACGCGCGCAGCCAGATGCATTCTTTGCAAAGCGAGTTATCTTCTGCGAAGGAGCGACAGAAGTTGGGATTGTGCGAGCATTTGATAAGGCTATATGTGAAGCGGGACAATCGTCTTGTGCATTAAAAGGGATAGTAGTCGTAGATGCCGGAGGACATAATAAGTTCTTTGATTACGCCATGAAGATGACGGATGCCGGTTTTGATTGTATGGTATTCTGCGATGACGATAACCGAGATGTATATGAAATGCGTGATGCCGTGATCGCACGAGGAGATATAACATTAGTAATGTGCGATAACGGGAAAGCCATAGAGCAGCAACTGTTTACGAATCTTCCAGACGATAAGATTATTGAGATAGTACAATATGTGGTAGATAATATGCCGGATAAGGATGTGATGTCCCAAACTGAATTGACGAACGTAGGGGAGTTTACTACAAAAAATTCGGAAGAGAAAGAACGATTACGTATACTATGGGGAGAAAGAGCAAAGTCAAAGGCTGCTTGGTATAAGAATATCGAACATGGTGAGATGTTGGGCAGGGTGTGGTTAGAGGCACTGCCGCAGATGGAAGGGACGACACTAAAAAGAGAATATGATACGATAACAGCATGGATGAACGCATAAACGCATATGTGGCATGTGACAGAGCATTGCTCATTGCACCTGCAGGGCATGGGAAGACACATACCTTGGCAGATTGTGTAAAGGTAGAACATGAGCGAGGGAATTATCCACTGATTCTGACGCATACGCATGCCGGCATTGCATCGATAAAAGAGAAAATGCGTCAAGAGGGTATTCCCGCTGAGTGTGCCCATGTGGAGACTATATTAGGTTTTGCTCAACGATATGTGTTGGCATACGTTAGGCATGATCAATTACCGGCAGCGGATGATGGTATGTATTTTCCTACTATACTGCAAAAAGCAGTAGGATTATTAGCGCATTCGGTTATTCAGTCCGTCATCACTGCATCCTACGATTCTGTGTATGTGGATGAGTATCAAGATTGTACAAGGGAACAAAATCAATTTGTACAATTATTGGCAGACATACTCCCTATGCATTTGATGGGCGATGAATTGCAAGGTATATTTGATTTTGATCAGTTGGTGTCTTTTGATGCGGACCTATCCGGTTATATGCGATTTGATTTCCTAATTACGCCTTGGCGTTGGCGCAAGGTGGGAAACTGTGCAGCTTTAGGAGATATGATTCTAGAAGTGCGTCATCTCATGGAAAGTGGGACAGATGTGGATCTAAAGAATTATGTATGCGATAGCTTCCAGTATTCACTATTGCCACCAGGAATGGATGAGGTTGCATTCCATCAGGCAGTTGGTAGATTGATTAGTAAGATACAATCTCGCAGCGTATTGATATTAGTCCCGAATATAGCCGAGGACGGACATCCGATATCAATTGGTGAGCGAGCAAAGATACTATCGCAGATAGATTATCGTCGTTCGTTTACATTGCTTGATGCCATAGATGATCGATCCTATTATAGCTGCGCAAAGGAAATAGATACATTTGTGACGTCATTTCTAAGGATACGTAATCCATATAAACATTTATGTGCCATACTTCATGCTTTGACTTTTAATAAAACTGATTATAGTCCATGGGTAAACGAACATCGAATCGTTACGAGGACAGGAGAAAATAGAGGAAGAAGTGAGCAGTTGATGCGATTGTACGAAACCTACAGCGATTCACCATCATATGCCAATTTATATTCATTGATAGGCTTTTTCGCGAAAGAGATCAAATGTAAGATGAAACGTCCGATGCTATGCCGATCCGTACTGAAGGCGCTTTGTAATGCAGAGGGAACATCAGCCTATAGTCAGATGGTGCAGCAAAAGAACAAGTTACGGCAAACAGGACGAAAGGTGGAAGGTCTTTGTATGGGAACAACTTTGCTGACAAAGGGCTTGGAGTTTGATGACGTTATAATTTTCGATGCGCAATTGTTTGACAAGAAGAACTTTTATGTAGCAATATCAAGGGCGTGTAAGCATTTGGTGATTTTTACAAGAAAACAGGTGTTGAATTTTGATTAGTCGGAGAAGTTATATATCAGACGCGGCATTGAGAGCGCCGCGTCTGATATGATTAACGAAGAGAATCTCCAAGCCATGCGCCAAAACTATCGACAATGGATTCTTCCAGCGTTCTCGCGCGGCAGATATCTTCCGGTAGATTGAATATCTCCACATAGATTTTCAGCCATCGAGAGAACTCCATTGGAGATATAGTCAGTTCCGGTTCGACTCTACGAAGTCTCATGTTGCGTTCGAGAGTCTCGCGCAAAGCGGATTTTTTATACTTCTTAGGTTTGTTCATAGACGTTAATGTTTTTTATAGCGTTGTCCCCAGGTTTGGGCGAAGTGTTGTTGGTTGGCTGCTTCGGCAGCGGTTTTCTTGTGACCGGAACGGTTGGGGCAACGGCAAGCATAGATGATTCCTTTGCGGGAACGACGGAAATAGTATTTGCCGTTCTCATTGAGTTTGCCATAGAACACGTCTATGGGTAAAATAGGTATTACTCGCATCATATTGTGAAGTCTCGAGGTGGTCACGAGGTGGTCGCGTTCGTTTATGATAGAACTCCCGTAAAGCCCCCATGACACACCGTGGTTAAACAGTTGGCGGTAAGTATTTGAAGTTTATGCCCTGCTTGATGGCCATACCGAAGGCCAGTGCGTCATCCAGGGAGTAGGTGCCATATGAGCCCTTGTACTTGGCGATGACGTACTTTACGCCGTGCTTGTGGCCACGGCCGTTGCAGTTGGTGGGTTCGGGCATCTGGTACGAGCGACTATTCTCTTTGATGGCGCGAATGGGGTCGTACTGCACGAATTTGCCATTCTTCACCTTCCGCGGGATGTTTGCATACACGACATCCTTCTGCTTCGGCGTCAGGGTGTTCCAGTACCGCTCGGTGGCGTCATGATTCCGCATGCTGGTCCCATTCTCGACCAATGCATTCCATACTGTCTCAAATCTCTCATCCATTAATAATCATTATTATTGAAAGAAAAATATATTAAAAATATCCATTGATAGAAGTGGTATTTTAGCCGCTTTGCTATAAAGGAAAACGCGCTAACGCTTTGAGAAAACGCGGCGACATGGTCTCAACGACCTGTATTGTATCTAATCAGCTACATATCCGCTTGTATACGAGTATCCAGACGTTCATATATCAGCTTATCTACCATCTGGTGTAAACACCATCTTGTCGCCTTCATAAGAAAACGATCGAAAACAAGTGCTTCTATCAATGTCAAAAATACCTAAAATACACTGGTGGAGTTGTGTGTGTTGACTATGTTTCAGCAATGAGTGCAGGGGATTTATAACTCCTGCACATTTTTTATATAAATGTTATATTTTGTGTTTTGTGGAACAAAAAATAATGTTTTTAGAACGAAAAATGCTGTTTTTGGAACAAAAATGAAAGAAAAATTTGCAGAATAAAAAAAAATGTTATATCTTTGCGCAAAATTTTGAGTTTATGTATTCAGAAGTATTAAGAATCATAGAAGGAGGGCTGCATAACGATGCCCGGAAGATTGTCAATTACTCCCAACGCTTAGCCGCTCAATTGGAGGCGGAGGGTGATAGGAAAACATCAGCCAGTATCCAAGAGTTATTGAGGAATAGCCATGCCCATATGGCAACGCTGGATCAATATATCAATCTTCCTGTTGATACTGATAGTCGAATGCGCATGGCAGAGGTTTCTGACCCGAGTAAGAAGGCAACCAGTATTGTGTTGGAAGATTTGATAGAGAGTCAGGTGAGAGATTTCGTGAGGTTGGTAAATAGAAGAGCAGATCTTATTCGTGCCGGTGTGGATGTTCGATTCTCGATGTTGTTATATGGAGCGCCAGGTTGCGGAAAGACATCAATAGCGCATTTTGTATCGGAGCAGACGGGATTACCGTTGTTGGTCGTACGGTTGGATTCGTTGGTATCATCGTTGCTTGGAAATACGGCAAAGAATATTCGGAAGGTATTTGAATTTGCGGATGGAAAACCTTGTATATTGTTTTTGGATGAGTTCGATGCGATAGCTAAAGCACGCGATGATGAACATGAGTTGGGTGAGTTGAAACGCGTTATCAATAGTTTGCTGCAGAATATTGATAGTATGGCTCCGGATAGTGTGCTGATGGCGGCAACTAATCACGCGGAGTTATTGGATAAAGCCGTATGGAGACGATTCCAAACGACTATAGAAGTGGGAAATCCGAGCAATGCAATTAAACAGCAGATATTGAAGGTTCAAATAGGTGATTTTCCATGCGAGTTTATAAGTGATAACAAGCAATTGAGTCAATTGGCTACTTTGTTAGAACAGTCATCTCCTGCGGATATGCACACGACTATCAACAAGGCGAAAGCCAAATCGGTGTTGGAAGGTCAAAAGGCATTAACCTATCCGGATGTAGTAATGGAAATATTCAATTATACCCAGCGGGATATGAATATAGATGCTTTGGCACAATATATGTCGCAAGCAGGAATCCCTCAAACAACCATATCTCACATGCTGAATATTTCATTGCGTCAAGTAAAACAAATAACGAGTAAATCTTCACAATTATGAAAAACTTGCCAATACAATTAGTAGAGTTCAGAGGACAACAAGATGAATTCAAACAGGAGACGAGAGGAGGTGGTGAACTACCGAGGTGGATAACGGATCATGAGGACGTCTATTATGCCAATAGTGCACGCGTACATGAGCAAATGTGTTCGTGGGATGTTTTGTTTGATGAGAGAGAACGCCAGCATAACGATATGCCGTTGCTGTTTGAGGTAGAACTAAGTGAAAATGCAGAAGCAAAATCTTATCGGAAAGATATTAAAGCAATTCTAAATGTGGAGAATGGGAAGAATGTGATTGGCATGACAGAGCGGAGAAGGCTTTTAGTGAAAGCCAACAACCGTGCTGAATTGCGGCAAATGTCATCGAGGTTTGTAACTCAGAGAAAGGATGATTTAAGTAAACAACAACAGAAGGCATATGCCTCCATAATAAATACAAATTTGTATCAAACCAGAATAGATGAGTATGAAGATGGCGGGGCTTTGAAAATCCGGTTGGTAGATTATCAGAACGCACAGAATAATTCATCATGTGTGGCTCATTTGCGTCAGTTGTGTGAGGAGTATGGCCAGCCATGTGAGGAATTGGATTATGTAGAAGGGTTAAGGCTATATAAAACTAAAGCAGCATCTTCGGAATTTGTTCATCACCTTGCCAGCATTGATGGAATCCTATCAATAGAGGGAATGCCTACATACGGGTTAGATTTCGAAGAGTTAGAAGCGAATGGGAATTTGGCGTGTAACTATCCGGAGGAGGGAAAGACATACCCGTTGGTGGGGCTCATGGATACCGGTGTGGTAGATGCGATGCCATTTCAACCATGGAAAGACCGAGTTACACAAGTTCCTGATGAGTGGGAAAACGTATGTGTGCGACGACATGGTTCATCTGTGGCAAGTATATTGCTATATGGCGACCAGTTATGTGAGGAAAAAAGGACAGGAACGGGTCCCTGTATGATTCGGGATTGCGTGGTTAATATAGTCGACACAGGAAATGCAGTAGATGAGGATAAGTTAATTGGTTATAAAAAGAAAGCTGTAGCAGATAATCCTGATGTGAAGATATGGAATTGCTCTATGGGTTCTATGAGTGAAGCCCCATTCGATAAGATTTCAGATTTTGCCAAAACGCTAGATAAACTACAGCAGGATACCGATATTCTAATATGCAAGTCGGCTGGAAATAAACATGAGGATTATGATCGTATTACTAATGGTGCTGATTCGTTGTTGAGTTTATTAGTAGGTTCAACCAGCATTGCCGAGAATCAAGATGGAGATTTGGTGGAAGGATGGTCACCGAATTCTTGTATAGGATTGGCAGCAGGATCGGTTATCAAACCGGATATGGCCAATTTAGGAGGAGAAGACGGCCATTTAGTACGCGTGATAAACGAAAGTGGTTGGGTCGTAGAGAATGGAGGAACGAGTTTTGCTACACCTCGAATTACGGCCATGGCGGCCAATTTAGCACATCAATTGGGTGTGCATTATAATCCATTGCTTATAAAAGCTCTTTTAACCCACTTTGCAACATATCCTATTGGAATGAAGGATGAAGAGTTGGAGGAGAAGATAAAAAAAGTAGGCTATGGAGTTCCTGCGCCTGTGCATGATATTTTGCATAACGACGAGAATGAGATTACGATGATTTTTCCATACCGTTTGCGAAAAGGAGTAGAATGTCGAGCAATCCAATTTATCTATCCGGAAGGACTTGTTGATAATGGGCATTATTACGGAGATATTACCTTGACATTGGTAACCAGTCCGATATTAAATGTCAATCAAGATGGGGAGTATTGCCAGACGAATGTTGAAGTCTCATTACACACATACGATTATGAGACTCGTGTAGATATAAACGATCCAAACACACCGCGCAGTTATAGGAATCCGATACGTTTGGAAGGCAGTAAAAATGTCTTGGCGGAGAATAACTATAGTCATAGTAGAAATAGGGAAGGCGTATTGGAATTGTTTGAATGTAATAGAATTGATAAGAATCACAAGTATTCTCCAATAAAGAAGTACCATGTTAACTTGGAGCAAATGAGACCCGCATCACGTGAAGAACTTTTGGCGAGTCATCGACAGTGGGCTCTTAAATTGATACCAGAGTTTAGAGAAGAAACACAAAGTTCACTTGCGGCTGGAGATTTAACAATTGAAGCATATCTGATAATGACGATACGTGATCCAAAGCAAAAAGGAATTGTGTATAATCAAGCGATGGCGCAGTTGGAGGCAAAGAATTTTGTCCATGATAATATTGTGATTCGTCAGGATGTGGAGATTGAGGCCGAAGAATAGCAGAAGTCTGCAATATCTGCATAGGAAAACGGATTGCAGCTGAGCTATCAGGAAATAGTGAGTCGGTAATAAAAATTATATAACAATGGCGAATTTTTCTGATGAAGTCATTCTTGCCGTTTGGAGAAAAGGAACGATTGTCCCAGGTTATGATCCGGCAGAATGGAGAAAAGACCAATGTGGAGCATGGATTGGCTTCAAGTATTATGGCGATCGCTCAAGTGATTATGGCTGGGAGATTGATCATATAACTTCTGTAGCTCATGGAGGAGGGGATAATTTGTCTAATCTTCGTCCTTTACATTGGCGCAATAACGTGAAGAAGTCAGACGGCAGACTCAGTTGCGCGGTAGAAGCATCCGGTAACAAAAATGTAGAAAAGAAGTAATCGTGTAGCACACATGGCTTTAACCCCCGAGGGTATAATTGACATTGTATGGACCTCGGTACGTCATTAGACGGTAATTTGGCAGTAATGACAGCATGTCGTTGCTGCTTTTTGTTGATTTTTTGCAACAAAATGAAGAAAAAAAACATTTTTAGGTCCAAATATTTTTATATTTGGATTTTTTTTTGTAATTTTGCGAGCCAATATTAGAGTGCCTATGATAGTAAAGTATAAGGAAACAGATTTGTCCGAGTTATACAGCAATATGTATGAGGTGGTTCGGCTGGGAGAGATAGCCCGAATTATCCCAGGCTATTACTCGAAATATGGTAGCATATTCAAATTGACAGATTGCAAGCTAAAAAACAATCTGCGCATAGAAGGTTATTCCAAGGAACTGCAACGCGATGTGATACTCGAACGAGATGCAGTTCGCGCATTGATAACCGCAAATGATGTAGATGATTTCATAGATGCGAACTATATGGAATATACTACCTACCTTATTACGGCAGATCATCACGATGAGGATTTTAAGTATAACTATCCGTTAACAGCAAAATATCTGCAGGAATGCTTCAGCGGTAATAACAAAGGATCCGCACTAGATATAGAAACAATTATACGACCCAGCATACGTGAGGCGATGGATAAGAAAAAGCTTATCCTTTCGGTAACGGGAGATATCAGCCATGCGATGTCGGATTCCGAGGCCAATGTTGTGCCTACCGTTGGTTCTTATCTTTGCACTTTCCCCGGAGAAGATTGGCAAACGATAGTCGCTTACATGGCGATATTAAATTCCCGAACTTTCTCGTATATGCTGTATCACAGGTCTCAAGAAAGTGATTTAATTGGTTCCGGGCGAAAAAGTTTGTTAGAAGATTTGCCCGTACCTCGCTACACAAGCGAATTCATTATTTTGAATTATTTATCTGAGTGTCTACTGTATTTGTCGAAACCGTATTTACAGCCGATTTCCAAACGTATCTCCAATGAACGAATCGGGTATTATCTGACGAAAATATTAGATATGGTGGTGTATGAGTTGTACTTTCCTGAATATGTGCGTGAGCGCAATTTGAATGCGATAGAGTATATCAATAGTGCACCGTTTATGCAATCATCAATAGTTGATGATGACATTATATTGCAGACGTATCAGTGGTTTCAGCGTCCGGAGAATGTAATACGCCAAATGATAGAGGTATTAGATACCCGAAGTCCTGAATTGTTGTACAAAATCCAAAAGTTCAATCCGGATGAGTAAGATACAATCGATACATATCAATAATTTTAAGTTCTTCGGAGAATCGGAGCCGATTGAGTTGGGCGGCAAAAACCTGTTGCTATATGGAGAGAATGGTAGTGGCAAAAGTTCTATCTATAATGCGCTATACACACTGATGGAAGCGGCTACCAAAGAACCTAACGGAGTGCAAAAGTATTTTCAACCATTGTCTCAAAACAATTCGGAGTCATTGATTAATATACATGCAAACGAAGTGGGAGAGGGGCAATATGATTCCTATATCGAGGTAGAAGATGATAAAGGAAAGACCTATAGGCTATCTAACACCGACACGGCATTATGCGGGGATGATGAATTCAGGGAATCGCAGCGTGCATCCGGCTTTATCAATTATCAATCGCTATTCCATTTCCAGCTATTCCGTAATAGCGAGAAGTCAAATCTGCATGAAGTTTTTAAGCATGCGATTATCCCATATTTGCCATGTTCGAAATATGAATATCAAGGCAAAGAGCTAACGACTGTATATGATTTATTCAAGGCCTATCTTAATTATGAGACCATCAAGCAGCCAAACCACAAAGGGAAGTTGGTGATCTATAAAGGCAAAGACTTATACAAAAACTATCTCAAATTACAAGCAAAGATTAATGAAGAGTTAAGTGGGGTAATCGAATATGTAAATGAGCAACTTCCTCACTATTTGCACCAACTAGGATATTCTTTTAATGCCTATCTAAGATTTACAGAACAAGGACATAAGAAATATGACAGATGGCTGGATTTTCAACCGTTCGGAGTGTATCTGGAGATTGATGAATACGATGGAAAGAAGTTTGATGAGGAAGCACCAATTATACACCCGAATGTGTTTTTGAACGAAGCAAAAATGTCAGCCTTGGCTTTTGCTATTCGATGGGCGATCTTAACCAAACCGGCAGGAGAAGAAGTGGCAACGGACCGATTGCGGATAATTGTACTGGATGATTTAATGATAAGTTTGGATATGAGTAATCGAGAGAAGATGATTCGATTTCTATTGGATGATGCTCATACCAAGAAATGTCAGTTGCTATTTTTAACTCATGAGCGTATGTTGTTTGATGCTATGTTTCGTGAGTTGGGGTTGCGCTATAGTGTGAATGAAGCAAAGAAACTTGAAGATGAGTGGGTAATTTTGGAGATGTATGACCATGAAGTAAATGGCAAACATTTCCCATTAATTCAACCACATCTATCAGCATATGGAAGAGCGTTAGCTTATTTCAATGGAAGTGATAGACCGATTGACTATATGGCAAGTGGCAACGCATTACGCCAAGCTATTGAGGGTGAGTTTAAGCGGATCTTTCAGTTTTTGAACGCTACCAATACGGATGGATCAGCTATAGACTATGAAAAATTGATGATAGGAAGTTGTCTTAAGATTGGTTTGGCAGAGTTCCCGAAGCATAATTTGTCGATAGATGTACTTAAGAAGTTGGACGATATGACGTGGTTCTCACTAAATCCGTTATCACATGACAATCCATACAAGGACTTTTATCGTTCAGAGTTAGAATCAGCGTTTAAGGTGTATAATACATTATTGGCGATAAAGCAGAAAGTATTGATTCCTCAAGGGACAATACTTACATTCGATGTGGAGCGCACTGATGGCTCTACGCATCACTATGAGATGCAATTACACCAAGATTTATACATAAATATTGATGCAGAGCATAAAGCATATCAGTTGTTAGATAATTGGTTAACCCTATTTATCTCCGAAGTAGGAAACAAGCCTTGTGAGGTAAAGAATACTTGTTTAAAAGATTTGTATAGTGAGACACTAGATTTTTTGATAAACAAGAAGCATGAAGAGGTTGTAAATAAATCTGCTACTATTTATGATGAAATTAAGATGGGTGATAAATCTATTAATCAATTAATCGAAGAATTGTTTGCCAAAGAGCGCAGGATGCTGCATATAGCATAATTGTTTTATACTTAGCATAATGAATAACATTCAAAATAAATTTATATCACTGCTTACGTACTCAACACAAACTGTTGAGACGATTTTAAATCAATAGTAACTTTTTAAAAATTGTATAGATATGGAACTGAATAGTCAAATGCAATTGGAGGAATTACGAGAGTTTGAAAATGGCTTTTATAAGCCGCATCAAGGAAAAACGGAACAAAAGAGAAACCTCACGGAAGAAGAGATAAATGACAAATATCTCAAAGGCGAGGTACGTATCGTAACGGAACAAGCACGCTATCCATTGCCGACTATTAGTGAAATGTTCTCTTCTGATAATTACATCCTGCGCCCTGAGTTCCAAAGAAGGCACCGATGGGATGTGAAGAAACAATCTAAACTGATTGAGTCATTCATTGTGAATGTACCTATTCCTCCGATATTTTTGTATGAGAAAGATTTTTCGGTATATGAAGTGATGGACGGATTACAACGCGTAACCGCCATTATGGAGTTTTATCAAGATAAATATGCCTTGGAAGGCTTAGAACAATGGGAAGAATTGAACGGAAAAAAATATTCTCAGTTACCTGAACAAATTAAAAAAGGTATTGACAGACGATATATATCCTCTATTATTCTATTGAAAGAAACTGCAAAGAGCGAAGAAGAGGCCAGTCGAATGAAACAGATGGTGTTCTCCAGAATCAATAGTGGTGGCGCGAAATTGGAGGATCAAGAATACCGCAACTCTCAATACGCAAGTGCTTTTAATAATATGATAATTGAGTTAGCTCGCAATCCCTATTTTTGCGAGATATTTGATATTCCTCAAAGAACGGAAGATGAAGATTTGTTTGGAGATAACATCTCTAACGACTTGAAGGAAAATCAGTTGTTCAGCAAGATGAAGGATGTGGAATATGTGTTGCGATTCTTTGCAATGCGGAATATTCAAGCGTGGAATAAAGGTACATTATCCAAATTCTTGGATCAAGTGCTACAAGATAGTAGTTCTTTACCAGGTAATGTTACGAGCAAGTATAAGGAACTATTTAACGAGACCATCCAGTTGGCTTTTGAAATATATGGCGACAATGTCTTTAAATTAAGAAAAAAGTTTGAATATGAAGATAAAGATACAGGAGAAAAAGTATCTATATGGCGTTGGAATAGCACTCCTAATTTGGTGGTGTACGATCCAGTGATGGTTGCATTGTCGAACAATATTGAGCATAAGGCCGAGTTATTAACTAAAAGGGTTGAAATAATGGAAAGGACACAATGTCTTTTGCAAGCAGATGAGGGAATGTGGAATGGCCGAAATACGGCGAAGAAGAACGTAGAAGATCGTATCGAAGCATTTGATAGCCTATTGAGAGAGGTGTTATGATAGAGACGCCTATAAATATACTGTGTGAGGAATTAAACAAGATAGTTACTCACATTCGAGATGCAAAGACGCAGGAAAGAATTATTATCGCGGCCGCTAATGCTGGTTCGGAAGATGCTAGAATGCTGTTAACACACAAAACGGATGAAAAAAAATTCCTTTATAATGCGGTGATTATTTCAGCTTATGGAGCATATGAGCGTTATATAGAATCATTGATAGATGAATATATAGAGAAGCAGGGTAAGATGTTGCAGAAATTTTTCCAATTGGATAAAACGATTCGAGATAATTATATAGAGAATTGGAAATTGCTTCACAAAAATCTTCAATATAAAAAATACGCGACAATAAATGAGAAAGATTTGGTAAAGAACCTTTATGATGTTATATACAGAGGAAAAGGTTGTGTCAAATCAGAGTGTTATTACAAACCAAACGGCAACTATAAATCCAAGATAATAAATGAGGTGTTCCAAAGTATAGGAATACAAGCCACTAATATAAAGGAGTATTGTAAAATCCCAGAAGAAGATGCACTAACCTTAAGTTATGAAACAATTGTTAACAATGTGGATGAGATTATCGAAAGGCGGCATATTATAGCACATACATCCGGAAAAATAGATGACATATTGGATGGCGATATGTTGCAACTATATCTATGCCATTTAAAGATGTATGCAGAAACATTGCATGATTTCATGAACGATAGGCTGATAGAAAGATTCTGGTCGGGGTTAAAAGAAGAGCATAGTATAATACAGGCCGATAATGCGATGAAGGAGTCTCATGTTCTGGTGTTCAAAAATGTGAATGGCGTTTTGTTCGTAAAAGATCAGTGGGTAACAATTTGTATGCCTAAAGGTACGTATCCAAGATATAAATTCGTTAAGGTAGAGGAAATTAGAGCCGTAAAAAAGTCAGGAGATAAAGTAAACGAAGTGAGGCGGTTAACCCCGAAGAGTACGTATTTCGAAGTTTCGATGAGTTTTAATGATCAGACCATAATTAAACAAAAAGTAAAGGTTGCCAATAAAGTGTTTTGACAAAAGGGAATAATACAGTATGATGATAAAGATAAACGTTATATGACCTAGTTTAAGCAGAATTTATGGGAGCAAGTGAAATGTGTAATGAAATATCTTAATGAACAATATACAAAATACATATAATCAACCACCGAAAATTTAAAGCGGACATTATGTATTACATAACAATACTCCCGCAAGCGTGGCAGCAGGAATTATAGAAATTAATACCTTACTTTGACTCATTGCCCATCGAGGTACTCGAAGATATGGAGGATCTGTTGATGCCGGATAGATTAAGAGGGGCTTTGATAACCTATCAATCACACTATGGGACGGGATTTAAGGGAATTGACTATAATCATCTGACCAATTTAGAGAGGATTATCTGGCAGGATGCTACACGACTGAGAAACTTAGTAGTAAAGTATCAACAATGTACGTAAAATAGCATCTTAAACTGCGGAAAAAAATTATGCGTGAGCGGTAAGTCTAAAAAATTAATAAAATGCCATTCAAGCCAAATCAGTCATATTCGGAAAGTGATGCCAGAGAACAGCGATCAATAGATTTTATAAATGGATTGCTGAGAGGAACTCGTGCTCTTTCAGAACTAAAATATGGAGATAAAGGAGCCAATATTGATGGATATATTCAATTGCTTGATAATGATAGATGTTTAGAAGGCAAACTTACTGTACAAGTCAAAACGGTATCTCCGTGCAACGAAGGGAAGGATGAATACCCATGCCCGACATCTCTTTTTGCATACGCAGAACGAACAACAGATGTGGTGTTTTTAATGGCTGTTGATCATAGTCAAAATGTAGTCTTATGGAAATACATATCCAGACCACTCATTAATGAAAATCAGCATAAAGCAGATCAAGATACAATTAACCTTCATTTTGATAACACAGAAAAGTTAACAAAGGATAATGTTTCAGAAACAATTGGAAGGTGGAGTTCTCTATTTTTACGGCAAAGGAATTTAATCATAGAGGCAGAAGATGTAAAAGACGAAAATGAGAAATTGCGTCAGCAATTAGTAACCATAGAAGCTCCAATATTTACTATCCCGAAATCAGAGGTGGTTAAAATCCAAAGGTTTTCTGATGCATATAATGGATTGTTAGATAAAGAACTTAGTTACGTAAAGAAATATTGTTATCCTGGCTGTTGGAAACAAGGGATAGCAATTTTAGAATACAAAGAAACGGAATTATTGTATGCGTTGTACTCTATAAAATATGGAGAAAACAGTTTGTTAATCAAGCAACTCCCCAAAGACAGTATAAGAAAAATTAGATATAATATGGCATGTCATTCTTTTATGGAAAACAAGATAAAGGATGACATTCCTACTCTTGTCAGAGAAAAGCTTTCGGATGATGTAAAGAAGATATTTAAAGAACCGAGATAGATTCCGCCATATGAGAACTATATCATTGAGTATATACATGATTTTGTGCGTAAAAATTCTGTTATTCTAGGTGCATCTTCTAAGACTAAGTTTGATTATGCAGCACTTAAATCACTCATAGAACAACGATATACCATCCATGGGGAAATGCCTACCAATGCGTTTGTAGGGTATGAATTTGTTAATTTGCGATTTGTATGCGAATGTATTGACTATTTGTTGAATCGCGGGTATAAAGGCGATGCTGAATTGTATCCACCTAAGGGACAATATGGAAATACCGGTATGGTGTCAGATTGGTATAACTCGGAAACAGCTTTTGAAAAAACGAAGAATATTTTCAGCTACGTATATGCAACGTATACGGATTTTATAGAGAAGAATTTCCCCTATATAAAAGATAAATTGGATATGTATTACAATGCCGATTTTGTTCTAATTAACCTAAATTATGATAGGGGATGGCCCATACTTACAATAAATTATTTTTATCGCACAAATAGTATAAGTCCTACATTGAAAACAAATACGATAGTAGAGTTTAGTTTAGAGCAAGAACATCAATTATACAAAGATTATCCAGCGCATTCATATTTTCCTTTCATTGAGAAAACTATAAAATACAATGAGCAAACATATGAGTGTACCAGGTCCCATTCTTTTGATTCCCATAAATATTTGTTTGGACGAACGTGTTTAATAGATACTTTTTATGCGGTGTTTAAAGAAAGATTAGAAGAATATATTAAGAATATGCAGGTTATTGTAGCGTAATATTTTCTGCATGCGAATATGATTACAGATTATCAAATTGAAATGCTTAACGTCGGCGATGCGGATGCATTTGTGGTGTACTACATTACAGACAGAACAAGAAAACACCTTGTTTTGATAGATGCCGGCAGATATGAGGATGGGAGTAGAGTGCTTGAGCACCTTAATGCTCATTACCGGGGCATCCCGGTAGAGTTGGCAATAGTGACGCATCCGGATGATGATCATTATGGCGGATTTGTTTATCTGCTAGAGCAAATCAAGAGTAAGAATAAGGATGCGGCAGCTATTCAAAGATTTTGGGTGAATGATCCAAGAAAGCATATCAATGCGGATGATGTTAATGAAGATATACAGAAGAAGACATTAGAAAGTCGACTAAAAGATATCTATGCCGCGCATGATACCGATTTGATGACTTTATTGGACGAATGCAAAATACCATATCGGGAGGCTTTTGCGAAAACATATTCAAGAATTTCAAATTCACCACTTGGAACAATGGTTGTACCTGAGTGTTGCTCTTCTGATCAAATAGGTTTTACAATACTTGGTCCTACAAAGAACTATTATGAGGCTCAATGCCAGAATTTCCGATACGAACATCTGCATGTGGAAGTAGGAACAGAAGCTGCTGATGTGGTGGATAATGCAGATTTCGTTAAGACGGATAGGTGTTTGAGCAAGGTCTTAGATGATGCTCCGGATGATAACTCAGATCACAATAGAAGTAGTCTGATTGTATTGTTTGAGCCAGAATATAAGGTGCGGTTTTTGTTTACGGGAGATGCTTCGGTTGATTCGTTTGAACATATGACAACTATGCATCAATTAAAATGCAAAGATCTAAGATGGCTAAAAGTTCCACATCATGGAAGTAAGCGCAATCTCAATTCCAAATGGATCAAATATTTTAATCCATCATTTGCATATATTTCGACATTAAAAAGAGGACAGTATCTAAATCAATGTGTGGTTAATGCTCTTAAGAAAAATGGTAGTGATGTAATATCGACTCACAACAATCCGACTTTTTCATACATAGTTTATAATAATTGCTTGGAAAGGCCGTTGAAAGCAGTGGCGCATTGTTAGCGTTATGGGTGAGGAAGGCAAGAAAATAGGATTGGCATTATCCGGCGGAGGATACAGAGCGGCAGCGTATCATATTGGTACGTTGAGAGCGTTGCACAGTTTGGAAATCTTGGATAAAGTGGATGTGATGTCTTCTATTTCAGGAGGTTCTATTATCGCGGCATACTATGCACTCCATAAGGATGAGTTTGGTGAGTTTGAGAAGTCATTCCGTTGTAAACTTAGGGTGGGAGTGATAGGAAGCGTTTTTGTTATCTTGTTGGCTGAGATCGTTTTAGTTCTATGGGGGCATGTTAAGCTAATCAAGTGGATGCTGGATGATAATTCTCTATGCGAGTGCGGCAAGATAATTATTTTAATAGTAGCAAGTATTCTAATTCTCCTTTTAATCGTATTTCTTTTGCATAAAATCCTGCCAACAAGCGGCTGGATAGAGAAGTTCTATGCATTATGGTTCTTTCGATGCAAACGCATGGGGACTTTGCCGAAAAGTCCTATTGTCGCGATGAATGCGACAGATGTAGAACAAAATCGACTTTTTACATTTTCGCAAATCAAGATGGATGCAGGAAAGCGGTATGCAGAAGGATATTTCAAGAAAGATGAGATACCGATTTCGTTAGCTGTGATGGCATCATCAGCATATCCTCTCTTAGTACCCGTTAAAATACCAAGACGATATATCAATGAACCAAATACTATTTCCCCAATACTGTCGGATGGCGGAATATATGATAACCAGGGTGCGCATAAATTAACTGAGAATGGGGATTATCATGCGGACTACATCATTGTGAGCGATGCCGGTAATACAGTGATGGATCGTAAAGGAACATGGAATGTGGTTAGTCTTCTTCGTAAAGTATCAAATATGATGATGAACCGAATTGAGAAGATGCAGAGAAGGGAGTATTTGTTTTTACAAAAGAAATATGTTGTAAAAAAAGACGATGATACGTATCCGCATTATGCGTATGCGGTATTAGAGTGGCTTCCAGCAGAAAAGGATTATGTGAATCGTTTCATTATGAATGTAAGCAAAGAACTTGTTCCGCAAGCGGTGTGTGAATGCCATGGCTTGGATAAAGCTATCGTTGCACAGATAATAGATAATGATGCAGCAGCATGGCAAATAGCGAAAGATCGTGTAGAAGAGCATATCGGTTGGGAAGAATTGTATGCATCTCAACCAGATGAAGAAACAATTCAAAGAGCAAAGGGTGTCAGCACAGGATTGAGCAGCCTGAGTAAAAAGAAGATCAATGCACTTGTTGATTGTGCAGAATGGATGACTAAGGTGCAAGTGAGATTGTACATGCCAGAATTGGTGCCAAATGAGTAAAGATTGGGTAAATAGTATCTTGAACAACCGAAACGTGTGTTTGATAAAAGACATCTGCGGAGAGGTGTTGGAAGATAAGGCATTCGTTTGTGGTGGTGCCATCCGGAATATACTGATGGGGAAGACGGATGTGAAGGACCTGGATATGTTTATCAACTTGCCCAAGGAGCGCTTTAGGGATGTAGTCGAGCAGTTGAAGAAGATTGGGCGAGTGGAATATGGGCAATACGGAGCTCCGAGGTTGTATATCCATGAGGAAGAACCGTATATAGATGTGGTGCCTTTTACAAATTTTTCCGGATATGGGTATCCGATAGATACGGTAGAAGGGTTGTTGATGAATTTCGATTTTACAGCCAATGCAATAGGATTGAATGTTTCGACAGGAGAAGTGTATAATCCGGTGAATGGGATAGAGGATATAGAAAGGAAGATATTGAAAGCAGTACGCACGGACTTTCCTGAGATTACAGTGTCGGATAAAATACCATTGTCGGCAGTGAGTGTGTTCTGGTTTCGGTTGTTGCACTATCAAAGAAAGTTGGGGTTTGAGTTTGATGAAAAAACGGAACAGTGGATAATTAAGAATAAGTACCGTATCCAGGACAAGGAGATGTTTGTGAAGTATTTCTTTGAACCGCAAATCAGTGAACGAATGAGAGTGAAACTCGGATAGATGTTTGTGCGAGAAAAAGATATTAGGCATGCTTTGCAGTTGTATGGGATACCATACGAAGGGGTGGAGTATATCCCTATCGGAGTTATGACGGATAAATTCGCTTTCGGAAGCGAAGGGAGTAAGTATATAGCACGATGCTATCCGGAGGAACGCGATTATTTAGCAGAGGCGGAGTATCGATATATGCAGAAGTTTAGAGAGAGAGGTGTTTTATGTCCAAAGCCGGTACGGATAATTGATGTAGGACCATATCTATGCTTGATATATGAGATGCTGGAGGGGCGGATGTTGAGCGAGGTATATGATCAGCTGAGCGAAAAACAAAAAGACGATGTGTGCCGCGAGATAGTTGATAATTATATGCGGATTTCAGAAGTTCGGAGCAATGGCCACGGATGGATGTTAGGATATGAGAAATTCTCGCATGGCAGCATTGAAGACTTAGTGGATGGAGTAGTGAACAATGCAGAAGAGTGGATAGTGCAGTACGGACAGACGAATTCGCAAGCCAAGAATGTGCTGGAGAAATTTAAGCAGAAAGCGTTGTTTGTCGAAGGGAGTCAACCGATGCTGGTTTGGTCAGAACTGTCGATGGATAACATCATTGTGGATGAGCGAGTTAGATTGGTCGGGTTTGTGGATTTTGAAGGGCTGATGGGAGCAGATCTAAATCTTGGAGTTGGTTATTTGAAAGCCCATGAAAACGATTCGAATTTTGTGATGCGATTGATGAAGATGATGCCGGAGTTGCAGGAAGAAAAAGTGAAGTTTTATGCGATGATGCGCTACTTGCGAATACTGCCGAACACGCATCTGCCATTGCCGAATGGAACAAAAAGAGAAAACTTAAATGAATATTTACCATATGTACGAAAAAATTTGTAAACAGTTGCAGGATTTGAGTGATAGCTCTAAGAATTTGTGTAAGGAATTAAAGGCAAGCGACAAAGAGCCTGAAATGACCAAGGAAGAAAAGGAGCAATGGAGAAAAAGAACCTTGCAGATTCTTTGGATTAGTATCGGTATTGGTTTGCTGGCCTTGGGGTTTGTTCCATTATTGTACGGCAAGGTAATGAAAAATGGGGAAAGATCCATCAAGGTGAATAGGAATTACTATTTAGCCATTCAGGGTAATATACCTCCAGAAATTCTGTTGACAGAAGATTCGATCCGTACTCGAAAATGTATTGGTTTTGAGGAACAAGTGGTTTTATCTACACTGGTGGACAAAAAGGATTCTCTATATGTTGATTATCAAAAAGCAATTAATCAATTGCATATAAAAGTTATGATATATCCATAAAGGAGTTGCTATTTCTGTTATTATTAACATTATGTATGGTCTATTTGGGTTGCTTGGCACGCACATTATTTGACTATATAGGCTGGACATGTTATAAAAACGGGCAGGATATGAAAAAGTGGTGGCCATGGTATGTGTTTAGGCCGGTTATAGGTGTTCCTATTGCAGCATTCATTATCGTGGCATCACGTTGCGCGATGTTCTCTACATTGTTCACGTCAAGAGACCTAAATACATATCTGGTGGTGTCATTCTTGGCTGGATTTGCAATGATGGAGTTCTTGTCGTTGTTGCGTTCGGTATCGAAGGGATTATTTGATAAGTTCTAAGATTTTAGGAAGAATTGTCAGGAAAAATGCGCTAAAAAGTGCAAAAAAATAAATATTTTGCAAAAAGTGGCATATACATTTGTATATGTCATTTTTTTTATGTAATTTTGTGCGCTCAATTGTAATTATATACAAATGGATAAATTAGAGGAATTAAAAAGTGTGCATCAAAAGGTGATGGATTTTACCTTTAATTGTGATAATAAAGCTTCTTTTTTAGGGGCAGTTATTGGAATTATGGTTACAGCTGTAGCCTCGGCAAGTCCGTTTTGGGAGATTGTTAAGGATCTTTTGAAGTCCGCGCGGCTTTTTTGGTCGGAAGAAGCCAATGTTGCTTTTGATTGGCAATCTCTGATAGTCGGGATTTTCCTGGTAATCAGCGTCTGCACATTGATAGCTGCAGTAATATTAATATTATGTGTTTTGCTACCCCGATTAGGAAAGTCCTATGGCGATTCGCGTATCTATTTTGGATCTGTTGGCAGTATGCTCAAAGAGGAGTATGCTGAAAGTGTTCGAGAAGAGAATGATAAGACAATCTGTGAGGATTACGTAAACCAAGTACATATTTGTTCGCAAGTGTGCTTAAAGAAGTTCCTCTATTATAGATATGCTGTATGGCTTACTGCAATTTCAATTGGGGCATTTGCTTTATTTTCGATATTTGTGCTAATTTTTAAATCAATCTAAGGTGTATGCAAGTTGTTAGTCATTCCCAATTCGATATCAACGAATGTTCAAAGCGAATAAATCGTTATCTGTCCCAAGCGGTAGATGCGGAAACAGTTGAGCAAGTTCCTGCGGAGAAAGATTTTACATTTGATAACGGATATTATGTCGAGTGTTGCGCGGTATTTGTTGATATTCGCGATTCTTCTAAATTGACATATGAAGATACGAAAAAGAACGTATCAAAAATTTATCGAAGTTTCGTATCAGAGATAACAGCTGTGATGCAAAGTTTAAAGCAATGTAAACATATCAACATTGTCGGAGATTGCGTGTCCGGTATTTTTGATACCTCTAATGACAAAAATGATCTGCGAGAGATATTTTTAATGATCGCAAAGATTCATGCAATCATTATGATGCTCAATCAGAGATTAAAGCAGCGTGATTTACCTACAATCAAAGTGGGTATCGGTGTGGATTATGGAAAAACATTAGCTGTTAAGGCTGGATATAAAGGTAGTGAGTTGAACGAATTGGTATGGATGGGGAAGGTGGTAAATAATGCTGCTCATTTGTGCGGGAAGGCTAATAAGGGTGATTATCCGGTCATTCTATGCTCTGAGTCATTTTATCAGGGTTTGGGGAATGCAACTTGCACGAGATATAATACCGGGGTAGTTTTTTGCACGTACTTCCTGGACGAAAAGAAAAGTGATTGCAGGGGAGGTGATTTCTATATGGTATTCCCGAGTATGGGAATTGAATAAGTAAGCATATGCTGGTGAGAAAAGCAACAATCCGATTGAGGGTTCAGGTCTTTATTAAGAGTTTGTTGGAAGGATTAAAGTAATTAAAATCTAAAATTGAATATTTGACAATAAATTGGTACACGTATGAAAGAGATAATTAGAACGATGTGCTCGTATAGCGAGACGATGCCGGAAGTGCCGTTTAAAATCATCCTCAGAGAGCAGTATCTGAATCTATTTGATCAGCAATTTGATGAGCATAAGATTCTGGCTGTTAAAGGACAGGAGGGCGTGGGTGTTTCGACTGTGATGGCATTGTATGCTCAGCGACATGCTAATTCATGCGCATCGTATTTTAATACACCATGGTCACAATCCATGCTAGACATACGCGTAGTGGAAAGGAGTATAGTTAATCAACTTAGTTACTATGTGGGCGAGGATAAGGACGTAGAAATGCTTAATACTCTTATCCATAGAGTGAATAATGTTGCCAGAAAGAAAAAGGAGAATGTGTATCTCGTCCTCGACAGATTCGATTTGTTGCCATTGGCTTATACTGACGCTATAAAGCAATTGCTATCTCAATTATATGGTATCAATAATGCAAGATTTTTGTTCTCTGGAGATATAAATCGAATAAAACAGTTTGTGCCCAATCCGGAAGAGGTTTTTTCAACGAACGATATATTACCATTCTCAAAATCAGATGTATATTTGTATTTGCAATCTCTGAGTCAGGAAATAACACCGGAACAAGCAGATGTGCTCTATGAAATGAGTAAAGGCATAGGAGAACGACTGCATATCATAGTAGATAAACTACAAAAAGAAGGAGTCGACGCTCTGTTGGATATGTACTACAATAACATCAGTGACTTATATGCATCGGATTATGAAGTAGTTCAGAAAGTAGAACAGGGTATATCGTTCATGTCCTTGTTAACATTCTCGGAATATCCATTGTCGAAAGCAATTATAACAACTTGTATGGATATATCTCCGGAGAAACTAGATGATATACTAAACCAATTTGAACCATATATTTCCGAGGAGAACGGAGTTGTCTCGTTGATATCCAACGTGTTCCGGAAATATCTGCAAACAAAATTGCGTGCGCAGAAAGCGAAAGTAGATTTGATGCTGATCTCTATCTTAGAGAAAGAGACAGTGGAAGAAGCATTTGATTATTTACCTGCATTGTATATACAGCATCGAAAACGAGAAACTCTAGTAGCATATCTAACATCGGACAAGGTACAGCATTACTTAGAAGATCAGAAATCCCAAGCAGCGCTTAATAAACAATGTGATTACGGCTATAAGGCTTGTACTAATTTTGATGCTCAAATGCCAGCGTATTTCCGTTTCGCGCTGAATAGAAGTGCGTCCAGGGAAATAGAAAAGAATGAGTTGACCGATTCTGAGATTGAAGCACTGATGTCTGTGGGAGATTATGAGAGGGCATTTGTATTGGCGCAAAATGTATTTTTACATGAAGAAAGACTGAAGTGTTTCTTGCTCATTGCACAATATCAAAATAAACTACCTGTTCAAACACGTCAAGAACTATTCTCTCAAATCGCGTCATTGACAAAGATTATACAGTTTGAACAAATCCCAGATAAAGCCATTGAACTCGCTAAACTGATGTTACCGGTTAATTTTGTTGAGGCGTTGACAATTATTGACAGGGTAGCTAAAGTTACGAAGGATAAGCAACAGTTGAATAGATTATACGCGGCTATATCTGTGTCGTACAATCATGAAGGAAAGCAGACGTCAGATGCGCCAACGAAGGAGGACTTGGTTGAGACCAAGATTGAAGATGATGAATTGCGTCAAATGGCATCCGTCATGAAAACTATTCTTCAAGATAGTTCTGTAGAGCATGTAATCCAGCAGATGGACAAACTGCCCACAGCTACGAGTAAATTGTATTTCCTTCATTTTTGGATCCCTAACCATAAAAAATCTGAACACATTGAGGATGCAATACGACATGCGTTAAAACTGACTATCGACGAGTCTAATACAACTATACCAAAGGTGTCGTTCATACGCCGATTCTGCGAACCGTTGCCATTAGTAGCTCCTGAGTACGTAGAAGAATTGATACAGATGATTGATAGTGTAGTTACATCAATCAAGTATCCGACTGTTGAATATGTGGAATTGCAATTGCTTGTGATTGCAGCTTTGAAAAATGTAGACATAGTCAAGGCTGAGGAACGTGTGATTGAATTATATTATGAGATAGATGATCTATCGGATAAGTCTATACGGGTACATTGTAAAGCTTTACTGCTTCGCGATTTCGACAAATTTGGTGCTCATGAAATGGAGAAATGGATAGGAAAGGCATCGTTTGAATTACAAGAAGAGCTGACGAATGACATAGCTGATCTGTTATCCAAATCTGCCTATCATGTCAAAGTTGTTGAAGGACCAATAAAGGCATTAGTATGTACATATTCTACTTTCGTATGCGAAATCATCACAAAGATGAATACGGAGGAGCGCAGATGTAGAGCATATTTGATGGCATTACTGGAATATGTATCTCACATAGAGATGTCCAAATTTGAATGGCGTACGTTTGAAAAATTCTTTTCTAAGATAACGCATGACGTAAGTGATATTGAGCGGCCATTAATGATATTGGCAAACAGGATAGTAGAAGATAAGGATATAACTAAGGTACAAACAAATATCAGAGCGTTGTGCTCCAAGTTAGGTAATGTGGAACATGCGTCGGCAAAGTGTAGAATATATGCTCTTTTCTACGTGTGGCTCAGTAAGAACAATCCCAATAATGGAGCAATAGAGGACATCAAAAAACAATTGCAAGAAATTTGGTCCGGTATAAAGAACCCAAGAATAAAAGTTGAATTGGGATTTAGAATTGCCCAGGTATTAGCGAAGGAGAACACTCAGAAATTAGCGAAAGAATATGTTGCAGAATCTATCAAATTGCAAGAAAGCACTCTATTCTCTTCATTATCCTGTGCTGAGACGTATGCACAAAGTCTAACATTACTGGAGCATTCGTTAGGAATTTTAATTCGCGCCAATATCAGCGAGCAAAACGACCTAGACGAATTAGAAACTTTGTTTGAATACGAAGGTGACGAAGGCGAAGCGATGATAGCTTGGGCAAAAATTGCATTAGAATTCCTTGAGTCGGGCCGACGTGATAAGTTCACGGAAATAATGAGCCACAAATTAGCAACCACATACACAGATACGTCGATATATAGCTGTAAACGTGTATTGTATAATATATCTCCTGCGTTGTATTTATATGGGTCTTCTATGTTTTATGAAAGCATTAGTAAATACGACGAGAGTTTTCAGAATCTTTGTATAGAAAATGTAGCACGATATGTGGTAAATCATTATCCATATCCGGAGTATATAGACACGGATTCTATCGAATCGCAGCGAGTTTTAGAATACAAAGACTACGAATATCTAATAGATCTAATGGAGCACACGAAGGATGAATGCTTTATCTTTAATTATATAGAAACAATCACGACAGCATTGAAGGGGAATTATGACAATCAATTATCTAGAGAACATATTGTAACCCTATGTTCTAAACTTGAGAAGTTGGTGAATGATCGTTTTCCAATGGCGAATGGCATTCAACATGAAGGATATAAGATTATCTGCAATGCCATGATAAGTGGTAGTCATCCGAATAAGGCGATTGATTCGGTACGGGTTCGCTCAGAGATAGAAAGCGTTCCCAATGTAGCAGATAGGTCTTTCCTTTACTCGAATATAGCGAGCTATCTCAAAAAGAAAGATCAGAGCAAATCATATATAGATTCCGCATTACAAGCATCCGAAGAAATTGGCGATATATTTGACCAATTAAACAGAATGAATAATTGTTATATTCAGGCATATCAGTCAAATAAAACCATGATGCGACCAATCGCACAGGGAATAATGAACGTGTTGATGGCGAATAAAAATGGTACCTATATGGATTTTCAAAGATATATCGACACGATAAGTGAGTATGACGAGAAAATAGCAGAGGATGTGCTGGAAATGGTAGATAATGATCCGGCACGTGTGCAATACAAGAAGAGATTAAAGGCGCGGTTGGATTCTACAAAGCGACTTAAAGGCGCAAAAAATGATTTTGACCAGATAGACAAATTGTCTGATGAAGAAATAATACGCTTCTTCGATAAACAAATGGAGGCTTTGGTTAAAAAGGCGAATTTATCAAAAGAAATCTCTAAAACGAAGAATGTTGTTCAAGTTATTTATAACAATCCGATATCAGAGGTACAGAATGCGATATTGTTCTTTATGGAGAATCTATATCTTCAATACAAAAGGAATCGTGTATCATCCGAAACGTTGAGAGAGATTCAGCGTGTTCTTCAGCAGAACGTTAAGATAGTTTTGGCATTGGCGGCAGGAACGCAGACTAAATTAGAAAGAATCAATCAAATTTTAGGAGAGAAGAAACAAGCAAGCAATATTATCGGAGTGGGAGAAGGAGCAGCAGGACGAGAAAAGATTATATCATGGTATAACGATCATCCATATGGAGAGTTACAGATAATAGATGCCTATTTCGTTCCGGAAGAATTGGGCGTAATAAAGGCATTGATGGATATAAACAATGAGTTGCAAGTAACCATTTTGACCTGTCTTAACTCACAGAACTCGTTGGATGATTATCATCGAGAATGGCGTAGAATTTCAAACGAGTTACCAGGCTGCATCAAGATTTCTAATGTGTATTTTACCGATATTTCTCCGATTAAGAGTCCTATTCATGACAGATGGTGGATTTTGTATGACCAAGAGGAAGATCATTATGAGGGAATACGTATGGCATCCGTAAGTACGTTAGGCAGTAGAGAAACAGAAATCTCTATCATGGATCAAAATGCTATTAAAGAGGTATGTGAATTGTGGGCGAAGTACGCTATAAGGCGGCCGATGCGAGTCGACGGTAAAGCGATAAGTTATGAAGACCTTGAGATAACAGTATAATGTGGAGATGAAGTTTGCAGAAGAGTGTAGACTTAATGAGTCGAAGAACTGATAGAAAAATAATATGCCACGCCCACTACATATCATAAAGCCAATGGCAGGCGAGGAAGTCGGGAATTGAAAGAAGGCTAAAATTGTAAAAAAAATCGCGCCGCATAAGAGCGGCGGAAAGAGGAATGAAGTGAAAGCGATTGTGGGGAGAAGGAAATGAACAATTGATTAACATACATGGCAAGAGAAATTGATTTGACGACACATGTCGATAATAGGGGAAAAAGGACAAAATCAACAAAAAGGATATGAGTAGGGAAACAACGATAAAGACAATATTATTGGTATTTGGGACGAGGCCGGAGGCGATAAAGATGGCGCCGCTGGTGAAGAAGTTGCAAGCGATGCCTGAGCAATTCAAGACGGTGGTGGCTGTGACGGGACAGCATCGGCAGATGCTCGATCAGGTGCTACGGATATTTGACATCGTGCCGGATTATGATCTGAATATCATGCAGGCTAATCAGGACTTGTACGACGTGACGAGTCGTGTGTTGGTAGGAATGCGGGATGTGCTGAAGGCCGTACAGCCGGATGTGGTGTTGGTACATGGAGACACGACGACGAGCACGGCTGCGGCGTTGGCGGCGTTCTATCAGCAGATACCGGTGGGGCATGTGGAGGCTGGTCTACGGACAGGAAACATCTACAGTCCATGGCCGGAGGAGATGAACCGGTTGATGACGGGACGGATTGCAACATATCATTTCGCACCGACGCCGTTGGCGAAGAGTAACTTGATGAAGGAGAACGTGGCGGAAGATAAGATACTCGTGACGGGGAATACGGTAATTGATGCATTGCATATCGTGACGAAACGGTTGGCCGAGGATGCTGATCTGCAGAAAGCCGTGCAAGGCGAGTTGGCGGAGTTTGGGTATGATGTTAATCGGTTGAATAACGGACGTAAGTTGGTGCTTATCACAGGGCATAGAAGAGAAAACTTCGGAGAAGGGTTCTTGAATATCTGTCATGCTATTAAGAGTTTGGCGGAACGTTATCCGGATACGGACTTTGTTTATCCGGTGCATCTGAATCCGAATGTGCGGAAGCCGATACACGAAGTATTCGGTGAGTGGAAAGTCGAAAGTGGAGAGTCGAGAGATAATAATTTGTTCTTTATTGAGCCATTGGAGTATTTGCCGTTTGTGTATATGATGGAACGGAGTTATTTGATATTGACAGACTCGGGTGGAGTGCAAGAGGAAGCTCCGGGATTGGGTAAGCCGGTGCTGGTGATGCGGAACACCACCGAGCGGCCAGAGGCTGTGGAGGCAGGAACGGTGCTGCTGGTGGAAACAGATAGAGCGAAGATAGAGCAGGGAGTAATTGACTTGATGGAGAAGGCGGATGTATATCGAAAGATGAGCGAGGCTGTGAATCCGTATGGGGATGGATTGGCTTGCGAACGTATTGCTGCGTTCTTAGCCAATGTATGATGTATGAATGTGTGATGTATGACAAATAATCAAAACACATATAATCACCCACAAATGCAACAGGAGCAGGGGATGATGCCACCGCAGGGGCCGATGATGCCGCCGATGCCGCAGGGTGGGGCGTTCGTGCCACCAAGGCCGCATATGGCAGACCAGGGGAGAGGTAGGCGGATGGCGGAGCAGGTACTCTTTCCGAAATGGTTCAGCAGAAATGCGCTCATTGCGTATCTTTTAGCATTGGCGGTTGTTACATTCATGTATTCTGCTTATAGTTTACCATTGTACTATATGCTATCGGGTGTAGTGGCGGTATCGGTGTTCTTTTTATACGGAAGTACTGTAGTTAAAAAAACAACCGTTGAAAGGATCAGGAATGAGAAAAATTTTGAGAAACGTATAATGATAATAGCGTTCGTTCCCCGTTTGCTTTTTACGTTGTTGTTATATTGGATCTTTCAAGCTAATTATGGAGATGCATTCGGATTTGAGAATGGAGATGCCACATACTATCAAGATTTGGGAAAAGCTGTAGCGGAATTGATTTATAAGGGGAAGTTCCATTTCTATGATGAACTCATTAAATGGGGAGCTCACGACGATATCTCAGATATGGGATATGGCATATATGTTGGTTTTATATATTGGATGACCGGTAACAGCATTATTTCTGTCCGGCTACTTAAATGTATATGGTCGTCTATAACTGTTGTTTTAATATATCGTTTAGCAAAGCGCAATTTCGGAGTGCAAACAGGGCGCATGGCAGCGATATTTTGCGCCCTATGGCCAAACTTTTGGTATTATTGTGGAACACACCTGAAAGAAGTAGAAATGGTGTTCTTGGGCGTGCTGTTTGTTGAACAAGCAGATCAGCTGTTGCGTTCGCGGCAATTTACGGCGTGGAAAGTTATTCCTGTACTGTTGATTGCAGCTGCGATATTTACATTTCGTACTCCATTAGGTTTAGTGGCTCTGCTTTCGTTAATATTCTCAGTGGTAATGAGTTCATCGAGGATGATGAATTGGGGCAAGAGAATCATAGTTGGAGTGTTAGCGGTATTGTTGATTGGAGTTACGGCAGGAAACAGAATAGAAGAACAAAGCAGGAGCTTGTTAGAGCAAGCAAGGGGAAATCAACAGCAACAAAACATGGAATGGCGAGCAAGACGTACCCATGGAAATGCATTTGCGAAATATGCGGGAAAGTCAGTATTCGCTCCGCTTATTTTTTCCATTCCTTTCCCAAGTATGGTGCGGCCTTTTGATGGACAAGAGGTACAGCAATTGAATAATGGAGGGAATTTTGTAAAGAACATTCTATCCGGCTTTACTATTTTTGTGATGGTATTGCTTCTAGTCTCGGGACGATGGCGAGATCACTTAGTGCCGCTATCTTTTATGTTAGGGTACTTGGTCGTGCTGACGATGAGTAGTTTTGCGCAGTCGGAGCGATTCCACCAGCCGGTAGTACCGTTTGAATATATGTTTGCAGCATATGGATTGAGTATTGCGGTTACGCAACCTAAGTATAAGCGATGGTTCACGTATTGGTGTGTATTGATGTTCCTTGCAGCTATTGCATGGAATTGGTTTAAAATCAAAGGCCGTGGATTGTAGTCGCGGCTTAAGAAACAATCCGATGTATGATGGGTAATGTATAATGTATACGAGATATGAGAAAATTTTGGCTGGTAATTTATTATGGATTCGCACGGCATCTGCCGAAGTCAAATAGACCTGTTATAGGGCGTTTTGGCGGATGGTTGCGCAGTAAGTGTGCAAAGCACCTTTTTGCAGAGTGCAGGGGGGGCGTGAATGTTGAGCAAGGAGCATACTTTGGGAATGGGCGCAATTTCCATGTGCTTGGTAATGCGGGGATAGGTAAAGATTATACTTGTCATAATCGGATAGTCACGATACATGGAGGACTGATGATGGGAGAGGATGTGCTGTTTCTCGGCGGAGGACATAAATTTGAGAACCCGGATGTGCCGATAGGACAGCAAGGCGATATATCAGATACTCCGTTAGAGATATGTGAAGATGTGTGGATAGGTGCACGGGTCATTGTGCTGCCCGGGTGTAAAAAGATAGGTGCACACTCGATCATCGGAGCGGGGGCCGTTGTAACACATGATGTTCCGGATTATGCGATTGTTGCCGGTAATCCGGCTAAAGTGATTAGAATGAGAAAATGAGAGTACTGATAGTCGCATCATATAATAAAAATCACTTTGTACCTTTTATTGCAGAACAAGCAACTTCTTTGCGCGACGCCGGTTGCGAAATCGAGTGGTTTGGAGTGCACGGGAAAGGCATACGCGGATACCTTCGAGAACTACCACGATTACGGAAGATGATACATGCGGTGAAGCCGGACATTATCCATTCTCATTATGGGTTGTCATGTTTACTCGCTAATCTAGCTACGAGACGTGTGCCGGTGGTAAGTACATATCATGGGAGTGATATCAATGTAAAATTTGTGCGGCGATTTTCGAAGATGGCGATGTGGCTAAGCGCGTGGAATATATTCGTTAGCAAGCGAAATGTAGATATCGCGAAGCCCAAGAAACATTGGTCGCTGATTCCGTGTGGGGTTTCTCTTTCTGAAGACCAGTTGCAATCGCGCGCCGAAGCACGTAAGGCATTAGGGTGGATTGCTTCTGATAAAAAGGTACTTTTTGCCGGGGCATTTGATAATACAGTCAAAGACCCAGAATTGGCTAAAGCTGCCGTTGCGTTGTTCGAAGGCGTGGAACTGATTGAGTTAAAAGGCTATTCGCGTAGCGAAGTTAATACGCTGATGTGTGCGGTGGATTGCTTGCTGATGACGAGTAAGACAGAGGGGAGTCCGCAAGTAATCAAAGAAGCGATGGCCTGCGCTTGTCCTATAGTGAGTGTGGATGTAGGTGATGTGGCTGAACGAACGGAAGGAGTAAAAGGTTGCTTTGTCGTTCCATCTCGTGATCCGAGTGAGCTTGCCGAGGCTATTAAAAAAGCAATTGCTTTCGATGGAAAAACGAATGGGCGTGAACATATTTTGGTAGCAGGGCTTACGAACGAGATGGTGGCAAAGAAGATAATCAAGATATATGAAAATATTATCGGGAAATAATATTGATCGGGCGCAATGGGGTCAGTTTGTGAAGAGCCATCCTCAGGGGAATATCTTCCAAACACCGGAGATGTATGACGTGTATGCTTGTGCGAAGCATGTGATGCCAATGGCTATTGCGGCAATGGACGGAGATGAGATTGTGGGAGTGCTGGTGGCGCAGTATATGACGAATGGTGGAGCACTGGCATCATGGATCACGGCTCGTTCGATCATCACCGGTGGGCCGTTGGCACGCAACAATGATCCTGCGATTATACAAGCATTGATGGATGCGTATAAGAAGCAGTTGCCGTGCAAGACGATATACTCGGAGATACGGCCAGTCTATGATTTTCCATTGGAGATTGGGAATTGGATATTGGATATTGGTAAATGGAAACGTGTGGGGCATTACAACTTGGTGATGAGACTAGAGAAGACGGAAGAGGAACTGTTTGAGCAGATGCACAAAGAGCGGCGACGCAATGTGAATCAGGCTATCAAGGCAGGGTTGACATTCAAGGAACTGACAACGGTAGGAGAGATACAGCAAGTGGTGGCGCTCATCGAGAAGACCTACAGACGGAAGCATGTGCCGATAGGGTATCTGAATATGTTCGATAAGGTGCAAGGGATTCTTCGCGACTATGCGCATTTCTTCGGGTGCTACACGGCAGAGGGGCAGATGATAGCCGGACAAGTGCGGTTGTGCTACGGGACGCTGGTGTATGCGTGGTTCGCGGGGAGCGATGAGGACTATTTCAAGTTGCGTCCGAATGACTTCACGATGTGGAACGTCATTCGATGGGCACGTGAGAAGGGGTATAAGGAGTTTGATTTTGGAGGCGGAGGTGAGCCGGGGAAAGCGTATGGAGTGAGGGATTATAAGTTGAAGTATGGGTGCGAGATGTTTGACTATGGTCGATATGTTTGGGCGCATAGGCCGGTGACGTATTGGGCTGCGGCTACTGCGTATAACATCTATCATAAAATTCAAGGAAAACAATAAGCAATATGAAAGATAAGAAGACAATCTGGTTTGATTTTACGAACGTGCCGCATGTGAACTTTTTGCTGCCGATAGTGAAACGGTATGAGGGGCAATGCGAGATGGTGTTTACGATACGGGATTTTGCGGAGACGAAATCGCTGTTCGAGAAGAAGATAGGTAAGCCGTACCTAGTAATCGGTGAACATCAAGGAGGCAGTAAACTGCGCAAAGTGTGGGGCGTGGTGGAACGGATCGTGGCGCTGCAACGGGTAGTGCCGGATTTTGACGTAAAGATATCGTGCGGAGGTGACGCGTCGAACATCGTGGCTAAGCTGCGGGGGAAGAAGACAGTGACGTTCGACGACAATGACATATCGCCGAATTGGCGTTATGCTCCGTTCAGCGACTTGGCGTTTTTCCCGAAAGCGATACCGACAGAGAAGTTGCGGAAACAGTGGTTCAAGCGCAATCTGTATCAGTACGAGGGGTATAAGGAGAATTTTTACCTAGCTGATTACGAGCCGAACGAGGCATTTGTGGAATCGCTGCCGTTTGCTGTAGGTGCGGACGGGAAGAAGCATTATGTGGTAGTGCGGCCGGAGAATATCCGTGCGAACTATGTGGAAGGGCGAACGTCGATAGTGCCGAAACTGCTCAAGGAACTGGAGAAAAAAAACATCAACATCCTTTTCCTTCCTCGGTACGAAACCGATAAAGACTACGCTAACGGTATCTCTAATGTCTATATGCCCAAAGAAGCTGTGAATGGACTGGATGCATGTTTCTATGCGGATGCGATATTGACAGGAGCCGGGACGATGGCTCGTGAGGCGGCATGTATGGGTGTGCCGAGTGTGTCGTTCTTTGCCGGGAGTAGGCTGCTGGCCGTGGATCAGAGTCTGGTGGATGCTGGGAAGATGTTTTTTTCTCGGGATGTGGCTTCGATAATGCAGTATCTGGACGGAGCGAAGAGTGGCGAGGCGAGTATGACGCAGAGTCTTGCGACGCAAGCAGAGATATTCGGGAAACTGGATGAGTTTATATTGGGGAAGAGATGAAGGCTGCGCCAATGTATGATGCGCTGCGCGCAATGTATGGATGTATGGCGTATCAAAGATACTATTAGATGTATAGATGAACTGAGCCTGACGGCATAGATGGATAGATATTATGGCAAACGAATCAGTAATCAAATTATTTGAAGGTAAGCAAGTGCGTATCGTTTGGGACGAAGAGCAAGAGAAGTATTATTTCTCTGTAGTAGACATTGTGCAAGTGCTAACAGGTAGTTCTGACTATCAGCAAGCGCGTAAGTATTGGAAAGTGCTGAAAGGACGATTAATTAAAGAGGGAAATGAGTCGGTAACAAATTGTTACCAACTGAAATTGCCTGCAGCTGACGGCAAGAATTATGAGGTGACAATGGTAAGCGGCATGCGATGCCGGGGCAATAGACAAAGATAATAAAGGCCGGAATATGATTCCGGGACAATAGACAAAGATAATAAAGGCCGGAATATGATTCCGGGACAATAGACAAAGAGAAACGAAATGGCAGAGAACGGACAATGGCATTGGCAAAAATCAGGAGAAGCATGGAAAGGTGTAGGAATCTACCATGTGACGTTAACCGTGCCAAGTCGTGAGCCTTTATTAGGAAAACTCGTTATCCCGGAAAATGATCCCAAGAAAGCGAGAGTGGAGAGGACGGAGATGGGAAACGCTTTGGTGGACAAGTTACTAAGTCATCCCTCTTATTATCCGGAGGTTCGCATTTTGCAGTTTTGCCTCATGCCCGATCATTTGCATGCTATTTTGCATGTGATGCGTCCGATGAATACCAGTATTCGGACTGTTGTGCGTAGTTTTTGGCAAGGAGCAAAGAAGTTGGGAAAAGCCTATACTAAGTCAATAGATCCCGAATTCGATTCGGGAACAATAAACAAAGATATTGATATTCCAGACTCTGTTTTTACAGAGCGGCCATTTGTGCGTCCGCTATCACGGCGAGGACAGTTAGATACGATGTATCATTATATCCGCATGAATCCAGAACGCCTTGCAACCAGGAGACTGATGCCGGAATGTTTCCGGGTACAGGAGGGGATAGAGATAGCGGGGCGGATGTACTGCGGGGTTGGTAATGCTGAATTGCTGCAAAAAGAGAAATATATGCCGGTTCATGTCCGTCTAACGATGGTAGATGAAGCGGAACACGGTGATAATAAGCGGCTTCGGGATTACATGAATAGTTGTGTGATAGCAGCGAGAAAAGGGATCGTGATGGTATCGCCATTTATAAGCAAGCAGGAACAGGCAGTAATGGAGGTGTTGTTGAAAGAAGGTTTGTCTTTCATCTATATAGCCGATAATGGATTTCGGGATTATTACAAACCGCAAGACAGCCTGTTTGATGCGGTTGCGAGAAAGCAGGTGCTCATTTTGAGCCCATGGGAATATGATTCGCATAAAAAACATGTTAGCCGCGCAGAATGCGTAGAAATGAATATAATGGCAGAAGAGATATCCGCGTATAATGTGGATGAAATGGGCTAGGGATGGTAAAGGTACTGACATATAAGGAGATTGATAGAGAGGAGTGGAGGAGGCTGGTGGCTTCTTCTAAGACGGGGACGTGGTTTCAGGGGCCGGAGGCCTACGAGTTCTTCAATGCACAAAAGGAATTGTTTAAACCTTTTGCTATTGCCATTGAGAAATCGGAGTCGAGAGGTGAGAGTCGAGAGTCGAGAGAATTGCGTGGAGTGTGCGTGGGGTATGTGACGGTGGAGAAGAATGCAATGAAGCATTTCTTAACTCGTCGTGCCATTATCATCGGGGGACCATGTTTGGCGGATGATGCGACGGCTGAAGAAGTGACGGAACTTATGAGAGGAGTTCGCTCAATGATGAGCGAAAAATGTTCGATGGAGCCGATCTATATAGAGACGAGGAATTTTAATGATTATAGTCGTTGGAAAGATGCATTCGCCGCTGCGGGATTTGAGTATAAGGCGCATTTGAACTTTCATGTGGATACCACGGATAAGGAAGTGATGTGGGAGAGGATGAGTGAGAATCGGAAGAGGCAGATAAAGAAGGGACAGCCTAACCCAAGCCCTTCCCTAAAAGGAAGGGATGTATCAGAAGCAGATATCAGGGAATGGTATGAGATATTGGCGGAGTTGTACCGAACGAAGGTGAGGACGCCATTATGGCCGGTGGAGTTCTTCTTGGAGGCTTATCGGCAAGGAGTAGGGAAGTTCCTGCTTGTGAAGCATGAGGGAAACGTGATTGGCGGAAATATGGTAGTGACGGATGGGAAGAGTGTGTATGAATGGTTTGAGTGCGGGCTGAATGCGGAATATAAGGAGCAATATCCATCGGTGATGGCGACATGGGCTGGGATGCAATTGGCGCAGGAAACCGGATGTGCGCGATACGATATGATGGGTGCCGGAGAACCGGGGGTACCATATGGCGTGCGGGATTTCAAGAGTGAGTTCGGTGGCGAATTAGTGGAGCACGGACGGTTCTTATGCGTGAACAAGCCGATGCTTTATCTGATGGGCAAGTTCGGAGTGAAGATATTAAAGAGAAAATAATAGCATAACATGAAAATAACATTGATTGCGGGGGCCAGGCCGAATTTTATGAAGGTGGCACCGATTATAAAAGCCATAAAAGCTTTTAATGATGCGAATGATGGGAATGATGCGAATGATGGGAAGATTTCCTACAGGCTCGTGCATACGGGACAGCATTACGATAAGAACATGAGCGACACGTTCTTTGAGGAGTTGGGTATTCCGGCTCCGGATGTGAACCTGGGTTGCGGCGGTGGTTCGCAGGCTGAACAGACGGCGGCTATCATGGTAGCCTTCGAGAAAGAACTGATGGCCCATCCTGCTGATATAGTGCTAGTCGTAGGCGACGTGACGAGTACGATGGCTTGCTCGATCGTGGCGAAGAAGTTGAACACGAAGGTATGCCACGTGGAGGCAGGGATTCGCAGTTGGGATCTGACGATGCCCGAGGAGATCAACCGCATGGTGACGGATAGTCTCGCCGATTACATGTTTACGACATCAGAAGTCGCTAATCGGAATCTTGTGCGGATGGGCGCTATATTAATGGAAAACAAAAACAAAGAAAACAGGGAAGAAAACATAAAAGAAAACAAAAATGATGAATCCCAAGTTACTTGCAGTAACTCCAATAGTATAGATCCTCAATCTGCTCAAAAACAAGCTTTTGGACAGCTTGACGCTCAATCCTATTCAGATACCGATAAATCGTATCCTTTGGATTCATCCGAAAAAAATGTTATCTTTGATAACCAAGATAAAAATTCCAAAAATAACCAGCAGAAGGTATGGTTTGTGGGGAATGTGATGATTGATACGCTGTTGGCGAATAGGAGTCGGTTCCGGAAACCGGAAGTATGGGATGAGTTGGGACTGAAGGAGCAGGAGTTTATCGTGATGACGATGCACCGGCCGGCGAACGTAGATGAGGAGAACCACTTACGCGCGATGATGGAGCAGATCATCGATAATGCGCATGGGCTGCCGGTGATCTTCCCGATACATCCTCGTACCGCCAAGCTGTTCTACGGCTTGTGGGGCGATGAGGCAGAGTTGGCGAAACGGTTGCCGAACTTGCATATTGTGGAACCGATGGGGTATTTGGAGTTTAACTATTTGGTGGAGCGAGCAAAGGCGGTGGTGACGGATAGCGGAGGTATAACCGAGGAGACGACGGTGATGGGTGTGCCGTGTATCACGCTGCGCGATAACACCGAACGGCCGGAGACCTGTACGGTAGGAACGAATGAGCTCATCGGCACGGATCCTGCAGCTATCAAGCCGGCATTGGATAAGCTCTTTGCCGGAGAATGGAAGAAAGGGGCGATACCGGAGCTCTGGGATGGACATACGGCTGAGCGAATCATTGAGATTCTCTCAGCATTGGAGATTTAAGATTTAGGATTTTTTTGATTTTTGAATTTTGATTTTTGATTTGAAAAGTATGATAGTTCCATTTTTATCCCTGATGGATGTAACTGCATTACATGCAGATGAAATAAAAGAGGCGGCGAGAAGAGTGATTGACAGCGGATGGTATCTGCAAGGCAAGGAGAATGAGGTGTTTGAGCAGCATTATGCCGAGTATATAGGTGCCAAATACTGCATCGGGTGCGCCAACGGATTGGATGCGCTGATATGGATATGGCGGGCGTACATCGAGTTAGGCGTGATGCAGCCGGGCGATGAGGTGATATTGCCGGCCAACACGTATATTGCGACCCATCTGGGTATCACGGAGAATGGGTTGGTGCCGGTGTGCGTGGAGCCGAACCCGCGGACGCTGGAGATAGATGATACGCTCATCGAGGCGGCTATCACGGAGAGGACGAAGGCGATATGCATCGTGCATCTATATGGGCGGTGCGCGATGACGGAGCGGATTGCGGAGATTTGTCGTCGCCATGGGTTGAAGCTCGTGGAGGATAATGCGCAAGCACATGGGTGTATGTGGAAAGCTGAGAGCCAAGAGCTAAGAGCTAAGAGTGGATGGATTCGCACGGGTGCGCTGGGTGATGCGGCGGGACATAGTTTTTATCCGGGAAAGAACTTAGGTGCGCTGGGTGATGCAGGAGCTGTGACGACGAGTGATGAGGCGCTGGCGAAGGCTATTCGGGCACTGGCGAACTACGGAAGTCAGCGGAAGTATGTATTCCAATACACGGGGCGCAACAGCCGTTTGGATGAGATTCAGGCAGCGATACTGGATGTGAAACTTAAGTATCTGGATGAGGATGTGGCGAAACGGCAGGAGGTGGCGGCGTATTACTATGACCACATCAATAATCCGCTGATTGAGTTGCCGGAACGGCTGCCGGATGCACAGAACGTGTATCATTTGTTCCCGATTTTAGTTGGTGTACAGTGTAAGGTGTACGGTGTACGGGATCGGTTGCATGATTATTTGGCGGAGAAGGGGATCGGGACGGTGATACATTATCCGATTGCGCCACATAAGCAGGAGTGCTATGCGAAAGAGGCATGGAACGTGCCGCAGTTGAGGTTGCCGATTACGGAGATGATTGCGGATTGCGAGTTGAGTTTGCCGATTAGTCCGTGTATGACGAAGGAGCAAGTAGCATACGTGGTAGAATGCGTGAACGCGTTTCAGGGGTAAGCAAGCTTAGACTATTCCACGGAAACTTCTCTTTGCTTGCAAATCGATTATTTTTTTGCTAAAAATCTTGTGCATTCAAATTTTTTGTAGTAATTTTGCAGGGTTTTTGGAAAGCATGCAGCAGCACGAGCAAAAATGGGATCTGACCATCACGCCGAAGGATCGGTTGTTGGCGGTAGATTGGAAGGAGATATGGCGGTATCGCGATATGTTCCTGCTGTTTGTGGAGCGTGCTTTCCGCGTGGCATACAAACAGACGATCTTAGGGCCGTTATGGTTCATCATCACGCCGGTGCTGAGTGTGATTGTGTATGTGACAGTATTCGGCGGGATCGCGAACATCCCGACGGACGGTGTGCCGCCGATCTTGTTCTATCTGCTCGGAATATCTGTGTGGGGCTATTTCTCCAGCTGCCTGAGCGCGACGTCTAACTCGTTCGTGAGCAATGCGGATATCTTCGGTAAGGTCTATTTCCCACGAATCATCATGCCGCTGGTGGCGGTGACGACGAATCTGTTGTCGTTTGCGATCCAGTTGGCTATCTTCGCGGTGTTCTACATCTATTACGTGGCGACCGGGACGGAGCTCGTCATTCATTGGCAAATCGTGCTGTTCCCGCTACTGATTGTGCTGTTAGCGCTGATGGCGGTAGGTTTCGGTATGATCTTCTCGTCCATGACGACGAAGTACCGCGACCTGCAGATCATGCTCAATAAGATCATCTCGCTGTGGGTGTATGTAACGCCGGTGATCTATCCGCTGAGTATGGTGACGAACGAGAAACTGCATCTGGCGATGAGTCTGAACCCCGTGACGCCGGTGGTAGAGGCGATTAAGTACTCGCTGCTGGGACAAGGGCAGTTCAGTTGGCTCTGGCTCGGGTACAGCGCGTTGTTCACGCTGATATTGTTAATCTTCGGATTGATGCTGTTTAATAAGGTTCAAAAATCGTTTATGGACACGGTGTAGCCAGGGCTACAATGTTCTAATGTTTTAATGTAATAATGTTTTAATGTTTTAATGTTCTAATGTTCTAATGTTTTAATGTTTTAATGTTTTATGACAGATTACGAAGATAAAGATAAATTATATAAAGAGAAATTTCTTGCTTTTGCATCACGTATAGTAAAATTGAAAAGATATCTCAATGAGCAAAAGAAGGAATATAGTATAGCTGATCAGATATTACGTTCGGGAACCTCCATAGGAGCAAATCATAGAGAAGCAATATACGCAGAGAGTAATTTAGATTTCATACATAAATTGTCAATAGCACAAAAAGAGTGTAGTGAAACGCTATTTTGGTTAGACTTATTATATACTTCTGAATATATTGACGAAAACCAATACTTGAGCTTATATGCGGATGCAGAAGAAATCATAAAAATGTTGACTGCAAGTATTTTGGCGGCAAAAAAGAATGTTCATCATTAAATCATTAAATCATTAAAACAATAATTTCTACATATTGGACGACGGAGATCACGCCGCAGTCATTTGCAAAGGGGCTGGGGTTGAAGGAACTTTGGCAGAAGAAGTACCTGATTTGGCTGTTTATCAAGCGCGATATCACGGTGCAGTACAAGCAGACGATCTTCGGTATGGGGTGGTACTTCATCTCGCCGTTGTTCACGATGTTCATGTACATCGTGGTGTTCGGTCGTATTGCCGGTATCCCGACGGATGACATCCCGCAGCCGGTGTTCTACCTGAGCGGTATCTGTTTGTGGGAGTATTTCTCGACCTGTCTGACGGATGCGGCGGGTACGTTCCAGAGCAATGCGGGCTTGTTCGGCAAGGTCTATTTCCCGCGTCTGGTGGCGCCGGTATCGAAGGTGATCTCGAAGATGTTCCGCTTTAGCTTGCAGCTGATCACGTTTGTGTTCGTATATGTGCTGTACGTCATCAAGGGCGTGCATCTGCACCCGAACTGGTATCTGTTGCTGTTCCCCGTTCTGGTGATGATGATGCAGTGTCTGGCGTTGGGCCTCGGACTGATCATCTCCTCGGCGACAACCAAATACAGGGACTTGACGAATTTCTTCGGGGTGTTTGTGTCGCTGTGGATGTACGCGACGCCGATCGTGTATCCGCTGAGTTATGTGACTAATCCGACGCTGCATAAGATCATGCTTTTCAACCCGATGACAGCGATCATCGAGACGTTCAAATACGGGGCGTACGGTGCGGGTGAGTTCAGTTGGACGGCCTTGGGTTATAGCGCCGGCATAATTTTTGTACTGCTGATAGCAGGTATCGCGATGTTTAACCGAAAGCAGAAGTTTTTCATCGACACGATATAAAAAAGGAACCCGAAGGTTCCTTGAGAGCCACTTCCCGGACTCGAACCGGGGACCTACGCATTACGAATGCGTTGCTCTACCAACTGAGCCAAAGTGGCCTACTTTTCAAAAGCGGGTGCAAAGGTACAACAAAAATTTGATATACGCAAATATTTCGTGAAAAAAAGTGCATTCATAGTTATTTTTTTGTTCTGCTGGACGTCTCTGTTCGCGCAGACGCATACGCGCGTGTTCAATGAGAATATACGTACGCTGCGCGTGGCGCGGGATGTGTTGACCTTAGAGGAACAGGAACCGCTGCAGATCTCGTTCGACGAGATGAGCCATGACGTGAGGATGTACAGTTATACTGTACAGAGTTTAGAGTTTAGAGGTGAGAGGTTAGAGGTTAATCATTCTCTTTTAAGTTCTGAGTACTTACAGGGCTTCACGACAGCGGATATAACAAACTATGAGCACTCGATCAACACGAGCCGCGAATACACGCATTATTGGTTCGAGTTCCCGAACGAGGACATGCGTCTGACCAAGAGCGGCAATTACCGCCTGACGATATACGAGGACGGCAATCCGGACAACAAGGTGGCAGAAGTGGATTTCTGCGTGGTGGAACCGATGGTGAAGATCGGCGCGAAGGTGCGTGCGAACACGGATATCGAGTTCAACGGCCGCTACCAGCAAGTAGATGTGGAGGTGAATATCAGCGAAGCGTTACGGGTGAACAGTGATGAGTGGAAAGTCGTGGTGACGCAGAACAACCGCTTGGACAATGCCGTCGTGCTGACCAAACCGACGTATATAGAGCCTAAACGGCTGCGGTATATCAATAACAAAGACCTGATCTTTGAAGGCGGCAACGAGTATCATCATTTCGATGCGTTCAGTTGTTTCTACGCCGGAGTAGGGATCGACCGGGTGTACCACGAGATGGGTGACTACCACGCGCTGCTGTTCCCGACGGAGATCGCGCGAGGCGAGTATAGCCATGAGTTCGACAGCAACGGCCGCTATGTAGTGAATGCCGAGCGTACGTCGGATGTGGATACGGAGGCCGAGTATATGTGGGTTTATTGGATGCTGCCGGTTGAGAAACCGTGGTTCGACGGGGCGCTGTATGTAGGCGGTGAGTTGTTCGGCAACGAGATGAGTATGCGCAACCGCATGCAGTACGACAACGAGCGCAAATGCTACTGGCTCACGGCGCTGGTCAAGCAAGGCGGATATGACTATCAGTATTGGTTTGTGCCAAAAGAGTCAAGAGTCAAGAGTCAAGAGTCAAGAGTAAAAACTACCACCCAGCGAGTGGATGGTAGTTATTGGCAGACGGAGAACGAGTATGCGATCTATGTCTATTGGCGTCCTTTCGGTGCGCGTTATGATCGGCTCGTTGGTGTGTCCGTTGTGAAGCCTTAGTCGATGCGGATGAAATGTCCGCGCTTATCGAAGATCAACTCCATATCGTTGTTAATCTCCACTTCCTGCTTCATCTGCTCGAACTTATATCCGGTGATGATAGCGTTTGGGAAGGTAGCATGTACATACTCCACGATCTTCGTGGGCACGAGCGTCTCGAGGACGCCGTTTTTGTTTTCAGCCTTGTGCAGACCGGCGCGCTCGTCGAAGACCAGCTTCGTACCATCGGTAAGCAGGAAAGCATACTCCATATGACCGAACACTTTCTCCACCGTGATGAACTGTACCTGCTCAGCCGTGAAGAACTGCTGATACTCGGTCTGAACCACTTCAGGGATTTTATCAAATGCGATAGGTTGTTTGCCTTTCTTGGCGAATACGCCGAGAACGCATACACTCATCAAGAGTGCAATAAGTGTGATTTTTTTCATTTCTTTTATTTTGCTAAACGTTCTTTAATTGCTTTGGAATCAGCCTCATAGCCCGGTTTGTCGAGCAGGGCGAACATGTTCTTCTTATATGCCTCTACACCCGGTTGGTTGAACGGATTGACGTCGAGTACATAGCCGGATATACCGCATCCGCGCTCGAAGAAATAGATGAACTGACCGATGTTGTACTCGTCGATCTTCTCGAAGCTGATATGGATATTGGGCACACCGCCATCCACGTGAGCGAGTTGGGTACCGAGCTCTGCCATCTTATTCACTTCATCGACACGCTTGCCGGCGAGGAAGTTCAGTCCGTCGAGGTTTTCCTTATCTTCCGGAACGAGCACTGTCTTGTTGGCTTTCTCGATCGAGATCACGGTCTCGAAGATTGTACGCTCGCCGTCCTGGATCCACTGACCCATGGAGTGCAGATCGGTTGTGAAATCAACCGATGCCGGGAAGATACCCTTATGGTCCTTACCCTCGGACTCGCCGTACAGTTGTTTCCACCACTCGCTGAAATAGTGCAGTTTGGGATTGAAGTTCACGAGTATCTCGATCTTCTTTCCGCTGCGATAGAGGGCGTTACGGATGGCTGCGTACTGGCATGCCGGGTTCTGAGCGTACGGCACTTTGACGTCCGTTGCTTTCTCCATATCCTGCGCACCTTTGACGAGGGCTTTGATGTCACCGCCTGCTACGGCTATCGGCAGCAGACCAACCGGCGTGAGCACCGAGAAACGGCCGCCTACGTTATCGGGGATGACGAAGGTCTTGTAGCCTTCTTTGGTCGAGAGCGAACGGAGTGCACCTTTGGCTTTGTCCGTTACAGCCACGATACGATGCTTCGCTTCCTCTTTGCCGACTTGCTTCTCGAGCATGGTCTTGAGCAGACGGAATGCGAGGGCAGTCTCGGTCGTTGTACCGGATTTGGAGATATTGATGATACCGAACTGCTTGTCTGAGAGGAACTCCATGAGCTCTGCGAGGTAGTCCTCACCGATGTTGTTACCTGCATACACTACGTACGGATTCTTGCGATCTTTTGCCACGAAGGCATCAAAAGCCGAAGCCAACGCCTCATTCACAGCGCGCGCACCGAGGTATGAACCACCGATACCGGCTACGATAACCACCTCACAGCGGCGACGCAGTTCGTCGGCACAAGCCTGAACCTCATTGAGGAAAGCGTCGGTGATAGAGGAGGGGAGATGAACCCAACCGATGTAGTCGTTTCCGGCACCCTGGCCGTTCTCGAGCAGCAGGTTAGCTGCTTCGGTTTGCGACTCCAGTTGTTTGAGAGCAGCGGCGTCCACGAACGAGGCTGCATTTTTTAAACACAGTTGCATATTATTGTAATTTAGAAGTTAATGACTTGATGATAGTTTTGGCTTTCTGCTTGTTGTAGAGGATCTCGTACATGGCATCGACGATGGGCAGCGCCACTTTCATGCGGCGGTTAGCCTCGTAGATCGCCTTGGTGGCGTAGTATCCCTCGGCGACCATCTCCATCTCCATCTGTGCGGCTTTGACGGAGTATCCGAGTCCCAGCATCTGACCAAACTGACGGTTACGACTGAACTGCGAGTAGCCCGTCACAAGCACGTCGCCCAGATAACCCGAGGCGGTGATGTCACGCGGCACGTTACTCATGGCTGTCGCGAAACGCTGGATCTCCTGGATGGCGTTGGACAGCAGCACGGCCTGAAAGTTATCGCCGTAATGGAGCGCCTGACACATACCCGCGGCGATGGCGTAGATGTTCTTCATTACCGAACTGTACTCGAGTCCGATCACGTCGCTCGAGAGGGTGGTGTGCACATACGATGTCTGGAACAGCTTCGACCATATCTCTGCGTTCTGGCGGTTCTCACAACCGATGGTGAGGTAACTCAGACGCTCCAGCGCGATCTCCTCCGCATGACACGGACCGGCGATGACGCCGAGTTGGTCAAACGGGATACGGAAGCGCTCGTGCAGATAATCGGTGATGATGACGTTCTCATCGGGGATCATACCCTTGACGGCCGAGATAACGACCTTGTGGGTCATGTCGCGGCGGATCTTCGTCAGCGACTGCTTGACGTAGGGCGAAGGGATAGCGAGGATGAGCACATCCGACTGCGCTACCGTCTGGTTGATGTCCGAAGAGAAATGGATACGGCTCACGTCGAACTCTGCCGCACCGAGATAGGAGGGGTTCTTGCCGGTGGAGATAAACTCATCAATCACTTCCTGGCGACGGATGAACCAGTTGATCTCACCTTGGTTCTGCATGACGATCTTGGCCAATGCCGTCGCCCAGGATCCCGAACCCAAAATAGCTACTTTGCGATACATATTATGCCTCCGGTTTCATTGTCGGGAATAAGAGTACTTCCTGAATGGTCGGTTGACCGGTCATGAGGATCGCCAGACGATCGATACCGATGCCGATACCGGACGTAGGCGGCATGCCGTACTCGAGCGCACGCATGAAATCATGGTCGATGACCATGGCCTCGTCGTCACCCTTGTCGGCGAGCTTCATCTGCTCTACGAAGCGGTTGTATTGGTCGATCGGGTCGTTGAGCTCCGAGTAAGCGTTCGCCAACTCCTTGCCGTTGACCATCAGCTCGAAACGCTCGGTCAGTCCGGGTTTGGAGCGGTGCATCTTCGTCAGCGGCGACATCTCTACGGGGTAGTCGGTGATGAAGGTCGGTTGGATGAACGTACCCTCACAGGTCTCGCCGAAAATCTCGTCGATCAGTTTACCCTTACCCATATGCTCCGTGTCTTCCACACCGAGTTTCTTCGCCTCTGCGCGGATCTCGTCCTCACTCATGGATGCCAGATCGAGTCCGGTCTTCTCCTTGATCGCATCGAGGATCGGCAGACGGCGGTACGGCGCTTTGAAGTCCACTTCGTGATCACCGATCTGCACCTTGGTCGTACCGTTGACAGCGATCGCGATCTTCTCCAGCAGCTGCTCGGTGAAGGTCATCATCCAGTTATAGTCCTTGTATTGCACGTAGAGCTCCATGCAGGTGAACTCGGGGTTGTGGCTGCGATCCATACCTTCGTTGCGGAAGTTACGACCAATCTCATACACGCCCTCAAAACCGCCTACGATCAGACGCTTGAGATAGAGCTCCGTCGCGATACGCAGGTACATATCCACGTCGAGTGAGTTATGATGCGTGATGAACGGACGTGCGCTGGCACCGCCGGCTATCTGCTGCAGGATCGGGGTCTCCACCTCCGTATAACCTGCCTCGTCGAACACCTGACGCATCGTGCGCAGGATTGTCGCGCGTTTCAAGAAGGTGTCCTTCACGCCCTCGTTCACTACCAGATCCACGTAACGCTGACGATAGCGCTGCTCCGGATCATTGAATCCGTCATAGGCTACACCGTCTTTGTATTTCACGATCGGCAGCGGACGAAGCGATTTGGCGAGCACCGTCAACTTCTGCGCATGCACGGATATCTCACCCATCTGCGTGCGGAAGACGAAGCCCTCGATGCCGATGAAATCACCGATATCCAGCAACTTCTTAAACACCACATTGTACATCTGCTGCTCCACCGTCGTAGGCTGCTCGCCCTCGGCTACCGGAGCTTGTATATCATCGCGGGAAACATAGACCTGAATACGGCCCTTGCTGTCCTGCAGTTCGATGAACGAAGCCTTACCCATGATGCGCTTCGACATCAGACGACCGGCAATGCGTACCTTGTCGCCTGTGTGCCATTTGCCTTCGCCTTCATCCACGAAGCCCGCCTTGATGTCCGTAGAAAAACCTGTTACTTCATACTCCGCCGCAGGGTAGGGATCAATGCCCATGTCCCGCATGGTCTGCAGACTCTGCCGACGGACGATTTCTTGTTCACTTAATTCCATATAATGTTCTTGTTATTCAAAATTTCCAGATTTATTTCATTTTTCGCTCAACGCACTCCGCGATAAAGCGTGCTACCTCCTTCGGCTCCAGACCGGTCACATTCAGCACGAGATCATAGTTACGCGCATCGTAGCGTGTCTTGCCGCTGAACGTCATAGTAAAGTTCTCCCGCGCCTGATCCACTTTGTCTATTAAGGCATCAGCACTCCCCTCGTTGATGTTCAGCCGTCTCGCCACTTTATCGCGACGGAAGGTTTTGTCCGCCATCAGGAAGACCTTAAACGCGCGTTCATCCTCGCGGAAGATATGAAAACCCGTGCGCCCTAACAGCACGAATGACTCTTTTTCGGCTAACTCACGAACCAGATTCTCCTCCTCGTCGTACAAGTCCTGCGATACGTTCTCGTACCACCAACTCGGTTTGACCGATTTGATTTGATCCACCTGTTCCTGCGTCAGGTTATACTCCTCGCGGATGGGTTCCAACACTTGACGATCATATAACTGCACGCCTAACAACTGCGCCAACTCCGTGGCGATCTTACGTCCACCGGTACCAAACTCCCGGCCGATAGTCACAATAAACCTTTTCACGTATAATAAGAGTTTATAGCAATGATTTCACATTTCGGCTGCAAAGATACAACAAAAAAATGACATATGCAAGAGCATATGTAACTTTTGTTAATAATTGCACATTTATCAAAAAAATGCGCATATATGGCGCGCGGGCTTGCATATGTCAGAAAAAAGCAGTACCTTTGCAGTCGCAAAGGTGACGAATTATGAAAACAAATTGGAAAATAGGTGCGCTTTTGGCATGGATGATGCCGATTGCGATGTTGTTCTGCGGATGTAAGAACAACGGAACGGATGTCGATGATCCGACGTCGAAGGAACTGCACTATGCATGGGTGAACATCAACGATCAGACCAAGGCGGCGGATATCCTCTTGGCTTGCTCCAACGGCAGTCATATGATCTGCGACGTGAACCATGACAATAAAAACGGCATGTTGTATTTCAACAATGCGACGAATGCCAACATCTATGACGGTTATTATATCTTCGTGGACTCGACCGGCACGCCGATGATGCTCTGCACTCCCAAGGGAGATTTCTTCTTCAAGAACGTGACGGAGAACAGCTGTGATCTGGCTTATAGAGCGGACGAGCGAGCAGAACCGGTCTATTATTTTGGTGTACAGCTGGATGGAGACGAAGCGCAGGGCATGATGCTGCGTAAGGGTACCGCCTCTTGGGGCGAATCGGTCACGGCGCCCTTCACCAAATGGTGGAGCGAGATGAAGTCGTTCGATTGGACCTGGGATGATCATCAGCGCAAAGCCATCGTGCCGTACCTGGCGAAAGTAACCACCTTTGCCATCACGGCGGTTAGCGTTGTGGGAGAAGGGGACGTGATAGGCGGATTCATCACGCTCTACGAAGAGGCATTGAAGTCCGGACTCGTCGAAGGCTCGTTGGTATCGTATATCGATGCCTACAAGAAGTTAGGCGAGTTAGGGGATTTGTTTAAACTGTTCACCGGTCAATACGGTCTGGACGATGTGCAAGGTTTTGCCGTCGATTACATCTCGGAAAAGATCAGCGCCAACTCGGATTATCAGCTCAATCACCTCGCTACGTTCAATGAGATATCGTGGGAGATCTTCAACCATCCGGAGGAGCATATCGCCTTGAGTCGTTATAAGGTTCAGATCCCGAAGAGCGGCGGACTCGCGATGATCAAAGTGACGGCGCAGGACGGATGGTATGTCAGTTGGGATGTGCCGAGTTGGATCGGTTATACGGTGGATGGCAGTTATATCAACATGAGTATCTCCCCGAACGACGAATCCGTTCCGCGGGAGCATACGATCCTCGTTTATCCGCGTTCGGGCGCGCTACCGGCTCGCCTGACCATCGTTCAGGAAGGAGATGCGTTCGCTCTCGATCCGACGGAGATCACGTTCACCGGTATGAACGCGCACAATGCGATTTTGGTGAAGACGAACGATCAGGTTCGGTCATGGCGCGTGAAGTCCTGTCCGAACTGGCTCAACTACGAGACGTCCACCACCACGATCTGGCTGGATACCAATCCGATGATGAGCATGCTGGGCGATCAGACCGGTGCGGTAGTGGTAGAGGCAACTTTACAGGACGGCAGTACGGTAGAGCAGAGCTGCACCGTGATCTGGAAGCCGGGTACTGGTGATGCTGACTCTTGGGATGGCACTACTTGGATCTTCAGTGGAACACTTACAGGCGATGACGGTTCCGGCGGAACGACCTCGATTAGGCTCGCTATTCATAGTGTCGCAGCGCATACAGCGACGATTTCGATTGGAGCCTACTCGAATATCTCCGCTACGGTGTACGCCAATGGCATAGGTAGTGTGCGGGGAACCTTCGGCGTCAATGGAATGACCGGCACCTATACGGTGACTCGTACCGGCGAGACTACCGCGACCTGTACCGTGCGAATGACCATTCAGGGCGCTGGTTCCGGAGGCGGAACGATGCAAGGAACAAAGCAATAAAATATTAACAACAATATATCGTGAAAAAGAAGATTGTAGTACGATTTTGTGGAGATTCCGGCGACGGAATGCAGCTGACGGGTAACATGTTTGCTCAGTTAGGTGCGGAGTTAGGACATGAGATCTCCACCTTGCCGGATTTCCCGGCAGAGATTAGAGCGCCGCAGGGAACGATAGGCGGCGTGAGTGGTTTCCAAGTTCAGTTGGGTAGCGGCGTTTATACGCCGGGTGACAAGGCGGATGTGATCGTGGCGATGAACGCGGCGGCGCTCAAAGTGAGTGCGCAGAGCAAGCATTTCCATGAGCACGCGATCATCATCGTCGATACCGACAGCATGACCGATAAAGATCTGGAGAAAGCGCTGTACAAGACGGATAACCCCTTTACGGAATTAGGCATTCCCGAGACGGTTCAGATCGTGCCGGTGGCACTGACGACCCTGACCAAAGAGGCGCTGAAGGACAGCGAGATGGACAATAAGTCCGTGCTCAAATGCCGTAACATGTTCGCGCTGGGTCTGATCTACTGGCTCTTCGATGAACCGATGGACAAGGCGATCCACCTCTTGGAGGATAAGTTCAAGAAGAAACCCGCCCTCATCGCCCCGAACGCGAAGGTGATGGTGGACGGCTATAACTACGGACAGAATTTGGCGCTCAATATCACGCAGATCCATCTGGAGGAGTCGAAAGTCGAGAATCGGGCGCATGGTCGTTACACGTCGATTGCGGGCAATAAAGCGACGGCGTGGGGACTGATTGCGGCGGCAGAGAAAGCAGGTAAGCACCTCTTCCTCGGTTCGTATCCTATCACCCCCGCGACGGATATCCTGCATGAGTTAGCGAGCCGCAAGGACATGAACGTGATGGCCATCCAGGCGGAGGACGAGATTGCCGGCGTATGTACGGCTATCGGTGCGGCTTTTGCGGGTGACTTGGCTTGTACAACCACAAGTGGTCCGGGTCTGAGTCTGAAGAGCGAAGCGATCGGTCTGGCTGTGATGGCTGAACTGCCGTTGGTTGTAGTGGATGTACAGCGTGGTGGCCCGAGTACGGGTCTGCCGACCAAGACCGAGCAGACGGACTTGCTCCAGGCGCTCTATGGTCGTAACGGCGAGTGCCCGGCGGTTGTACTCGCCGCATCGAGCAGCGCGAACTGCTTTGATTTCGCGTTCGAGGCATGTAAGATCGCGCTGGAGAACATGACGCCGGTGATCCTGATGACCGATACCTATCTGGCGAACGGCACGGCACTCTGGCGTATCCCGCAACTGGCTGAACTGCCGGCAATAAAGCCGCAGAGCGTGCCTGAAGAGTTGAAAGGCAAGTATAATCCTGCTCTTCGCGACGAGCGCGGCGTACGCTATTGGGCATATCCGGGTATGGAAGGATATGAGCACCGTAACATCGGTCTGGAGCGCGATGCCCAACGCGGTACGATCTCCACGAACCCCGAGAACCACGAAGTGATGGTCAAGGCACGTCTGCATAAGATCGAGCAGATCGCGAACGCCATTCCTGACCTGCGCGTGCAGTGCAATACGGCCAGCGACACACTGCTCGTAGGATGGGGTAGTACCGAGGGACATCTCCATGCAGCTGCAGACGAACTGAATTGTGCTCTGGCGCATTTCAATTACATCTGCCCGCTGCCGAAGAACACCCGCGAGGTGCTCAGTCAGTACAAGCGCATCATCGTGTGCGAACTCAACACGGGACAGTTTGCCGCTTATCTGCGTGCGCAGTTCCCGGATATCCAAATGGAGCAATATAACGAAATAATGGGACAACCGTTTGCTGTTGAAAGAATTGTTCAATTCGTTCAACAGCATTGAAGATTTAAAATTTAAGATTTAAGATTTTATGGAAGCAAGTCAATTTAAATCAGATCAATATGTACGTTTCTGCCCGGGTTGCGGTGATCATGCCATCTGCATGGCGCTGCAGAAAGCGATGGCGCAGATAGGCATCCCGACCCATGAAGTGGCAGTGATCTCGGGTATCGGTTGTTCGAGTCGTATGCCGCACTATCTCAATACCTACGGTTTCAACACGATCCATGGCCGTGGCGGTGCAGTAGCAACGGGTGTGAAGACGAGTCATCCGGAGTTAACGGTATGGCAGATGAGCGGTGACGGCGACTGTTTCGCGATCGGCGGCAACCATTTTATTCATGAGATACGTCGTAACGTGGACCTGAATGTATGCGTGTTCAACAACCGCATCTATGGTCTGACCAAAGGTCAGTACAGCCCGACGAGTGCGAAGGGTTTTGTATCGAAATCTTCTCCGTTTGGAACGGTAGAGCGTCCGTTCATCCCGGCCCAACTCGTGCTTGGAGCCCGCGGTACATTCTTCGCCCGTACGCTGGATGTGGATATGCCGACGACGGTTGATTGTCTCGTGGCAGCGCAGCAACACAAAGGCTGCTCGATCGTAGAGTGCCTCGTTAACTGCGTGATCTTCAACAACGGGACGCACGCGTGGATAGCCGATCGTGAGCAGCGCGCAGAGCATAGCATCATCCTCAAACACGGCGAGAAGATGATCTTTGGTAAGGATAATGACAAAGGTCTGGCGGTGGAGATCGACCCTGTGACCTTCGTGCCGAAGATGATCGTGGTGCCGGCGGATGACCCGCGTGTGCTCGTGCATGATGCCCACCAGCCCGACACGACGCTGCATCGTATGCTCGCCCTCATGGGACAGAACCGCATCGAGAACGTCAACGCGCAGGTGGAGGACAACCTCCCGATCGCATTAGGCGTGATCCGTAATGTGGAGGCAGACACCTATGACGTAGCCGTCAATCAGCAGATTGCAGAGGTGCGTGCTGCATCGAAGGCCAAGACTTTCGATGAGTTGACCGGCACCTTGGAGAGCTGGGAAATGTAGGGGTTACTGGTTACAGGTTACAGGTTACCGATATTTGGACTCGGAACAATCACCGAGCATCGATAAGTACGATTCGTAGCGGGAGATAGCAATGTCTCCCGTTATTATTTTTTCTTGTACGGCGCATCCGGGTTCGTTGGTATGCGTGCAGTTGCCGAAGCGGCAGTCACGACTCGCGGCAAAGATATCGCGGAAGTAATGACTCACCTCTTCTTTCTGGAAATCGATGGTACCAAAACCTTTGATACCCGGAGTGTCGATCAATGCTCCAGCATTTGATATGTGATTTGTGATTTGTTCGAGGAAGTACATCTCCGAGAAGGTGGTAGTGTGCATCCCTTTGTCATGGGCGTCGGAGATCTTACCGGTACGCGTCATCTCGCGTCCGAAAAGCGCGTTGAGCAGGGTGGATTTGCCGACACCGGAATTGCCGGATAGAAGGGTGGTTTGCCCTGCAAGCAGGGCGTTGATAGCTTCGCGTGTATTGCCTTCGGCGTGTATAGCTTCGCTGTTTAGGTCTTTCGCGCTGATGGCGAGGGTAGGATAGCCGATGGATTCATAGAGGGCGCGCAGATCGGCTAAGTGCACAAGTTCTTCTTCGGTGAGGAGATCTATCTTATTAAAGATAAGGATCGCGCGCACGCGGTAGGCCTCGCAGGTAGCGAGGAAACGATCGATGAAGGTAGTGGAGGTAACCGGATGGTTAACCGTGACGATGAGCGCCACCTGGTCGATGTTCGCAGCGAGGATATGACTCTCTTTGCTTAGGTTGGTCGAGCGGCGGATGATATAGTTACGCCGGTCTTCGATCTCCGTGATCCAGTTGGTCCCATCGGGTAAGAACTGTACTTGCACGAAGTCGCCTACCGCCACGGGATTGGTGCTCCGGATACCACGAATGCGGAAGTTGCCTTTGATCCGGCACTCCGCATTCGAACCATCGTCCATACGAACGATGTAACTGCTACCCGTAGATTTAATGACTAAACCGCGCATTATACGGTCATGATCTCTTTCTCTTTGGCTGCGTAGAGGGCTTCTACCTTGGCGATATATTTATCGTGTGTCTTCTGCATCTGTTCTTCGGCATCTTTCTCGACGTCCTCGCTCAGGCCGTTCTTAACGAGTTTCTTGAACTCCTCAATTGCATCACGGCGTGCATTACGGATGGACATTTTGGCCTCCTCGAGTTCGCCTTTGCACTGCTTGCAGAGATCACGACGACGCTCTTCGGTGAGCGGCGGCAGGATCAGACGGATGGTCTCGCCGTTATTGGACGGAGCCAGACCGATGTTCGAGTTGATGATGGCGCGCTCGATCTCGCTGATGAGTTTCTTCTCCCAGGGGGTGATCGCAATTGTACGAGCATCCGGCGTGGTGATCGTAGCGCAGTTAGCCAGCGGCGACATAGTACCGTAGTAGTCCACCTTGATCGGATCCAAGATACGCGGGTTGGCTTTACCGGCACGGATGTGCTGGAGCGTGTCGTCTAAGTGAGCGACAGCGTTCTGCATCTGTTCTTCTGCTGCAGATTCAAATAATTCAAGTTCGTCGTTCATAATATCAGGGTTTTACGAGAGTTCCATTCTGCTCTCCATTAATAACTTTCTCTAAGTTTCCGAGGTGATCCATGTCAAACACATAGATAGGCAGTCCGTTGTCTTTGCACATCACGATGGCCGTCATGTCCATCACCTTCAGTCCGCGGCGGATCACCTCATCATAGGTGATCTCGTTGAACTTGGTAGCCGTCGGGTCTTTCTCCGGATCGGCGGTGTAGATACCGTCCACGCGCGTACCCTTGAGCATCACGTCGGCTTTGATCTCCAATGCGCGGAGACTGCTACCCGTGTCGGTGGTGAAGTAGGGTGCACCCGTACCGCCGGCGAGGATGACGACGTTGCCTTTGTCCAGCAGGCGTTGCGCTTTGGCGGGGCTGTAGAAATCGCCGATGGGTTCCATGCGGATGGATGTCAGTACACGAACCGGTTGACCGATGGCTTCGAGTGCGGACTGCAGCGCCAAGGCGTTGATGACAGTCGCTAACATACCCATCTGGTCACCTTTGACACGGTCAAAACCGCGCTGTGCACCACTCAAGCCGCGGAAAATATTGCCGCCACCGATGACGATACCGATCTGTACACCGCGTTGCGCGATCGCTTTGACTTGCTCGGCGTATTGGTTGAGACGCTCGGTGTCGATGCCTTGTTTGCTTTCCCCGGCAAGACTCTCACCGGACAGTTTTAAAAGAATGCGTTTGAACATAATTAGATTTTCGATTTTCGATTCTCGATTTAACGGTACCAACTTGCATACATCGCGTAGTTATTGGCTATTTTTTTGTTTATCTCTGCGGTTTGGGCAGGATCGGCTTTCTTGATGAATTTCGCCGGCACGCCTCCCCAGATCTCGTGGGGACCAATCTGTGTATTGGAGAGCACGAGTGCGCCGGCCGCTACAATCGCTCCTTCGCCTACATGTGCTCCATCGAGTAGGGTAGCACCCATACCGATCAGCGCGAAGTCATCGACGTCGGCGCCGTGGATCGTGACGTTATGTCCTACGGACACGAAGTCGCCTAACTTGATGGTCGATTTCTGATAGAGCGTATGCAGTACCGCGCCGTCCTGGATGTTACAGTGCTTGCCGATGACGATGGTGTTGACATCGCCGCGGAGCACCGAGTTAAACCACAGACTGCTGCCTTCCCCCACCGTCACATCGCCAACGACGGTGGCGTTCTCTGCCATGAAGACGTCGTCAGCGATATGCGGGGTCAGGATCTCGCCGTTTCGATTGATGGTCTTGACTAAAGCCATACTTATCTTGCAGCGATGATCGCCAGGAATTTCTCTGCTACGAGGGCTGCGCCACCAATCAGGCCACCGTCGATATCCGGGCAAGCGAAGAGCTCTGCTGCGTTCTTCTCGTTGCAGCTACCGCCGTAGAGGATGGTCGTATCTTCTGCTGCAGCTTTACCGTACTTCTCTGCCACGAGGCCACGGATGTATGCGTGGATCTCCTGTGCCTGAGCCGGGGTAGCCGTCAGACCGGTACCGATAGCCCAAACGGGTTCGTATGCCAGCGTGATGTTCTTCCACTCCTCAGCGCTCAGACCGAAGACCGAACCCTCGAGTTGTGCTTTCACTACCTCGTTCTGCTTGCCTGCTTCACGCTCTTCTTTCACCTCACCGATGCAGAAGATCACCTTCAGGCCGTTGGCCAAAGCAAGACGTACTTTTTCTGCGAGCATCTCGTAGCTCTCAGCGTAGTACTGACGACGCTCCGAGTGGCCGAGGATAACGTATTCAGCGCCGGTGGATTTCACCATCTCAGCGCTCACCTCACCGGTGTACGCACCCTTCTCGTGGTCGGCGCAGTTCTCTGCAGCCACCTTGATCGGCGAACCCTTCAGCAACTCAGCCACGCTTGCCAAGTGGATAAACGGCGTACCGATCACTACGGCACATTTGGGATCTTTTACTGCGGCTTTCAGTTCCGAAGCCAATGCTATTCCTTCCTGCAGGTTCTTGTTCATTTTCCAGTTACCTGCAACCATTTTAGTTCTCATAATGTATTATTGAATTTTTTGTCCGAAAATTGTATATTTCTCGTTGTCACGGATGATGACGATCTGTCCGTTCTCCATTACCTTCACTGCCTTAGCAGATGTCTTGGCGTTCACGATATCCGAACCCGAGCAACTGCAGGTAAGGGCGTAGTTGCTATAGGTAGCACCGCCTTGACCACCAATCTCCAGATCGAAGTACTCCGTACCGTTGATATTGCTCGTTGCATATGCGCCAAATACGTTGTATTCACCTGCACGGAACGAAAGTGCACGACCCGTATTGGTAGAAGAGTTCACACGCCATGTACCCTGCGTGCCATTCTCAACAGTCCATGTGTAGGACGACGAGCCCAGGCTGACGTTGGTCTTAGAACCGTTGGCAAGGTACTTGCCGCCTGTCTTGATGGTAAATCCGCCGGAGACAGGTGTCAGCACAAATTCGGCAGCATCGGACTCGTTGGTCGTACTCTCCAACTTGTTGTTGTTAACCGTACCTTTAGCGTAGTACTTTGTGTTACCTGCTTGCGCATAAATCTTAAACGTACCACCGGTAGTGCCGTCGAAAGCAGCTTCTCCCTGACCTGCTTGTTCTTCAGCATAAACAGCGTAGAAGGTCGTTGCTTCGTTTACTACTTTACCGGTCGTGAAGAGATCATCAGGTTTCGCGCCACCCTGGATGGATGACTGAGCCGTCCAACCCATGAATTTCTTACCGCAGTTGCAGTCAGCCGGCGTAGTAGCCGGGGTAGCGGTATTACCAGGAACAACTGAAGTTGTGGAAGTTGCGCCGTCAACCGACCAAGTAACCGTTACAGGCGGCAGGTCAGAACGGTCCGGACGCAGACCGATAAGGGCATCCAAGTTGGTAGAGAAATTAGAATTGGTACCACTCGGTCTTAAAGATGAAAGAGCATAGTAACCGTTGCAGTCACCTTCCCAACCCCAGTTGATGTGGAATCGGTTGCTGGCATCACGTCCGTCGCAAACGAACTCATGCCCACCATCGGAGTCTTCACCACCCATGATGATCGGACGACCAGCCTCCAGATCAGCATTGAAATACGTAGTAAACTGGTCGCGAGTTACACTGAACTCTGCTGTTACACCTTCATGTGCACCTCCGTATTTTGTTTCGGAGTACATCGAGATGAACTTATCAAAGGTATAATCGAAATAGGTCTTCAAACCATATGCCATATCATCCGTCCATGCTCCTGAACCGCCGGCTTCATCACCGCCGTAAGCCATTTCAGCTGCCACACCGCAATGATACATCAGCGTTGCGACTGCGTCCGCCTGTGCCGTTGAGTAATTCACACTTCCATAGGCCGGAAGCATATTATTCCAATCGTAGGTAGTATTGCCATAGTTGGCGGAAAGAGTCTTCCGTTGCGTATTGGTGCATTCATCGGTATTATTATCATAGGTGATGCAATGCTCCCATGTATAGCTACTAGAGCCTGTACCTTGTTGCGGCCAACGCCATTTGTACATGATCTGAGCCGTAGCAGTAGCCACACAACCGGTGTACGAGCGGGTGGTATCGAGTAGATCCATCGGGCAGAGGTTGTTATACGGTGCTTCCTGATACCACGTGATCTCTTCGCCGTTCTGATTCACGAGCAGCGGTGCGATCGCTGTTACCTGTACGGCTTTGCGGGGCTCCAACTCGCTATCGTCCATCGACTGCAGCGCGGTGATCTCTTTTGTATAGCGGCTGAGCCACCATTTGAGGTTCGGGTTGGCGGTGTTCATATCGAACGCACCGTTCTCCGTGTAACCGAGCACGTCTTCTGCCGTACGATCATCGGCCGACACGATCACGAAACCGTTGTTGTCTTCCTGGTTGAACACATAGTAAGCCGCCTGCTCGGAGTTGTTCTGCAGTGCCTTATGTGCCAGACGCATGTTTGCGGCAGCACGCGGCGACTTATGCAACTTACGTAACTGCGGTTGCTGGTTCGTAAACTGAGCTGCGATCTGAGCAGCCTCTTCTGCGGTACGCGGAGCTGCGAACAGCGTCGCCGATACCATCATGGCCAACAGACCTAAAAAGATTTTCTTCATGATTGTTGTTTTTCAGTTAAATGATATGTTATTGAATTTTTTGTCCGAAAATGCTATATACATTGTCTCCGCGAACGATTACTACACGTCCGTCGATGAGCCATTTCTGAGCCGTCTCACCCTCTGCCTCAACGTCCTCAATACCTTGCGTATAATCCGGCTCGATACCGATGATCACGTCTTGGTTCTGCGAGAAGCTGTACGAACCGCCGCCGGCACCACCGCTACCCGGCGTTAAGTTACTGAGCAGATAGTAGCCGTCGTTATCTCCCGACCAGCCCCAGTTGAAGTGGAAGTAGTCCTTGTCGGTATAACCGTCGCAGACGAAGCTGTGCCCACCACCGGAACCTTCACCGCCGTACATGATCGGGTGCTTTTTGTCCAATTCCGCCTTGAGCATGGCTGTCCAATCTGCCTCCGTCCATTTCTTGTAATAAGTCGTTCCCCAATAGGAGTAACCGTCACGCATGTAACCGGTCGGTTTCTTATAACGGAAGAAATTCGGCAGGGCGTTCTCGGCACAACCGCCTTCGCCGGTGTCGGTCAGACCCCAACTCGGATCACCGTAGTTAACAGTCATTGTACCCGAACCGCCGTCAGCGGCATTGCCGTACCTCATCTGGGTAGCTACACCGCAGTGATACATGAGGGTAGCGACTGCAGTCTTCTGCGTCTCCGTGATGGTGGCACTACCTTTGTACTTGTTGCGCATGCTCTCCCAAGCGTAGGTGGTAGCCCCGAAGTCAGCGCTTAACTCGCCGTAGCGTTTGGATTTGGCTCCCGCGTCGCTGTTGGGGTCCAAGGGCTGATAGGTCAGACTGCCCTTACCTTGCTTCGGCCACTCCCAGTATTTCATCACTTGGGCCATCGCAGTAGCCACACAACCTGTGTAAGCACGGCTGATGCGCGTACCTGATCCTGTCGAGGGGCAGAGGTTCCAATACGGATCGTCCTGATCCCATGCCGTCTTCACCAGCGGACCTACGATCACATTGCCGTAGTCAGTCGCCTTGCGCGAACTCTTACGGAGCGCGTTCCATCGTGCGGCTGTCTCTTCGCCGGCTGCTACACCGTCCGCTTCGATCTGTTGAATAAAATCGTTGTATTTGCCCATCCAAGCGCGTACGTTACTCGGCATGTTGTCCGTACGGAAATGACCGGTCTCGGAGTAGGCGAGAATAGGCATCACAGCATCGTTAGCCGCGATGATCACCCAACCCTCACCGTCTTCGTTCTCGTACAAATAGTACATGTTTTCCTCAGCAGTTGTCTTAAGCACCATCTTCTTGGCAGGTGCTGCCATTCTTACATTCGTGTTGGGCGAAACCACGTTCATGAAGTGGTTCGCCACGAGCGCTGCGTCCTCACGACTAACACGCTCTGCAAACAGTGTCATCGACACCAAAAGGGCTATCAAACCCAACGAAAGTTTCTTCATACGTTATTTTTGTTTGATATTGTACTTATCAATAATTATGCCGTTTTGTACCACGAACACACCCGGGTTCGCACGCACGATCGTCTTGATCGTCACGGGATCCATCGTGCAGAACGCCTCGATTGGCAGTTCATGTTCCTCACAGAACTCCTCTATATCACCCTCACCGGAACCTGTCAGGAAGTAGCAATGCGTACCGTTCGCCCAGCACTCGTTGTATAGATCGCGTACTTTATCGACTTGCTCGAGGTTTGTCTTGTGCAGATCGTACATTGTCACTAAGGTCACCGGTTCTTCCGATTCCAGTACATCGTACGTGATGTCCTCAAACTCCATCGTCAGGATCTCGAAGTCATGGATCGGTGCCTCGTACCCTTTCTTCACCAGCACGGATCGCTGATCCACAAACGTCCATTCCGGATCTCCCTTCGGGTAGTTCTCCAGCGTGAACTCCTGCTGTACACCGTCTTTCTCGTATATCAAGGTCGTCTCATACACGTCCGGTTCGGCATCCTCCGGGATCTCCATCAATTCGGGGATGTTATTACCGATCTTATACGGCCGGAAGTCCATAATAGGCAGGTGGTGGTAGCTATAAAGCATGATCACGCCGCCCGAGATAAGAGCGAGTAGGGCGATAACTATCTCCATCCACCAACTGAAGAGCTGCGGGATGGCTTTGCGGCATACCAGCAGCACGATCACAAGGGCGAGCAGCACGATGTTCTTCCAGAACGTCTGCCAGTTCGTCAGCACGAGTGCATCACCGAAACAACCGCAGTCCGATACCGGGTTCGTCAGCGCGATCCACAGCGTGAGCGGCGTCATGATGAGGTAGAACACCAGGCTCAACCAACTCGTCCAGCGGGTACGTACATTGAGTAACATCGCCCAACCGAGAAGCCATTCTGCGAGTATCAGGCATACTGCCGCGGCACCTGCCAAGGGGATGAGATCGTTGCAGAACCCGCCGAAAGCCTTCAGGTAGTCTTCTATCTTATAGACCGTACCTAAGGGATCGATGGCTTTCACGAATCCCGAGAACAGGAACGTCAAAGCCAATAGTGTGCGAGCGATGCTTCCTATGATATGTTGTGCTTTATTCTGCATAATGAATCAAATCAAATATTGCGTAATTGATGATATCGAAGTAATTTCCTTCGGTACCCTCGGAAGCGATCGTCTTACCGCCGTTCTCGAGGATGGTCTTGATGCGAATGACCTTGGCGAGAATCATATCCACGATGCCTTCTTTACTCATCTCCCGCCATGCCTCGCCGTAGTCATGGTTCTTGCGCACCATCAGTTCTTTGGCCTCGCTGAGCACCTGATCGTAGAGCGCGAGTGCTTCATTATTGCTCATATCTACCGCGTCCGCAAAACCCTTCCGCTCCTGGATGATGGCGGTGATTCCGTAGTTGACGATCGCGCGCAGATTGCCCTCGATGTCGTCGCCCACCAGACTTATGCCGGTCTCTTGGCGTTGACGGATGTTACATACCTTGATGTAGAGTTGATCCGTGATGCCATGCAGACGGAAGATACGCCATGAGGGACCATAGTCACTCATCTTATCCACGAAGATTGCCCGGCATTTTGCCGTCACCTCGTCAAATTGTTTTACAGTATCGGCCATAACTCATCCAGTGTTACTTGTTTCTGTTCACCGGTTGTCATGTTCTTCAGCATGACGGTGTGGGTCTCCATCTCATTGCCGCCGACGATGGCTACGTACGGGATCTTCTTGTCGTCCGCGTACCCCATCTGCTTCTTCATTTTCGTCGGTTCGGGGTACACCTCCACGGCGATGTTCTTTGCCCGCAGCTCTTTCGCCCAGCGCAGCGCGTAATGCAGTTCGTCCTGACCAAAGGTTGCGAAGAGTACCTGTGTGGTCGATTGTAATTCCTTCGGGAAGAGATCTAACTCTGTCAGTACATCGTAGATACGGTCGGCACCGAACGATATACCTACGCCCGAGACGCCCGGCAGACCGAAGATACCCGTGAGGTTGTCGTAGCGGCCACCGCCTGTGATCGATCCTATCTGTGCGTCCAAGGCCTTCACCTCAAATATCGCGCCCGTGTAGTAATTAAGTCCGCGCGCGAGGCACAGGTCGAGTTCAATATTCAATGTACAATGTACAATATCCAGTAAACGGAAAATCTCTTCCATCTCCTCGACACCCTTGAGACCGATCTCGCTGTTGGCGAGGATTGTTTTCAGGGCGGTGAGTTTCCCGGCGGTGGTGCCGCTGAGGTTCAGAATCGGCTGCAGCGCTGCGATCTGTTCGTCATTCAGTCCTCGTTCCTTCAACTCCGCATTGACGGCATCGATACCGATTTTGTCGAGTTTGTCGATCGCTACGGTGATATCGACGATCATTTCCGGCGCACCGATCACCTCGGCGATACCGGCTAATATCTTACGGTTGTTAATATGCAGGCACACGCGGATACCCAAACGGCGGTACACCTCTTCTACGATCTGGATCAGTTCGAGTTCGCCGAGCAGGCTGTCCGAACCGATCACATCGACGTCGCACTGATAGAACTCGCGATAACGTCCTTTCTGCGGACGGTCCGCCCGCCATACAGGTTGGATCTGGAAGCGCTTGAACGGAAAACTCAACTCCTCACGATGCTGCACGACGTAGCGCGCAAAAGGAACGGTCAGGTCGTAACGCAGACCTTTCTCCGGCGCCAAGGCCGCTTTCTCTCCGCTGTTCTGGATGCGGAAGAGCAGTTTGTCACCTTCCTCTCCGTACTTGCCCATCAACGTGCCGATATTCTCCATCGACGGTGTCTCGATCTGCTGGAAACCATACAGCGCGAAGACACCTTTGATCGTGTCGAAGATATAATTGCGGCGCGCCATCTCCAGTTGACCGAAGTCACGCGTGCCCTTGGGTATGCTTGGTTTTTGTGCCATTAGAAAATCTCCTCATATATTTTTGCTGTCGCTCCTTTTTCGGAAGCTACATATTCTGCTGATTTTTGTCCTATCTCCTGATAGTTGTTCAAAGCGGTATTAAGCGCCGCTTCCAATTCGCTATAGTCTTTGATACTCCGCGCAGCACCATCATCAATCAGTCCTTGCGCTTCGCGGAAATGATGGTAGTTAGGGCCGAAGATCACCGGCATGCCATATACCGCAGCCTCGATCGTGTTATGGATACCGACTCCGAAACCACCACCGATATAGGCCGTCTGACCAAAGCGGTAGATAGAGGAGAGCAGACCCATCGTGTCGATCACCATCACGTTGGTATGGATCATTGCTGTCTTCGTTGCACGCGAGTAGCGCACAAATCGACCCTGGAACAAGTTGAAGATAAAATGCAAATGTTTCTCGTGTATCTCATGCGGCACGAGAATCAACTTCACTCGTTCATTCGATAAATCATTCACTCTTTCAACGTATTGCTTAAGCAATACCTCATCCTCCGGCCATGTGCTGCCGGCGATGATCACGCGTTCACATCCTTCTACGAAGTCCTGTATCGGTCTCAGACGCGGATCGTCCGCTTTCAGACCTTTCTCCAGGATCTCACCCACACGGTCAAAACGCGTGTCGCCTGCTACGGAGCAGTCATGCACTCCATGCTCCGCCAAGAGGCGGCGGGAAGCCTCGTCTTGTACGTATAGATGCGTGAAGCAATGCAGCAGACGCAATGAGCTGGCGCCATACCAGTGAAAGAAACGCTGCGTGGGACGGAAGATAGCCGAGATGCTATACGTCGGGATACCACGTTTCTTGAGTTGTTTCAGATAAGCCGGCCAGAACTCATATTTGACAAAGATCGCCATCTCGGGCTTTAATGCCTCGATGAACTTTATCGCCCGACGTCGCGTCGGGAAAGGCAGGTACATCACCGCATCCACCTTGTCGTAACTCTTACGCATCTCATATCCCGAAGGACTGAAGAACGTCAGCACGATATGACGGTTCGGTTGTTCGCGGCGAAGCCGCTCAATCAGCGGACGTGCCTGCTCAAACTCACCTACGGACGCAGCATGGATCCACACAGGCGAGGAGAAGCCAAGACCACGCTTGACTTGCTCCTTCGTCTGCTTTTGACCCTGAATCAGCAGTTGGGCCTTACGATGCCCGAACAATGCTGCGATCCATATGATCCAATAATAAAAAAACACGATTAGAATTTGTAACGAACTGCCAAAGCCAGTTTCCAATCGAAGTAACTCATGTGGCCGTTAGGAACCCAGTCGAGACCGTAACCCGGACGGAAGTCAAATGCCAATACGATCGGCGCTGCGTCCAAGTCGTAGCTAACACCACCGACTGCGTTGATACCGAACTTACCGTCAACGCCGCCACCACTTGTAGCAAGGGCGCCCAACATACCGAAGTTAACACCACCACCGCAGTAAACTTTGAAGTTTGCCGGCAACTGGAAGTGATAGAGGAAGTTCGGGTTGATCGTGAAGTCCCACATGCCGGCGTGCCAGCTGTAATACGAACCGGCATAAGAGTTTCCACCGGCTGCTTCGGTCAAACCGACTGCGAGATCAGCCTGGATAGCCATGTTGTCGTTAAACCAGTACTTGTAGCTGGCACCGTTCAAACCACCAACGATAGCACCGATCTCATGTTGAGCACTTGCACTCGTAGCAATCAGCAAAGCTGCTGCAATCACTGTGAAAATTTTTTTCATAATGTTGTTGTTTTTAATTAATAAATTAGTTAATAATTTAACCGTTTTGTTTGTTCTTGTCAAAAAAAGCGTACAAAGGTACAACAAAAAATGCATATGTGCAAATTTTTTTTGCATATTTGAGAAAAATGTTGTAATTTTGCAGCCGAAATGGAAAAAGGAGTCGTCATATTGGCAATTGAATCGAGCTGCGATGATACATCATCGGCAGTGATCGTGGATGGTATTTTGCGCAGTAATGTGATTGCGAGTCAGAAGGTGCATGAGGAGTACGGCGGGGTAGTTCCCGAGCTCGCGAGTCGTGCTCATCAGCAGAATATTTTGCCGGTAGTGGACACGGCGCTCAAACGCGCAGGGGTGACCAAAGAGGATATTTCCGCGATCGCGTTCACTCGCGGACCCGGTTTGTTAGGCTCTTTATTGGTCGGAACCTCCTTTGCCAAAGGCCTTGCCCTTTCGTTGAATGTGCCGCTCATCGATGTGAATCATTTGCAGGGTCATGTGATGGCGCATTTTGTGGAAGACGGTACCGGATTAAAACATCCTAAATTTCCGTTCCTGTGCTTGTTAGTCAGCGGAGGAAACTCGCAGATCATCAAGGTGGAGAGTGGAGAGCCGAGAGTGGAGAGTGGAGAGTTGAAGCATATGCCGCATTTTGAGATTCTCGGTCAGACCATCGATGATGCTGCCGGTGAAGCGTTCGATAAGTGCGCTAAAGTGTTAGGTCTTCCATACCCGGGAGGCCCGTGGATAGATAGGTTGGCGAAAGAAGGAGACCCCACTAAATATCCATTAGCCAAGCCCAATATTCCCGGTTACGATTACTCCTTCTCGGGACTCAAAACCTCCTTCCTCTATACGCTACGCGACATGCTCAAGGCGCATGGTGTGGAGACGATTGATGCGTTGGCGGAGAATGTTCCAAATCTCCGTGAAGACCTGTGTGCGAGTTTGCAGGCGACGGTGGTAGACATCTTGATGCGTAAGCTGAAGAAAGCGGCGAATGACCTCAAGATCCGTGATGTAGCCGTCGCAGGTGGCGTGAGTGCCAACAGTGCCATCCGGCAGGCGTTTATCGAATACGGACAGAAGTATCACTGGAACGTGTTCATTCCGCCGTTCTCCTTCACAACCGACAATGCCGCCATGATTTGTCAGGCCGGTTATTTCAAGTACTTAGACAAGGATTTCTGTGCGATCGATGAAGTGCCCTTCGCTAAAACAACGATTTGAGTGGCTCAAGCCCTATGAGGATGTGATCATTTTTATGATCACGCTTCTCGTCGCCAACTATGCTTGGAAATGGACGTTCTCCGGCGATGAGAACGGCGATATCGTCACGTGGCTCGGGTACGATGTCACGGCGCCGTTTGAGTTCATGGCCTGTCATATCGCCCGCGTCGTTTATTGGCTCGTATCACTCGTGCGCGACACCGTTTATATGGTAGGTGATCATACCGTCCGTTTCGAGACCGGCTCGGGCAGTACCATTATCTGGGGCTGTACGGGACTGAAGCAAAGCTTCATCTGGATGTGTCTTATCCTGACCGTAAAAAATACGCAGCCGGTCTATAAAACCCGGCTGCATAAGTTATGGTTCATTCCCGTAGGCTGGTTCTGCTGCTACGTGTTTAATATACTCCGTATATTTATCATCACGCTGTTCGTGGAGTTTCATCCCGAGTGGTTCCATTTCCTCCACGATTACCTCTTCAAATACCTCTTCTATGCGATGCTGTTCGGTTTATGGGTTATCTTTGTTGAAAAGATAAGACCTTCCGCTTCAGCCAGCTAACGATTTTCCACGTCTTGGATGCTTGTGTTGTGTCTCCTGTCATCAGATCGGGGATCGGCGAACCGGTCTCTTGCTCTGGGTAAACGACCATGTAACTGTGGTCATTAAAGAACCGCTCCAGCATCGTCGGTACCTGCTCAAAGAGCGGGTTGTAGGATGGGGTAGAGGGGCGTGCGTTGATCATGACGATCATGTCATCCTGCGCCATCTGCTTGGCGATCATCAGGACGTCTTCAAAATCCTCCATCTCGCGGTAGGATGCCCGCAGGTACTTGCCCTTACGGCGGCAGAAGACCTGCAGCACTTTCTGGGTGTCCTCATTGGCGAAGAACACTACCTTCGCGCCTATCTGACTGCTCAGACGGCGAACGAGACCGAAGCAGGAGATCAGGTCATGCTCTTTCTCCGCATAGCGCGGTACAGCCACTAACAGGCGGTTGATCGTGTTCAGCGGTTGGTTCGGATGGTAGATGATCGAGGCCGTGCGTTGGCTGTTGACCAGCTGCATCGCTTCCGACCAATCGCCTTCTACGGCAAAAGCCGGAGCGGGTAGCTCACCTAACTCCGCCAACTCGCGTAACTCATAATGGCGGTTCTCGCCGACGGTCATCAACTGCCAGCTGTCATCGATCTTATCCGCTTCGATTCGTGCCTCTTCTTGCAGCGCCAGCTGCTTGGCGGCGTACTCCGTGATGAACGATGCCGAGGTGCAGAGCACGAGAATCATCAGCACGGCGGCGTTCAGGATCTCCGCATTGAAGATACCTGTCTCGTAACCGATGGTTACGATAGCTAATGTACCGGCTGCCGTGGCATGGGTCAGACCGAACATCAACTGCCGCTCAGCAGGCTGCAAACCGAAGCTCTTCTGCGCCAACCATGCCGCGCTCCATTTGCCGACTAATTTCGTGGCGATCATCACCACGGCGATGATCAGCGTGGCCCAGCCTTCCCAGAGCAGCGACACATCGATCATCATACCTACACCCATGAGGAACAGCGGCACGAAGATCGTGTTTCCCACGAAGTTGATGCGCATCATCACAGGGCTCAGGTTCGGCACCAGGCGGTTGAGTGACACGCCGCAGACGAACGCACCGAGGATGCCCTCCAGACCGGACCATTCCGCCATCAGCGCGGAGACTACCATCATTGTCATTACAACCAGAAAACCGGTGGTCGGATCGGTCCAGCGCTTGAAAATCCGCTGTGCCAACCAAGGGAAGATGATTGTGATTGTGACGATGGTGGCTAAGATGCGTGCTATCAATCCGCCGGTCGTGATGGCGTCCGTATAGACGAAGTTCGACTTCAAGAAAGCGAGCACCAAGAGCGAGAGCGTGATCGTCAGCATTGTACCGCCGATGGCGATGTTCACCGCCGCGTTCTTCTGTACGCCGTACCGGCTTACGATGGGGTAGGTCATCAGCGTGTGGGAACCGTACATCGCACCCATCAGCGTGCTCGTCACCCAGCCGAAACCTAACAACCGGCTGGTGAGTAATCCGAGTATAAATGGGAATGCGAAGGAATAGAAACCATACAAGACGGCGTGCGTTCGCTGCTGTCGGAAGTCATTTACATCCACTTCAATACCCGCCTGCAGCATGATGTACAACATGCCGATTTTGCCCAACGACAGGATGGCGTCTATACCGCCGAGCAGGTTCAGACCATAGGGACCGACCAAGGCTCCCACCAAGATAAATCCCACGATGCTCGGGATACGGATCTTGCGGCAAACCATCGGAACCACCAAGATGGTAGCCAGCACCAACGCGAAGATCATCAGGGAGTTAGTGACTAAACTCACACCCGCAATATTGCTGATTGTAGAATCCATATGTCTTTAGTAATTCGTTGCGTCGTTCCTGTAAACCGTCCTTCCGCCAGTTCTGTGCCCAGAATACGGGATTAGGGGTTAGGGGATTAGGGATAAGGGATTGCTGCGCGGCTAAGCCTGCGCGATTGATCTGCTCGAGGTTCTTCCAGCGGGAAGAGGCAAGGGTAGTGGCAAAATAGGGAATCCCGAGTTCCTGCGCTTTCTGAGCCGTCTTTTTGAGGCGTATATAGAAGCACCGCTCGCAGCGCCTGCCCCGTTCCGGTTCCTGCTCCAATCCGCATATGTCGTGCAGCCATGCGTCGTGTGAGTAGTCCTCATCGATCCATGTGATGCCGAGCGACTCCGCGTGGCGTTTTGATTCGTTCTTGCGGATCTCGTACTCCTCGCGCGGGTATATGTTCGGATTATAGTAGTAAATCACCGGCTCGATCCCGTGCGCCATCAACCATTCCACGATCGCACTCGAGCACGGCGCACAGCAGGCGTGTAACAACACCTTCGTACACCCCTCCGGAACTACTATCGCTGCTTGCTTAGCCATCACTCACACAATTTTGCGCCGCAAAATTACACAAAATTTTTGACATATGCAAACATTGGGACGTTTTTTTGCTCGAAAATACGCCGGAGAGGGGTTCGATGGCGAGTTTGGATGGGGTTAAGACGGAAGTTGATGGGCTCGAAGGAGACATCGGTTTGCTCGCCGGAATAGCGGCGAGGAGTGGACAGCAGAGCGTTTTCTACTGGCGCGTCTTCAGTTTGCTTGGCAGCGGCTTGGAGTTCACGATAGATAGCGACGTAGGTGTATTGGTAGAAGCGGGAATAGGGCTTCATACCGGGTTCGGGCTTAGCGCCGCCTTTGAAGACGCGGAAATAGTGGTTCAAGAAGCGGAGATGCCACTCGAGACCGGCACGGGAGGTGTCGTGCTCCAAGGCATGAGCTCGGCGTTGCGCCTCTTTGATGAGTTCGCGGTTTGCTACGCAGGCTGCAGACCAAGTCTTGGGGAAATGGTAGGTGTAGAGTTGGAGGACTTTGTTATTACGCGGATAACGGCGAACGATGATGTGTTTGCGGCGTTTATAGCCGTCTTTGATGTCGTTCATGGCACCACAGAAGTATTCGATGCCCACGATGGGCTCGAAGTAGCGTACTCCACAGGTGTGGAGGGCTGAAACCTCGGACGAAGGAACGAAATGGTCGATGGCTTTGTTCAAACCGAGAATTGTGCTTGTTTTTAAATGCCGTGCCATGTGTTGTAAAGTATTGATATTGTGTCAATTATAGCTATATAAATTTTAGTATGGTCTAGGAAAAGAAGGACGCGGGTACTTTGCGGGGTTATTCCGGGTTGATTCAAAATCCTAAACTCGCTGCAAAGATACAAAAATAAAATGACATTTCCAAATTTTCAGGTCTGGAAATGTCAAAAAACTGCAAAATTTTTAAAATCACCAAAGCGCGACACGCCCAATAGAAGGGATGTCTAGAGAAACTTGCTGATTTAGCGCCTTGAAGAGACGTCCAATAGTGGCAATCGTAAGATTCTTACCATTTTCCAGACGAGAGATCTGCGCTTTTTGGACACCTACCAATTCGCCTAACTGTTCTTGGGATAATGACCTGGCCTGACGGGCTTTACGAATGGCTTCACCGACAAGCATCAACTCGACTTGCTCGTCGTACTCTGCACGTGCCGGCGTTCCTTTCTTTCCGACGTGCTTGTCAACCATTTGTTCTTGCGTGTAGAATTTCATATCCTTGTCCTCCTTAATTATTTCTGATTAAAATATATGTCTTTTATGCTTTGTGCGTGGTCTATTTCTCCTTTCGGAGTCTTTTGTGTTTTCTTTATAAAACCATGCGTGGCAATGACCAATGTGTTTTGACCGTTTCGTTTGTCCCAGAATGCCAGCAAACGATATTGGATGTTGTCAAATAACGTCCGGAACTCCCAAATATCCGTGTTCTCCAGTTTTTTGAATAACTTTGGGTCGTTGGAGTAGGACGCCTTTGTCACGTTGTACAATATCTTCGCTCGAACTTTGTCCGTTTGCTTATCCAAAAACGCGTCTGCCTCCTCGGAATATAGTACGTCAAATTTTGGTTTTTGCTCCGCCATAATAGTGTGTACGATTTAAAAATCGCTGCAAAGGTACAAAAAAGTTTCCATATACAGAAACATTTTTGCAAAAAAATGTAAATTTTGTGCATTTTTATTGATTTTGCGCCCCAAATGATCAAAAACGAATAAAAATCCGAGGCGCGGGGAGCGTCTCGGATAGTTGAGCGGACGATGCTATCGTCCTATAAGGAACGAACAGGGGCGAACAGCGCAGCGCGCGCCACCGAAGGTACCCACTAAATAACAAAAAAGAGACAGCACCGCAGGTACTTGCCAAAAGAGAGGGAACGAGCCTCATAACAGCAGAGCAAAAGAAAAAAAGATGAAAAAATGCGCGCGCGCTTGTGTATGTCAAAAAAATGTTGTATCTTTGCAGCCGATTTGCGCGTGTGCGTGTTTTTGCGTGTGCGTGGAATAATAATGAAGTGCGTGGAAAATAATGAAAGAGAGCTGAGAACGCGAAGAATTATGGCAAAAATCGCATTAATAACAGGTGTTACGGGACAGGACGGAAGTTATCTGTCGGAGTTTTTGTTGGAGAAGGGTTACGAGGTGCACGGTATCATCCGTCGCTCGTCTGTGGACTATCGTGAGCGGATTGCGCATCTGGAGGGCACGCCGCATTTTCACTTGCATTATGCCGACATGAGTGACTCGATGTCGCTCGTGAAATTGGTGGGCAAAGTGATGCCGGATGAGATCTACAACCTCGCGGCGCAGAGTCATGTGCAGGTAAGTTTCGATGCCCCGGAGTTCACGGCGGACGTGGATGCAGTCGGTGTGCTGCGTATCTTGGAGGCCGTTCGTACGAACCATCTGGAGAAGACCTGTAAGATCTATCAGGCCTCGACGAGTGAGTTGTACGGTAAGGTAGAAGAGGTGCCGCAGGACGAGCAGACACCTTTCCATCCGTACAGTCCGTACGCCGTGGCGAAATTATACGGCTACTGGATCATCAAAGAGTACCGCGAGGCGTATCATATGTTCTGCTGCTCGGGCATCTTGTTTAACCATGAGAGTGAGCGAAGAGGCGAGACATTTGTGACGCGTAAGATCACGCTCGCCGCTGCCCGCATCGCCCAAGGAAAGCAGGAATGTCTGTACTTGGGCAACCTGGATTCGCTCCGAGATTGGGGTTATGCGAAGGACTATATCGAGTGCATGTGGCTCATCCTGCAGCAGGACCAACCGGATGATTTTGTGATTGCTACGGGCGTTCAACACACGGTGCGTGAGTTCGCGACGCTGGCGTTCCATCATGCGGGTATTGAGTTACGCTGGGAAGGCAAGGGCGTGGACGAGAAAGGTATCGATGTGAAGACCGGTAAGGTGGTGGTAGCCGTTAGTCCGGACTTCTACCGACCGACCGATGTGGTGAACCTGTTAGGCGATCCGAGTAAGGCGAAGCGCGTCTTGGGCTGGAACCCGCAGCGCACGAGCTTTGAGCAGCTGGTGGAGTTGATGGTGAAGCACGATATGAAGAAAGTGACGACCGAGCATTTCAATGCGGCGGAGTATCTCGAGAAAGGAATTGTAAAATGATGGAACTAAACTCAAAAATATACGTAGCCGGACACCGGGGGATGGTGGGAAGCGCGATTGTGCGCGAACTGCAGCGGCAGGGATACACGAACATCATCACGCGGACGCATAAGGAGTTAGACCTGTGCCGGCAAGAGGCGGTAGAAGCGTTCTTTGCGACCGAGAAGCCGGAGTATGTGTTTCTGGCAGCAGCGAAAGTAGGCGGTATCATCGCCAACGAGCGGCATCTGGCGGATTTCATGTACGATAACATGATTCTGGAGATGAACGTGATTCACGCGGCGTGGAAGAACGGCGTGAAGAAACTCGAGTTCTTGGGTTCGTCTTGTATCTACCCGCGTCTGGCACCGCAGCCGATGAAAGAATCGTGTCTCTTGACTGGTGAGTTGGAGAAGACGAACGAGGCTTATGCGCTCGCGAAGATCAGCGGACTCAAGTACTGCGAGTTCCTCAACCGCCAGTACGGCACGGATTATATCTCTGTCATGCCGACGAACCTCTACGGTCCGAACGATAACTACCACCCCGAACACAGTCACGTGCTGCCGGCGCTCATTCGCCGCTTCCATGAGGCGAAGGTAGAGGGCAAGAAGAGTGTGACCTGCTGGGGAACGGGTAGTCCGCTGCGCGAGTTCCTGTATGTGGACGATCTGGCGAACCTCTGCGTGTTCCTGATGAATAACTACTCGGGCAACGAGACGGTGAATGCCGGTACGGGCAAAGAGCTGACGATCAAAGAGTTGACGGAACTCGTGGCGAAGGTCGTGGGTTACGAAGGCGAGATCCTGTGGGACACGACGCGTCCGGACGGTACGCCGCGTAAGCTGCTCGATGTGAGCAAAGCGACTGCACTCGGATGGACGTATAAGACCGAGCTGGAGGAGGGTATCCGCCTCGCGTACAAAGACTTTTTGGAGAACCCCATGCGCGCTGAGCGATGAGAGATTTTAGTTTAGACATATATAGATCTTTGTTAGAGACCCTTCAAGCAAAGGGATATAAACTAATCTCGTATGCACAATATATAAAAGGGGAGAGAGAGAAGAAATTCGTGATCTTAAGGCACGATGTCGATGCTAAGCCGGAGAATAGCTTGAAGACGGCGCAGTTGGAGCACGCGTTGGGTGCGAAGGCGACGTATTATTTCCGCGTAGGGAAAGAGAGCAATCAGCCGGAGATCATCCGGGCAATCGTGGCGTTGGGACATGAGATCGGTTATCATTACGAGGACATGAGTCTGTGCGGCGGGGAGGTAGAGAAAGCATGGGATCATTTTCAGACTTGGCTCGACTATTTCCGGCAATACTACGCGGTGGAGACGATCTGCATGCACGGTGCGCCGACGAGTAAGTGGGACAGCAAGGACCTGTGGAAGACCTACGACTATAAGACGCTCGGGCTGCTCGGCGAGCCGTATCTGGATACGGATTGGAGCGATGTGTTCTACTTGACGGACACGGGGCGCTGCTGGGACGGCTACAAGGTCAGCGTGCGGGATAAGATACCCGGCCATCAGGATGCGTGGACGAAAGCCGGTCTGACGTGGCACACGACGGAGCAGTTGATCGCGGCGATAGAGCAGGGGAGACTGCCCGAGCACGTGATGATGACAACCCATCCGCAGCGGTGGACGAATAACCGCGGCGCATGGCTCAAAGAAGCAATAACACAAAACATAAAGAATATAGTAAAGAAATGTATAATTTTGCATTGATCGGAGCGGCGGGATATATTGCGCCGAGACATATCAAAGCGATCGCGGACACGGGCAACAACCTGCTGGTGGCGTACGATAAGTTCGATAGTGTAGGACGTCTGGATTCGTCCTTCCCGGATTGTTCTTTCTATACGGAGAATGAGCAGTTCGACCGTTTCTGCTCGAAGCAGATGCGTACGGACAACCCGCTCAGTTGGGTGTCGATCTGTACGCCGAACTACACGCACGATGCGTTCATCCGATACGGTCTGCGTCTGGGCTGCGATGTGATCTGTGAGAAGCCGCTGGTGCTGAATCCGTATAACATCGACAACCTCGTGGAGCTGGAGAAGGAGACGGGCCATAAGGCCTACACGATCCTGCAGTTGCGTCTGCATGAGAAGATCCGTGCGCTCAAGGCGAAAGTGGAGAGCGAGTTGGCGGTGGACCCGAAGAAGGTCTATGATGTCGATCTGACCTATATCACGAGCCGCGGTAACTGGTACTATGCGAGCTGGAAAGGCGACGTCCATAAGAGTGGCGGTATCGCGACGAATATCGGCGTTCATTTCTACGATATGTTGGAGTGGATCTTCGGTAAAGTGCAGCAAAACATCGTGCATGTGATGTCTTTCGACCGTGTGGCCGGATACCTCGAGCTCGAACACGCGCGCGTGCGCTATTTCCTTAGTATCAATGCGGCGTGTCTGCCGGAGAACGCGGTGCAGGGCGAGAAACGCACTTATCGCACGCTTAATATCGACGGCGAGGAGTTTGAGTTCAGTCAGGGCTTCACGGAGTTGCACACGGAGTCTTACAAGCAGATTCTTGCCGGTAAGGGTTTCCGTATCAGCGAGGCGCGGCCGTGCATCGAGACGGTGGCTGAGATCCGTCATGCCGAGCCGATCGGACTCGTCGGCGACTACCACCCGCTTGCCAAGTTACCATTAGCCAAACACCCCTTCGGATGGGACGAGAAACGATGAAAAAACTATTTTATATATTTATGGTGACCCTGGCGCTCTCGTCCTGTGTGACGGCGCGGAAGGTGAACTACATGCAGGAGCCGGACCGGCATATTCCTCATTATGCGGATACGCTGAGTTTTGAGGACTACCAGCTGCGTGTCAACGACCGATTGTACGTCTATGTGTATTCGGTGGATCCGAAGGTGATGCAGATGTACAACGCCGGCGGTACGAGTGCGTCGCAGATGCGTCAGCAGATGGGAAACAGCACCTACGGTTCGTACGACCTCTACACCTATCTGATTGACGAGGAGGGTAATATCGACTTCCCGACTATCGGCAAGCAGCACGTGGTGGGCAAGACGACGCGTGAGGTGAAGTACCAGTTGGAGGAGGAGTTGGGTAAGTTACTCAAGGAGATACCGGGTTATTCGATGGTCTCGGTGGAGGTCAATATCGTCAACCGTTCATTCTCTGTCATCGGTGCGCAGAGTGGTCGGTACTCGATCAACAAAGAGAAGATGACCATCTTCGAGGCCTTGGCCATGGTGGGTGACTTAGGTGAGTTCAACAGCCGTCATGAGATCAAGATCGTGCGCGAGAAAGACGGTGTGACGACCATCAAGACCTTCGATGTGCGCTCCAAAGAGATTGTGAACTCGGAGTTCTACTATATCGAACCGAACGATATCATCTATGTCCGTAAGATTCCGGGATACAGCTTCGGTATCAACCACGTGACGACCGTCATCGGTGTCACCGCGGCGACGATCTCGTTCGGTGTGTTCATCTACTCGATCGTGCAGACGGGTATCAATCACGTCAACAAGTATTACGGAAAGGGGGCATCAAAATGAGAAAAGGTATTGTTTTGTTGCTCGGCTTGGTTGCCGTGATGCTGTCGAGTTGTTACAGCCATCGTGTGATCGGTTATCTGCAAGAACCGACCAAGTGCAATAAGCTGCCGGTGTACGACTCGGTGGCCTATGAGCCCTACCGTATCCGTATCAACGATGAGATCATCTACCGCCTCATCACGATGGACGAGACGATGAGTAAGATGCTGGGTGCGAACAACGCCAATACGTCCGGTCAGTACGCTAACTCCTACCGTGTGCACGAGGACGGAACGATCGATCTGCCGTTCTTGAAGCCGGTGAAGATCCAAGGCCTGACGGAGATAGAGGCACAGGATACGATCAAAGCGGCGTTCCGCGAGATCATCCCCGATGCGGACGTGAAGGTGGCGCTGTACAATAAGTATTTCTCGGTGGTCGGTGACGCCCGCTCTGGACAGTTCTATATCTACAAGGAGAAGATGAATATCTTCCAGGCGCTCGCGATGACAGGCGACGTGATGACCAGCGCTGACCGGCGTCATATACGCATCATCCGTCCGCGCGACAACGGCGAAGAACCCGAGGTGCTGGAGTTCGATATGCGTACCAACTCGATCATCGACTCCAAGTACTACTATGTGTACCCGAACGATGTCATCTATGTAGCGCGTACGAAGAACAGCTTCTATACCGTCCAGAACTACTCGGGCTTTATCAGCCTCATCACGAGTAGTGTGGCGCTGCTCACCACCGTGTTGAACTACGTAGCATACCTGTATAAATAGCATATGGAAAACAACAATCAATATTATCAACCCGGAGGTAATAATCCGTATTACCATCCGAGCAATGCGTATTACCAAGCCGGCGGGAATCAGCAGTATTACATGGCGGATCCCCAGCAGAACAACGACGAGGAGGACGGCGGTTTGAACTTCAATCCGCTCGAGTGGCTCTTCACTTTCCTGCATTACTGGTACCTGTTCGTGATCGCTATCGTGATCGCGTTGGGTCTGGCGATGCTCAAGAACCGTCGCTGGATTCCTTCGTATTTCTCCCAAGGAACGATCGTCATCAAGGAGAGTGCAACCTACGGTAGCTCTTCGGCGCTGATGAGCGGCTTCGGTGTGGACGCAGGGTATAAGAACGTGAACAACCAGATGATCATGCTCGGGTCGTACGACCTGATGAGCCGAGTGGTGGACTCTCTGCCGTTCCTCAACGTGGAGTATATCACGCAGGGACGTTTCAAGACCCGCCAGCTCTATCGTCAGACGCCGATCATCGTGGAGCCCTCGCATGTCGATGCGCGTGCCTATGGACCGATGTATCAGGTGCTGTTCCGTTCGGACGGTACGATGCATATATCGTCCACCGACGAAGAGATGCCGCTCGAACTGGATGTGAAGTACGGCGAACCCGTGCATTGTTCGCTGTTTGACATCACCGTCTGGCCGACCGAACTGATGATCAACAGCGGCAAGATCTACTTCCGCTTCCGTACGCACGAGTCGCTCGTCGATGAGTTCATGAGTCGTCTGCAGTTGAGTTTCGTCACCGAAGGATCAACCGTCTTGGCACTCTCGCTCACCAGCGAGACACCCCAACGTGACTGCGAGTTCATCGATAAACTGGCGAAGATCTACCTGCTGCAGAACCTCGAGCAGAAGAACGCTGTGGCAGAGAACTCCATCCGCTTCATCAACGAGCAGCTGAAGAACCTCCAGTCCTCGCTGCAGGTGAGCGAAGGTGCGATGACCAATTTCCGTCAAGAGAATAAGTTCGTGGATGTGAACTCCTATGCCGGTCAGCTGATGGGACGTATTGCGTCCTACGACCAGCACTCGATGGAACTCCGTCTGCGGGAGACTTATTTCGACTACCTCATCGGCTATATCCATCAGAATATCGAGAACGGCGTCGTCATCGCCCCGACCACGATGGGCGTGAACGAACCCGTACTGATCGGACTCGTGCAACAACTCAACGACCTGCGTATCCAGCGCGGTGAGTTGACGGAGAAGAACGTGTACTACGCTAAGTATACCAAGGATATCGAGAACGTCAAGACTGCTATCGAAGAGGTGGTGAGCTCCATGCGTGCTTCGCTCGAGATTGAGAAATCCGACCTCAAGCGCCGCTACGACGAGGTAGAGCGCTCTATCAAACAACTGCCGGAGAAAGAGCTGCAGATGGTTGCCATCGAGCGTAACTACCGCATCGACGATAACTACTACACCTTCTTCCTGCAGAAACGCGCCGAGGCGGAGATCCAGAAAGCATCCAACACGCCGGATAACTCCATCATGGATAAGGCTCGTACGACAGCGATCATGAACGCCAAGGCGAAGTCGAAGACCACTTCGACCTATCTCATCATCGGTTTCCTCATTCCGATGGTGCTCATCATCCTCAGCGAGTTGCTCAATAACAAGATCCGCTCGCCGAAGGATGTCGTGAAGCTCAAGTTCTTCCGTCTCATCGGTACGCTGCGTCACGCCAAGAGTCAGAACCCGACGCTCGTGCGCGCTTCGCCTCGATCGTCCTACGCGGAGATGCTACGTGCGATACGAACGCGTATTGAGTTCGTGCTCAAGCGCAAGGACAAGATGGTTATCTGCGTCACCTCCACGGAGTCCGGTGACGGTAAGACTTTCCTGAGTACCAACCTCGCGGCGCTCTACGCCATGACGGGACGCAAGACCTTGCTGATCGACCTCGACCTGCGTAAACCGAATATCCACACCAAGCTCGGTATGGAGAACGGTGACGGAGCATCGAACTACCTCATCGGGGACTGCGAACTGAAGGATACGATGCTGAAGGACACTCCGTTCGGCTTTGACTTCGTGCGCGCCGGTACGATCCCGCCGAACCCGGGTGAGCTGGTGCATGCGGATAAGTTAGGTCAGACGATCGCCAAGCTGCGCGAGCAATACGATTACATCGTCATCGATACCTCGCCGATCGGTCTGGTGCCGGATGCGTACGCGATCATCGAGAATAGCGACATGTGCCTGTTCGTCATCCGTTGTATGCAGACCAACAAGTCCTTCTGCAAGCAGACGCTCGAGCAGATGGCGGAGGTAGTGGACAACCCGGAGAAAGTGCAGATCGTGCTGTCCGATATCCCGACCGAGGGACGTCACTCCTACGGTTCCGGCTACGGCTACGGTTACGGCGGTTACGGCGGTTACGGTTACGGACATTTCGGCTACGGTGGCTACGGCGGCTACGGATACGGCTACGGTGGCGACAGCAACCGAGCCAAACGTTATGGTAAGTTGTATGGCAAGATCTACGGCAAGTTAGTCAAGGACGACCAGGCCTACCGCTCGTACTACTATTACCACCATGACGAAGACGACGAAGAGGCAAAACAACAAGAAAAGAAAGATTAATATATGCAACAAGCTTTTGATAACGATAAATATATTCAGGTGCAGTCGGAGCATATCCGCGAGCGCATAGCGCAGTTCGGAAACAAACTGTATCTGGAGTTGGGCGGTAAGCTCTTCGATGACCTGCATGCGAGTAGGGTACTGCCGGGATTCATGCCGGACAGCAAACTGCAGATGCTCACGCAACTGCGCGACTCGCTGGAGATAGTCATCGTGCTCTCCGCCGAGGACATCGAGCGCAATAAGGTGCGTCAGGACTTAGGTATCACCTACGACGAGGACGTGCTGCGTCTGCGCGATGAGTTCATGCACCGCGGTTTTATGGTCTCCTCGGTGGTCATCACCCATTACTCCGGTCAGCGTTCGGCGGATGCTTACCGCCAGCGTCTGGAGCGCAAGGGCATACGCGTGTACTACCATTATATCATCGACGGCTATCCGCATAACGTCGATCTGATCGCGTCGCCGGATGGCTTCGGTCGCAATGATTATATCGAGACCACGCGTCCGCTGGTAGTTGTGACAGCGCCGGGTCCCGGTAGCGGTAAGATGGCCGTGTGCCTGAGCCAACTCTATAACGAGCAGCAGCACGGACACGAAGCCGGATACGCTAAGTTCGAGACCTTCCCTGTGTGGAACCTGCCGCTCAAGCACCCGCTCAACGTAGCCTACGAAGCGGCTACAGCCGATCTGAACGATGTCAATATGATCGACCCCTTCCATCTGGAAGCCACGGGTAAGACGGCCGTCAACTACAACCGCGACATAGAGATCTATCCGGTGCTCGAAGCGCTGTTCACCTCGATCTACGGCTCGAGCCCCTACCACTCGCCTACGGAGATGGGCGTCAACCAGGTGGGCTTCTGCATCAGCGATGACGAAGCTGTACGCGAGGCGAGCAAGCAGGAGATCATCCGGCGTTATTTCCAGGCGCTGTGCCATCTGGCCAACGGCAAATGCAATGACGCGGAGATCAAGAAGATCGCGCTCCTGATGCAGCAGTTAGGTATCACCACGGCATACCGCAGCACGACGGTGGCAGCACGCGAACGCAGAGCCCTCACCGGCGCACTGCATGACGGTGCTTTCGCGCACGCTGCTGCGATCGAACTGCCGGACGGACGTATCATCACCGCCGAAGCCGGCGATCTCTTGGGCTCGTCCGCCGCACTCTTGCTCAACGCGATGAAAGAACTCGCAGGCATCGATCATGACGTACGCTTGATCCCGGAGAACATCATCGAACCGATCCAGCGCATGAAGATCAGTTATCTGCACGGCCAGAACCCGCGCCTACATACCGATGAGGTACTCGTGGCGCTGTCGGTCCTCTCGCTGCAAGATGAGAACTGCCGCAAAGCACTCGATACGCTCCCGCTGCTCAAGGGCTGCCAAGCGCACTCGACTGTGATGCTCAAAGAAGTAGATTGGAGAACATTTAAAAAATTAGGTATAGATTTAACTACTGACCCTGCTAAAAAATAAAGCAAGGAACGGAAGAGAACGCGGGTGCGAATCCCGGGCTGACCGGCAACTGTGATGACCTAAGGGTCTAAGCCAGATCGCTTCCCTCTTTGCGCAAAGGAGTAGTCCCCAGGACTGGACGAAACGATGATAAGACGCAATATATTCATATTTTTTGCCGCACTTGGTGCATTGTCTGCGCTGGCACAGAACACCGGTTCAGAACCAGAGCAAGCCGGCGACACCATCTACAACGACTTCCACATCGAGGAGGTCGAGGTGACGGCGCGTGCCTTAACCAAGGATATCATCATTCCGCAGACCCTCAAAGGCGAGGAGCTGCAGCGTCTCAACGCCTTGACGGTGGCAGACGCGATTCGTTATTTCTCGGGCGTCCAACTCAAGGACTACGGTGGAGTAGGAGGTATCAAGACTATCAACGTCCGCTCGATGGGTAGCCAGCACACCGCCGTGTACTACAACGGAGTGCAACTCGGCAATGCCCAGAACGGACAGGTGGACTTGGGACGTTTCAGCCTCGATAACCTCGAGCAGATCCAACTCTACAAAGGCCAGAAATCCGATATCTTCCAGTCCGCCAAGGAGTTCGGTGCGGCGGGCAACGTCTATCTCACTACGCGCAAACCTTATTTTAAAACGGGCGAGCGCACACACGTACGCGCGCAAATGCGCTTTGGGTCGTTTGCGCTGGCGAACCCCAACGTGGGCGTCGATGTCAAGTTGACGGACGCGCTGTCCCTCACCCTCGATGCCGAGTACGTTTACTCGAACGGCAAATACCCCTTCCGTTACAAGCGCGTGCTGCCGGACGGCACGACCGCCTATGACACCACCGCCGTACGCCAGAACGGCGATATCAATGCCGTGCGGGCCGAACTCGGGCTGCATCATTACTACCGCACCACCGGCTTCTGGCGCGTGCATGTCTATAACTACTGGTCGGAACGCGGTGTACCCGGCGCGATCGTCAATAACGTCTGGCGGAACGGCGAGCGCCTCCGGGATAGGAACACCTTCGTGCAGGGTACCTGGCAAGACGTGTGGTGGAACCGCTGGAGTACACGCCTGCTGCTCAAGTACGCGAACGACTACACCCACTATAAGAACTACGACGAAAAGCTCCTGCCCTCCAACAACGAGTACCTCCAGCAGGAGATCTATCTCTCGCTGGCGAATAAGATACAGGTCTTCAACTGGTGGGACCTCTCCGTGGCGTACGACTACCAGTACAATGCCCTCAATCGCGAGAACCTCTTGTTGGAGAACTCTAAAGAGTTCTTTGACCGTCACTCGCATTGGCTCTCTGCCGCGACAGCCTTCAATGTCAAGGAGTACCTCCGCCTGCAAGCTTCCGTGCTGATGACGGCCATCCAAAATCGAAAATCGAAAATCGAAAATCCGAAAATTACCCCGGGAATTTTCGTGTCTTTCCGTCCATACCCGAAGATCGACCTAAGCCTTAATGCGTTCTACAAGCAGAGTTATCGCTATCCGACCTTCAACGACCTCTATTACACCGATCTGGGTAACGCCAACCTCCGTCCGGAGTTAGCCCGCCAGCACAGTGTGGAGGTGGCTTATCGAATCACAAATCAAAAATCACAAATCACAAATGATTTCGGTTACGAAATCGCCGTATCGGCCTCTTACTACTATAATAGAGTAACCGATAAGATCATCGCTTATCCGAAGGGACAGCAGTTCCGCTGGACGATGCTCAATCTCGGTACGGTGAAGATCAACGGCGTCGATGCGAAAGCGGATATGTCCTTCTATCTGCCGTTGCGCTTCGTGCTCCGCACGCGCCTGAACTACACCTACAACACCGCCATCGATGTCACCAACCCCTCCGACACCTACTACGGTCATCAGATCCCGTACATCCCCTGGCATAGCGGCAGCGCGGTGGCAGGACTCGAGTGGACGAGCAAACGCGGCGACCACTACGGTCTCAACTACTCGTTCATCTACGTTGGCGAACGATACAGCCAGCAGGAGAACACCGTCTATAACCACGTCCAACCGTGGTACACCCACGATATGACGATCTACGGCGAGTGGTGCATTCAGCGCTACTGGCTCAAAGCAAACATAGAAATCAATAACTTGCTCGGGCAGGATTACGAAGTCATCCAAAACTACCCGATGCCTAAACAAAATGTAAGATGTACCGTCGCTTTCAGATATTAACGAAATATCAAATATCAAATATCAAATATCAAATAGCAATATGTTTTATCATATTGCTCTTGTCGTCCTGCCGCAAGGACGAAGTCGTTTACCCGACTATCGGCACGCACGTCACGGACGAGGTGCGTGAGGGTGGGTTATACGTCCTCTGTGAGGGAAATATGGGTTCCAACAAAGCCCGCCTTGACTACATGAACCTCCATGCCGGCGATTATTACGCCAACTGGTACGGTGCGCAGAACCCCAACCAAGTGAAGGAACTCGGGGATGTGGGCAATGATATTCAGCAATACGGCTCGCGTCTCTATGCCGTCATCAACTGCTCGCATAAGGTGGAGGTCATGGACATGCAAGCCCGTCATATCGGTCAGATCGATATCCCTAACTGCCGCTACATGGCGTTCAAGGGCGACAAACTGTACGTCAGCGCCTATGTGGGTTCGATAGCCGATCCCGAACTCTTAGGATCCGTCTATGAGGTCGATACCGCCAGCCTGCAGATCACGCGAGAGGTCAAGGTCGGGCACCAACCCGATGAACTGTGCGTGCGGGGCGATAAACTCTATGTCTGCAACTCCGGCGGATACCTCACCAACCGCTATGACTCCACCGTCTCCGTCATTGATATAGCGTCCTTTGAAGAGATAGAGAAGATTGTTGTCGGACTCAACCCGACCCGTCTTCGCGCAGACAACCAAGGCTATCTGTGGGTCTGCTGTCAGGGTAATTACAACGACATACAGCCGGAGGTAGTCATCATCGACGGACCGCATATTCAGACGCCCTGTGCCAATATATCCATCCAGGGATCTACCGCCTATATCCTGGATAATACGAACAAACGCCTGCGCGCTTTCTCCACCATCGACTATACGGAGCAACCGCAACCGATCGATATCTCTTCCTTCGAGAATCCCTATGGGCTGCTCGCTACCAACGAGGCGCTTTATATCACCGACGCGAAGAACTACGTCTCGTCCGGCGTGCTGCATTGCTATGACTACACCGGCGTCGAGCATTGGTCCACCTACACGGGCGATATCCCCGGACACCTCTGTCGCGTGACGGCGGAGTACGATATCCACGGTGGTGGAGACACGCCCGAACCGCCGGCCAAGACCCCGTACATCACCCGCGTCTATGAGTACCTGCCGGCGATGGGACAGTTCGTCAACGAGTTGCCTAAGTACGAAGAAGGCGATGATGCTCAGTCGATGTGCCGTAAGTGCGAACAGGCGATCGCCAACAACGCCGGAGGCTTGGTGAGCTTAGGAGGTTGGGGTGGGTACATCACCTTCGGTTTCGATCATTCCGTGGCGAACCTCGAAGGACGTGATATACAGATCCTCGGCAATGCCTTTTATATGACGGGATCCACCGAGTACGGCAGTTCCGAACCGGGGATCGTGCTCGTCAGTCGCGATGACAACCGAAACGGCAAACCCGATGATACCTGGTACGAACTGAAGGGCTGTCTCTATGATGATCCCACGACGGAGCATGCCTTCTCCCGCACCTATACGCGCGAGGGTGATACGCTGCAGAATCCCTTCCATCAACACCCGTACTACCCCGAGTGGTTGGCGGCGGATACGTACACGCTCACGGGCACCCGACTTGCACCGCAGACTGTCACCGTCAGCGGACAGAACGTGCAGCATATTCTGGAGTACGGCTACGTGGATAACAAACCCAATAAGGATGTAGAGGGTACGAGTTTTGATATATCTTGGGCTGTAGACGCGGCGGGCCATTCCGTCAGTCTGCCGACGATTGACTTCGTCCGCGTCTATAATGCCTCGGATGAGATACTGAACATGACCGGCGAACTCAGTACCGAAGTCGCCGGCGCCATCGATTTGCATGTACAATAGTGCTAACAACACTTTATATTAACATTTATTAACAATTTTAAAACAAAACATTTATGAAAAAGATTTTCTTTTTTGCAGCGGCTGCTTTGATGAGCACCGCTATGTTCGCCGAATTACAGGTGGCAGATTTTGAAAACATTCAACTGGCGGAGGAGAGCGTGCTCCATTTGAATGAAACAGGATTGATCCAAAGTGGTAGTTTTGGCTTCAAGCAAGAAGTAGCGGATTATGGAGAGGCAGGCGTTTACTATTTTGGTAACGTCGTTTCTAACAAAACCGGTAACACCTACGATTTCTATGCTGACAGCGACAAATCCGCAAAAGGTGGCGCATATGAAGGCAATAACTTTCTCGTTTGGACCTCTTCGTACACAGGGTTAGACCGTATTCAACTCCTTGAGGCAGCAGTCGTTCCGGGTATGTATGTATGCAATACTGCTTGGGTTGTTGACGCTATTCTGAATGGTGATGGAATGTCGAGTGATCAAGCTCCGTTTGGTGAGAACGATTGGTTTAAGCTGACCGTCCATGGTTATTTGAATGGTGCGGAGGTGAATGCTCAGGTAGATGTTGCTTTGGCGACGGGTACTTCCTACATTGCTGATTGGACGTATGTGGACCTTAGCGGTCTTGGAGAAGTAGATGAGATATCGTTTGCTTTGAGCAGCTCCAAGAAGAATGACTATGGCATGACGACTCCGGCTTACTTCTGCATTGATAACTTCGGTGCAGAGGCTCCGACGGAGGCTATCAGCAACACCAACGCAGCTGTCAAGGCAGTTAAGACCGTTCGCAACGGTCAAGTAGTAATCATCCGTGGTGACAAGACCTTCAATGTACTCGGTGCAGAACTTTAAGTCTTGGCTATTGGCTCTTTGTTCCTTGCTCTTCGTGGGCTGCGCTCAGCAGTCCACGGAGCAGGGGACTGTGCCTGCAGGCAACAAGTATGCTGAGGGCTTTCAGATCACGCCGACCGACACCGGCACGATCGTGGAGGTTTTTCAGCCCTACCAGCGCGTCTGTATCCAACAACCCATGCGTCGGCTCGGTACGATGTCCACCGTCCAGGTCGGCTTCCTCGATGCCATCGACGCCATCGATTGTGTCGTTGCCGTCTGCAACCCGGAACTCATCTACACGCCCCTCAAAGGCGATGAGATCGATCTCGGGGACTCGATGAAACCATCTGCCGAACGGACCCTACAAGCCGGACTCGATGCCCTGCTTGCCGTCAACTACGGGCAGTACGACAACCTCGAGGCGGCGCGTCTGGAGAAACTCGGCGTGTTCACCATCTATATCAACGAATGGCAGGAAGGATCGCCACTGGCACGCGCCGAATGGATACGTGTCCTCGGTGCCCTCACCGGACGCCTCCCGCAAGCAGACTCCGTCTTCCACGAAGTGGAAACCAAATACATAAATCTCCAATCACCAATCTCCAATCTTCAATCCACGAAAATTATGAGTGGAAACAATTTTCGTGGCACCTGGTACGTCCCGTCGGGCAAGAACTACCTCGCCTACCTCTTCAAGGACGCCGGCGCAGACTATCCCTTCTATAACGATGAGCGAGAGACATCAATCCCGCTCACCATCGAAGAGACCCTCCGCTATTTCCATGATGCGGAGGTGTGGGTAGGAGCAGGAGGCAACAGCCTCGCCGAGCTCGCGGACTTGGACGAGAAGCATACGTGGTTTAAGGCCTATCAGAACGGACGCGTCTATAACTGGCGCAAGCAGCGCAAGCCCTCCGGCGCGAATAACTTCTGGGAGCGTGGGGTTGTGCACCCCGAAGAAATGCTCGAGGACGTTATCCATATGCTGAATAACGCCCCCGATTCTACGCTCCATTTTGCGGAGCATTTATACTAGTCTCTTATTTTCCAAGTTTCCTGGGTCCACCGGCTGCTTCGTTGCGAACGAGCTTCACGATCAAAGTGCTCAGTTCCGGCACTTTCAACTCGCCGCTCATGTCCACTGTCTCGCCCGTCATCACATCGAAGCCGACAGGCGCGTAGCGGTGCAGGATCTCCTGATAATGCTCAACCGGGATGACACGCGGTTCTTCGGCGGCATTGGCGAACACAAACACGGCCTCGTCGTCGTTGTAGCGGAAGAATGCGTAGGTGTTGTCGCGCGCAAGGAAATGCATCGTCTTGCCGTCATGCACCACCTTCTCTTCCTTACGCCAGTTGAACAGCTTGCTCTGGAAATCGTACATGTCATGCATCTCAGCCGTCACTTGCTTGCCCAGCGGCAGCGGAGCACGCAGATAGCTGTGGTTGTTCGGGTCTTCCTGGTTAGCCGACATCATCGCGTACTCGTCGCCGTACAGCACCTGCGGGATACCGCGCATCGTCGCCAGCAGCACATAGGCTAACTTCACGCGACGGATATCTTTGTCCTTCACCGCATCGCGAATACGACTCATATCGTGGTTGCCAAGGAAGGTGAGCACGTTATTGATATCGCCGTACATATAATCCAAGGTCAGCGCGTCATATACTCGTGTCAGACCGCCGCCCCAGTAGTTACCGTCGTTCTCCAGCGCCTGACGGATCGCCTCTTCGGTCGGGAAATCCATTACGCAGGGTAGGTTGGAGTCAAAGCCGTCGAAGTTCTTCGTGCCGCTCTGCCAGTACGCTACAGCCGGAGCCGGACGCGTCCAGCACTCGCCCACGATATTGAGGTGCGGATACTCCTCGCGAATAGCGCGCAACCACTCGCTGCCCGGGATCTTCTCGATATACGGATACGTGTCCACGCGCAGACCGTCCAAATTAGCGTATTCAACCCACCAGATCGCCCACTGCTGGAAATACTTCAGCAGGTCGGGGTTCTCCAGGTTCATGTCCGGCATCGGGGTGTCGAACCAACCGCGGTTAGACAGCTGGCGGTCGTACTCCGACGCATTGATGTCGTAGTTCGCCGTGAAGCAGTTGTTCGTGTTCGTGAACTCCGGGAACTGATTGATCCAGTTCTGGTACGGCAGATCGTTCATCCACCAGTGTGCTGCGCCGCAGTGGTTCGGAACCATGTCCATCAAGATCTTCAGACCTTTCTCGTGCGCGATACGGACCATCTCTGCGTACTGCGAGTTCGTGCCGTAGCGCGGGTCGATATGATAGTAGTCCGAGCAGGCGTAGCCGTGATAACTCCATGCCGCTTCGTCGTCGCCCAACATCGGTGTCGGCCAGATAGCAGTACATCCGAGTTTCTGGATGTGATCCATGCTGTTGATGATGCCCTGGATGTCACCGCCGAAACGTCCGTTCACGTTGCTCTTGTCCGCTTTCTCGCGCGTGTTGCTCGTGCTGTTGTTCGATTCGTCGCCATCTACAAAACGGTCACTCATGATCAGGTAGATCACGTCCGATGCATTGAAACTGCTGCGGTTCCGGCTGCCCTTGCGGCGCTCGGCGATCGTGTAGTCGTACGTCGCTTTCTTGTTTCCCTTCTTCAGGGTGATGCGATACGTTCCGGCGCGGAACACACCGAAGTCCACGAACAGGTAGTTCGGGCTCTCGGCATTGTGTTGGCTGCGGGCTACCAGACCCGTGCTCGCACCCTTCTGCACTTTGCCTTTCACTACTTCCTGAACGATCACTTGCGCGTCACACAGGTCTTGACCATGGAACAGCACCGTCAGCGGCATCTTCATGTCGGTCCACCAGCATAACGGCTCTACTTGCTCGATCTTCGGTGCGGCAAAAACCATCTGGCTCAGCATCAGCACCGCTGCAAAAAAGAAACTCTTTCTCATATATATTCAGTTAACTGTTTATTGCTTCATGATCTCGGACACCGGGATGTCCTTCACCGGCTTTTGCGTCAACTCACTGAGGCGTTGGTATTTCTCCCAGAACGCCTGCATCTCCGCCGACGGCGCTTGCAAGAACTCCTCCGAACCCTGCGCTTCGATACGCTCAAACACCATACCTGCGGTGATCTTATGCGTGTCGAGCGCCGGCTGGAAGGTCTTCTCCTCTTCCTTGTCCTCGGTATATACCTCGCGCAAGATACCGGTCTCCACCATCCGGCTCAGCAGCTGATTCACCACGCGGATAGGCAGGTTGTCGCGGACAGCCAACTCATGCGCCGTCAGCGGGGCTTCATCCGCTTCAAAACGCTGGATGATCTCGTATAACAAGTACACCATGATGAAGTCTTTGTACCGACGCGACATCGTGTTCACATCTTTCTCGTACTCGAACTCCTCGTTGTTCTGGATCGCGTACGACATCTGCGCGCCGATCAAAATGAGCAGACTCGTGTATTGCAACCACGTCATCAAGATAGGGATCGTTGCGAACGCACCATACACGATGCTCGTGCGGCTCAGGAACGCAATCAGATAGACCGACAGCATCTGCAGCAACTGAAACAGCGTACCCATCAAGATGCCCGGGATCAGCGCGCTTACGAACTTCACTTTCGTGTTCGGCACCGCGATGTACATCACCGTGAACAGCAGCCATACAATCACGAACTGCAGCGTCTCAACGCCTTCCATCTCGCCGACGGTGGAGGTCACGAGAATCGTGATTCCCGCGCTGCATATGATCAGTACCGGGATCAGCACTACGATGGCGAGATACGCCGTAGCCTGCCGCAATACCGAGCGCGATTTCTTCACGTTCCAGATGCGGTTAAAGGCCGTCTCTACCGACTGGAAGAACGAATATACCGCCCATAACAGAATCAGGATACCGATACCGATGAATAGTCCCCCTTGCGCCGTCTCTAAATACCGCTGCACCATCGCCATGATGGTCGGTACCATACCCGTCTCGCCCAGGAACGATGCGTTCAACTGCGTCTCGATCACATCTGCTACACCGAAACCCTTGGCGATCGCCACGATCATCGCGAGGATAGGCACCACGGCAAAGATAAGAGAGTAGGTGAGGGCCTTGGCGATGTCGTTCAGGTTCTTACTCGTGAACCCGCGTACCACCAGCGCGATGGTACGTAGGATACGGTAAAACAGACGCTTGTACCAAGTGTCTATCTCCGTCGTCGTCCGCCGCCACATATCGTAGCGAACAAAATCACCTATTTGGGAAAATCTCTTCATGGTCATTCGAGAGCAGACCTGTAAGCCGGGTTCTGTACCCTTGCGGGCGTCTATCATTAATCTAACGCTTCCTACCCTCCGACTCGCGCGAGCAACGCTCAGACATCGGTTTACTTGGAATTGCAGCCCATCGTATGCTCGTTTCACATCTCTCGTCTCTGTAGCAGGGACCAAACATTGCTGCCTGACGGCCGTTAACCGCGATGGTGCTCTGTGCTGCCCGGACTTTCCTCACACTCGCGTGCGCGATAGACCGGCCTACTCAAGAGCGGTGTACGGGAATCGAACCCGCCTCCTCGGCTTGGGAAGCCGATGCACTACCGATGTGCTAACACCGCATTTTTCAAATCGCCTGCAAAATTACTGCTTTTTTTTGACATATGCAAATAAATGCAAAAGAAAAAATGCACAAAAAATCGCGTGCGCGCTTGCGTGTTCCAAAAAAAAATTGTATCTTTGCAGCGTAATTTGGAATAAAAGTTCAAAATTTAGCATTTATGGATAAGCAGACACAAGCATGGGTGGACGGTTTCATGGCCGAACTCATTAGGAAAAACCCGGGTGAGAGCGAGTTTCACCAGGCAGTTAGAGAAGTGGTAGAATCGGTGGCGCCGATGATCATGGCGTACCCGTATCTGCGTGAACAGAAAGTGATGGAGCGCATCGTCGAACCCGAACGCGTCATTATGTTCCGTGTGCCATGGATGGACGATCAGGGCGAGGTGCAAATCAACCGCGGTTTCCGCGTACAGATGAACAGCGCCATCGGTCCGTACAAAGGCGGTATCCGTTTCCATGCGTCTGTGAACCTGAGCATCATGAAGTTCCTGGCTTTCGAGCAGACCTTCAAGAACGCCTTAACGACCTTGCCTATGGGTGGCGCCAAGGGCGGTTCGGACTTCTCGCCGCGCGGCAAGAGTGACGCGGAGGTGATGCGTTTCTGCCAATCGTTTATGACCGAGCTGCAGCGTCATATCGGCGCCGACACGGACGTGCCTGCCGGCGATATCGGTGTGGGTGGTCGCGAGATCGGCTATATGTTCGGTCAGTACAAACGTCTGCGCGATGAGTTCACCGGCACCTTGACCGGCAAGGGTCAGATGTGGGGCGGTTCGCTGATGCGTCCGGAGGCAACCGGATACGGCGCTTGCTATTTCGCACAGGCGATGCTCGCTACCCGCGGCGAGTCGTTTGAGGGCAAGCGCGTATGTATCTCCGGCGCCGGCAACGTAGCGCAGTTCGCTGCACAGAAAGCGATGCGTCTGGGTGCGAAGGTGCTAACGCTCAGCGACTCGGACGGCTTCGTGTATGACCCCGAGGGCTTGAATGAAGAGAAGATGGCGTATGTCTTTGAACTAAAGAACGTACGTCGCGGACGTATCAAAGAGTACGTATCCAAGTACCCGCAGGCGCAGTATTTCGCCGGCGAGCGTCCGTGGAGAATACCCTGCGACATCGCCATGCCGTGCGCTACGCAGAACGAGATTGAGAAAGCGGATGCAGAGAACCTGCTGAAGAACGGATGTTTCTGCGTGACGGAAGGCGCTAACATGCCGAGCACACCGGAAGCGATCGCGCTCTTCCAAGGTGCGAAGATATTGTACAGCCCGGGTAAGGCAAGTAACGCCGGCGGCGTAGCTACCTCGGGTCTGGAGATGACGCAGAACAGTATGCGTCTCAAATGGACTGCCGAGGAGGTGGACGAGCGTTTGCACCGTATCATGGCGGATATCCACGCCGCATGCCTCAAGTACGGCACCGAAGAAGACGGCTATATCAATTACGTCAAAGGCGCGAACATAGCAGGCTTTATGAAAGTGGCCAATGCGATGGTTGAGCAAGGGTTAGTGTAAAGTGTAAGGTGTAAGGTGTAAGGTGGACAATAGCAATTACACATCATTGATGTCGAAGCGCGTAAGGCGGATACTGCTCGTGTGCAATAACTACGACAGTTTTGCGCTCGAGGAGGACGGCCGTATCGACGTGCAGATCGCGCAGGAGTATGCGGAACTCAATCTGAGTAACCCGCCTGCCATCGTGCGATCGGAGACACCGAGCGAAGCGCTGTCTTTAGTCAAGAGTCAAGAGTCGAAAGTCGATAATCAGAACTCGTTCGACCTGATCATCCTCGTCTATAGCGCCGGCGGCAATGAGGTATGGGATTTTGCGGCGGAGGCCAAGGGTTTGTTGCCCGACTGTCCGATCGTGCTGCTGTCTTCGTTCAGCAAGGAGATGTTCCTGCGCATGGAGAAAGCGGATAAACGCCATATCGACTACTTGTTCAACTGGAATAACTCGACCGACCTGATCATCGCTATCATCAAGTTGATAGAAGACCGACTGAACGCAGAGCACGATATCCTCGACGAGGGGGTTCGTGCTATTTTGTTGGTAGAAGACAGCGTGCGGTATTACTCGACCTATCTGCCGCTTCTGTACAAACTGCTGCTGCAGCAGAACACGATCGCTATCCGCGATGCGCTCAACGAGAAACAGCAGCTGCTGCGCAAACGTGCGCGACCCAAACTGCTGCTCGCGACCTGTTATGACGAGGCGATTGCGCTCTACCAGCGTTTTGGAAAGAACATCATCGGCGTCATCTCCGATGTGGGCTTTGTGCTGCATAAAGGCGAACCGGCAGCGATGGAGAAGCTCGATGCGGGTGTGGATCTGTGTAAGTTGATTCGTGAGGATAACCCGACGATGCCGTTCCTGATGCAGAGCTCGCAGGAGTCGATGCGCAGCGTGGCGAACAAGTTGAAAGTGGGGTTTGTGGTCAAGAAGTCCAAGGCGCTGCAGCAGGAGGTGAGCGAGTATATCGAGCGGGAGTTCGGTTTCGGTGACTTCATCGCCCGCGACCCGCGTACCGGCACGGAGATCGCGCGTGCGTCCGATCTGGAGGGCTTCGAGCGTATCATCTCCACCATCAGTCCGGCGGCGTTCCGTCGATTGAGCGATAACAACTACCTCTCCAAATGGCTCTTTGCCCGCGGCTTGTTTGCCGTAGGACGTCCGGTGAGTGCGCTCAAGATCCAAGACGACACGGATATAGAGAACGTAAGGCAGATGAATATCCGCCTTATCCATGACTACCGTATCAACCAAGCGCTCGGCGTGGTTGCCAAATACAGCCCCGAGACGTATAACGACACGATCTGGTTCTGCCGTTGCGGTAGCGGCGCGATGGGAGGCAAGGGTAGAGGACTCGCGTTCCTCAACCATATGCTGCAGAAATACGACCTGTACGACAAATGGCCGGAGGTGCGTGTGCTCGTGCCGCGTACGATGGTGATCACTACCGATTATTTCGACCGGTTCATTCACGATAACGGCCTGCAATACGTCATCAATGCGGAATTGACGGACGAAGAGATCCTGTCGGAGTTCGTGTCGGCGATGCTGCCGCTCGATCTGCGCGAGGCGTTGCGTCATTTCATCCGCGTATGCCATCGCCCGATAGCCGTTCGGTCGTCCTCCAAACTCGAGGACTCGTACTATCAGCCTTTCGCGGGCGTGTACAGCACCTATATGCTGCCGCAGACGGAGAACGAAGACCAGCTGCTACGTATGCTGAGCAAGGCCATCAAGTCCGTCTATGCGAGTGTCTATTTCGCGGCATCGAGAGGATATATCGTGAGCACAGGCAATGTGCCGAGCGAGGAACGCATGGCGATCGTGCTGCAGGAGGTGTGCGGTGAAACGGAAGGTAATTACTACTTCCCCGTGATCTCCGGTGTGGCGCGCAGCATCAATTTCTATCCGGTGGGCAAAGAGAAACCCGAGGACGGTATCGTTAAGATCGCGTACGGTCTGGGTAAGGCGGTAGTCGATGGCGAACAAGTGCTCCGCTTCTCACCTAAATACCCGAAGAACGTGCTGCAGACCTCGACGGTCGATCTGGCGATGCGGGAGACGCAGCAGTCGATGCTCGCGCTGAGTCTGAACCCCGAGCGCTTCAAGACCTCCATCGATGATGCGATCAACCTCGAGCGTATCCCGATACACGACTGCGGGCAGTTCGAGAGCCTCAAACTCATTGCCTCGACCTACGACCGCGAGAACATGCGCATCGTGGACTCCTGTTATCCGGACGGTCCGCGTATCGTGACCTTTGCCCCGCAACTCAAGTTCAACACCTTCCCGTTGGTAGCGATCATCCGGGACTTACTCGATATCGCCCAGCAGGAGATCAAGACCCCGATAGAGATCGAGTTCGCGGCGAACCTCGAGCACGACCCGCAGATCTTCCATGTGCTGCAGATACGTCCTATCTCGGCGGACAGCCTGAACGCGAGTGTGAACTGGGAAACTATCGACGAGCACGGTGCGATCCTCAAGAGCGGCAATGCCTTAGGCATCGGCAAGATCGAAGACGTGAGCGATATCATCTACCTCAAGCACGACACCTTTGATATATTGCGCACGCGCGAGATGGCAGAGACCATCCGCGAGTGGAACCGCAAGATGCAGCAAGAGGGTAGGCAGTACCTGCTGATCGGTTACGGCCGTTGGGGCTCGCAGATCCCGACACTCGGTGTACCGGTGGCGTGGGGGGATATCAGCGAAGCCAAAGCGATAGCCGAATGCAGTTTGGAAAACTTCCGAATAGAACCTTCGCAGGGCTCGCACTTCTTCCAGAACCTTACTTCCTTCAATGTGGGATACATGAATATCGACCCCTGGGCAAGACCCGGCGAGGACCTGCTGGATGTAGCGGCGCTGGATAGAATACCGGCCGTCGAAGAGACGGATCTGGTACGGCATGTCCGCCTTGAGCACCCGCTCGAGATGTACATCGACGGCTTTAACAATAAAGCCATTTGTAAATTGTAAATTGGATATTGTAAATTTTAGATTTATATGCAATTAGCTTTACAAATTATCACGTTGATCGGTTCCGTCGCGATGCTGATGTACGGACTGAAAGTGATGTCTGAAGGCCTGCAGAAGATGGCAGGTAGTACCTTAAGTAATGTGCTGGGAACGGCCACCACCAACCGCTTCACAGGCGTCTTGACCGGTGCGTTCATCACAGCCGCTGTACAGTCTTCGACGGCGACGACGGTCATGACGGTGAGCTTCGTGTCCGCGGGGATCTTAAGCCTGGCGCAAGCGATCTCCGTCATCATGGGTGCCAACATCGGTACGACCTTTACGGCATGGATCATGGTGCTCGGTGGCGGTAGTTTCGACCTGCGTCTGATCGTGTACACGGCGATCGTACTGGCCGTAGCCCTTATCTACACGAAGAAAAACGCCAACCTCGGTGATTTCCTCATGGGTCTCTCGCTGCTGCTCTTAGGCCTCACGACGCTGAAGATCAACGCGACAGAGATGCATCTGGACCAGATGGATCCGGTACGTAACTTCTTCATGGCGACCTCCAGTTGGGGCTACGGGTCCTATTTCCTGTACCTGCTGGTGGGCGGTATTCTGACCTTTGCCGTACAGAGTTCGGCTGCGATCATGGCGATCACCATGACGCTCTGCTCTACGCACGTGCTGCCGATCGATATGGGTATATCGCTCGTGTTGGGAGAGAACATCGGTACAACCATCACCTCGAATATCGTAGCGCTCTCCGCTTCGGTGCAGGCGAGACGTGCCGCGATGGCGCACTTGGTGTTCAACCTCTTCGGTGTGATCTGGGTGCTCTGCGTGTTCCGTTGGTTTGTAGGCAATGTATGCCGCATATGGGGTGTCGAGTTCGAACCGGGCGTACCGTCGGATGTATCGCCGGACAAGCTCAATGCCATCCTGGCTACCTTCCACACGGCGTTCAACGTACTCAATACCTGTATCCTGATCGGTTTCATTCCGCTGCTGGAGAAACTCGTGATCATGATCATCCCGTCCAAACCTGAGCAGAAAGATACGGACAGTCAGCTGCGCTTCATATCCGGTGGTCTTATGTCCACGTCCGAGCTCTCGATCCTGCAGGCATGGAAAGAGGTACACGTCTTTGCCGTGCGTGCACAGCGTATGATCGGTATGGTACATGACCTGTTCTACGAGAATGACAACCAGCAGTTCGCGATGATCTTCAGCCGTATCGAGAAATACGAGGGGATCTGCGACCGTATGGAGTACGAGATCGCGCAGTACCTGAACGAGGTAGCGGACGGTCGTTTGTCCGATCAGTCCAAGCACGAGGTACACAAGATGCTCCGTATCGTTTCAGAGCTCGAGTCCGTCGGAGATGCGAACTACAACCTGTCCCGCTATATCCGTCACAAACACGAGAGTAATATCCTGTTCAACGAGAAACAAACCAAGAACGTAGAGCAGATGATCTATCTGTTGACGACAGCCCAGAACATGATGGTGGATGCGCTGGAGAAAGTGAATATCACGCAGGATGAGTTCTTCGCGATGAGTAATATCGAGAGCGAGATCAATAACTTCCGCGATGAGCTCAAGAGCCAGAACATGACCAGCATCACCGAGAAAGAGTACGATTACTCGACCGGCGTCAACTACATGGATATCATCCTCGAACTGGAGAAGATGGGCGACTACATCATCAACGTAGAGGAAGCCGTTTACGAGCACAAACATGATAAATAATTCGATATGAAAAACAATCTTTTAGCAGGCGCAGTGATCGCCTTGGGTTTATGCCTTGGAGGTATGTTTATCTACCTCGGAATCAGTAAGTTTGCCAACAAAGACCGTGCGGTATCCGTTAAGGGTCTGAGTACGCGTGAGGTGGAAGCCGACCATGCCGTTTGGCCGCTGTCGTACGCATGGAGCGGCAATGATCTGCCGGCCCTCTATGCACAGTTAGAAACCGTCACGGCACGCGTGAAGAAACATCTGTTGACGCAGGGCTTTGAAGAGAGCGATATCCGTCAGGGGTCGATCAGCGTCAATGACAACTGGTCCGATTACTACGGCAACCATCGTCCGGAGTACAAGTACACGCTGAGCACCTCGCTCATCGTCTCGACGGACAAGGTGCAACTCGTTGTGGCCAGCCAGGGCAAAGAGGCCGAACTGCTCAAAGAGGGCATCATCGTCAAGAGCGAGAAATGGAACCTCGACTATCAGTTCAACGGTCTGCCGGAGTTGAAGCCGTCGATGATCGAAGAGGCTACGCAGAATGCCCGTGCGGTGGCACAGAAATTTGCCGATGACGCACAGTGTTCGTTAGGCTCTATACGTAGAGCAAGCCAAGGCCAGTTCAGCATCGAATCCGATGAGTACCAGCCTTGGGTGAAACGTGTACGCGTTGTGACAACGGTAGATTATTTCTTGGAATAAGACGCCTTTAGAACCATCCTAAGCGGCGAATAAGCCGTAGCAGGCACGTCGGTGCCAGCAGAATGAGAAAGCACAGTACCCGCCAGAAAACGGTGGGTATTGTTGTTTTAGCCCATCCGTGGAAGAACGCGAACAGGCCGCGTTTGGCCAGAGTCTCGGGGCTCACGATGATACCGAGGCATTTGCCGAGTTTGGTCATGAACGGCGGGATAGAGTAGAGTCCTGTATCGACAGCACCCGGACTGACATCCGTCACGCTCACGCCGTACTTGCGCAACTCGATATGCAGCGCTCTCGTAAAATGACTCAGGAAAGCCTTCGTGCCGCCGTACGTACCGAGCCGCTGTGCCGCCATCTTACTCGTCACGGAGCAGACATTGAGGATATAACCCTTGCCGCGCGCTTTCATGTCCTGCCCGAAGAGGTAACAGAGCATCGCGGGCGTGTACATATGGAGGTTCATGATCAGGCTCGTGAAACCCTCGCTGTCGTCGAGGATGTCCTTGTCGTGATACACACCGGCGTTATTGACCAGCACCTCCACCTCCATCTTATGCGCGCGCGTGTATTCATATAGTTCGCGCGCGGAAGTCTGCTGCCCGAGATCCATCTGGAGTCCGATTATCGATAATCGATTATCGATTTTCGAAAGCCTTTTAGCCGCATCCTCTATCTCCTTTACATTGCTCACGATGAGCAGGTTATAGCCGCGCTTGAGCAGTTGCTCCGCAAAAGAGTAACCGATGCCTGAAGAGGCACCGGTTACAATCGCGTATGCAGATGAATTATTGCTCATCCTCTACGGCTGCTTGTGCAGCTGCTAAACGTGCGATAGGAACGCGGAACGGTGAGCAGGAAGCGTAGTTCATACCCACACGTGCGCAGAACTTAACGGAACTCGGTTCGCCACCGTGCTCACCGCAGATACCGGTGCGCAGACCCGGACGAACGGCACGACCTTTCTCTACCGCCATCTTGATCAGTTGACCAACACCCTTCTGGTCGAGTACCTGGAACGGATCCACTTTGAGGATCTTCTTCTCGAGGTAAGCCGGCAAGAAGGAAGCGATATCGTCACGGCTGTAACCGAAGGTCATCTGCGTGAGGTCGTTCGTACCGAAGCTGAAGTACTGAGCCTCCGTAGCGATGCGGTCTGCCGTCAGGGCAGCACGCGGGATCTCGATCATCGTACCGATCTCGAACTCAACCTCGATACCGTACTCAGCGAAGACTTCTTTAGCCACGCGTTGGATGATCTCTTTCTGTTGCTTGAGCTCATAGAGGATACCGATCAGCGGAACCATGATCTCCGGCATCGGGTTCTTGCCCTCTTTCTTGAGTTCGCAAGCAGCACCGAGGATAGCGCGGGTCTGCATTGCGGTGATCTCCGGGAAGGTGATACCCAGACGGCAACCACGGTGACCCAACATCGGGTTGTTCTCTGCCAACGAAGCTACACGTGCCTGGATCTCTTCTACGCTAACGCCCATCTCTTTTGCCATCTGTTCTTGTCCCTTCAGATCATGGGGAACGAACTCATGCAAAGGAGGATCGAGCAGACGGATGTTCACAGGCAGTCCGTCCATAGCGTCCAAGATACCTTTGAAGTCAGCCTTTTGGTACGGCAGCAGTTTAGCCAGTGCTTTCTCGCGACCTGCGCTGTCCTTGGCGAGGATCATCTCACGCATAGCGAGAATCTTCTTGTCCTCGAAGAACATATGCTCCGTACGGGTCAAACCGATACCCTTGGCACCGAAGGCGCGTGCTACGCGTGCATCGTGCGGCGTATCAGCGTTCGTACGAACTTGCAGTTTGGTATATTTGTCGCAGAGATCCATCAAAGCCTTGAAGTCACCGCTGAGCTCAGCAGCCTTCGTCGGGATCTCACCTGCATAAACCTGACCGGTAGTACCGTTGAGTGACAGATAGTCACCCTCTTTATAGGTAACGCCTTCGATCTTAACGGTCTTAGCTTTATAGTCCACTTGGATAGCACCTGCACCCGAAACGCAGCATTTACCCATACCACGGGCAACGACAGCTGCGTGCGAGGTCATACCACCGCGTGCGGTGAGGATACCTTCAGCAGCAGACATACCTGCGAGGTCTTCCGGGCTGGTCTCGATACGAACCATGACTACCTTATGACCGTTCGCATGCCATTCCTGTGCATCATCCGCATGGAAGACGATCTGACCGCAAGCAGCACCCGGAGAAGCGGGCAGACCTTGCGTGATCACTTTCGCTTTTTTGAGTGCGTCCTTGTCGAAGACAGGGTGGAGCAGCTCATCGAGTTTCTGCGGCTCGCAGCGCATGATTGCCTCTTTCTCAGAGATCTTACCCTCACGAACCATATCCATCGCGATCTTCACCATAGCCGTACCGGTGCGCTTACCATTACGGGTCTGGAGGAACCAGAGCTTACCTTCCTGAACGGTGAACTCCATATCCTGCATGTCGCGGTAGTGATCCTCGAGTTTCTGCTGGATAGCGTTCAACTCAGCGTACATCTCCGGCATAGCCTCTTCCATGGACGGATACTTAGCCAGACGCTCTGCCTCGCTGATACCAGCGCGCTCTGCCCAACGTTGCGAACCGATCTTTGTGATCTGTTGCGGCGTACGGATACCTGCTACAACGTCCTCACCCTGTGCGTTAACAAGGTACTCACCGTTGAACAGGTTCTCACCGTTACCGGCATCGCGGCTGAAGCAAACACCCGTTGCCGAAGTGTCACCCATATTTCCGAAAACCATGGCCATAACCGAAACAGCGGTACCCCATTCGTCAGGAATTCCTTCCATCTTACGATAGAGGATCGCGCGCTCGTTCATCCAGCTGCGGAATACAGCGCAGATAGCGCCCCAGAGTTGCTCCATCGGATCATCCGGGAAGTCTTTGCCGGTACGCTCTTTGATAGCCGTCTTGAAACGAGCAACGAGGAGCTTGAGTTCCTCTACGTTGAGGTCCTTGTCCAGCTTCACGCCACGGATCTCTTTTACCTCGTCGATGATAGCCTCGAACGGATCGATGTCGGTTTTGTTCACCGGCTTCATACCGAGTACCACGTCACCGTACATCTGTACGAAACGACGATAGGAGTCATAAACGAAGTGCGGGTTCTGGGTCTTAGCCACCATACCCTCAGCTACCACGTCGTTCAGACCCAGGTTGAGGATCGTATCCATCATACCCGGCATAGACGCACGTGCACCCGAACGAACGGATACCAACAGCGGGTTCTTCGGATCGCCGAACTTGCAGTTCATCAAGTTCTCTACGTGAGCGACAGCAGCGTTCACCTCTTCGGTCAACTCAGCCACGATCTTCTCCTGACCTACCTGATAGTACTCGTTACAAACCTCGGTGGTGATGGTGAATCCCGGAGGAACAGGAACACCCACCAAGTTCATCTCCGCACAGTTAGCGCCCTTACCGCCCAGCAGTTCACGCATTTGTGCGTTACCTTCAGCCTTACCGTTACCGAAGGTGTAAACTCTCTTTTTCTTTTCCATGTGAATAAAAATTATATATGATTAATATGTGCTTTCCAAATTTTGCGCAAAGATACACATTTTTTTTTAATTATGCAAATAAAATTTGCACATATAATTTTTTTTTTGTAATTTTGCACTCGGTTTTAGAAAAACACACAATTAACTAACTAATACAAAAACACAATTCTATGGAAGATTTGACAGTCTTGATGTACGTCGTCTTGGCGGCATCGGTCTTAGCTCTTAGTTTTGCCTATTATTTTTATCGCTCGATGTTGAGCAAAGAGGAGGGCACAGAGCTGATGAAAACCATCGCATCGCATGTCCGTAAAGGAGCGATGGCCTATTTGAAACAACAGTACAAGGTTGTAACGATTGTATTCGTGATCTTGGCTGTTATTTTTGCTGTAATGGCGATCTTTAAACTGCAGAACGGAATCGTTTGGTTCGCGTTTCTGACCGGTGGTTTCTTCTCCGGTTTGGCTGGTTTCTTCGGTATGAAGACCGCTACCTATGCTTCGGCTCGTACGGCTAACGCGGCTCGTCAGAGTCTGAATGCCGGTCTGCAGGTAGCTTTCCGTTCGGGTGCCGTAATGGGTCTGACGGTAGTTGGTCTGGCGCTACTGGATATCGCCGGTTGGTTCCTGGTACTGAAGTACACGGGTCTTCTCGCGCTCGTAGGCGCAGACGCGGACCTTATAACGATCACCACCACCATGCTGACCTTCGGTATGGGTGCTTCGACGCAGGCGCTGTTTGCCCGTGTCGGTGGCGGTATCTACACGAAGGCTGCCGACGTAGGTGCTGACCTTGTGGGTAAGACCGAGTACAACATCCCGGAGGATGACCCGCGCAACCCTGCTACTATCGCTGATAACGTAGGCGATAACGTAGGTGACGTAGCAGGTATGGGTGCTGACCTGTATGAGTCGTACGCCGGTTCGATCTTGGCTACCATGGCTTTGGGTGCTTCGGCGTTCGCCTTCTGCGAAGAAATGCAGCTTAAAGCCGTTTTGGCTCCTTCGCTTATTGCGGCTTGCGGCGTATTACTCAGTATTATAGGTATTTATCTGGTGAAGACCAAAGAGGGTGCAGGCATGAAAGAACTGCTTCGCGCTCTGTCTATTGGTACCAACACCGCTGCCTTGCTCATTGCCGCAGTGACCTTCGGTATCTTCGCTTGGTTGTTCGGCACAGAGACCAGCCAATGGTGGCAAGTATCGCTGTCCGTTGTAGTAGGTCTGGTTGCCGGTATCATCATCGGTCAATCGACAGAGTACTACACCTCGCAGTCCTATAAACCGACTCAGAAAGTGAGCGAGAGTTCGCAGACAGGTCCGGCTACTGTTATCATCAGTGGTCTGGGTCTGGGTATGCTCTCAACGGCGATCCCGGTTGTTACTGTAGGTGTAGCCATCATCCTCGCTTATCTGTGTGCCAACGGTTTCCAAGTAGAGTTCAGTGCAGCTAACCTCTCGATGGGTCTGTACGGAATCGGTATCGCCGCTGTCGGCATGCTCTCTACGCTGGGTATCACGCTGGCTACCGACGCGTACGGTCCGATTGCCGATAACGCCGGTGGTAACGCAGAGATGAGTGGCCTGCCCGCAGAGGTTCGTCAACGTACGGACGCGCTCGATGCACTTGGTAACACGACTGCTGCTACCGGTAAGGGTTTTGCCATCGGTTCGGCTGCCCTCACGGCGCTTGCGCTCTTGGCTTCGTATGTAGAGGAGATCAAGATCGCCCTCATCCGTACAGGCGAGGCACTGCCGAACGGCGTAGAGGCTGCTAAAGCGACGCTTGTGGACTTTATGGACGCGTATAACGTGAACCTCATGAACCCGATCGTGCTCGTAGGTATCTTCATCGGCTCGATGATGGCTTTCCTGTTCTGCGGTCTGACGATGAACGCAGTAGGTCGTGCAGCACAACATATGGTAGAAGAGGTACGTCGTCAGTTCCAGACGATCGAGGGTATCCTCGAAGGTAAAGCAGAACCGGATTATTCACGATGCGTGGCTATCTCTACGAAAGGCGCACAACGTGAGATGCTGTTGCCGTCCATCCTCGCAATCATCGTGCCGATCATTACCGGTCTGGTACTCGGTGTTGCAGGTGTGCTTGGTTTGCTGATCGGCGGTCTGGCAACGGGCTTCGTGCTGGCTGTCTTCATGGCGAATGCCGGTGGTGCCTGGGATAACGCAAAGAAATACGTCGAGGAAGGTCATTTCGGCGGTAAGGGTTCTGATTGCCACAAGGCTACCGTTGTAGGTGACACCGTAGGTGATCCGTTCAAAGACACGTCGGGACCTAGTCTTAACATCCTCATCAAGCTGATGTCGATGGTAAGTATCGTAATGGCAGGTCTCGTAGTAACTTACCATTTATTGTAGGATCCCAGGACCCTAGGAAACTAGGACCCTAGTATTATAAAGAAAAGCGCCGCTTGGCGCTTTTCTTTACTTATAGAGGAATCTCTTTATCGACCGTTTGGGCGTGTGCTCGAACGGTTTTTCTTGTACCTCAATATCCGCTACCTTGCTGTAAGAGGGGATCAAGCTGTTGAGTTTGGCGAGGTTTGCTTTCATGATCTTCAGGATCTCGTCCGGCGTCATGCGCTTGGTGAGCGTCTCATCGGGGAAGACGAGCGCTACGAGTTTGCCTTCACGCTCTACGATGAGCGATTCGCCTACTGCCTCTTGGTTATTGAGCTTGTCCTCAATCTCTTCGGGGTAGATGTTCTGTCCGGAAGCGCCGAGGAACATCGTCTTGCAACGACCCTTGATGTAGATGTTTTTCTTCTTGTCAAGACGTCCGAGGTCGCCCGTACGGAGCCAACCATCTTCGGTAAAGGCGGCGTTGGTGGCGTCCGGGTTCTTGTAGTAGCCCAGCATCACATTCTCGCCTTTGACGAGTATCTCACCGATACCGGCGTCGTTCGGTTGGTCGATCTTGACGTCCATACCCATCACCGGTACACCACCGGTACGGGCCTTGAAGTACTTCGGCGGGTTACCGCCGATCAGCGGACCGCATTCGGTCATACCGTAGCCGATAGAGAGCGGAAAATGGATGTCCATCAGACATTTCTCTACGATGGGGTTCATGGCTGCACCGCCACAAATGAAGTAACGTAACTTACCACCGAACGCATTGCGCAGACCGCTCTTGACGCGGCTCTTGAGCAGATCGCCTATGCCCGGCACGTGCCAGAACGTACGAATCGCCCATTTACTAAGCGTCGGGTCGAGTTTTGTTTTGTAGATCTTCTCAATGACGAGCGGTACGGTCACTACCAGATAAGGTTGTACCTCGTTGAGCGCTTTGAGCAGGATGGACGGGGTAGGGCTCTTGGTGAGGAAATAGATATGTGTACCGCTGCAGAGCGGGTAGAGCAGCTCGCAGACCTGACCGAACATATGCGCGAGCGGCAGCATGGATACGAGACGCTGTCCCGGGTCAACGGGAAGCATCTTCATGCCGACTTCCACGTTATTACTGAGCGAATGACCGTTGAGCATGACGCCTTTGGGACTGCCGGTCGAACCGCTAGTGTAGTTGATAAGCGACAGTTTCTCCGGATCGGCAGAGAAATAAATATCCTCCGGCTTGATGCCGTGCGTATATTTCTTGGCAAAGAGTTCATCGATCTCCTCTTTGGTCGGAACATGCAGTTTGGGGGCTACGTACAGCGGACTCCAATCTACGAGCGATATCGCCGCCTTCACTTTTGACGGCAGCTGCTGATTCTGCAACTCCTTCCATACATAGGGTCCGACGAACAGCAGTTCGCTATCGGAGTGCTCTAACAAATGAGCGATGTCCTCTGCGGTAAAATCCTGCAGAATACTAACGCATACACCTTCGTATGCTGCGATAGAGAGGTAAGCCACCGCCCAGTTCGCACAGTTACGACCGGTGAGCGCGATCTTATCGCCCGGCTTGATACCCAATTGCTCAAAGAGCAGCTGCATACGCAGCATCTCGACTGCCAGTTGACCGAACGTGTACTCGTGATCCTCGTTGTAATCGGTCAAAGCGGCATCGTTCCACTGGTGCTGCATGACCTCTGTAAGATAATTCAAATAATGCTTTGTCATGTTTTTCTAAACCGGTTTGCGGCGGCAAAGGTACTGCTTTTTTTTGATATATGCAAACATTTTACAAAAAAAAACAAGCGGGTGGTTTCACAATCACCCGCAAGCTTCGACTCCCGAAGGAGTCACCATACTTACTCACTTATTATTTACAGAAACGTTGTGGGAACCACCCCACAACGCGGGGTGTTACATTGTATCTTACTTATACAAGTAACGTTTGATAGAGCGTTTCGGCGTCTTTTCAAATTCCGAAGCGACTAATTCTATAGCGCTGATCTGGCTGTAAGCCGGCAGATCTTTGTTGACAATATTGCGGTTCTCTTCCATGAGTTGCGTGAGGCTCTTGGTGCCCAGTATTTTCTTGCCCTCAGCCGAAGTATCCGGGAAGACAAGGGCAATCAACTTATGGTCACGATCTACCACGATGGACTCTATTACGCACGGCATCGAGTTCAGTTTGTCCTCCAACTCCTCCGGATAAATATTCTGACCGGAAGGACCGAGAATCATATTTTTCGAGCGGCCGTGGATATAGATATTACCTGCTTTGTCGAGTACACCCAGGTCTCCGGTACGCATCCAACCATCCTCGGTGAAGACAGCCTTGGTAGCCTCCTCGTTCTTGTAGTAGCCCTTCATGACGTTGATACCCTTCACTTGGATCTCACCGTCCTTGCCGGTCGGATCTTCCGAGTCGATACGTACGTGGCATTGCGGCAGCTCTTTACCGCAGCTGTGGAAGGCGTAGTTCCACGGATCTTCGTAACTGATCAGCGGACCGCACTCGGTCATACCGTAACCGACGCAGTATTGGAACTTGATGTCATGCAGCACTTGCTCTACCTCGCCGTTAAGGGCAGCACCACCGATGATCAGATAACGGAGTTGACCGCCAAAGGTCTTATCCAGACCTTCTTTGACTTTACCGCGGATGATACGACGAAGGATCGGGGTCTTCCACATGATCTTGGCAGCGGGGCTGCTGATCTTCGGGAGAACGCCCTTCTTGATGATCTTCTCCACTACCAAAGGCACTGTCAGGATCATGAACGGCTTCACTTGTGCAAACGCCTTCATCAGTATGGACGGGGTAGGAGCTGAGGTCAGGAAATATACCTGTGCACCCTCGCATACCTGATAAATGAACTCGAACATCAGACCGAACATATGTGCGATCGGCAGCATGGATAGCACGGTATCGCCTTTTCTGTGCGGGATACGGTGGTGCGCGAACTCTACGTTACCGCTCAGGTTCAGATGGGTCAGCATTACACCTTTCGGGTTGCCGGTCGAACCGGAAGTGTAGTTGATGACAGCGAGGTCATCGTAGTTGTCCGTCGGATAATTTACGTCCTCTAAACTAACGCCGTTCGGGAAAGCTTTTTTGAAGCCTGCTTCAGCACCCTCGAAGGCCTTGCGGAACTTATCATCTGCATCCACGATAGTCATGTCGTCCATGAAGATGGTGGCTTTCAGACCTTTCATCTGCGTGGTGTCGATCTTTTTCTTTACATTCGGACCAACGTACAGAAGTACGGCTTCCGAGTGATCTACCAACGAGTAGATACCCTCTGCCGTGAAGTCCGGAAGGATCGATACGACTACAGCTTTGTAACTCTCAATAGCCAGGAACAACAATCCCCAGTTCGCGCAGTTACGACCGCAGAGCGCAATCTTGTCTCCTTCTTTAATACCGCACGCGCGCCACGTGAAGTGCAGTTTCTCAATCTGCTCTGCCAACTCGGCATATGTATAATGATTTTCGCCATCCAGATCGGTCATTGCCAGACCGTTCCAGTTGCTGTGCATTGTCTCTTGAAGATACGATAAATAGTGTTTAGTTGCCATAATTCTGTATTTTTGTGAGTGCAAAATTAGTATATTATATTTGAACAATCGTTCGAAAACGTTATTTTTTCTTATTTTTTTAGCAAATTATGTAATTCTGTATATGTTTTTTCCAAAATGGAAAAGTTCATTTGCGCTTGCCCGAGGCCTGCATCATAACTGTTTTTGACCGAAGCGAACATTAACGCTATATGATCACGATCGATATCATCCCGAATCAGTCCGGCACGTTGGTCATGGTAAATCGCTTTGCGCCATAACTCCTGTTCCTTGATGGCCAATCGTTGCGCTTTGCGGTGTAACGCAGGGAAATGGGTGTAGGCGGAGAACATCAGGTTGTTCACGTTCGAGGTGTTGACGGATTTGTTGTCAAAAGTCAGCAGCGCCTCCTCCAATCCACGCAAATAACTCATCATTGCTGCAATCATCGTCTCTATCCCGGCATCTTCCGGCACACTATTCAATGTTCGTTGCTTAGGCTCGATAAAATACTTCTCCATGCAGGTTAAGAACAACTCGTCTTGGTCTTGGAAGTAATAGTAGAGCGTTCCTCGACCGATATCGAGGGAGATCTGCAGATCGCTAATGCTCACGCCGCTGTAGCCCTTAAGGGCGTACAATTCCATGGCTTTACGAATGATGTACTCTTTCCTGTCCTTCATACGTATCCAGCGCCTCGTTCATGATGCGTTTTCCATCCGCGATGATCTGCTCTGCTTTGTCAAAATCGAAGGTGTTATAGGCGTACTGGCGCATGACCGCATGTACGTCCGGCGGTGTCAGACGCAGCGAGAGAAGGGTGTTCTGCTGAATCTGCATGTCACTCATGCGGTCGAGCATCGAGGTGAAACTAACCCGGCGACCCAAGTCGCGGGCACGGTTCTCCAGGATCGTATCGACCCGTTTGCCCAGCAGACGCAACTGGTGCTCCCATGTCTTCGGCACCGCGATTCCTTTCGCGCTGATCTCGGCTATCTTGCCTTCTACGTCGATGGGTTCGTACGTGTTCTCTATCGGCATGGAGTCCTTGCCGCTGATATCGACTGCCACGAGGATATCATCCTCTGAGCGCTCTACAACATGCAGCGGAAGCGGATTGAGGATACCGCCGTCAATCAGCAGGCGGTTACCCATCTGGACCGGTTGGAAGAAAAGGGGAATACTGATGGACGCGCGGATCGCGTCAAACAGGCTGCCTGTGCGGAATACTACTTCTTCCGTGTTCATCATATCGGAAGCCACGATCGTGCAGGGGATATTCAACTCTTCCAAAGGACGGTCGGGAACCACTTTCTGCAGTTCCAGAATGATCCGTTGTCCTTTGACCAGTGAGTTACCGCTCAGCAGGTTGATGTCCATCATGCGGAGGATCAACTGCTTATCCACACTCAGAAACCATGTTTTTGCTTCTTCCAGTTGTCCGGCAGCATACATACCGGCGATGATCGAACCCATCGAACAACCGGCTATACTTGTGATGGTATAACCCCGTTCCTCCAGTGCCTCAATCGCTCCGATATGTGCTAATCCGCGTGCTCCGCCGGAACCCAAGACAAGCGCTACGTTCTTTCCCATTACACTTCCTTCGCAGGAATCAGTTTCTCGCGAATCTTGATATAGATGATATTCTCTTTCTTGGCGTACGGTGTCTGAACATATCCCATACCGATACCGACCTTCGTGTTCGGCAGCATGATACCGGAGGTTACATTACCGATCACCTCGCCGGCTTCGTTGCATATCTCATAACCGTTGCGCGGGATAGCGCGCTCCAGGCACTCGAAATGCACCAGTTTGCGCTTCACACCCTCTGCTTTCTGTGCTTTGAGGAAATCGCGGTCGATGAAGTCCTTGGCATCCAGTTTGGTGATCCATCCCAGACCAGCCTCCAGCGGAGAGGTCGTATCATCGATATCATGTCCGTACAGGCAGTACCATTTCTCCAGACGCAGGCTGTCACGTGCACCCAGACCGATCGGCGCGAGACCAAACGGTTTGCCTACTTCAAAGAGTGCATCCCATATCTGCTTGCCGTTCTCTGCCGGGAAATAAAGTTCAAATCCACCGGCACCGGTGTAGCCTGTATTGCTGAGAATAACACCCGGAACACCCGCAAAACTCCATTCGCGGAATGCATAGTAGTCAATTGACTTCAGATCGGCATCCGTCAGCAGCTGCAGTAACTCGGTCGCTTTCGGTCCCTGAACGGCTAACTGACCGTATCGATCAGAAGCGTTCTCGAGCTTGAGATCAGCATCTGCGAACTTCTCGTCTTTGATCTTGTTCACCCACTTCCAGTCCTTGTCGATATTACCGGCATTGACTACCATCAGATACTTGGTGGTCGAGTACTTGTAGATGATCAGGTCATCCACGATGCCGCCTTTGCCGTTCGGCATGCAGGTGTACTGCGCCTTGCCGGCAGCGATAACGGACAGGTCGTTGGTCGTGATATACTGCAGGAAGTCCAATGCTTTCTCGCCTTTTACCCAGAACTCACCCATGTGGCTCACGTCGAACACACCTACGCCCTCACGAACGATCATGTGTTCTTGGTTGATACCCGTCGGGTATTGAATAGGCATGTTAAAGCCTGCAAACTCAGCCATCTTGGCGCCAAGCGCAATGTGGATGTCTGTAAACGGTGTTGTTTTTAACATATTCTTTAATTCTTTAATTCTTTCACTCTTTTAACGATTTCTAAAATAACGTCCTTTGCTTTTTCCAACGAAGGAACCGGCAGATACTCATAGCGGCTGTGGAAGTTCTCTCCGCCGGCGAAGATATTGGGGCAGGGCAGTCCTTCAAAGCTCAGTCGTGCGCCGTCTGTACCGCCACGAATAGGCTTCACGTTCGGTGTCACGCCTACTGCCGTCATCGCCTCTTTCGCCAAGTCGATGATATGCATCACCGGTTCGATCTTCTCGCGCATGTTATAATATTGATCGCGTATCTCGATCTCTACCGTGCCGTCCCCGAACTCGCGGTTGACCTTACGAACGAGGTGCTCTAACTCGCGTTTGCGACTCTCGAAGCGTGCGCGGTCATGGTCGCGGATGATATAACTGAGCGTCGTCTCTTCCACCGTACCGTTCATGCCGATCAGGTGATAGAATCCCTCGTATCCCTGCGTATGCTCCGGCGTCTCCCAGCGCGGCAGCATGACCGCCAGCTGGTACGCGATACGCATCGAGTTGATCATCTTGTGGTAGCCGTAACCCGGGTGCACATTCAGTCCGTGCACTTTGATCTTACAAACCGCGGCGTTGAAGTTCTCAAACTCTAGTTCTCCGATTGCACCGCCGTCCATCGTATAGGCGAAGTCCGCACCGAAAGCCTTCACATCGAAATGGTCGGCACCTTGACCGATCTCTTCGTCCGGTGTGAAGCCGATACGCACCTTGCCGTGCCGGATCTCCGGGTGCTGAATCAGGTACTCGCAGGCTGTCACGATCTCGGCTATACCGGCTTTGTCGTCAGCACCCAGCAGGGTGGTCGTGTCCGTCACAATGACGTCCTGACCCGCATAACGCGCATCGATATAATCGCGTTCTTCGGCCTTAACGATGCTCGCCTTCACGTGCTTACCGCTGGCATCCGGACTCGTGTCCATATGCGCGATAAAACCGATCACCGGTAACCTGTCACCCGTAACCTGTAACCCCTCGCTCGCAGGCAGCGTCGCCATAACATACCCGTTCTTGTCGAGGGTCACATCCTTGAGCCCGATGGACTTCAGTTCCTCCGCCAGGTATTTGGCAAACTCCACTTGTCCGGGCGTGGACGGGGTCATGCCGGTGTTCTCGTCGCTCGTCGTGCAGAACGAGACGTATTTCAAAAAACGTTCAACAATATTCATACATCATACATTATACATCATACATTTACTTGCTGCCGAAGGCGGAAAGTAACGTACTCAATGCACCGGCATATTGGGCAGCGGTGTTGGCGTAGCCGGCAGCTGTGTTAGCGGTGCTCTGCGCTTGCGTAGCAGCGTTCTGAACGGTCTCGTTGTTCTTCACCATATCCACCAGACTGTTGGTCACGGTCTCTACGTTATCTTTGGTAACCAAACCCAGCGACGAAGCCACCAGACCCTTACCGAACTCACTCAGATAGGTCTTGTCTTTGTAGTTCTCCTTCAGTCCCTCACAGCTGGCGATGAGGTTCACCGTGTTGGCGATGTTCTGCAAGTTCTTGTAGTCGTACTTCTTGCCGTCCGCTACATACTGCGTGTACAAAGCCTGCAACGCATTGCCTGCACCTTGCCCTGCGCTCATCGCTGCGTTGGTGCCGGTAGTAGCCGTCGTGGTAGCTGCCGAGCTGGCTGTGTTAGAAGTGTTACTAGAAGTGCTGTTCTGCATGAACCCGCAACCTACCATCATCAAAGCGGTTGCCATCAAAATCATTTTTTTCATAATACTATAATTTATTTTAAATGTGCATTCAAATTCGCTACAAAGGTACAACAATTTTTCTAATTATGCAAGCCTACGCGAATTTTTCAGAAAATTTTCTCCTTCTTTCTTGCATATATCAAAAAAAAGTAGTACCTTTGCCCCGATTTTGTCACATTGACTTTACAAAATCACTAATTTGAAATCATAAATCATAAATATTAAATCTATTACTTATGGCTAAAGTTTATCAAGCAAATGAGATCAAGAACGTCGCTATGTTAGGCGGTTCGGGATCCGGTAAGACGACTCTCATGGAGTCGATGTTGTTCGAGTGCGGGGTGATCAAGCGCCGCGGTTCGATTGAAGCGCAATCAACTGTGTGCGATTATTTCCCGGTGGAGAAGGAGTACGGTTACTCTGTTTTCTCTACGGTATGTAACATCGAATTCGAGAACAAAAAACTGAATATCATCGATTGCGCAGGTAGTGATGACTTCTGCGGCGGTACGGTTGCTGCTCTTCAGATGTGCGGTTCGGCCCTCGTAGTGTTGAGCGCGAACGGTGGTGTAGAGGTAGGAACCCAGAATAACTTCCGTCTCGTAGAGAAAGCGCACAAACCGCTGGCGTTCGTGATCAATAAATGCGACCATGAGGCAGCTGACTTCGAGCGCACGTTCAACCAACTCAAGGAGATCTTCGGTAATAAATGTACCTTGATCCAGTTCCCGGTGAATGCCGGTGCAGGTTTCAACGCAGTTATCGACGTGTTGAAGGGTAAGATGCTCGTATGGAAAACAGAAGGCGGTGCTCCGGAGCTCAAGGACATCCCGGCTGAGTACGCAGATAAAGTAGAAGAGATGCGTTCGCAACTGAGTGAAGCTGCTGCTGAAGCAGACGAGACGCTGCTTGATAAATTCTTAGGCGAAGGCCTGACGGACGAAGAGATCATGCAGGGTCTGAAGGGCGTTTACGCCGACGGTTCGATGTATCCGGTGCTCTGCTGCTCGGGTCTGAAAGACATGGGTGTTCGTCGTCTGATGGACTTCCTCAATAACATGGCTCCGTCGCCGGCTAACTTCAGTTATCCGACGGTAGATGGAAAGAAAGTAAGTCCGGATGCGAAAGCTCCGACCAGCGTATATGTCTTCAAGACGTCCGTTGAGCCGCATATCGGTGAGGTGAACTACTTCCGCGTAATGCAGGGTACGATCCATAACGGCGATGACCTGGAGAACATCGAGCGTGGCAGCAAAGAGCGTATCTCGCAGCTCTATCAGGTAGCCGGTTCGATCCGTGTACCGGTAGATGAACTGGCCGCAGGCGATATCGGTGCTACCGTGAAGTTGAAAGATACCCGTACGGGTAATACCCTGAATGCCAAGGGTTGCGACCTGCAGTATGCGCCAATCCAGTATCCGCAGCCGCGTTACCGCCGTGCTATCAAGCCGGTAACGGAGAGCGATGCTGAGAAACTCGCTGCACTGCTCACTCGTATGCACGAGGAGGACCCGACATGGATCGTAGAGCAGAGTAAAGAGTTGCGCCAGATGATCGTTTCCGGTCAGGGTGAGTTCCACCTCCGTACCTTGAAATGGCGTTTGGAGAACAACGATAAGATGCCGATTGAGTTCCTCGAACCGAAGATCCCGTATCGCGAGACCATCACCAAGGCTGCTCGTGCCGACTATCGTCATAAGAAACAATCCGGTGGTGCCGGCCAGTTCGGTGAGGTGCACCTGATTGTAGAGCCGTACGAGGAAGGTCAACCGGTTAAGGAGACCTATAAGTTCGGTAACCAGGAATACAAGATCTCGGTGAAGGATCAGCAGGAGATCAACCTCGAGTGGGGTGGTAAACTGATCATCATCAACTCTATCGTCGGTGGTGCGATCGATGCACGTTTCATCCCGGCTATCGTAAAGGGTATCATGGATCGTATGGAGCAAGGTCCGTTGACCGGTTCGTATGCTCGTGACGTACGCGTGATCATCTACGATGGTAAGATGCACCCGGTTGACTCGAACGAAATCTCCTTCCGTCTGGCAGGACGTAATGCCTTCGCTACGGCCTTCAAGGAGGCGAACCCGAAGGTGCTCGAGCCGGTTTATGACCTGGAGGTATTTGTTCCGTCGGAGATCATGGGTGATGTCATGAGTGATATCAACGGCCGCCGCGGTATGGTTATGGGTATGGAGACCGAGAAGAGCTTCACCCGCCTCAAAGCACAAGTGCCTTTGAAAGAGCTCAGCAGCTACTCGACGACGCTCAGTTCGCTCACCGGTGGACGTGCGACCTTCACGATGGCATTCAATTCCTATCAGCTCGTTCCGGCCGATGTACAGGAGAAACTGCTTGCAGCTTATGCCGCTTCGCAAACAGAAGAGGAATAAAAGAATACGTAATGTTTTTAGAGGAACCTGCCGGTTATGCTGGCGGGTTCTTTTTTGATGTCTTCGATCGTACCGGTAGCCACCACTTGTCCGCCACCGCGACCGCCTTCGGGACCCATGTCGATGATCCAGTCGCAAGCCTTGATCACGTCCGTGTTATGCTCGATGATCACCACCGTATTGCCCTTGTCCACCAATTGACGCAGCACGCCGAGAAGCACGCGAATATCTTCAAAATGCAATCCTGTAGTGGGTTCGTCGAGGATATAGAGCGTTTTGCCTGTACTCCGGCGGGCTAACTCTGTGGCTAATTTGATGCGCTGACTCTCGCCGCCGGACAGGCTCGTGGACGACTGACCGAGCTTGATATAACCCAAACCGACGTCTTGAATCGTCTTGATCTTACGCAGGATTCGCGGCTGGGGTTCAAAGAACTCTACGGCCTGATTGACGGTCATGTCCAGCACGTCGGCGATCGTCTTGCCTTTCCATCGAACCTCTAATGTCTCGTGGTTATAGCGCGTACAACCGCACACCTCGCACGGTACATACACGTCCGGCATGAAATGCATCTGGATGGTCTTGTAGCCGTTACCTTGGCACTCTTCACAGCGACCGCCTTTGGAGTTGAAACTGAATCGTCCTGCCTTCCATCCGCGGATCTTGGACTCCGGCAGTTGGGAGAATAACTCGCGGATATCCGTGAATACGTCCGTGTACGTCGCCGGGTTACTGCGGGGCGTACGACCGATAGGCGACTGATCGACGTTGATCACTTTGTCGATGTGCTCCAACCCGCTGATATGTTTGTAGGGGAGCGGTTGGCGTTTGCTGCGGTAGAAACGCTGGCTGAGGATGGGGTAGAGCGTCTGGTTGATGAGCGAACTCTTACCGCTGCCGCTCACGCCTGTCACGCACACCATCTTGCCGAGCGGAATCTCCACCGTCACGTCCTTCAGGTTATTGCCCGTACAACCGCTCAGTTTTATAAAACCCTTTGGTATTCCGCTATCCCGGTACTCCGGTATAACAGTCTCTCCTTTCAGATAACGAGCCGTTAAGGTGTCGGTCTTAAGGAGGTCTTCCGGTTTGCCGGCGAACATGATCTTACCACCCAGACGACCGGCTTTCGGTCCTACATCGACTATCCAGTCCGCCTCGCGCATCATCTGCTCGTCGTGCTCCACGACGATGACAGAGTTACCCATATCGCGCAACTCCTTCAGGCTGTTGATCAGGCGTTGGTTATCGCGTTGGTGCAGACCGATAGAGGGCTCGTCGAGGATATAGAGCACGTTCACCAACCGACTGCCGATCTGCGTAGCCAGACGGATACGTTGGCTCTCGCCGCCACTCAGACTCTCGCTACTGCGACCTAAACTCAGATAACTCAGTCCTACGGACTGCATGAACCGCAGTCGCGCGCATATCTCCTTCAATATCGGCTCCGCAATCGCTTTTTGCTTATCATTGACCAATGACCATTTACCATTTACCAATCCTTCTAACTCGGTTAGAAGGGTATCAATATCCATTTCTGACAGATCGGCAATCGAGTAGGGACCTAACTTATAACTCAACGCCTCTTTGCTCAGTCGCTTGCCCTTACATTCCGGGCACTCTACAAACTCCTCTTTCTCCTCATCATTCTCATCATTCTCATCATTGGCATCATTCTGCGTCAGCTCTTTCAGTTGCTCCAACCAGTCATCCTCCCGTATCAGCTCGTCAATCTCCTCATCACTCTTCACTTTTAACTCTTCACTCTTCACTTTCCCGAGTCCTTTGCAGCACGGACACCAACCCGACGGGCTGTTGAACGAGAAGGTGTGGGGCGCCGGAAGCGGATAACTCAATCCCGTCTCCGGGCACATCAGATGCCGGCTGAAATAGCGTATCTTCCCGTGCTCGTCGACGATCAGCATCATGCCGTTGCCTTGCGTCATGGCTCTATCTACCGACTGCCGCAAGCGTCGAAGGTCCTCGTCCTCTTTGGGCTTCAGGCGATCCACCACCACCTCGATCGTGTGGTTCTTGTAGCGGTCCACCTTCATCCCCGGCACGAGTTCCTGCACTTCGCCGTCCACGCGCACATACACGAAGCCTTTCTTACGGATCGTCTCGAACAGCTCCTTGTAATGTCCTTTGCGGTTGTTGATGAGTGGCGCTAACAGCAGGATCTTCTTTCCCGCGTACTCACGCACGATGACCTCGATGATCTGTTCGTCCGTCATCTGCACCATCGGTTTGCCGGACAGGTACGAGTAGGGTGTCGCCGCGCGAGCGTACAGCAGACGCAGGAAATCATACACCTCCGTCACGGTACCTACCGTCGAGCGCGGGTTCTTACTCGTGGTCTTCTGGTCGATGGAGATCACCGGGCTCAAGCCCGTTATCTTATCCACGTCCGGCCGTTGCATCTGACCGATGAAGCCCCGGGCGTACGACGAGAAGGTCTCCATATAACGCCGTTGACCCTCCGCGAAGATCGTATCGAACGCCAGCGAACTCTTTCCCGAGCCGCTCAGACCCGTGATGACCGTTAACCGCTTCCGCGGCATCGACACGCTGATGTTCTTCAGGTTATGCACCCGAGCACCAATCACTTCTATGTTGCCTTCGCTCTTCACTTAGGGTAGCGGAGTTAATGGATAAACGAGGTTGACAATCAATATGTTTGCTGCCAAGATGATGATATTCATCAGCAGACCTATCTTCAGGAAATCTGCAAAACGGTAACCGCCCGGACCATAAACGAGCATGTGAGTCGGGGAACCGATCGGCGTCGCAAAACTGCTGCTCACGGCGATCATCAACGCGATCAGGAACGGGAAAGGTTCGTAACCTAACTGCTCGGCCGCATTGTACATGATCGGGAAGAACATCGCTCCCGCGGCGGTATTCGAGATGAACTCCGTGATGAACGTACCGGCAAAACAGATGGCGGTCATCACCACGATCGGGTTCGTACCGCATAGATCGAGGATGCCCGTCGCCATACGCTCGGCGATACCGGTCTTCTGAATAGCGATACCGAGTACGGCGCTACATGCGAAGATCATCAATATATTCCAGTTGATGGATCGCATGGCTTGCTCGGCATTGCAGCAACGGAAGAGGAGCATAGCGAACACGGCGAGGATAGCGCACTCTAACAAAGGCAGTACATTGAACGCCGAGAGGGCTACCATCGCGATCATGATAGCGCTCGAAACAAAGGTTCTCCAACCGATATTCGGGATCTCTTCGGATTCAAAGAAATGCAGATCACGCTGCAGGTTCTGCGTGTCCGTCTTCCATTCGTTCATGCTCTCTAACAGCAGCGTGTCGCCGGCTTGGAGCACTACGCTGCGCGGAGACTCTTCGATACGTTCGCCGCGACGGCAAACAGCGACCAGCATGGCTTTATGCTCTTGCTCAAAACCGTTCGTACCCATCGTGGTTCCAATCAGGTGACTGCCAAAGGGTAGGTATGCCGTACGCAGGAAATGTTTGCTTTTAGGCGCGTCCTCGTAATGGAAAACAGGATGGTCGGCATTCACCAAGCCGTGCGACATCTTCAGCTCTAACAACTCACCTATCTGACCGGCATACACCAACCGGTCACCGCCCATCAAGGGCTCGTCGTCCGGCACTGGCGACAAGATCCGCTCGTCGTCGAAATGGCGTAACTCAATCAGACTACCGCCCTGTACACTGTTCAGACCTAACTCACCGATCGTCATTCCGATATGTGGGTTGTCGGACGGGACTAACATCTCCACCGTGTAATCGCCCGTTGCCTCGAAAGCCTCCTCAGGCGCTTTGCGATTCGGTAACAACCGCCGCATAGCGATGATGGACAGCACGCCCACCGCCAGACAGAACAGACCAGGGATGGTCGTTGAGAGGATGTTCATCGCGTGCCCCGTTTGCTCCTCATACAAGCCGCTGATGATCAGGTTCGGAGGCGTACCGATCAACGTACATACGCCGCCCATACCCGAGGCATAACTCAGAGGAATCAGTAGCTTGGAAGGCGAGATATTGAGCTTCTTCGACCACATCTTCACGATGTTCACGAAGAGCGCTACGACCGTCGTGTTGCTCAAGAACGAACTCAGTGCCGCTACCGGCAACATCAGTCGCGTGACGGCTTTGGTGTATGTGTTCGGCGTACCCAACAGGTGCTTCACGATCCATTGTAATACCCCTGTGTGCATCAAGCCGGCAATCACTACAAACAGCACGCCCACAACGGCCACCGAGGGCTGACTGATACCCGACAACGTCTCTTTGACGTCCAGCACGCCGGTCACGTACAGGATACCTACCGCGCAGAGGAACGCCACGTCCGAACGCAGTTTGGTGAACAGCAGCACGCTGAACATCGCGAACACCGTCACAATCGTGATCCACGCATCCAATCCAAAACCCAGAAATACAAACGAATCCATATCTGATGTTGCGACAAATTCAAAAATCGTGCAAAGTTACAACAAAAATTTGGAATATACAAGATTTTTGAAGAAAAAATAATCTATGCTCGCATAAGTTAGGTTTTTGTCTTTTTTTTTTCTCCCTCTTGCACATGTCAATTTTTTGTTGTAATTTTGCACCGCAAAGATTTACATCAGCATCAGTTTGGCAAATAACTTAAAATTCTATATTATGAGACACAAAATTCTTTTATGTGTCATGACAATCTTTTTGACATGCGTAGGCATCGTCTGCATGAGTTGTGAGTCCGATTCGCCACAGCCAAGTGTTGAACCGGCACCGGAGAATCAACTGGCTGTTATCCAACTGCCCGCCGAGATGTTGAAATATGTGTTTGTGGCTCCGATTGTTGATTCTTGCGTGGTAGATTTCTCCAACAATAATCTTAATACGCTTTATTATGGCAACGGATTGGTGCTATCCAACCCGACGGTGCAGGATACCTTGTTAGCAGATTTTGCACGAACTCAATTGGATTTAACGGGGACTAATCCTTATATCGTATTAGACAACGGATATATCCTTATTGATTGGAAATGGACATATTTCCAACCGCTTTCGGGAACATATAGGTACCCGATCTACGCAGATCCTACGGTCTATAATCATAGGCAAACCCAACAGGCATATAGTACCAATCCCTACTACTTAAACGGGACTTTAGCCAACGAGGAGTACTATCTATTACCTGTCCAGTGGCAGGAGTTAACAAATTTGACAACTATATGGTCACTGGAAAACGGACAGCGCATCGTGAATCCGGAGGTGCGGTATATCAATTTCAAAGATCTTGAGTCATATAGCAATAACCAAACGAGTTATAAAGAGTTGAGTCAACGACTCTGTGACTTTAACTCTATTTATAATTTATACCTGCAAGATACCGTTGGATTCAAGGTTGTCATAGAGAATTTCGATCAACTGCAGAACTCCTATGTGGCTACGCTCAATCAAATGATTAATAATAATGAGTTTGACAAATGGACTAAAAAATACAAATAAGAATAATCATACTAAAGATAATTTGTTTACTAGAATCCAACCAGCCCTTCTTGTAAACGCCAGGGACCTGCCCGCTCCGCAAGCCCCCCGCGCCGTGTCCCTCTCTTTTTTCGTGCATGCCTTCGGGTTCGTGTCTTTTCGCTATGTCCATTAGGTTGGATATTATCCAACATTTTTCATCGAAAAATTCTTACCCTCTTGCATATGTCGAAAAATTTTCGTACCTTTGCACTCGATTTCAAAACACCTCTATTTTTCTCCCCTTTATACACCTCGATAATCAAAATTACGGTAACGACACGCTAACGACATGGTAACGAGGAGGAGGCGGAGTAGAGGCGAATCATACAAAAACACAAATAATCATGGCAAGAGTCAAACTAAACAAGAAATTCGAGAAGTATACCGGTACACCGCCGCCTAACGGAAGCCGTTTCTATCTTACGGAGCGTTATGGAGAAACCATTATGTCCCATTATCCCATGCATCGGGATCCGGATACCATTTCCGACAAACAACGCGCCTCTATGAACCAGATGTCACAAGCACGAGCTATCGCCGATGCAGAACTCAAAGACCCTGTGAAACACGATGAATGGCTGCGAAAATGGCACGAGTCCTTTGCAACCGAAGGACAACATTACAAAACGCTAAGAGGTTTCACTATCGCACAAGTGCGCAAAATGAAATGAACTATGGATACGTATCGATTTAGAAAACAGATTCGCCGGTTGCCGGGGAAAGTGATACACGCCATCCCCCTTCCGGAGCCGGAGGTGACAGCCGGTCAAGGTGCACGCCGTGAGATCGGCGCGATGTGTAAGAAAGCAGGGTACAAGCTAGTGCTGGTCGTGACCGACGAGACCTTGCATCGCCTGGGGTATGACGAGGCGATCTTGGAGTCCTTGAAAGAGGCCGGCGTGAAGGCTTCGCTCTTTTGCGATATCCACTCCGAACCAAACACCGCTATCATTGAAGCCGGGCGCAAGCAAGCATTGCAGACTCAAGCAGAAGCGATCATCGCGTTAGGCGGCGGGTCGGTGATGGACAGTTGCAAGATGATTGCGGCGGGCTGTAAGATGCCTCATGTACCGGTGAAAGCGCTGCTACTGAAGTTCTTACCCGTACCCGGCGAGACGCTACCGCTGATCATGGTGCCGTCCACCGCAGGAACCGGTGCCGAACTGACCGTAGGCGCTGTGGTGACGAACGACCGCGGCGCCAAGGGCTCGACCGTCCTGATTGGTCTGAAAGTGACGCACGTGATACACGATAGCGAGCTGACTCTTCATGCTCCTCAAGCCGTGACGGCCGCGTGCGGTATCGATGCGCTGAGTCATTGTATCGAAGGTGCGGTGAGCGATACGGAGGTCGATGAAGAAGATATGCGCATGTCGATGGAAGGCGTGAAACTCATTCTGGAGAACCTGCCGGTGTTAATGAATGAAGGAGTTAAGGAATTAACGAATGAAAAAGCAGAGCAAGCACGGCTGAATATGGCGCGGGCTGCGATGTACGGCGGTAATGCCATCAATACCCAACTGGCAGGCTATGTACACGCTTTTGCACACAGTATAGGAGCCATGTACCATCTCTCGCACGGACAAGCTATCTCGCTGATGCTGTTGCCTGTACTTGAATTCCAGAAAGAAGCCTGCCAGGCGCACTACGAAGCTTTAGCCAAATACTGCGGCGTACCGGATTTCCTGCAAGCGATACGGGAACTCATCGCCGCGTGCGGTATGGATAAGATCGTTTCGCCTGTTCGCGCTTGCGACCACGAACAACTGATTCCGATGATTGCCGCCGATTCCATCAACTATTCGGCTCCTGTAACCTTGACGAATGACGAGATTAAGGCGATTCTTAACCAAATCACCAATTACCAATTACCAATTACCAATCAAGAATCGCAGATACGAGACATTGTGGCTGCGCAGCGGAGGTTCTTCCGAACCGGCGAGACCTTGCCCGTTAAATGGCGAATCAAACAACTCAAGCGCCTCAAAGAGGCGGTGTTAGCCCATCAGGACGAGCTGGTCGGGGCATTATGCGAAGACCTCGGCAGAAGTGAACTGGAAGCCTACCTGTGCGATATCGGACCGATCATCACCGAGGTGAATGAGATGATCAGCGGCTTGCGCCGATGGAGTAGGCCGGAGATCCATTTCAGCGGGTTGATGTGCTGGCCGAGTATCTTCACGAGAGTATATAAGATGCCATATGGCGTGTCTCTGGTGATCAGTCCGTTTAACTTCCCGATTCTGCTGACGATCGGCGTGGTGGCAGCCGCGATGTGCGGCGGCAATACGGTCGTTATCAAGTCCAGCTCCAAGTCTGCAGCCAGCACGGCGGCGTTGAAGAAATTCTTCGCCGAAGTGTTCCCGCCGGAGTACATTACGTTGATCGATGGCGGGCATGACGTGGCGGATATGTGTCTGGCACAGCGGTGGGATAAGATCTTCTACACCGGTAGTCCGTCGGTCGGCAAACATGTGTTAGCTGAAGCGGCGAAGAACCTCACGCCGGTAGCGCTCGAATTGGGTGGCGAGACCGGTAACTGGTGCGTCGTAAGGAAGGATGCGGATTTGAAAGATGCTGCCCGCAAGATAGCGTTCTTCAAACTGCTCAACGCCGGGCAGATATGTATCAATATCAACCAGATCGCTGTGGCCGAAGAGATAGCCGACGCTTTCCTCGCTGAACTCCAAGCGGCTTTCATTGCCCAGATAGGCGAACATGCCGAGACGAATGCGGAGTACCCGAAATTGGTCACGGACGCGGCGTACGACAAGTGCGCGAAACTGGCGAACGAGTACCGCGAGCGTATTGTGTTCGGCGGAGTAGGCGACAAAGAGACGCGCCGATATGCCCCCACTATGATCTATCCGGTGGATATCAACGAGCCGATCGTACAGCATGAACTCTTCTGCCCGCTGCTGCCTATCGTGCCATACAAAGACGCGGAAGTGGACGAACTGATGGACGTGATAGCCGACCGTGAGCACCCGTTGGCGATGTACGTGTTCACAAAGGATATGCGCTGGGCGAACCGTGTGATGCAGACCCAGCAGTTCGGCGGCGGTTGTATCAACGAGGTATGTATCCACATGATGGTGAAAGGCGTGCCGTTCAACGGAACCGGTCATTCGGGTATGGGTGCCTACCATGGAGAATGGGGATTCCGGGAATTCACGCATCCTCAGACGGTCCTCAAAGGGCGCACGTTCTTCAATCTCTCCTTGCGCGAACATCCTTATACGGGCAAAGCCGGCGAGACAAAAATGAAGTTATTGCGCCTTTTTGAACGGTAAAAAGCAAGAAAATGACGTTTTTTGGAAAAAAGTTGCCCGAAAATTTGGTCATGTCAAAAAAAAGTAGTAATTTTGCAGGCTTTTTCGCGTGAACGTGTGTAATGCATGTGCGGGAAGGCACGTAAAACAATTATTATAAATCGCCTGGCTGGGCGGTGCCAAAGGGCTTAATAGATGTCCGTCGGCCAAGCCTAAAAACAACACATTAATGGAATACAATTCTTACAAGACAGTGTCTGTAAACAAAGAGACCGCTAAGAAAGAGTGGGTCGTTGTTGACGCTGAAGGCCAAATCCTCGGCCGTATGTGCACGAAGGTGGCTAAGCTGCTTCGTGGTAAGTACAAACCGTCCTACACTCCGAACGTGGACTGTGGTGACAATGTAATCATCGTGAACGCTGACAAAGTGCAGCTGACAGGTAACAAATGGAACGATCGCGTTTACGTACGCTACACCGGTTTCCCGGGTGGCCAACGTGAGTTCACTCCGGCTGACCTGATGGCCAAAGGCGCTGACAAGCTCGTTCGCAAAGTAGTAAAAGGTATGCTGCCGAAGAATCGTCTCGGTGCTCGTCAAATCACCAACCTGTACATTTTCGCAGGTGCAGAGCACAACATGCAGGCACAACAACCGAAAGCAATTGATATTAACACCCTCAAATAATTAGAAGACAATGGAAACAGTTAATGCATTAGGTCGTCGTAAAGAGGCAGTAGCCCGCGTTTACGTTAATGATGGTGCCGGCAAGATCGTGATCAACGGTCGCGACATCGAGACATATTTCCCGTCTTCTATTCTGCGCTATATCGTGCTCCAGCCGCTGAACAAACTCGGCGTTGCTGAGAAATACGATATCAAGGTTACCCTTGATGGCGGTGGCTTCAAAGGCCAGGCAGAGGCACTTCGCCTTGCTATTGCTCGCGCATTGGTGAAGATCAATCCGGAAGACAAGGCTGCATTGAAGGCAGAAGGCTTCATGACTCGTGACGCTCGTGAGGTTGAGCGTAAGAAACCGGGTCAACCGAAAGCTCGTAAGCACTTCCAGTTCAGTAAACGTTAATCGATCGGACAATACTCCAAATCGTGTGGACTCCTTCGGGATTACCACACGATTGTTTTGGAGTCTCAAACGCATATGCGTGCGCGTATATTTAATAATGTACTATGCGCGTGAAAGAGTATTCCAAAATGAACGGAGATTAAATAATTTTTATTTAACATTTTAATTTATTACATTTTATCAAAATGAGAACAAATTTTGATCAATTGCTCGAGGCTGGTGCTCACTTCGGCCACCTCAAACGCAAATGGAATCCGGCCATGGCTCCGTACATCTACATGGAGCGCAACGGTATTCACATCATCGACTTGAACAAGACTGCCGTTAAGGTAGAAGAGGCTGCAGAGGCTCTGAAGAACCTGGCACGCAGCGGCCGTAAGGTGCTGTTTGTTGGTACGAAGAAGCAGGCTCAAGAGGTTATCGCTGCTCACGCACAAGAGGTAGGCATGCCGTACATCACTGAGCGTTGGGCCGGTGGTATGCTGACCAACTTCCCGACCATCCGCAAGGCTGTCAAGAAAATGAGCCAGATCGACAAGATGGCTACCGACGGTACGATGGATAACATGTCTAAGCGCGAGAAACTGCAGATCAGCCGTCAGCGCGAGAAACTGGAGAAGAACCTCGGTTCTATCGCCGACATGACCCGTCTGCCGAGCGCTGTGTTCGTAGTGGACGTGATCAAAGAGAAGATCGCTGTAGCAGAGGCTAACCGCCTGGGTATCCCTGTATTCGCTATCGTAGATACGAACTCGAACCCGAACAACATCGACTTCGTGATCCCGGCAAACGATGATGCTACCAAGGCTATCGACGTGATCCTGACCGCTGTTTGCGACGCCATCAAGGAAGGTCTCGAGGAGCGCAAGGTAGAGAAGGCTGACGAGGATGCTGCTGAAGCACAGGCTGCTACAGAGGCTCCGGCTCCGAAAGAGCGTCGTCAACGTATCCGCAAAGCTGCTCCGAAAGCAGAGGCTGAGAAAGTAGCTGAGGTAAAAGAAGAAGCTAAAGAAGAGGAGGCATAATTATGGCAGTTACATTAGCTGATATCAAAAAACTGCGCGATATTACCGGCGCAGGTATGATGGACGTGAAGAAGGCTCTCGAAGAGGCTGCAGGTGACTTCGAGGTTGCGAAGGACTTGCTCCGCAAGCGTGGACAGGCAATCGCAGCAAAACGTAGTGACCGTGAGGCTTCCGAAGGTTGCGTACTCGCAAAGGTGAAAGACAACTTCGGCGCTATCGTTGGCGTGAAGTGCGAGACCGACTTCGTGGCTAAGAACGAGGACTTCGTTGGTATGGTTAAACTGATCCTCGACGCTGCTTTGGATAACAAAGTACGCACGAAAGAGGAGTTGGCTAACCTCAAGATCGGTAACTTCACTGTAGCTGAGATCATCACGGAGCGCTCCGGTGTAACGGGTGAGAAGATGGAGTTGGCTGACTACGCTTGCCTGGAGGCTCCCGTAGTTGACGCTTACAACCACCTTGGCAACAAACTGAGCTCGCTCGTTGCTGCTCAGGAAGGTGCTGACCACGAGACCGTTCACGGTATCTCGATGCAGGTAGCTGCTATGAGCCCGATCGCTCTCGACGCTGATCACGTAAGTGACGACGTTAAGAAACACGAGCTCGAAGTAGCTGTTGAGAAGACCAAACAGGACGAGATCAACAAAGCTATCGAGAACGAGATCCGTAAGGCTGGTATCAACCCGGCTCACGTAGATTCCGATGACCACATCGAGTCGAACCAAGCTAAGGGTTGGATCACCGCAGAGCAGGCTGCTACTGCTCGTGAGATCAAAGCTCGCGTTGCTGAAGAGGCTAAGGCTAACCTCGAGAAAATGGCTAAGAAGATCGAGATGATCGCACAAGGTCGTCTTGGTAAGTTCCTCAAGGAGAACACCCTCGTTGAGCAGGCTTACATCATGAGCGAGAGCAAAGAGCTCGTGAAGGATATCCTCAAAGCAAAAGGTGTGGAGATCAAAGATTTCCGCCGCATCACATTAGCTGCAGAATAATGAAAACATTCTGGAAGATATGTGGATGGGGAGCGCTAGCAATAGTGCTCCTCTTTGCATTGATATTGGCGATCGCCTCGCCAGTAGCCAAATACGTAGTGAATAACTACGGCGAGGACATCGTAGGCCGACAGTTGCACGCGGATCAAGTGATCATCAACCCGTATTGGGGTGGCGTGAGTATCAAGGGCTTCCAATGCAAGGAGCAGAACGGCGAGACGGACTTCATCTCGTTTGAACGTCTGTACGTGCACATCGCTTATCCGCAACTGATGGCGAAACGCGTGAAGATTCGTGCGATCCACTTGGACGGCTTTAACGGTCAGGTGCTCAAGAGTAATGACCGACTGAACTTCACGGACATCATCGAGCGCTTCTCCCGTCCGGATTCCGTGCCGGCTGACACCACGCCGAGCTCTTGGAAGGTGTTCTTGGACGATATCCGTATCAACAACAGTTCGATCCGATACCGCGACGTAGTGACGCATAAACAATGGAAACTGGAGGATATCTCGCTGTCCGTACCCGGTCTGTATTTCGATAACACGCAGACGAATGCCGGTCTGGAGTTTGCCCTGCCGACAGGTGGTCGGGTAGGCATCGTAGCCGGTTACCGAATGCAGTCGAATAACTACGCGGTCAATCTTAAACTCTATGACGTGCATACCGATGTAGTGCTGCCGCTCGTGCAGGATTACCTCAATGTGAGCGGTTTGGGTGCTAAACTGAACGGCGCTGTCCATGTGGACGGTTCGCTGGACAACATCAATAACATCCACCTCAACGGTAATCTCTCGGTGGCCGGTCTGAGTATCCGCGACACGCATAACGACGAGGTGGCGGCGATGGATGAGTTACGTCTGGTGCTCAACCGGGGAGATCTGATCTCCAACACCTTCATCCTCGATAGCCTTGTTATCACGGGTGTTACCGGTAATTATGAGGTGCACGAAGGCTGGAATACGCTTTCGCGACTGCTGAAGCAACCGGAAGAGGTCGCTCCGGATAGCGTGACACAGGTATCTCAGGATACGGTACCTCATACACCCGCCAAACCTCTTGTCTGGATGGCAAAGCATGCACGTGTGACCGGTCATAACCTGACTTACCACGACTACTCGATGAAGCACGATTGGCAATACGAGGTGAAGGACCTGAAGGTGGAAGGCACGAATATCGCGACCAACGGCCGTAACAGCGTGACGGTAGAGGCGACTTTGACGAGTGATGCCAAACTGAAAGCGGACTTCACAGGAGGTATGGATTTGGCTAACCAAGACACCCGTGCGAACCTCAAACTGACTGGCGTACAATTGAGCGATTTTGATGCGCTGTGCCGGAACTACACCGGTTATCGTCTGGAAGGCGGAGACATGAAACTCGACAGCCATCTGGACGTGGTAAGCGGTAAGATGAAAGGCACGAACAAGATCGTCATTGATCATCCGCGGGTAGGCAAGAAAGAGAAGTTCTCGAAAGCACCCTATAAGAATATCCCCGTTCGGGCGGGCTTTAATATGCTGACCTCCGCACAGGATATGATCATCCTGGACGTACCTATCAGCGGTGATGCCAAGAATCCGAAGTTCAACCTGAACAAAGTGATCGGACGCGCCTTGCTGAAGGTGTTCTTTGGTCCTCTGATGGGTGTGAACGACCGCAAGGCCGTGAGCGAAGCAGAAATGGAAGAAATGCGTGAGTTGCTGGGCGAAGAAGCCTCATTGGACAGCGTCAGCAGTCAAAGCACGGCAGACGTCGCAGTGACCGCAAGCGACAGCGTCGGTCTCACCGAAATAAGCGAGCAGTAATTGCTCACGGCAGAACTGATTCTGCTCGGCGTACTCCAACATCGATTGGATCTTACTGATAAACCGCGCTTGGCGCTCTTCGAAGATAGCGGGCGATAGATAGATTTCTATCTGTCGCTCGTTTGTCATCGTTAGGCTACACCCGATCGAACGGGGTATATAGGTGATGATGCCTCTCTGAGCGAGAGAGACAAGGATGGGGTGCATATCTTCTTTGTCCGCCTCGCGAACATATTGCGGGTCCGTATAGATGCCCGAATAGGAGCGCATCAGCACATCCAGCAATTCCGCTTGCTCGCGGGAGATGTTATACTCGCCCAACTGATGGCGCGGTACAAGAATCTGCACGCGCGGTTGGGTCTCGTGTTCCTCTTCAAAATCGATATAACCCGCTTGTGTCAGGATATGCAGGGCGGAGTAGGTCTGCAGTACGGGCAGTTTCATGACGTGGCATAACTGGTCGATATGCAGCGCAAAACGATGCCCGAGCCCGCTTCCTGCACCGATCTGCAGGAAATCCATCGTCTTATGGTACACACTCTCCACGAACTCTTTCGGCGGATACGTATCTATGATACGTTTGCGGATCTTAGCCGGATCTTGTTGGGGATCGAAGAGCAATACCGCATAAGCCGTCTCTCCGTCTCGTCCGGCACGACCGGCTTCCTGGTAATACGACTCCAGATGAGACGGCAGATCATAATGAATGACGAGCCGTACATCGGGTTTGTCAATACCCATACCGAATGCGTTCGTCGCCACAATGACGCGTGTGTCCCCGCGTGTCCAGGCGGCTTGACGTTCATTACGCTCCTTGGTAGTCAAGCCTGCGTGGTAAAAGTCCGCTCTTTCGCCATTCGCCTTTAACCATTCGCCTAACTCTTGTGCACGTTTGCGGTTGCGCACATAGACGATCGCCGAACCGGGTACGCGGGATAAGATATGCGCTACTTGTTCGGGTTTGTTATCCGTGCGGCGCACGATATAATTGAGGTTCTCCCGATGGAACGATTTCCGTAATACATGATGCTCGCGGAAACCGAGCTTGTCTTGGATATCCTCGATGGTCTCGGGTGTGGCAGTAGCCGTCAAAGCCAGCACCGGTACGTTCGGTAATAAGGCGCGTACTTCGGCAATCTTCAGATACGAAGGACGGAAATCGTAGCCCCACTGACTGATGCAGTGTGCCTCATCCACGGCGATCAGACCGATCGGTAAGTCCGCCAAACGCTTGCGGAACTCCTCGGACTCCAACCGCTCGGGACTGCAATAAAGGAAATGGTACGGTCCGTAGAGGCAGTTATCCAACGCTACGCGTTGTTTATCCCAACTCATACCGGTATAGACTGCCGCGGCATGGATATTGCGTGCCTCGAGGTTGGCTACCTGATCGCGCATCAAGGCAATCAAGGGCGTGATAACGAGGCAGAGCCGTTTGTTCTCATTCGCCTGCGCCATAACGAGAGTAGGTATCTGAAAACAGATACTCTTACCGCCTCCCGTAGGCATCAGGGCGAGTGTATCGCGTTGCGCCAATACCGACTCGACGATCTCCGCCTGTAAAGGGCGGAAATCATCGTAGCCGAAATAAGTATGTAACGCTTCGCGGGGAGTCATAACTAGGATCCTGGGGTTCTAGGGCTCTATGCTCCTAGTTTGGTTAACGCGACTTTAACGCGCTTCAGCGTTTCTTCTTTGCCCAGCACATCGGTGATCGCCCAGATATGCGGACCGCGGGCTGCGCCTACGAGACAGATACGGAAGGCGTTCATCACGATGCCGACGCCGTACTCCATCTTCTCGATCCACGGCATCACGATGCCATCCAAGGTCTCTGCGTCCCATGAAGGAGCACTCTCCAGTACCTCGAGCAACTCCGTCATATGTTTGGGCGAGTCCTCTTTCCAACGCTTCTTGAGAGACTTCTCGTCGTACTCCGTTGGTGCTACAAAGAAGAAGTTCGTTTGCTCCCATAGTTCCGGAACGAAGTTGACGCGGTCCTTGGTCAGACCTACTACCGTAGCTACCATCTTCATATCGGGGGCCTCGATGCCGTTGGCTTTAAGTGTCGGCAGGAACATTTCTGCTAACTCCTCATTGCTGCGCAGTTGCAGGTATTGGTGGTTGAACCATTTGCCTTTCTCGAAGTCGAACTTAGCACCCGATTTGGATACGCGGTCGAGCGAGAACTCTTTGATCAGTTCCTCCATCGTATAGAGCTCCTGATCACCTGTGCCGTGCCATCCTAACAATGCGAGGAAGTTGATAACTGCCTCCGGCAGGTAACCGCTCTCGCGATAACCGGACGACACCGTACCGTCTTTCTGGTTGTGGAACTCGAGCGGGAAGACGGGGAAACCGAGACGGTCGCCGTCACGCTTACTCAGTTTGCCGTTTCCATCCGGCTTGAGCAACAGCGGCAGGTGGGCGAACTCAGGCATCGTGTCCGACCAACCGAACGCACGGTAGAGCAGCACGTGGAGTGGTGCAGAAGGTAACCATTCCTCACCACGAATCACATGGCTCACTTCCATCAAGTGGTCATCTACAATGTTTGCGAGGTGGTACGTAGGCAGGTCATCAGCCGACTTGTACAGCACTTTGTCATCGAGAATATTGCTGTTGATCACCACCTCACCGCGAATCAGATCGTGAACATGCACGTCCTCATCCGGCTCTACTTTGAAGCGAACCACGTATTTCTCCCCTTTGTCCATGAGTGCCTTCACGTCCTCTGCCGCCATCGTCAGGGAGTTGCGCATCATCATACGTGTACGGGCATCGTATTGGAAATTCGGGATCTGAGCACGCTTCGCCTCTAACTCTTCCGGCGTATCAAATGCGATATATGCATGACCGGAATCAAGCAGTTGCTTCACGTACTGATGGTAGATCTCCCGCCGCTCCGACTGACGATAAGGACCGTGAGATCCTACGGCTTCTATTTCGCCGTTTTGCATGCGAAGGCCCTCGTCAATGCCGATACCTAGCCATTCTAAGGCTTCGAGGATGTATTCTTCTGCTCCGGGAACGAAACGGGTGCTGTCCGTATCCTCGATACGAAGGAGCATATCACCGCCGTGCTGACGGGCAAACAGGTAGTTGTACAATGCGGTACGAACACCGCCGATGTGTAGTGCGCCGGTTGGACTTGGCGCAAAACGAACTCTTACTCTTCTTTCCATATATTTATCGAATTATTTTTGTCAATGTAAGGAATATGATGGTAAAATACTCACCAATCGTTTGGTGGTTAATCCATTTCATGTTGAGGGCGATCTTAGCCGGCATGATCTGCTCGATATAGGTTTTGTCCGGATCGGCAGATTGCGCTAACAAACGATTCTCGTCGATGTACTCGATGGACGCATGATCTGTGATGCCCGGTCGTACCGATAATACTTGCCGTTGTTCATCGGTATAGAGATCGACGTACCGGCGTACTTCCGGACGCGGACCTACGAGCGACATGTCACCCACCAGCACGTTCCATAACTGCGGCAGTTCATCGAGTTTGTACTTCCTTATATAGTATCCTGCGCGCGTGACACGCGGGTCGCGATCGCCGATGGTGATGAGGCTCATCTTATCGGCTCCGACTCGCATAGAACGGAACTTAAGCAAACCGAAGTCCTTCCCGTCCTTTCCTACGCGTTGCTGGCGATAAAAGACCGGTCCCGGGTTGTCGATGACGATCCACAATGCTACAATAAGAAAGAGCGGACTAAGGAACAGCAGCCCGAAGAAACTGAATAGGATGTCACACAAACGTATCATCTGTTTTTCAAAATTTCGGTGTATTGCTCTATGATGTAATCGATCTCCTCATCCGTCAGACGCGTATGCAGCGGGAGGGTTATCTCATTCACGAAATGCGCGTAGGCATTCGGATAGTTCTTGATATCAAAGCCCAAAGCCTTGTAGGCCGTCATCATCGGAAGCGGTTTGTAATGAACATTGGTGGCTATACCGCGTTCTGCCATCTTCACGATGATCGCTTGCCGCTCTTCCAACGAGGCCTTCGGCACACGAGTCAGATAGAGGTGACCGGAGGAGACATGATCATCCGTATAGTGGGGAAGCACCTCTACACCCAGCGGTTTGAACGCTGCATCATAACGCTCGATGATCTCTTTTCTACGTGCCAGCAGAGCAGGGTAGCGCTTCATTTGCACGAGACCTAAGGCCGCCATGATATCCGTCATGTTGCACTTGTACCACGCCCCTACGATATCGTACTCCCAAGCCCCGAGTTGGGTCTTGGCAAGTGCATCTTTGGACTGACCGTGCAACGAGAAGAGCTGGAGCTGATGATACAAAGCCTCGTTATCAATACCCGGGAAGGTACGCCATGTGAGGGCACCGCCTTCCGCCGTGGTGAAGTTCTTCACGGCATGGAAAGAGAAGGATGTGAAGTCCGCGATAGAACCCACCATCTTGCCCTGCCAGGAAGCACCGTAGGCGTGCGCCGCGTCCGCGCAGATAGCGATACGACCGATCGCCGTTTGCAACTCGTTCACCGGATGGAAGAGCGCTTTCTTACGCTCCACGATCTCAAAGAGACGCGTGTAGTCGCAGGGGATACCGGCCAAATCGACAGGAATGATGGCTTTCGTTCGCTCGTTGATAGCTGCTTCTACGGCATCATAGTTCATCTCAAGACAATCGTGTTGGCTGTCCACAAACACGATCTTGGCACCCACATGCGCCACCACGGAAGCCGACGCCGTGTAGGTATAAGCTGGCACAATGACCTCGTCTCCTGCTCCGATCCCTAACAAACGCAGGGCCAGCTCCAGACAGGCTGTCGCGGAGTTGAGACACACGGCACGCTCTGTACCGACATAGGCAGCAATCTGGCGTTCCAGTTCTTTGGTGCGCGGACCGGTGGTGATCCAACCGGAGAGAATCGCTTCTCGTACTTCGTTGACTTCCGCCTCCGTCATGTCCGGCGGCGAGAAAGGAATATTAAATTTTTTCATATTATCTGTTGGTTTCTACATAAAATGGTCGTTTACACAGTACTTTGACAATGCCGTGCAGATAACCGAGTCCATATCCGATATGAATCGTAGCAAAGACCGGCGGTAGGTAGGCATTCTTGTATTTCAGTCCTTCAAAGCCCAATAAGACGATATATAAGGCGATGATCGTCAGGTAGATGATCCGCACCATCGGGAACAGGCATGCCAGCGGTAAACCGATCAGCAGACTGATGACAAACAGCAACGGTACGAATTGGCGGACCGTAGCGGGGTGTTTGATTTTCTTGTTTACCAGGGGTTTGAATAGACCGTACTGGTAGAACATGCCCCAGGTCTTAGCCAATGTGTCGCGGGCAAAATAACGGATGCAAATACCCGGTACGAGGTATATATGTCCGCCGTTTTGGATCGTTCGGGCGTTGAACTCATCGTCTTGGTTACGTGTCATTTCTTCGTCAAACATTCCCACCTGGTCAAACAAACTCTTGCGCCAAAAACCGAAAGGAACCGTATCGGCTTTGACCGGCTCATGAACCTTGGCGGTACGGAACATACTATTTCCGACGCCTAAGGTATGACTGCATGCAATAGCGATCGCTTGTGCTTTCTTGCTTTCATTAGCCGGCATCGTCTCGCATACACCGCCTACGTTGGACGCATCCGGCAGCTCGTTGAGGTAACGCAGCAGGGTACTGACATAGTGGGTGGGGAAAGAGGAATGCGCGTCCATACGACAAATATAGACACCTTGGGCTTCCCGAATACCGATGTTCATGGCGCAGGGGGCAGTACGACGGGGATTGTCCAGCAGACGAATATTCGGATACTGTTTCAGATAAGGCGCAATGAGTTCGCGCGTCTTATCGGTACTACCGCCATCCACGAGTAATAACTCCCACTTGTCTTGGGGATAATCTTGCGCGAGGACGGATTGAATACAGGTTTCAATAAACCGCTCCTCGTTGTAGATAGGACATATGATGCTTACTTCTTTCATTGGCTTATTATCGTGTGTAATGCCGCTAAAACGCGGGTGGTATAGAAGGAAAGATGATATCCTTTTCCTTGTGTATAGATGCGGGTGTATTGCGCTATTAAGCGGATGCAGTTGTGTGCGACTTGGCTCCAAGTCATCCTATGCGAAGCGCTGCCCGGACGCATACGCCGGTAGTAAACGGCGCGTGTGTCAGTAAAAGCGACCCGGTTCATCCGATTGGAGATCGCGAACATAAACAAGGTATCTTCTCCCAAACGGAAGCGCGTGTCGAAACGCCGGTCGCCGATGATGTCCCGATGAATCAGTTTCATACACGGTCCACTGAAGTACCGGCGGGCTTGGTAGTAGGGCAATACACCTTTGGGTGCATATTCCTGATAGGCTGATTCGATGTAATAGGGTATAAAGTCCTGCGTCTCGTCAAAAGCGATCGTATAAGCGGCTGCGATCGTGTCCGGCGAAGCCAACTTGGCCAAATCCTCCAGGTACGTCGGCGATACATGATCATCGTCATCTATAAAACCTATATATTCGCCTTTAGCATGATCCAGCCCTATGTTCCGTGCGTTGCTCACACCCGGTTCATCCGTTTGGTAGAGTTGTATTTGTAGTTGGGGATGAGCCGCTTGATAGGCCTTGAGTTGAGCGAACCAAGGCTCTGAACATCCATTAAGCACAACTATCAATTCCCACATCTGCTTATCCAGCGTCTGTGCGGCAAAACTATCAAGACATTGCCATAAATAGTCCTGCGGTTTATATGTAGGGATGATGATACTGATCATTTATGTCTGTTTTTGCGGATCGTACTTGCCCATCGACTCATTCCTATAAACGGGTTATTGCCTGCTTTGATAGATTGCCAAATGGTTTTAATCGCTTCTCGATATCCGTAATTACGGGCTATTGTATAGACCAGATACATAATGGATTTGCGATATTGCCTGATTTTGTGCTCCTTAAGAAAAGCATTAAACCGAATGGACGTATCTATCCGTTCGTTGAGGTTCTTCAAATTGGGTGTCTGCGTCAAACTGCCTTGCCGTGTCGTAATGCAGTATATCTGTTCTTTGCTCGCCGTAATACTTTGTGCCCAAAAACCTGTTTTAACAGAGAAAAGGACATCGTTTGATACCTGTATTTCATCAAAACGAATTTGTTTTTCCTCCACCAAACTACGTTTGATCATCTTAGCCCATGGCGAACTCCAACCGTATCGCAAGCCTCCTTCATCTTTTGTCTGTAGATAAGCGTCAAGCAATTCGTTGGTATCTTCCTGACGATTCGATGGCGCCAATGAATCGGAATCACAACTCGTTGTGTAGAAGAAGGTGATATCCTCTTCGCCTTCCGCATAACGATCCATGATCTCAAAAGCGTTCTCCGTAAAGAAATCATCGGCATCCAGCATCAGTAGCCATTCACCTTTGGCATGTTCCAGTCCTACGTTTCGTGCTGCTCCTGCGCCTTTGCCTATCGCCTCCCAAAGCACCTGTACATTATGCCGCCCTGCAAACAAGGAAGCAGGCAACTCCGTCGTGCCGTTATTGATGATGATCACCTCAATATCCGGCCTGTCGGGTACACTTTGGACTGCGCGAACGACTAAGTCAACAATATCTTTATATGGTATAATAACGCTGTACTTCATCGCTTATTCTTGCGGTAAGCGGATTTGCTCGCCGATGAGCAGGTCTGCCTGATATAGTTTGTCGGAGTCCAAACCGCCACCCGGAGTGAAGGTCAACTCCCCGAAAATTACTTTTCCTTGTTCGATATAAAAGTCAGCCCGTACGAAGGGGAACGGGGCAGAGAGTTTGCGAGCGCACTCCATCATCTTGTTCCATCCGGCAGGGATAGCATACGTGAAGTCTTTGGGGGCTTCTATACCGTCCTTCGTCAACTCGCGTTGCAGATTACCTTTCGTGTCAAAATAATAGAACTTGGGTTTTACATGCATGCCTCTGCCTACGCAAACCATTACGTAAAGGGGTTCTCCGTTGCAGCAGTAGATTTTATAATCTGCCGGAGCCAAACCGTCTTCCGTCTCAATGAATCTCTCGGCGAGGATCTTCTTCGGAGTCGCCGCGTACTGCATCTCGGAATGGAGTAGGTGACCGTTGGAACGCATCCATCGGCACAAGAGTTTACGCGTAGCAGGGATGTCTAATTGCGACTTATCGGTCACTACCAGATTCAGGTGGTAGTAATAATTCGACTTGAGCACAAACTGATTCGGTAACTGATCAAAATCAATCGCATCCGGATCAGTCCAGTATCCGTATAATTCATTGAGGATCTCGCCGCACCCCTGCTTCTGTACATACTCGCGCACGGCGTACTTGTCCGCACATTGGGAGACGAGCGGATTGTTCAAATAGGTATTGAGTTTCAACCACTGGATCTTCTCGTTGGAGGTGCGCGGATTCTTCAGATCCCACCATCGGCCGAAATACCGGTACCACAATACTTGGGTATTCAGTTTCGGCGAAATACGTGTCAGCGTTTTTAATATAAAGTCCTTAATCCACATATCAGTTCCTATGTTGAAAATCAATGATACGTTGGTCAATAATCTTGCCGTTCTCTATACATTTGGCCCGTTGCAATACCTCTGCCGGCTCGTCGCATATCAGTCTGTCGCATAGCGGTGCAACCACTTCGCTGAGGAACATCGAGGTCGTTTTGAAGAACAGCGACGGCGTATGATCCACTACATAATGCCTTATTCCGTCCACTATATAGGTGGGATTCTCAATCGTTGTCGGCACACTGGTCTCTACAGCGCCGGCTCTGTCGCAACTGATGTCGATAATCATCGCCCCGTGTTTCATGCGCTTCAGATCCTCACGGTAGATGATATGATCGCGGCGGCGCGTATCCCACAGGATCGCATTCACCACCACGTCATAACGGCCTAATTCCTTGCGGAACAACTGCTCCGTATGCCGGTCATACACAATCACTTCTGCACCCATGTAGTTCAAGGTCTTGATAGCGCCGCGCGCGGTGTTGCCTCGTCCGAGTACGGCTACCTTGGTGTCATAGGGGAAAACGCCGTGACATAGATAGGCGTGACTCACGGCTGCTTCTCCGGCGATCTCGTTGTTACGCCAGAACGAATGACGACCGTCTTCGAACATATCTTCCCAGGCATAGGCAGTGAGTTCGCTATGCAGGATTTTGTCGGTGATATCCCTATTTTGTACGGCATGGAGCCAACCGAACACCGTTTGCCCGTGGAGTTGCTCCAGATAATCGGCATCACCCACTTTGGGATCGCAAATAATATCGCATGTCAGCACTTGCTCACGGGAGCCCACATGCACACCCGCCGCACGGTAATCTTCATCGCTATAACCCAACACATCTCCGTAACCCGTTTCTACATAGAGCTGCTCCGGGTGCTTGATGAGGGCGATATGTTCCGGTACTAATGCCCGACGGAACTCATGTTCTTTGTGCCCGATAGGAAATCCGATAGTTTTCATTTTATCCATAAACAACAGGGGTTGGATGGGTTTGTGTATAGTGTATTATATCTTGCAGATAGTCTTTGAAGATCGGTCCGTTGAAGATCTGATGATCATCTACATCCTGTGAATCCAGATTGATCTCGATGATACGCGGGTGCTCGTCGGCATCGATGGTGAAGTCCCAGGCAATAAAACCGAGCATCGGGAGTTTCTGATGCAGTGAGACAGCCACCTCCGTGATGTCTTTCCAGAAATCCAGTTTCTCGCCTTTGAGCAACAAGCCCGACGGAGCGTAGAAGTACTTCGTGTACAGGTCAGCGGCATATAGGCAGAACTCATTCAGCTGTCCGTCAGACGGTTTGATACCCACATAACCGTTGGCCGTCTTGGGATCCAGGTTAGCGGCTGTCTTAGCGGATGCATTATCATTGAAGGTTTGTCCGCCGCCCATACGCATAAAGCCGCTGAGAACAGATACTTTGCCGTTCAAACACAGCGTGAAGCAGCGTACAGTATTGACGGTCTTGTCGCCGTTGTTAAAACGCGTGATACGTTTGCTGGGTTGAATCAGCTCCTGGCAGATGAAGAAATCTCCTTTCAACATCTCTGCGATATATGCCTCTTTGTCTTCGATCGTCTTCAGTTCTACCAGTTTGACGCCTCTTCCTCCGCCGGTATGATCGGTCGGTTTATAGACGAAGGTGTCATGCTTAAGCAGCCGTTGAGTCGCTTCTTGCTCCGACAAGATACGATCGTCTTGATCATAGATGAAACCGTGGAACTTATTGATGATCGTTACCGGCAGGTATTGCTTGTCGATAAAGCGGTGTAGGGTAGCTTTGTTCTGGATAAACCGCAGCTCTTTAGGGTTCAAACTATACTCAAAAGTTTTCCATACATCGCGCGGCACGAAGTACTGATTGACGTAGCCGTGATAGAACTTATAGTACCGGAACCACTGCCAGTCGTACGCCAGATGCAAAGGATCGTATTGCTTGCGGATAAGATCCTTCTCCTCTTTGGTCAGATCTGCCTGCGGCATGGTGGACAAGCGCTTCTTGAGTCCGCGTTTGATCAGCACCGATCGGAGGTAATAAAACGATTTTTTGAATAGCGACTTAAGCATATATATTATTTGTTTTTGCGTTGTTTGATTGTTTCCAATAATGTTTGTCGTTCCCATTTGGACGTAGCAAACAGGAGGATTGACAAGCCGGTGATGATGACCGCCACGATTCCTGTAAGGAAGAATCGGAATGAATCATCGCCGCTATGTACGTAATGGGTCATCGCATAGCATACACCGGCGTTGACAGCCATCGGTATAAAGATCGGCAGGATCGCCGTTCGGATGAACGGCATAACTTCGAGTTCGCCCACCAGATGCATGACGGGGATACGCAGTAAGGAGGATACCAGCTCAAATGTGATAAACGCCCATAATACGCTGACCAACGGCATGCCATAGTGCAGACAAACCCAACCGACCGGTAGTGCCAACAACTTGGAGGTGTTCACCGTGAGGTTCCATATGCGCAGTTTGCCGATGGCTTGATTAGCGGCTGTCAGACCGATGGTGAGCTGGTCGATGACTGAAGCGATCAACATAAAGGCACTGAAGACCACACTATATTCCGGCACTTCTCCCAACCATAAGGTCAGTATCGCAGGCAGTTCAAACACAATCGGAATAAGCACGATGCCTTGCAGCAGAACGCCGTATTTGCTGGCGTATGCCGCGAGAAGATACTCTTTTTTTCTATCTCCAGCCCCTTCGGCTTTCATGATCTGCGGACTCATCGCGTTGAGAATCGAGTAGGCGAGGAAGTTCGTAGCACCTGTCACTTGCAGTGCGATACCGTAGGCGGCATTGACGATGACACTGTAGAAACGGTTGAAGAGCACGGCCAAGCCCTGACTGCGAATGATGATACAGCCGGAGGCATAGATGTTCCATGCCGCAAAGCGGAAGATCTGCTTGATGAACGACCAATCGATCTCCTGTATCCGCGGAACATGACACTCGTCATAGTGGCGCATCGCGTAGAACAGGTACGCGCATAGGTTGAAGAGCGAAATACCGATCAGCAAAACGGAATAGAGAATCAGTTTATCGCCCAACGCAACGGTCAGGAAGATGGCAATCAGCAGCTTGAACACGCCGTCCAGCACCTCCACCACCGAGGTATAGACGATATTCTCCCGCGCGATGAACAGCGCCCGGATAGGAGCCGTCACAAAAGTGAGGAGCAACACGATACCGGCAGAGAAATACACCCATATGCCGGCGGTGATACGCTCCGGCTCTATATTGAGCACATGGTAGAGAACGGGATGATAAACGGCAGCCAAAATCAGTAACAAAGCACCGCCTATCATCAGGTGCAGAAGCATGCAGTTAGCATACGTAGCAGATAACTTATCGCTTTGCTTAGCCCCGTGATAGATAGACAGAAATCGCTGCGGAACACCGGCCAACGCGTTGGTGATAAAGGACAGCATAGAGATCACACCGCCTACCAGCGAGAAGATGCCGAAATCGCTTTGCCCCAGCGCCGCCAGAATAAGGCGGGTGGAGTAGAGCGACAACACCACGTTGATGAACGTGCGGGTGTACTGTGCTATCGTGTTTACTACTATGCGTTGCGAAGCTGTCATGGGCTTACATGATTTTATACAGGAGTCGTTTCAACCATACCGGAGAGATACGGAAAAGGAATAAGGCATAAGCGTAGAACCATGCCACAATGCCGTAATGCAACTCCCGATTGATGATACGTCGTTGGTCCAGTAATCCTTTGGCAAAAGCGTATCCGTTTCGGCGGTTGGTGAAGAAATCATTGTTCACGCGGAAGTTGAGCACCACCTCCTCTACGTTCGCTATCTTGGCGCCGTTCTTCAAACCGTCAAACCATAACATCGTATCTTGGTTCTTACGAAACTCCGGGCGGTAGAGACATCCGGCTTTATCGAAATACGACTGACGAATCAGCACGGCAGGATGCGCTAACGGATCCCGTTTGGCAAAATAACGGAAGCAGGCCTCCGGAGTAAGCGGATAGTGATTGATCTTGTTGCGGTCGTTGCCGTTTTCGTCAATCTCATTGGTTGCACCTCCGACTATATCGATCTCCGGATGCGCTAGCAAATAGTTCATTTGCAACTCAATTCGTTCCGGAACAGAGATGTCGTCCGCATCCATGCGGGCAAAATAGGTGTATCCTTGCTCTTGCGCCCAACGAATCATGTCATTGAGCGTAGCCGCCAAACCTCTGTTCTGCTCAAAATACAGAATAGTCACCTGCTCGTTGTGCCCATAGGAACGAACGCATTGCTCCAGTTCGTCTTCTACAGGTCCGTCTACACCCATCAGCACATGTAGGGGCTGATAGCTCTGTCTCAGCATGCTCTCCACCGACAAACGTAAGTACGTTGGGGAGTCTTGCCGGTAAACGGGCAATAATACGATTACTTTCGGATTATTCATGATGCATATTGTATTTCTAAACTTTTCATCCAAACTTCACAGGATTGTTTGGAGTCAAAAAATTGTAACTGCGTAGGAATGTGTGCGCATAAGGTGTCTTTCTCTTTCAGCACGTTTCTAAAGCCGTCTTCAATAGCATTTATATCATAGGGATCGACTTTGATGCCGGCTTCTCCTACTACCTCCGGCAAACTGGTGGCATTGGCTACTAAAGCGGGTTTGCCGTATCGGAAGCCCTCCAAAGGCGGAATACCGAATCCTTCGCATAGACTAAGCAGCACAACCGCTTCTGCATGTTTGTACAGATAGGTGACTTGACCGTCTTGCAAATACCCTAAATAGCGCACATTCGGCGTTTCTTCTATCTTCTTGAGTATCGGCTCGAAATTATGTAAAGGCTTGCCGGCAATCACCAATTGATACTTACCGTCTTTGTTAAACCGTGTGAATCCCTCCATCATCTGAAGGATGTTTTTGCTGGGTTGAATACTTCCGATGAAAAGGAAATAGGGCTTTGCACCCACCTCCACCGGTATCTCATCTGCCTCTCTTGCCGGAAGAATGTTATAGGTGATCTTCAACTTGTTCCGAGCCGCAGGAATATAGTGCGCTATTTGACGATAACTGTATTGCGAGACCGTCAGTACTTCGTCCACCATGCGCACGTAAAGGCGCGTGACGAGGGTCAAATAGGTGCGCTGCAACCATCCGTATCGCTCCGGATTCGTGAGGTAATAAACGTCATGAAGTGTAAACACTCGCTTGGCACGAACCAACAACGGGAACGATGTACAATAGCTGTAGAACACGTCGCAGGGCTTGATATACCGATAGAACAAGGTTTGCTCAAAGAGAATACGTTTCCATCCGTTTCCCAGCGTTGGTACGTCGATATACTCCACATCTGCGTGAGCAGGCATGCCGAAGAAATCGGAAGCGATATGCTTCTGTTTATACACAATGAAATGCGTACCGCTCGTGTCATACTCACTCATTATATTCAGCAGGTGACGAATATAATGAAAAGCACCTGTGGGCTGCGTATTGGGTAATGCTATGAAATTGAGTGCTACTATCATTGTCCTATTATTTTCAATATCTTTTTCGTTCGTTCTTCGAGGCGCAGATTGTTGGCTTTAGTGAGTGCGCCTTGTGCCAAACGTCGGCTTAGTTCTTGGTCGCTCTTCAAGCGCAAGATCGCGTCGGCTATCTCATGCACGTCAGACGGATTTACGCGTATGCTGTTCTTCTCATCCAAGATGTCGTCGTTAAACGGCAGGTCAGAAGAGATAATCGGCAGGCCGCAAGCCATCGATTCGATGACAGAGTTCGGACAGCCTTCTGCTACGCTGGGCAGTACAAAGACATCCGCTGCATTGAGATAATGTACGATTTCGTTATGCGGCAGTTGGCCTTTGAAGGCGATATGTTCGTAGTTCGGCTCGTCTTTGCAGTTATCCATCGGGCTGCCTATATAGATCGCTTGGATATGCGGGTCGTTCAGTTGCTTCAACGCGGCATCTACCCGGAACACTCCTTTGCGGTCATTGAACCGTCCGCAGAAAGCCACCACGAAATCATCGTCTTCAATGTCCAATTTCTTGCGCATGGCAGAACCGTCTTCCGGATAGAACTCCTGCGGATTATACGCATTCGGCAGCACATGACATTTCTTTTCCTCTGCTAAGCCATAAGCCACGCTCTCCTGTTTGTTCTTCGTGCTCACGCAAACGACAGCTTTCGTATGCTCCTTGAGCCAGGCACGCTTTGCGTGGCTGATCTGCTCCATAGGAATGATATCTTCACCGGTCGCTACGATCAGCGGGAGCTGCTTTTGGCTTACATAAGGCATCGCCATGACGGCATTCAACCAGAAATGCGCATACACCACGTCCGGAGTCTTCAACCTGCGTGCCGTCAGTGTCGTCACGATTCGGTTGCACCAGCGAGTCCATCCTCCGAAGCGTCCGTCACCTGCTGTAATGGAGTAGGGACGGTAGATATGAATCGTCTTGCCCTCCACCTCTTGCGTGAAATGACGCGGAGCCAACGGCACATGGCGCAACCAGTGCTTGGTGAGCGACTGCGGGGCAATCACCGACACACAATTCCCTTGTCGCGTCATCTCTTCCGCGATATTGGCGATGAAAGCCGAGTAGGGAAGACCCGGACTCGGATATCCGTCTGCTATGATGAGAATATGTGTCATTTGTTCATCCATGCTCCAATTTTATTGTCCCATTCTTTAGGTTCAAATGGAACAAACCCGCTCCAATGATAGAATGTAAGTTCTCCAAAATACACCTGTCCGTTGATATCATAAAGGTCCACACGCACATGAGGAATGCCTGCAGAGAGTTTGCGTGCCAATTCTACCATCGTGTCAAATCCTTTTGGCTTTGCCGGTATGTGAGATGCATGCTCATGACCATTTGTGAATGGTAATAAGTTAAAATCCATATCGAAGAAATCAAATTTCGTTTCTTCGTTCGGATTCTCGCGGTCGGTTGCAATAAACAGCATCTTGGGTTCTCCATTAAAGCAGAAGAACTTGTAATCTTTCAATTCATAGCCGCTTTCGTCCACCATGTATTGCTCTACTATTATTCGGTGTTTCACATTTTTGTATGGCCATTCACGAGATACAGCATAATAATTACGTTTAAGTCCGGCGGATAGTCTTTTGATAGCTGTTGGGATATCCAATGTGTTTTTGTCTTTGCATATTACAATACCACCACTATCATGTGTGACTTTTGCTACGAACTGATTAGGTAATTTATCCCAAGGAACATCTTCTGGTTTGTCCCAAACACCGATGGTTGGAATAATATGTTCTTTGCCAATGCGCTCTGTAACATACTCTTTTGCTTCTGCTTTATCTACCATCCGTGTATAGTCTGATTTACGGTCATGCAGTTTCAGCCATTGCAATTTTTCATTGTATGTTTTCGGATTGTTAAAATCCATCCAATAACCCATTGTCAGCCGGAATTTGACAGCAAGGAACAATTGATCCGGTACCATGGGAGCAATTATATTCCATCCGCGGAGCAGTATTCGCTCTGGGTGGTGTATCAAATATGTAAAGAATTTATTAACAATGTTCATATGGTAAAAGTGATTTAATTAAAGAATCCCATGAAGAAATAAATTTTTCTTGTGAGAACTCATTCATTCTATTACGAATATTATAAGAACACTTCTGTTGGTATTCTGGAGAATTTATCATCTCGTTCAATTTTTGGGCAAACATATCATCGTCGTTGTCAGATACAATAATGCCTTCTTCTGGAGAAACGTAAATTTCAGAAATAATTCCTCCCAGTTCATACGAAATACATGCACATCCTTGCGATGCTGCTTCCAACAAACACATAGGAAAACCTTCGACTCGACTTGGTAATGCAAAAATTGCGGCACGTTGATATAAATCCTGCATATTTTTAATTTGCCCAGCATATAGAATGGATGATAATGGAGGTACTCCATCTATTCCAGCTATAACCAGTTTCCATTCTGGATTGGAAGATGAAATGGATTCCCAGATTCGTATCATACGGTCAAATCCCTTAATTTGCCAAGCATCTTTTCGACCTACGCATAAAACTATTTTTTCTCTTTTAATATTTCCATCATATACAGGAAAGGAAATAGGATTATATATAACAACCTTGTTGGGAATTTTATTCTTTAATATTTGTTCGTCAGTATGGCTTAATATACTAACACAGTCTGCCCATTTATATGCATGCCATCTAATCCAATGTGTAAACCAATGTTGACGGTGGCTATATGAAGTGTGGTCAGCCGCGATTACATGCACAGACTTACAAAGGCTTGCCATACGCGCACATAAATACGGCTCCGGTTCAACGCCGATGATGATATCCGGGTGTGTATAATTAATTATTTGGTGATATTTCCGAATCCGTTCACTCATTTGAACTATTCCTGCTAAATGGCTTTTCCCCTTACGTGCTACGTGATTATCAATAATAGTGATATTATCTCCACAACCATAAAGCATCGGGCGTTGACGGTCAAATGCTAACACTACATCATAACCTTTTGATGATAGCCCATTGCACATAATAGAGGTCACTCTTGCGGCACCGCCGCTGGCCATATGATCGATAAAAACTAAGATTTTCATTGTTTTGTGTAGCGTTTAGCAATTGCATGGATAATATAGAAAACCAAAAGCGTAGAGATACTAAGAAATACGTTAAGGAACGCGCTGGCATGTCCACGAGGCGCATAAATGATATCCGGTATCATAATCAATCCGAAAGCGCAGGGCCATAATCCTTTGCGTACCCAATGGTAGAATCGCGCAAAAATAACACCGTACATCATGTTCCAAAGCAGCAGACCGGTATAACCGAAATCATGCCATACTTCGGCGATATATGATGTACCCAGACCGACACCGCTTAAGAAACTCCTATGCGCCTGCAGGTAGGTGATGCTGTTGGCCAACGAGTGACCGTACAAAGCCATCTCTTCCGTTTGCGAACGGTATTCAACGGCGGTGCCCATGAGTTGGAAGACAAAATTCTTATTGAAGTTGTCGATGATCTGACCGAAAGAGAAAATACGGCCGTCATCCAGCAGGTCTCGAAAATCGTATGTGAGGCCGATAACTTGAGCCGAAACACCTTGTTGATAGAAGAAATTGACGAACATGTCTAATATGCCTGCTTCCTCCATCTCTTTGTCGCCACGGATAAAATCAATCATAAACATTCCTGCTAAAAGGAAAGGAATCATGCTAACCATAGCAATCATGGCTTTGCGCGAAAGCCAAGGTTCACCCGGTGTAATGAAATTTCGCACGCTGTAATAGAAAAGCAAGAATACCAAAGTCAGCATGAAAGCTGTACGACTACCAGTAGAAAGGGAAAACAATGCTAAAATCAGATTCAGCACAATAGGCAGACGTGCTTCCTGTTTAGACGGGAAGGTTGCCAAAAACAGGCAGATGAGCGGGGTATATAATGCTGATAATTTATGTATGAAAGCGGGTAATTGACTTTCAAAATCTGCGTATAACCCGAAATAGCCGTTATTAAAGACGAAAATACTTTTTTCTAAGACGATGGCGACGAAGAAAAACGAACATCCGTATGAAAGTATCTTGCTGATATGCCGGATACTCAGTACATATGGCGTATTATTATCATAGATTTGGAGTTTCTCATCCTCTATCTTAGGCATCATAACGAACCCCAAATAGGAACCGAAGATACTAATCGCCAGCGTGGTATAGATAAACCGCAATGTCTCCATATCAAACATACGAATCGTGCCATCCACATCTGCTGCTATATATCCTGTTTGGAAGAAATCCGGAAGAATGAGTCGCGTCATCAGAAAAGTGAAGAGTGTAGTTTGGAAAAGTAAAAGAAGAAGCCGTTCTTTTACCCGCAGCAAGCAGAAACATACTACCACAATCCACATCATTAATGTGATAGCCGCTTGCCATTCTGCCACTATGAAGAAGAGCACCAGCAAAGCAAGCAGAATAGTGCTTGTTCCAAATTTATCTCGTGCGATACTCAACATGCCGATTCGGAATTAATGATAATATTTGCTTTCGTTCTTCTCTCTTTAGGATACACCACCACCATATAGCGGAGCAAATAACCATCGAAGCAAGACTGATGACTATTTGTTGCCAAAGAGTAGAAGTTAGTGTGTTAAAATAGAACAGTCCTCCGGCGCATATCAGACAGAGACATGCCGGTAATAATATATTATATGTATATGCTGTGCTGTTGAAACCAGCTACTTTCCTTGCCAATATCAAGATAACGAACATGTTCACCAGTTCCATAAAGATACAGCATACAAAAATGCTAGCATATGGTGCTCCGGCCTTCAACACAAAATAACCCAGCACTAAAGGAAATGCCAGGATGATTCCTTCTGCTATCTGGTAATATTTTAAATTCCCTTTGGCTTTAAAGATGGTGTCTATCGGGCCGTGGATGGAACGGATGAGCGAGATACAAAGCGTGAGTTGGAGAAAGACAACCGAGTATTCGGGGACTTCACCCAGCCATAACTGCAAGAGCCATGGCGTAAGATAGATGAGGGGAATCGTCAGCATCAGTTGGACATAGAATAATATCTTCGAGGAGATAAAAATCGCTTTCTGAAAATCATCATATTTCCCTCCTGCATAAGCTTTTATACTATATGGCGTCATCACAGTGTTTACGTTTGTCAAAAACTGTTTGGTCAGTTCACTCACTTGAAAAGCTATTCCTCGGGCCGCATTTACCACAGTACCGCCAAATACATTGAGAATCATATTCATGCCATTTTGCGTAATTGTGTAGGCTGTGTTACCCAAGAAATTCCAACCGGCAAACTGTGTCATTTGCTTTATATATTTTTTGTCCCATAGCCCTCGTAGTTTGATTTCCTCAAAATGGCTTTTACAATATATATAATTAATCAGATATATGATAATGCTTACCCCTAATAGCAGATATCCGTAGAAGGATAGTTTGTCGAAGGGAGCGTGGCTTAATAGAAAAACAATGCCTAATTTCATTAAACTCTCAACGATTGCTATAATGGCATAAAAATTCATATGTTCATGAGCAATGATTTCCGCATCGAAAACGGACGTAATGATACTGATTGCAGCTATGCCTACAGAGCATTGGAATACGATGAATGCCGGTTCTAACCTTTCAGGAGCAATATTGATTTTATATGCAAAGAACCATATTCCTAGAATTTCGACCAAGCATATAAATATAATAGCAATGATGAGGTTGATGTATATACTCAAGTTGAATACAAGTTGTAAATTATATGCGTTGCCTTGGCCCATTTCATAGTTCAGGTATCGTTGCGTAGATGATGAAAATACAGCCCGTAATGAATTGAACATTGCGACAATACTTCCAACCAGAGTGAATATTCCATAATCATCCACTCCTAATTGCTGTAGTACAACTCGTGAGGTATAAAAGGAAACGACTATCAGGACAAACATGCGTATATACATGAATGCCGTATTTTTAGCTAATCGTTTTCCTGTCGTTCCACTCATTGTGCTATAGGATATGTTTTTATTATTTTTGCCGGATTGCCGCCCACTGCCACATTGTCTGAGATGTTTTTATAGACCACTGTGTTGGGTGCAATACGTACGTTTTTGCCAATATGTATGTCGCCGTATATCTTACTACCCATCGCAAGTTCCACATGGTCTTCTATTGTGGGACGTGCTTCAGGTATGTCTTTATTGCCAATGACAACACCGGTTGATACGGTGCAATAGTTGCCCATCTTGCGGCAATTAATTATAACTCCTCCTGAAAAATGAGCAATCTTTATACCATAACCTACCATGTTTGCACCGATGTGAATGCCATATCGATGTCCCATGCGGCTGTGGCGTACATTCCAGTATTTGCGGACCAATTCATGGATGATGTTGGTTGAGGTATTTGTCCAATATTCCAAGTGGCGTAATGTGTGCAAATATTTGAGGACATGTGCTTGCTCGTCACCAATAGCCAGTTTGATAATATATTGGATATATCCGGAGATTGTATAGCGTGTCGGCATTCCGGCACGTATGGCATCTTCCTGCAGGTAAAAATTTAAATCCTTCTTACTCTTAATCATTGTTTATTTCCCGTATTTCTCGCAGGCCTCGTAATAGGTGTCGAGGCTGCCTATATCCAATCGTCCGCCGTTCATCGGCCAGGCGTGCATCGTGGTGTGCTCTACCAGATAATGCGCCAGATTACCAGGGGCATCGTTCCCGCAACCGTTCTCCAGACAATGACGAATCAGGTCAAAATCTTTCTGCATATACAGATAGAACGGCGGCACAGCATGATGCGTCTTCGGAACTTGCGGTTTCTCCGCCATTTCCAGCACTTTGTTGTTCTCGTCCAGCACCACCACACCCGTGCGCTGTAGTTTCTCTATCGACGGCTGTTCGTGGTACATGATACAACTGGTGCCATTTTCTTTTGCAAAATCCACGAAATCTTGGAAATGGAAGAAGAGGAGGTTGTCGGCTGCCACCACCAAGATGTCTTCTTTCAGCGCCATGTGCTCGATAGCGAACAGCAGGTCGCCTACCGCACCCAGACGCGTCTCGTTGCTACTCGTGCCGTCGTCCAAGATCGTCACGGGCTTGGTATAGTGTTGCTCCTTAGCCCATTTCTCAAAGATCGGCGCAAAACGATGGTTCGTGATGATGATATGCTCGTTGATAGCCGCGATCGGATCGATATCGTCCAATAGGCGACCTAAAATAGTGTTATCGCCTATCTTCAACAGCGGTTTGGGGAAGTTCTTCGTCAATTCGCCCAAACGTGTTGCGTATCCTGCTGCTATCACGATCGTTTTCATGCTTCCACAAAGCGGGCACCGTCGGTCGAGTGTACCCAATAGATACCAAATGTCTTCTTGTATTCCGGATATTGCGCCAGATACTCTCGGGTGATGGATTCTTCCACTTCTTTCTTATACGCCGGATCCACCAGCGCGATCACCGCACCTTTGAAACCCGCACCGCTGAACCGACCTCCATACACTCCTTCAAGGTTCTTGAGGATGGTGTAGATGGCGATCAACTCCGGACTGCCGCATTCATAGTTATGGATCGAACTCTCACAACTCTGCTTGATCAGTTGACCGAACAATTCCATGTTTCCGCTTTCCCACGCCGTCACACCTTTGCGTACACGACGGTATTCGGAGTAGAAATGTTCCGCCCTGCGGGCAAAGCGAGCCGGCATGCGGTCTTTGGTCTCTTCATACATCTCCAGCGGCACATCACGCAGAAAGGTTTGATCCAGCGGTCGGATTGGTTGCTCTTTGTAGGCTTGCATACACCATGCGGCAGTTTTGCACTCACTCACACGCAGGTTATAGTCGCTGTTAACCAGACTGCGTGTCAAGCCCGAGAAGATGATCGCAATCTCGTATTTACCCAAGTCCTCGCCGGGTTCAATCAACCGGTACTGCTCCGTGGCGGTGTCCAAAAAGAGCAGTTTGCCTTGTTCGCCCAACGCGATACAAGCCTGATCCAAGATACCGTTATTCAATCCGATATATTCGCGCTCGGCTTCCGAAGCGATCTTGATCACCTCCATCTTTGTCAGAGTAATCGCATTCGCTTTGGCAAAAGCCATCACGTACGCAATCAAAACGGCGGCACTGCTGCTCAAGCCTCCGATAGGCAATGAACCCGTGATCTCGCCCTCGATGCCGTGTTGGAGCACAAAGCGTTTGCTCAATGCATACTTGGCGCCGCGCACATAGTCGCCCCAGTTACCCTCCTTTACACGCGTCTTGTCGTCGATACGTATATTCACCTCTCCGGTGAAGGAATGGCTCGTAAGACGAACACTCCCGTCCTCGGTAATGTTAAACCATAGATCCACACCTTTGTCGATGGCAAAACCCGATACCAGACCGTGCTGGTGATCGACGTGCGCACCCAGAGGACAAACGCGGTAGGGCGCAAAAATATGATAGGCGTAATTTTTCATTAATCTCTTCGGAATATGTCGCGTGTATATACCTTTTCTTGCACGTCATCCAGCACCGCATCGTAGCGGTTGGCGATGATGGCTTGGCTGCGAAGTTTGAATTGTGCCAAATCATTCACCACTTCGCTACCAAAGAACGTCGTGCCGTTCTCCAGCGTCGGCTCGTAGATGATGACCTGTGCACCCTTGGCTTTGACGCGTTTCATGATGCCTTGGATAGAAGATTGACGGAAATTATCGCTGTTCGATTTCATCGTCAGACGGTACACTCCGATCGTGCAGTGCTTCTCCTCGCTCGCGTCGAAATCGCCCTTATGGTAGTAGTCGTAATATCCGGCTTTAGCCAGTACGCGGTCGGCGATGAAGTCCTTTCTCGTGCGGTTACTCTCCACGATCGCCTCGATCAGGTTCTCCGGCACGTCCTCGTAGTTAGCCAGCAACTGCTTCGTGTCCTTCGGCAGACAGTAGCCGCCATAACCGAACGAAGGATTGTTATAGTGCGTGCCGATACGCGGATCGAGACAGACGCCGTCGATGATCGATTGCGTATCCAGACCCTTCATCTCCGCGTAAGTGTCGAGTTCGTTGAAATAGCTGACACGCAGCGCCAGATAGGTATTGGCGAACAACTTCACTGCTTCCGCTTCCGTCAAACCCATGATACGTACTTCCACATCTTGTTTGATGGCACCTTCTTTGAGCAGTTTTGCAAAGGTATCAGCTGCCTGATACATAGCAGTATTGTCTAGGATAGTACCGACAATGATACGACTTGGGTAGAGGTTATCATAGAGTGCCTTGCTCTCGCGCAGGAACTCCGGCGAGAAGAGGATGTTGTTGCAGCTGTATTTCTCGCGAACGGACTTCGTGTATCCGACAGGGATGGTCGATTTGATGACCATGATCGCGTTCGGGTTGACGCGCAGCACCGTCTCGATAACGTTCTCTACGGCACTCGTGTCGAAGTAATTGAGCCGACTGTCATAGTTCGTCGGCGCGGCAATCACCACATACTCCGCATCCTTATACGCCGCCTCGGCATCCAAGGTAGCCGTTAAATGGAGATTCTTCTCAGTGAGATATCGCTCGATATACTCGTCCTGAATAGGGGATTTGCGATGATTGATCGCCTCCACCTTCTCCGGCACGATATCCACCGCCGTTACCTCGTTGTGTTGGGCGAGTAGGGTAGCTATACTAAGCCCCACATACCCCGTTCCTGCAACTGCAATTTTCATTTTAAATATGCTCTTCTACACCTCTAAAGTGTACATTTAACTCATGAAGATGCTCCAACAGCGTACCTAACGACGTACCTTTGGTCATCTCGGCAAAAGCGTTCACATCTTTCGGGAAGCACTTACCGCCGTAACCGTACTTACCGTCCGGTCCCGGAACATAGGTGTGGGTGTCGTTGATATATCCCGACAGCAACACGCCCGTGTGCACCTTGCGCCAGTCCGCACCCATCTTCTCGCAGTACTCGCGGCAGGCGTTGAAGTACGTAACCTTGTACGCACCGAACACATTGTGCATGTATTTGGTCAACTCAGCCTCCAGCGGCGACATCACCGTGAATTTCTTGCCCACAAAGATCTTCGTCAGTAATTCCTGTGCACCGGTGAACACCATCGTCTGCTTGTTGAAGTCCTCGATAAATGTACGCTCGGTCAAGAACTCCGGCATGTAATACACATTGTGGCCGGTCTCTTTGGTCAACATCGCACTCGTACCCGGCAGAATGGTCGTACGAACAAATACCGGCACGTCAGGCAATTTCTTAATCAATTCCTTCATCAGCGTCAGGTCTTGCGTACCGTCCTCTTCGGTCGGCACATGAATCTGCAAGAACGCGATGTCGATGTCGCTCAAATCATCATTGTAACCCTTGTACGGATCGCTGATGAATAACTTACATTCAGGGTTGTTGTGCTCCAACCAGTTTTTCAGGGCTCCTCCTACGAAGCCACACCCGATAATTCCTACTTTTATCATTTTTGATATGTTGTTTTTATTCGTTTTCTTACAAAAAGCCTGCAAAATTACAACTTTTTTTTCATATACGCAAGTGCGCGCGCATTTTTCCTTAAATTTTTTCTCGTTTTTTTGCAGATGTCAATTCTTTGTTGTACCTTTGCAACTGCAAAGGGTCGGGGAATACTATATTCATCCTATACTCTGGTTATAGTGTGGTAGGCTTATGATAGGCTTAATCACTAAGGTATCATTAAGGAATCATTAAATAATCACTAAAGATTAGTTAAAGAATAATCAATGATATATACGTAAAAGATAGGAAAGAAAGAATTATGTCAAAGGCAGAATTAAGTGCGGGATTGGATGTCCTGCGAGGGAAAATGAGCGGGCAAGGAAGTTCGAATGCGCATATGGTGATGCGTATCAAGAGCTACCGCGACGACGAAGGGAACATTGTATCTATGGGTCCGCAAGAGTATTACCGTTTGAGAAAGCGCGACTACAAGTATCGACCGAGGACGGCGGCGGAAGAGGCGCAGGCGGGGATTTGGCGTGAGGTATGTCGCGAGGCGAGTGCGATCGTAAAGGACACGAGTCATCCGAGGTACGCAGAACTGCGGGCACGATGGAATGCGCAGTTCAAGGGCGGTTGCGATGCTTTTTTGAATGAAGGTCGGAAAGAGAAGGTCGTTTACGGGATGTTTCCCGTGTTCGTACGGATGGTACTATTAAAAGAGAGGAAACCAGGAGACTAGGAAACTATGGAACTAGGGAAACGGAAATAGGAGAGCCGAATAATATGCGGCAGAACAACCGAAGCCGGGCGCCTATCAGTCGGAGAAATAAACGAAGAGGCGCTTCGGTGCTTTTTTTGTATAAAAATATACAAATATTTGCATATGTCATTTTTTTTGTGTACCTTTGCACCCGATTTTGCCGTAATGTGGCCTAATAATAAAAAATCAACGATAAAATGAAGCAATTTAAATTATGGAATACGCTGTGCGGATGGGCTGTTTTTGCCGTTGCCGCTGCGACGTATCTCCTTACGATGGAGCCCACCGCCTCGTTCTGGGACTGCGGTGAGTTCATCTCCAGCGCCTGGAAACTGGACGTTGGTCACCCGCCCGGAGCACCGTTCTTTATGCTCATGGGGCATTTCTTTAGTCTGTTTGCCAGTGACACCTCGCACGTAGCGATGTGCGTCAACGCCCTCTCGGCGCTTGCATCAGCATTCACGATTCTGTTCCTTTTCTGGACGATCACAGCGCTCGCGAAGAAACTCGTTGCGCCGGACAGTCTCTGGAAGGGGATTGGTATCCTTGGTGCCGGAGCTGTTGGAGCCTTGGCGTACACGTTTAGCGACACGTTCTGGTTCAGTGCAGTTGAAGGCGAGGTGTATGCGAGCTCGTCGCTCTTCACGGCTGTCGTGTTCTGGTTAATCCTCAAGTGGGACGAGCAGGCTGAGGAAGAGGGTAGTGACAAATGGCTGATAGCGATCGCCTACCTGATGGGCTTGAGTATTGGCGTGCACCTTTTGAACTTGCTGACCATACCGGCTATCGGACTCGTTTATTACTTCCGTAAATACGAGTTCAGCTGGAAGGGAATGATTTATGCGTTCCTGGCTTCCTGCGCGGTGTTGCTCGTGATCCTGTACGGCATCATCCCGGGTGTCCCGACGCTGATCGGTTGGTTCGAGTTGTTGTTCGTCAACGGCCTCGGATGTCCGTTCAATACGGGTCTGGCAGTGTGCCTCGTGCTGATTGCCGCCTTCCTGACTTGGGCAATCTGGTACACGCGTAAAAGCGAGTGGAGATGGCTCAATACGGCAGCTATCATGGTGACGGTAATCCTGATCGGTTACAGTAGTTATGCCGCGCTTGTGATCCGCTCCAATGCAGACACACCGATGGATCAGAACAGTCCGGACAACGTGTTCAGCCTCAAGTACTACCTCAACCGTGAGCAGTACGGCGACCGTCCTTTGTTCTACGGTCAGACCTATAATGCCCCGGTAGAACTGCGTGTCGAAGGCAACATGTGCATCCCCGTCGAGAAGAAGGGTCATGCCCAATACGCCCCGGCGCCGAAAGTAGAAGGCGAGAAGGACAAATATGTGATCACCGGTTACAAGACGAGTTACAAGTACATGCCGCAGTTCTGTATGCTGTTCCCGCGTATGTACTCGAGTCAGGGTAGCCACGTGGGGGCATACAAAGAGTGGGCGAACGTAAAGGGCAAACGCGTGCGGTATGAATACTGCGGTCAGCAGAAGACAGAGTACTGTCCGACCTTCGGCGAGAACCTGCGTTTCTTCTTCCGCTATCAGGTGAACTTCATGTACTGGCGCTACTTCATGTGGAACTTCGCCGGTCGTCAGAACGACCTGCAGTCCTATGGCGATATCACGAAAGGTAACTGGATCTCGGGTATTTCGTTCATCGATAACGCGATGCTCGGCGACCAAGACCTGCTGCCGACCGAACTCAAGGAGAACAAGGGTCATAACGTCTATTATTTCCTGCCGTTGCTGCTCGGTATCATCGGTATTGTATGGCAACTCGGCAAGAAGAAAGAAGGCATGGAGAACTTCACGCTGACGTTCCTGCTGTTCTTCCTGACGGGTCTGGCAATCGTGCTGTATCTCAACCAAACGCCGTACCAGCCGCGTGAGCGTGACTATGCGTATGCCGGTTCGTTCTACGCGTTCTGTATATGGATCGGTCTGGGCGTATTAGCGCTGATTGACTGGATTAACAGCGCCCTCAAATCCGATGCCGGCAAAACCTGTGTTGCCGTTTTGGCTTCGCTCCTTTGCCTCGGTGTACCAGCGCTCATGGCACAGCAGAACTGGGATGATCACGACCGCAGTCAGCGCTATAGTTGCCGTGATTTCGGTGCGAACTACCTGAAGAGCTGCGAGACACAGGCTATTCTCTTCTCGAACGGCGATAACGACACCTTCCCCTTGTGGTACAACCAAGAGGTAGAGGAAGTAGGTACCGACCTGCGTGTATGTAACCTCTCGTACCTACAGACCGATTGGTATATCTCTCAGATGAAACGTCCGTACTACGAGTCCAAGGCACTGCCGATCAGCTGGGAGTACAAGGATTTCATGCCGGGCAGCAACGAGATTGCCCGCGTGGACAACCGTCTGGGACAACCGATCAGCGTAGAGAAAGCATTCAATTTCCTGCGCTCGGACGATCCGCGCACCAAGACCCGTGAGGGCGATAACTACATCCCTTCGGATCAGCTGTACGTAGAGACCCCGGACGGCGAGCAGATCTACTTCAAGAAGAAACGCATGTACACGCGCTCGGAGATGATGATCATGGAGATGCTGAGCACGAACAAATGGCAGCGTCCGATGTACTTCTGCGCGACGGTAGGTAATGACTACTACCTCGGTCTCGAGCCGTATATGGAGCTCACCGGTCTGGCATACCAGATCACGCCGACCCGCAGTCGTGACGGTCAACCGCGCGTCAACACGGAGAAGATGTACGAGAACATGATGCATAAGTTCAAATACGGCAACATGAATATCCCGGGCATCTATATCGACGAGAACCTGATGCGCATGTGCCGCACTCATCGTATGATGTTCGCCCAGCTGGCAGAACAGTTGATCCGTGAGAACCAACGCGAGAAAGCGCTGGAGGTACTGGACTATGCGGAAGAAATGCTGCCGGGCTACAACGTACCGTACGACTACACCTCTGCTTCGATGGCGCAGATGTATTTCATGCTCCACGAGGACGAGAAAGCTGTGGCCATCATGGATGTCGTTGCTAACACGTGCGTTGAGTACCTGCGCTTTGCGCAGAGTCTCGATCGCCGTCAGCGTAACCTGATGGAATCGACCACCGGTCGTGAGGCGGCGATCTTGAGTTACGTGCTGCAGACCTGCGAACGTTACGGACAAAAAGAATTAGTGGATAAATACTACGGCGACTATGCCGCGTATGTGAAGTAAAGAATGAAAGAGATTGCAAAAATTCCTGTCTTGCTGCTTACCGGTTATCTCGGAAGCGGCAAGACAACACTTCTCAACCGCATTCTGACCAACGAGAAAGGTATTCGCTTTGCTGTTGTCGTCAATGATATCGGTGAAGTGAATATCGATGCATCGTTGATTCAGAAGGGCGGGGTGGTGAGTCAGAACGATGACTCGCTGGTAGCGCTGCAGAACGGCTGTATCTGCTGTTCGCTCAAGATGGACTTGATTGCCCAACTGCACGATCTGGCGGCCCAGCACGCGTATGACTATATCGTGATCGAGGCTTCGGGTATTTGTGAGCCGGCGCCTATCGCGCAGACGCTCTGCAGTTATGCCCAGATGGTTCCGCAGTTTGCCACAGACGGGCTGCCGACACTCGATTGTATATGCTCGGTAGTGGACGCGTTGCGTATCCGCGATGAGTTCGATGGAGGTGACCAATTGGCGCACTATGTACCCAAGGAAGAAGACCTCGCCGCACTCGTTATCGAGCAGATCGAGTTCAGTAACATCATCCTGTTAAATAAGGCTTCCGAAGTAAGCGAAGAAGAGTTGGCGCGAATCAAATCTATTATTCGCGCAATACAACCCAAGGCGGAAATCATCGAAACGAACTATTGCGATGTGGACTTGGACAAGATCCTGAACACCGGATTGTTTGACTTTGATAAGACCGCTACGTCCGCTACTTGGATCCAAGAAGTGGAGGATGCAAGTCACCACCACGAGCATCACCACGATGACGATGATGACGATGACGACGAGGATGAACACGAGCACCACCATGACCATGACCATGACCACGAGCATGGCGATCACGATCACCTCGCGGAGTTCGGTATAGAGACCTATGTATATTACGCGCGTAAACCTTTCGATCTCGGGATGTTTGATGAGTTCGTAGCGGCACATTGGCCGAAAAACGTCATTCGTTGTAAGGGTATGTGCTATTTCGCCGAGGAGTATGATATGTGCTATCTGTTCGAGCAGGCGGGTAAGCAGTTCAACCTCAAGCGGGCAGGGGAGTGGTTCGCCACGATGCCCAAAGAGGAGTTGATGCAACTGATGGCGGACGATGCGCAACTGCGTCACGACTGGGATGACCAATACGGCGACCGCATGCAGAAACTTGTCTTCATCGGCCAGCACTTGGATAAGAAAGCGCTGAAACAAGCATTGGATAACTGTCTGCAATGAAACGGATCATCAATCCTTGGACATCCTATCCCGGATACAACTGCTTCGGCTGCAGTCCGGACAACCCGATAGGTACGCGTATGCGCTTCTTTGAAGACGGCGATGACATTGTCTCTATCTGGCGTCCCACCCAGAACCATCAGTCGTGGCTAAATACGCTTCACGGCGGAATTCAAGCCGTGCTGCTGGATGAAGTATGCGGTTGGGTCGTTTTCCATAAACTGAAGACTGCCGGCGTGACCGCCAAGATGGAGATACGCTATCATAAACCCGTCTCCACGCTACAGGACTACATCAAACTGCGGGCGTATCTGAAGGAGATGCGCCGAAACGTAGCGATCGTAGTAGGGGAGTTGTACTCCGCCGAAGGCGAACTGCTCTGCGAGTGCGCGTGTACGTACTTCACCTTCCCGCAGGACAAAGCGAAAGAAACGATGGGTTACATCCCTTCCGAAACGGAAGAGAAAGACTATACTTGGGAAGAAGCTACTTCACTTTCCTGATCATCGTTAACCCGTCACGCAAAGGGAGGATGACTTGCTCAAAGCGGTCGTCCTCCTTTAGTTTGTCATTGAAGGCACGGAGACCTAGCGTCTGCTTGTCTTTGTCGTACGCCGGATCAATGATGTGACCGTCCCAAAGGGTGTTATCAGCGAGGATAAAACCACCAACCGGCACGAGCGGATAAACGAGATCGAGGTACGCGCAGTACTCGCGCTTATCAGCGTCTATGAATACCAGATCGAATGAATCGACTATGTTCCCAATCTCCAATTTACAATCTCCAATACGCAATTCTATCCGGTCTGCTAAAGGCGACCGGGATAGATTGCGTCTAATAGTCTCTTCAAGTTCGTCGTTATGCTCGATGGTGATCAGTTTGCCGCCTTCTGCCAAGCCCTCTGCCAAGCACAAGGCACTGTAACCGGTGAAGGTTCCGAGTTCGAGGATACGCTTTGGACGGATCATGTGACTGATCATACTCAGTACGCGTCCCTGCACGTGTCCGCTTAGCATATGAGGATTAAGCACGTGTACGTAGGTGTCGCGCGTGATGGCCTTTAAGACTTCATTTTCAGGAGTCGAATGAAACGAAATATACTCGTCAAGTGTCATTTTGTTACAAAATTTGCTGCAAAAGTATAAAAAAATTTGCATATGTCAAAATAATTCTGTAATTTTGCAGCAGAATTTAAGCATTTTATTAAAATAATGGAAAAAATTGACGAATTAGATCGTAAAATTCTGCAGATTATCACGCAAAATGCGCGTATCGCTTTTCGCGATGTAGCGGAGCAATGCGGTGTGAGCCGTGCTGCTGTTCATCAGCGTGTACAGAAGATGTTTGATAATGGTGTGATTACCGGTTCGAGTTATCATGTGCAACCCAAATCGCTTGGCTACCAGCTCTGCGTTTATATCGGTATAAAGATGGAGAAAGCCTCGATGTATAACCAAGTCATTACTGCCCTCGAGCAGATCCCCGAGATCGTGGAAGCGCAGTATACCTTGGGTGAGTTCGGACTCCTTATTAAAGTATACGCGCACGATAATGAGCACCTGTTGACTTTGCTGAACAGTAAGATTCAGATCATCCCGGGTGTAGCTGACACAACCACGCTAACCACACTCGCGCAGCCGATCGATCGTCAATTACCCATAGAAATATAGATTATAGATGATAGATTATGGAGAGAGTAATTAGTGGAATACGGCCTACGGGCAACTTGCATTTAGGTAATTATTTCGGTGCGGTGAAGTCCTTCGTGAAGATGCAGGATGAGTATGATTGTATGTTCTTTATTGCCGATTGGCACTCACTCACGACGCATCCGACACCGGAGAATATACGCAATTCGGTCAAGACAATCTTGGCGGAATACCTTGCTTGCGGTATCGATCCCGAGAAAGCACCGATCTATGTTCAATCAGACGTAAAACAAGTGTTGGAACTCTACCTGTACCTCAATATGAACGCCTATCTGGGTGAGTTGGAGCGCGTGACGTCCTTCAAGGAGAAAGTGCGCAAGCAGCCGGATAACGTCAATGCCGGTTTGCTGACGTACCCGTGCCTCATGGCAGCGGATATATTGATGCACAAGGCAGACAAAGTGCCGGTAGGCAAGGATCAGGAGCAAAATATGGAGATGGCGCGTTTGTTTGCCCGTCGCTTTAACCGCATCTATAACGTAGAGTACTTCAAAGAGCCCGCTTCGTTCCATTTTGCAGACAAGGCTGTCAAAGTGCCGGGTCTGGACGGAACAGGTAAGATGGGTAAGAGTGAAGGTAACTGCCTCTATCTGTGCGATGACGAGAAGACCGTCACCAAGAAGATCATGCGTGCAGTAACCGATCAGGGTCCAACCAAACTCAACCAAGAGAAACCCGAAGTGATCCAGAACCTCTTCCTGCTCTGCGAACTGCTGTCCGGTAAGGAAGCCGCTGACTACTACAACGACCTGTACAACAACATGCAGATCCGTTACGGTGATATGAAAAAGCAGATGGCGGCTGATGCGAATACACTTCTCGCACCAATCCGTGAGCGTATTTTCGCATACTCAAGCGACGATGCATTGCTCGATCGGATCATGCGTCAGGGTGCAGAGAAAGCTGCTGCACGGGCAGAAAAGACTATCGAAGAAGTCCGCGAAATCATTGGTTTCAGGAAGGTCTGAAACCAATTAAATCGTGCCCTTTGGGCTAAGAAATTATTGGATTCAGAAAGATTTGAAAAAGTTCATCTACATAGGAATAATGGCGATCTTGTGTGGCTCTTGTGCCTCACAAGCACCCCTTGATGATGCCTACTATTGGCCGGATAAGCGGGGCAATAGTGGAGAGACAAAAGTGGAGAGTGGAGAGAAGAAAGTCGATAGTGAGAAGTCTATGGAGGTGGTCTCGCAGAACGATACGACGATAACCGTTAGGATTAAAAGATGAGACGCATAGGAATCATAGGGTTTGTGATGCTCTCGCTTGCTTTGCAAGCGCAGGACTACGCCCGTCTGTCCGAGCGAACGATACTCGGTACGGCGCGCTATGTAGGTATGTCCGGCGCGATGACGGCCATCGGAGGTGATCCTTCGGCGGCGCAGGATAACCCAGCCGGCTTAGGTCTCTATCGCCGCTCGGAAGTGATGCTGACGGGTGACCTCGGCATCGATAAAACCACAAGCACCAAATCCTTATTGCATTTCTCACTGGCTCAGGCTTCGGTGGTGCTCTCCTTACGAACCGGCAACGAAGACAAGGGAATCATTGCTCATAACCTGATGTTCTCCTACCAGCGCCGCCGCACCTATGCCCGTACGATGTACGGATCGGCTACGTATGGTCCTTCGTTGGGTAGCCTCTTGGCTTCGGAAGGGATAGATATACGCATCAAATACCCGAATCACATGACCAATGACGGGAACTGCCTGACGTTCGATGAACGGGGTTCGACCTATGAGTTCGGCTTCGACTGGGCGATGAACTACTCCAATCAATGGTACGCCGGTCTGGGTCTGCGGATCCATTCCTACGGACTGACGGAAGATGCGGTATATCAAGAAGATTTTGCGATCGATACCTCTTATTTGGATAACAAGACCTACGTCACCCATCGAGGGGTAGGTGTGAGCCTGGCTGCGGGTGCTATCTACCGTCCTACGGGCTGGTTACGTATCGGTTTGGCAATCCAGACCCCGTCGCTGGGTTCGCTGACCACCTACAGCCGTGGTACAACGGTCGCCGGAATGGATTCGATCCGTACCAGTTGGGCGCCCGACGGCAGTTACCGGGATAATGACTTCCATCTGCCGTTGCGTCTGTCGAGTTCGCTGGCATTCCAGATCGGGGCGTACGGCATGGTCGCGGTGCAATATGACTATAGTCATGCCAAGTACCAAAACGACCGTCACACCTTCCGTGTCGGACTCGAGGCGATCCCTGTATTGGGACTCTATATCAATGCCGGCTACGCGTACGAGAACGATTTTGTAAAGGGAGACAACCCATATGCGATCGACCCGCTCTTTGAGCGCCGGGATTCGTACTCGCAATATACGCACGGCGTCCATTACGCCTCGTGTGCGATAGGCTACAGAGGTTCGGCGATGATCGTTCAGATGGCTTACCAATACCGCTGGCAGAAGATCAATCTGTATGCGCACCCGATGGCTGCGGACTACGATATCAAAGCAGAGACACATCGTATCGTGCTGACCCTGGGGTGGCACCGATAAGACATATACGGCATCGTGTAGCTACGAGACCGGAAAACTCAACAAATAACAACTAACCGAGTGCAAATGCTTCACTAATGGCGTGCCGATACTCTACGCCGTGACCCGGAAACGGATAGCGATGAGGTGGTCGGATTACAAAGGAAAAAGCAGGCCTCAAATCCTATCTTAAGGAAGTTTTCTCGCGCAAAAATGCTACACGGTGCTTTTTTTGTGCACTTTTTCTTGCATATATGCAAAAAAAGTAGTAACTTTGCAGCCGATTTGTGAAAACCATATTATTGAAAATAATAAAACAACAAATAAAATGGCAAAAAAGAAAGAAGAGTTCGTAAAACAGGACGAACAGTTAGAAGAAGTTAATGAGGCGTTGACAGGCGCCGGTAAGTGGATTGAAGACAACGCCAACCTCATCAGTTGGATCGTTTGCGGTATCGCTGTTGTTGTCATGGCTATCATCGCTATCAACAACTACATCATCAAGCCGAAAGCCCTGGAGGCTAGCAACGAGAACGCGAAAGCAGTCGTTTATTTCATGGCAGGTGATTTTGACAAAGCGCTTGCAGGTGACGATGCGGAGTGCATCGGTTTTGAGGCGATCGCAGATGAGTACGGTCACTATCAGCAAGGTAAACTCGCTGCTCTCTACGCTGGTATTTGCTACTACGAGAAGGGTGAGTACGAGGATGCTGCCAAGTACCTCAAGAAATTTGATGCTGATGATCTGAACATCGATCCGGCTGCCAGCCAACTGCTGGGTGACGCGTATGTGGAGCTCGGTGAGTACGGCAAGGCTGCCAAGGCTTTTGAGACAGCAGCAGAGTCGGGGAACGAGATCATCGCCCCGATGAGTCTGAAGAAAGCCGGTCTCGTTTACCTCAAGGAGGAAAACAAAGCGAAAGCACTGAAAGCTTTCAAAGCTATCAAAGAGAACTACCCGAGTTCTGCAGAGGCTCAGGATATTGACAAATACATCGCGATCGCTGAATAATGACGACCGATTTGTCAAAATATGATAGTTCCCAATTGCCTAGCGCTGATGTTCTCGAACGTCAGCGCTATGCGATTGTAGTAGCGGATTGGAACAGCGAGATCACTTTCTCGATGGCGCAAGGAGCCGTTGACACCTTCGTCAAACACGGCATTCCGGCGGAGAACATCGACGTGATCCATGTGCCGGGTACAGTGGAACTGACCTATGGCGCTGCGCGTATCACCAAAGAAGAGCGCGTCGATGCCGTCATTGTCATCGGCTGCGTGATCCAAGGCGAGACACCGCATTTTGACTACGTGTGCCAATCGGTGACGCAAGGCGTGGCGATGCTCAATGCACAAGGCAAAGTGCCGGTGATCTTCTCCGTGCTGACGGTCCTGAACCAACAACAGGCGCTGGACCGTTGCGGCGGTAAACTTGGCAATAAAGGTATCGAAGGCGCCTATACAGCCATCCGCATGGCTAACCTGTAACCCATAACGCGTAACCCCTCATGAAGGTCTTTAAGTTCGGTGGAGCATCAGTGAAGGACGCGGCAGGTATCCGGAACCTGGAGCAGATCGTGCGTATGAATAACACGCCCGACGGACTGATGGTCGTAGTATCGGCCATCGGCAAGACCACCAACGCTCTCGAGCGGGTGGTTGAGTTCTGCGACGCCGGTAAGGAAGAGATGGCGCTCAACCAATGGATCGACATCATCGATCACCACGTAGCCATCATGAAGGAACTGGGCTTGCAACCGGGTGTCGATATCCGTCTGCAAGGTGAGATCCCTTATGATCCGAACAAGTCTTACGACGAGAACTACGACCAGATCGTCTCGATGGGTGAGCTCCTCTCCACGCAGATCATCGCCGTCTATCTGCTCAAGCAGGGATTATCGGTGGAATGGTGGAACATGCCGAAATTGCTCCGCACGGACAATACCTGGCGGGAAGCGAGAGTCGATGATAAGACCAGTGCTGCAACCATCCGCGCAGGGTGGGAGAGATCGCAACGACCCAATATTGTGGTAACACAAGGCTTCATCGGCGGCACGGCAGACGGTCAGCGTACGACGCTCGGTCGCGAAGGCTCGGACTACACGGCTGCCCTCTTAGGCAACTACCTCGATGCTGAGTCGGTGACGATCTGGAAAGACGTTCCGGGAATCCTGAACGCCGATCCGCGTATCGAACCCAACACGGTACTTATCCCCTCATTACGCTACCAAGACGCGGTCGAACTCAGTTATTCGGGTGCACAGATCATTCACCCGAAAACTATCAAACCGCTTGAGAATAAACATATTCCGTTATTTGTAAAGCCCTTCGGCGACCCGAATGCCGCAGGATCGTGTATCTCGGAAGACGGAATAGGACCGATCAACATACCGGTTTATATATGGCGTAAGAATCAGATTCTGATTACCATGCGCCCCAAGGATTTCGCCTTTGTGCTCGAAGAGAGCCTGAGCGAGATCTTTGATATCATCCATCGTCATCGTCTCAAAGTCTCGCTCATTCAGTCCTCCGCCGTGACGATCTCCGTCTGCGTGGACAACACGCGCTTTGTGCCCGATGCGATGACTGAACTCAAACAGCATTTCAATGTATCCTATAACGACCACTTGTCGCTGCTCACGATCCGCGGTACAACCAAGCAGATCCTCGAGCAAGCCAAAGCCGGTCGTACGATCATGCTCAGCCAGACAACCCGCCGTACGGCACGTCTGGTAGTAGCGGAAAACGAATAATAACCATGAATTTAGCACAAGAATTTTCACATCTGAAGACCTACGTCACGCTGGACTATTGGCGCGATCTGATTCTCGATTTCTGGCACGCGCTGGGCACGTTTAAGTTCTGGAAGGAACTGGTGATGATGACCATCGGTATGAGTGTCGGAGCGATCGCCGTTTATTACTTCCTGATGCCGAGCCATCTGATCGTAGGTTCGATCTCCGGTCTGTCGATCGTGTTCAATACTCTGATTGGCGGGGACGCAGATACGTTCTCCGTGCTTGTGATGAGTATCAACGCCTTCCTGCTTTTGATGGCATTCATCCTCATCGGTAATGAGTTCGGTGCCAAGACCGTCTATACGGCGTTGATCTTGGGTCCGTTGACGCAGATGTGGGATCGTATCTATCCGAATACCAATTTCACCCATCAGGTGATCGATGCCCCGGATATTCTGGCACAACTGCAAGCAGGAGAAACGGTCCTGGATGCACATGGCAACCCGTATCTGCTCAGCCGTTCGGGCGAAGTGCTGGAGCGCGTTCGTGACTCGGTGATGAGCGGCGGACTCGGTACCGGCGATGTGTGGTTCGATCTCATCTGCTTTGTGCTTCTGCTCTCGATATGTCAGGCTTTTCTGTTTCGCATCAACGCCTCTACCGGAGGACTCGATATCATCGGCAAGATCTTCAATAAGTACCTGCATTTCGACATTGGTACATCGGTGGCGATCGGCGGCGTGATGATTTGCTGTACCTCTTTCCTAATCAATGACTTCCGCATGGTGGTCATCGGTATCATAGGAACCTGGATCAACGGTCTGGCGATTGATTATTTCACCGCTTCGCTTAACAAGCGCAAACGCGTATGTATCATTTCCAATGAGTACGAGCGTATCCGTACGTTCATCATCAAAGAGCTCTTACGCGGGTGTTCCTTATATAAGATAGAAGGCGGTTACAGCGGCGAGGAGCATACCGAGATTCAAGTGCTGATCACGCAGGATGAGTTCTCCAGCCTCATGGCCTTCATCCGCAACAATAAGATCCAGGCCTTCATCACGGCTGGTAACTGCTCCGAAGTCTATGGTCTATGGGCAAAACACTACAAACACAACGGTAAGTTGGAATATAAAGCTGAATCACAAAATACAATATAATATGAAACCGACATTATTTATTCTGGCTGCCGGCATGGGTAGCCGTTATGGAGGATTGAAACAGATGGATGGTCTTGGTCCTAACGGCGAAGCTATCCTCGACTACAGCGTCTTTGATGCCCTGCGTGCAGGCTTCGGTAAGATCGTTTTCGTGATCCGCAAGGACTTTGAAGATGATTTCCGTCGCGTGGTACTGAGCAAATACGAAGGCAAGGTGCAGTGCGAGATCTGCTTCCAATCCATCGATAAAGTGCCGGCCGGTTGTACGTACAACCCGGAGCGCACCAAACCTTGGGGAACCAACCATGCCGTGTTGATGGGCAAAGACCTTATTCACGAACCTTTCGCAGTCATCAATGCCGATGATTTCTACGGCGCGGATGCCTTCCGTGTGCTGGCAGATTTCCTGCGTTCGGTAGAGGGCAAGCAAGGCGAGTACTGCATGGTCGGATACCGCGTAGCCAACACGCTCAGCGAGAACGGATCGGTTAGCCGCGGTGTATGTACTACCGATGCCAACGGATTGCTGACCGATGTGGTAGAGCGTACGAAGATAGAAGAGAAGAACGGAACGATTGTCTTCACAGAGGATGGAGTAGATACCGCTTTGGATCCGCACACCCCTGTTTCGATGAACATGTGGGGCTTCACACCGGAGTATTTTGAGTACACTGAGAAAGCGTTCCATACCTTCTTGGCTGCGCACGGACAGGAACTCAAATCGGAGTTCTACATCCCGACGCTGGTCAACCAACTCATCAACGAGGGCAAGGCCAGCTGCAAAGTGCTGGACACCACCGCCAAATGGTTTGGTGTGACCTACGCAGAAGACCGTCCGCAGGTGGTTATGAAAATCAATAATCTCATCAAAGAGGGTGTTTACCCCGCTAAATTATTCTAGTATGGCCAGAATCCTTGTCACCGGTGGAACCGGATATATCGGCTCGCACACAGTCGTGGAGCTTATGCAGAAAGGCTACGACGTGACCATCGTAGATAACCTCTCCAACTCGTCCATCGACGTGCTGGACGGTATCACGGAGATCGTCGGACACAAACCGGAATTCGCCAATATCGATTGCTGTAACTTCATGGACTTGGACAATGTGTTCCGCCAGTTTACGGACATCGTGGGTGTGATCCATTTCGCCGCCAGCAAAGCGGTAGGCGAGTCCGTGGAGAAACCGCTCATGTACTATCGTAACAACATCGGAAGCCTCGTGACGTTGCTGGAGGTGATGAAGTTGCATCAAGTACCCAATATTGTCTTCTCATCCTCTTGCACCGTATACGGTCAACCGGACAACGATCATCTGCCGGTAGATGAGACCGCGCCGATTCAGAAAGCGCTCTCTCCGTACGGAAATACCAAGCAGATCAACGAAGAGATCATCTGCGATGAAGCACACGCCGATAAGGGACTGCACGCTACGATCTTGCGTTACTTCAATCCGATCGGAGCCCATCCCTCGGCACTCATCGGCGAACTGCCGAATGGCGTACCGCAGAACCTGCTTCCGTTCATCACGCAGACTGCAGCCGGATTACGTCCGGAACTCAAAGTGTTCGGCAATGATTACAACACGCCCGATGGCTCGTGTATCCGCGATTATATCTACGTAGTAGATCTCGCCAAGGCACACGTCAAAGCGATCGACCGCATGCTGGAAGTCAAAGACCGCGACCAAGTGGAGGTGTTCAACCTCGGTACCGGCACCGGACTCAGTGTCCTCACGCTCATTAATGAGTTTGAAGCGGCAACAGGTCTCAAACTGCCATACACCATCGTAGGTCGCAGAGAAGGCGATATCGAACAGGTGTGGGCTGCTCCGAAGAAAGCCAATGAAGTGCTGGGATGGAAAGCCGACACCCCGATTCGTGACGTCCTTGCGTCGGCATGGAAGTGGGAGAAACATATCAGAAAACTATAAACTATGTTATATCCGTTTAAATTCAGGGCCAAACTGTTCCATAAGATTTGGGGCGGACATACCATCGAGAAATGGTATGACCATGTGCCGGCCGACTACGAGAACGTAGGCGAGGCTTGGGTCATGTCAGACGTAGAGAAGTATCCGACCGAAGTGATCAACGGTTCCCATGCCGGCGACAGTCTGCAGGATCTGCTGGAGGTATATATGGACGAACTTGTCGGAGAGAAAGTGTACGACGTTTTCGGAAACCATTTCCCTTTACTGCTCAAGTTCATTGACGCCACGGACGACCTCTCTATTCAGGTGCATCCGGACGATGAGTACGCGTTGGAGAACGAGAAATGTCTGGGTAAAACAGAAATGTGGTACGTGCTGCCCGCACAGGGACAATCGGCCATCTACCTCGGCTGGAAACAGCAGATGAACGTATCGCTCATCCACGCGGCCATCCAAGATGGTACGCTCTCGGACTACCTGCGCGAGTATAAGGTACACGAAGGCGATGTGGCTTATATCCCTTCGGGCACGGTACATGCCATGCGCAAAGATACCATCGTTGCAGAGATTCAGGAGAATAGCGACATCACCTACCGTCTCTATGACTATAACCGTGTAGGAAATGACGGTAAGAAACGACCACTTAAGCTTGATAAAGCGCTCAAAGTGATGGATTTCTCGCCCAAGAACGATGCCTCTTGTGTGTCGACTGCACCGCGCATTGACGGGGTTGTGAACCTCAAGCAATGTCCGTATTTCACAGCGAACCTGTTATCGCCCACCAAGCCGATTCAGCGCGATTACGCTCCGCTTGACTCGTTCGTGGCGTATATGTGCGTAGAAGGTCAGGGCAGCATCACCGCGCTCGATTGTGAGACAGAGGATAAGACCGTATCGCTGAAAAAAGGAGAAGCAGTGTTGATTCCTGCTTCCCTAAACGATATCCGCATCGACCCGCAAGGTCATTGCAAACTGCTCGAGATCTATATCGAACTCTAATGAAAGAACGAGAAGTGCACACTTCCGTACGTGCGCGTCTCATAATGCCTCGGGTGGCTCGTAAAATCGGTATCTTTACCGTGTTCAATAACGAGCCATCCGTTTTCTTTTAGTATGTCGCGCTCTAAGATGACGTCGGGCAGAGTAGGTAAGGCTTCCAAAGCATAAGGCGGATCGGCAAAGATCAGATCGTACTTGGTTCGGCATGCACTCAAAAACTTAAACACATCGCCTCGTATCACACTCAGATTGCGGATCCCTAATTGCCGGCAACAGGTGATGATCCAGTTCTGCTGTACATGCGCGATCTCTACCGCTGTCACCTCTCGTGCGCCGCGACTGATGCACTCAATACCGATACCTCCTGTACCGGCAAATAAATCGAGTACATCGATGCCGTCCAAATCCATTCGGTTGTTGAGCAGATTGAACAGACTCTCCTTGGCAAAGTCCGTCGTTGGCCTCGCTGTGATATTTTTAGGGGGCGACAATCGCCGCCCCCCATATCTTCCAGAGATAATTCTCATTACTCCCAGTTACCTGCGTTGTTGTTCGGCGAGTAAATATCACCCACCTTCAAACCAGCGTAGTGGTCGAGCTTGTTTTCTTTATCGATCAGGTTAACCAACTCCTGCTTATTCAGGTCGCCCAGATAGCTCTCGTAAGAAGCGCGTGCCTCGAACAGCGGAACACGGATGCCCTGGCTTGTCTTGTAATCGTTGTTAACCTCGATCTCATAACGCTGACCGTTGCTGTACGGGATCTCCATGATCTGATCGATCGTCGTCTCGTCGTACTCGCCCTTATACAGGGATTGCAACATATTCAACTCAATCGTATCACGACGGAAACCTGCCAAACCATTATCCTTCACGTCTTTGTCGTTCTCCCAGATGTAAGCATACAAAGCATCGCTATCTTCAAAACTCTGCTTTTTCAGCGCTTTCTTCTTTGCTTCGTTCAGGATCTTGATGGCTTTGTGCTCGGTCAAACCGGCCTCCAACTGCTTATCCGTCAGACTACCTTCCTTCAACAACTCTTTCTTCGGAGCGGTCTTCAGGAACAATAACAAAGAGTCATGATTGGCGGTGAATACACCCTTTTGATGGTGATACTCCACCTCTGCAGTACGCAAATCAACCAGATGTTTGATGACTGCTACCTCGCGCTCAGCACGCGTGTTCTCAAACTTAATAGGCGTTGTTACGCTCGATGCGCAGAAGTAAGCCATTACTACTGCTGCAATGCCAAGTAAGCAAATTACAAGGGTTCTTGTCGTTTTCATTATAGGTTAAATTTTAATATTTCCACAAAATCGCTGCAAAATTACAAAAAAATTTTTATATGTGCAAATTTTTTCGTATCTTTGTGCCGTTTTTTAGAATTAGATGAATGGAAGATAGCAATAAGGTACTTTTTTCGATACTGAATGAGCGGCTGGAACTTCTCCGTCAACTTGATAAAGAGGAGGACTCGGAGAAAAAGAGACACATCGCGCGGGAGACACAGAATCTCCATGCGCCGATGGCGCATCGACTCGGTCTCTATCAGATCAAAACTGAGATGGAAGACCTTGCGCTCAAGTTCCTCGATTACGATACCTATAAATATATCGCGCACGCGCTTAACGCGAAGAAAACTGAGCGCGAGGCCTACATAGCGTCGTTTATCGCGCCGCTGGAGAAAAAACTGACGGAAGAGGGATTCAAATTCACCATCAAAGGGCGTCCTAAGTCCATCCACTCGATCTACCACAAGATGCAGGCACAGCACTGCGATGTAGACAAGATCTACGACCTCTTTGCGATCCGCATCATTTTGGACTCGGCGCCGGAGAAAGAGAAATCCGATTGTTGGCAGGTCTATTCCTTGATCACCGATATCTTCCCGCCCAACCCTAAACGGCTTCGCGATTGGCTGTCTGTGCCCAAAGAGAACGGCTATGAGTCCTTACACACGACGGTGCTGGGACCGCAAAACCGCTGGGTCGAAGTGCAGATCCGTACCCGTCGCATGGACGAGATAGCAGAGCAGGGAGTAGCGGCTCACTGGTCGTACAAAGGTGTCAAAGGTTCGATCGTACAGAGCTCCGGAGACGTGTTTGTCTTCACACCGACCGGCGACTTAAGACGTCTTCCGGCAGGTGCCACCGTACTGGATTTCGCGTATTCGATACACAGCGAAGTAGGCGCGCACTGCGTTGGAGGTATTATTCGCAACCAGAATGTCTCCATTCGACAGAAGCTCGAGAACGGCGATCAGGTGTCTGTAATGACCTCGCCGAACCAGCATCCGAATGCCGATTGGTTGAATGTGGTGGTGTCCACCAAAGCCAAGAATAAGATTCGTCAGGCACTCAAAGAGATCGAGTACAAACAGGCTGCAGAAGGCAAGGAGATCATCGACCGGAAATTCAAGAACTGGAAGATTAACTATACCGAAGGGGACATCACCAAGATGGCTATCCGTCTCGGATACAAGGCTGTGTCCGACATGTATCAGGCGGTTGCGACCGGTAAGGAGATGATCCAACGGCTGCGTGACGTGTTGCAGGAACCCGAGGAGGCACCTGTTCAACGCGAACATACCGAGTATGTCGATCGCTCTGAACTCAAAGGTCTTGCTATCGAGGTGGACATGAACGTCAAGAACGTGGACTACAATCTCTCCAAGTGCTGTAACCCACAACCCGGAGATCCGATCTTTGCCTTCGTGTCCGTACTCAAAGGTATCCGTATCCACCGTGTCGACTGTCCGAATGCAGCCGATATACGCAAACGTTATCCTTATCGAATGATCCCTGCCCATTGGGCGAAGAAACATGAGTGATTATCCAAGCGTCATATTAGAACAAGCGGTCAATCAGATGGCCTCGTTGCCCGGAGTAGGGCGGAGAACCGCTCTCCGTCTGGTGCTGCATCTGTTGCGCCAACCGGAAGCTGAAGTGGAAGCGTTCTCCAATGCGTTCACGCGCCTTAAGAAGGATGTTGTATACTGCCGCGAGTGCCATAATATATCCGATACCGAACTCTGTCCGATATGTGCTTCTACCCGCCGCGACCATGCGACCATTTGCGTGGTGGAGAACGTTCAGGACGTCATGTCCATCGAGAATACCGGTCAGTACAACGGCGTCTATCATGTGCTCGGCGGCATCATTTCGCCGATGGAGGGTATAGGTCCAAAGGATATAGAGATCGACTCGCTCATTGAGCGGGTTACCAAAGGTAATATCGACGAAATCATCCTCGCACTGCCTACGACCATGGAGGGCGACACAACGAATTTCTATATCTATCGCCGCCTCCAAAACGCCGGTATTGACATCAAGATATCGCAGATAGCCCGCGGTGTGGCAGTTGGCAACCAAATCGAATATACGGACGAGATCACCCTCGGACGCTCCATCGTTAATAGAACTATATTTAAAGCATAATGGAAGAAAATCAAGTTATCCGCCAACTCAATTGGATCTATTACATCCAAATGGTCATTGCACTCATCGTCCTCACCGCCATGTATTACGCATGGTCGAAAGGGCTCTATGAACCGCTGGACAGGATGTCCTCGTTAGGTCAAGCCGTGCAGTATATCATCATCTTCGATGCCCTCATTACCATTCCCTTGGGTCTCTATATCGTCAAATGGATCAAACCGCAGACCTACGATAAGTACTTCAAATGTGCCGCGGCGCGTATCCTCTTGGCGTCCAACACCATGCCGCTTGGTATAGCTGCTTACTACTGGATGGGGTGTTACCAATCGATGCTGTGGGTAGCCGCGATCGCAGCCGTTGCTTGGTATTTCAGCAAACCCACACGCGGCAAAATGGAAGCGGAAATGACTCCCGAAGACCCGAATATTCCTACGTATTGATATGATTATAGCTTGTGACTTTGATGGTACGATCGTTACCCACGAGTACCCGAAAATAGGCAAACCCATCCCCTTTGCCATCCAGACCCTCAAGAAACTTCAGGATGAGGATCATCACCAGATCATCCTCTGGACGGTGCGGGAAGGCGACCTGCTCCAAGAGGCCATTGATTACTGCAAGTCCAAAGGATTGGAATTCTATGCGGTTAATTCCAATTATCCGGAAGAAGAACCAGAGCACGGCACGGCGCGCAAATTGGTAGCTGATCTCTGGATCGATGACCGCAATCTCGGTGGACTGCCCGATTGGGGAGTAATCTATAATATGATTCATTCCGGACATCCCTACGAACCCGCTCCGCAGGGGAATATGGAAGATCTTCGTCCTCAGAAAAAAGGCTTCTTTGCCAAACTGTTTGACTAAATATCCAGTATCCAATGTCCAATATCCGCTTGCGTAAACTCGAGCCCTCCGACTTGCCGTTTCTCTATTTATGGGAGAACGATGCGGCTGCTTGGGCAGATGGCGACAATCATAATCCCTTGTCCCAACAGGATTTGCGCGATTATATTGAATCCACAACCGGCGATATATACAAGGACGGTCAGTTACGTCTGATTATAGAGCAATCACCAATGACCAATGACCAATCACCCATTACCCTTGGTTGCATCGATCTCTTTGATTTCGACCCCCGGAATCGCAAGACCGCGCTCGGAATGTACATCGCGCCGGAACACCGCGGTAAAGGAGTAGGGCGGCAAGCGCTCGAGCAATTGGAGGCCTATGCTTTTGGTCATCTTAATCTCCGCCTCTTATACGCTGTCATCGCCACGAATAACGAGCCCTGTTCGGCGCTTTACCGCTCCGCCGGCTACCAACCTTCATCTCCTCTACCGGCTTGGACACTCGAATCCGATGCCGTCATTTGGATAAAAAAACAATAAAAATGGCATACACTCTTGTGTATGTCATTCTTTTTTTGTACCTTTGTAGCCGATTTCGTATTATACGCGAAGAATACTATAAAACAATATAAAAAAACACATTTCTTATGAAACCCACACACATTGAGCATTTGGGTATTGCAGTTACCTCTATCGAAGAGGCTGCTCCCTTCTTTGAGTTCCTTTCCGGAAACAAATGTTATTCAATCGAAGTAGTAGAAGACCAAAAGGTCCGCACTGCTTTCTTTAAGGTTGGTGAAGTGAAGATCGAGCTTCTGGAGCCGACGAGCCCGGAATCCACGATTGCTAAGTTCATCGAGAAGAACGGTGGTCGCGGTGGTGTTCACCACGTTGCTTTCAACGTTGAGAACGTAGCTGACGCACTCGCAGAATGCGAGGCAGCAGGTATCCAACTCATCGACAAGGCTCCGCGTAAAGGCGCTGAGAACCTGATGATTGCTTTCCTGCACCCGAAATCCACCAAGGGCGTATTAACCGAATTGTGTCAACAGCCGAAATAAGCACACTATGGATCAAGCTAAATTAGACAAATTGGTTGCTAACCGCGAGAAGGCGATCGCCGGAGGCGGTGAAGCAGCAGTCGAAAAACATCACGCCAAAGGCAGTTACACCTGCCGTGAGCGTATTAATATGCTGCTCGACGAAGGTTCGTTCGAGGAGGTAAATATGTTCCTTACCCACCGTTGCCATGACTTCGGTATGGAGAAAAAAGTCTTTCTGGGTGATGGTGTAGCAGTAGGATCGGGTACCATCGACGGTCGTCTGGTATTCGTTTTTGCCCAAGATGCAACGGTTATCGGTGGTTCGCTCTCTGAGACGATGGCGCAGAAGATCTGCAACGTCATGGATCAGGCGATGAAACTCGGTGCGCCGATCATCGGTCTGAACGACTCGGGTGGAGCACGTATCCAAGAAGGTGCTTGCGCACTGGCAGGCTACGCTGAGATCTTCGAGCGTAACATCCTGGCTTCGGGTGTTGTTCCGCAGATATCCGTTATCTTTGGTCCGTGTGCCGGTGGTGCTGTATATAGCCCTGCGCTGACTGACTTTATTATGATGACCGAGCAGAACAGTTACATGTTCATTACTGGTCCAAAGGTAGTGAAGTCTGTTACCGGCGAAGATGTGACAGTAGAGCAACTTGGCGGTGCTAAGATTCACGCTACCAAATCCGGTGTGACCCATTTTGTGGCTGCAACCGAGGAAGAGGCGCTTGCTGAAGTTCGTCGTCTTGTTTCCTTCATCCCGCAGAACAACATGGAGGAGGCTCCGCTCGTAGAGTGTACCGATGATATCGCCCGCGTAGATGATAATCTGAATGACATCGTTCCGGATGATCCGAACAAGCCTTATGACATGCACGAGATCATCAACACGATCGTAGATAACGGTGACTTCATGGAGGTACATAAAGACTACGCCAAGAATGTCATTTGTGGTTTCGCGCGCTTCAACGGCCGTTCGACAGGTATCATTGCTAACCAACCGAGTTGGTTGGCTGGTGTGCTGGACTGTGATGCTAGCCGAAAGGCTGCTCGTTTCGTACGTTTCTGCGACGCATTCAACATCCAGATCCTGACCCTCGTGGACGTTCCGGGCTTCTTGTGCGGTACCGGACAAGAGTACGCAGGTATCATTGATCACGGCGCAAAACTGATGTTTGCTTACGGCGAAGCGACCGTTCCGAAAGTTACTATCACCGTTCGCAAGTCGTACGGCGGTAGTCATATCGTGATGAGTTGTAAACAACTCCGCGGCGATATGTGCTATGCATGGCCGAATGCAGAGATCGCAGTCATGGGTGCAAGCGGCGCTGTAGGTGTGCTGCAGGCAAAAGCTATCAAGGCTATCGAAGATCCGGAGGAGAAGAAAGCCTTCATCGCAGAGAAAGAGGCAGAGTACAAAGATCTGTTCGCTTCTCCGTACCAGGCTGCTAACCGCGGATACATCGACGATGTGATTGAGCCGCGCTACACGCGTAGCCGTATCATCCGTGCGTTCGAGATGCTGCAGACCAAGCGTCTGACTAACCCGCTTAAGAAACACTCTAATATACCGCTGTAATTATGGTACTTTTAGCAGTAACAGCAGATACATGGATTGTTACCGGCTTAGGTTTCGGTATCGTCTTGGCGCTGCTCTTCTGTCTGGTTTATATCCTGAAACTCTTCGGATTAATCATGCAGAAAGCAACTGAACCCAAGGCTCCGAAAGCGGAGAAGGCACCGAAAGTTGCCCCAAAAGAGGAAACCCCAGCTCCGAAGGTTACCGCTCCATCGGCGGAGCCTACGGATGAGGGAACCAAAGCCGCAATCGCTTATGCGCTTTATCTCGCGCGTGATATCCATCACGATATACCCACCGCAATGATCTCGCTCCACAAGCACGAGACCGCGTGGAATGAAAAATCAATAGGTATGAACAATCAAGGTTTTTAATATGAAAGAATTTGCATTTAAGATCAACGGCGCTGAGTACAAGTGCGCTGTAGAAGAAATCGAAGCCGGCAAGACCAAAGTAACCGTCAACGGCAAAGTATATGAAGTAGAGACCGAAGCTCCGAAAGCTGCTCCTGTAGCTGCTAAACCGGTTGCTGCTCCTGCTCCGAAGCCCGCAGCTCCTGCTGCACCGAAAGCAGAGGCTAAACCCGCTGCTCCTGCGGCAGGTGGTGTGCAAGTAAAGAGCCCGCTGCCCGGATCGGTTATCAAAGTGCTGGTAAGCGAAGGTCAGGCCGTTAAGAAAGGTGACACCCTGCTGACGCTCGAGTCCATGAAGATGGAGAATGCCATCATGGCAGAGGCAGATGGTACGGTAAAGCAAATCGCTGTGACGCCGGGTCAGAACGTAATGCAGGATGATCTGCTCATCGTGCTCGGATAATTCCACTTCTAAAGGCAGACAACAATGAATATTGTGGAATTTTTCCAAGGCATGGGTTTTATGCAGATGACCTGGCAACAAGGCATTATGCTCTTGGTGTCGTTCTTCCTGCTATACCTTGCTATTCATAAGAAATACGAACCGCTCTTGCTGCTTCCGATCGCTTTCGGTATGCTTCTGACGAACCTACCGGGCGCAGGGATGTTCCATAGTGAGTTATGGTCGGCTTTCCTTGATCCGGAGAGCCCTGCGTACCATTCCTACGGTGCGATTCTCAAAGAGGGAGGCCTGCTTGATATGCTTTATATCGGCGTCAAAGCAGGTATCTATCCTTGCTTGATCTTCATCGGAGTAGGTGCTATGACGGACTTCGGACCGCTGATTGCGAATCCGAAATCGCTCATCCTCGGTGCAGCTGCTCAGATCGGTATCTTCGTTACGTTCCTCTGTGCTAACGCGATGGGCTTTACGCCCGCAGAGGCCGGTTCGATCGGTATCATCGGTGGTGCAGACGGTCCTACGTCGATCTTCCTGACCAGTAAGCTTGCTCCGCATCTCTTAGGTCCGATCGCGATCGCAGCCTATAGTTATATGGCACTTGTGCCGGTTATCCAACCGCCTATCATGCGTGCGTTGACGACTAAAAAAGAGCGCGCTATCAAGATGGGGCAGTTGCGTCCGGTGAGCAAGACCGAGAAGATCGTCTTCCCGATCATCATCACCGCCATCGTAGCCCTCATCCTCCCGGACGCAGCGCCGCTGATCGGCTGTCTGATGCTCGGTAACTTGATGAAAGAGTGTGGAGTAGTGGATCGCCTCTCGAAGACGGCACAGAACGAGTTGATGAACATCGTGGTCATCTTCCTCGGTCTCTCCGTAGGCGCTACCGCAACGGCCGGCAGTTTCCTGAACTGGCAGACCCTGATGATTCTTGCGATGGGAATCGTGGCCTTCGGTCTTGGTAGCGCAGGTGGTGTGCTCTTGGCTAAGTTCATGAACCTCTTCCTCAAAGAGAAGATCAACCCGCTGATCGGTTCGGCCGGTGTTTCGGCTGTGCCTATGGCCGCACGTGTCAGCCAGACAGTCGGTCAAGAGGAGAACCCGTCGAACTTCCTGCTGATGCACGCGATGGGTCCGAACGTAGCCGGCGTCATCGGTTCGGCAGTTGCCGCAGGTGTCCTGCTGACAATGCTTGGTTAATATATGACTAACCGACAGATTGGAACAATAGTACTGGTAATAGCCATGATCATCGTGGCTATTTCCGTATTGTTCACGAACAACCTGGCTCACTCGTTACAGGCGGAGGAAGAGAAAAATATGGCCATCTGGGCAGAAGCGACCCAACAACTCATCGTAGCCGATGATGACGCGGATATTGATTTCTACATGTCCATCATCGAGAAGAACACGACTATTCCGGTTTATATCTGCGATAAGGATGGCAATGTGCTCTCGAGCCGCAATGTGCAGAAAGGCAAGCGCGGAGTAGGCAAACACGGACCTATCGAACTGAAGATAGATGAGCAGACGACGCAATACCTCTTTTGGGACGACAGTCATCTGCTAACACGTCTTCGTTATGTGCCTTATGCCCAATTCGCACTTATCTTCATCTTTATCGCGATTGCTGTGATCACGATGCTGACCGGTCAACGGAGTGAAGAGAACCGTCTCTGGGTGGGGCTCTCCAAAGAGACAGCTCACCAGCTTGGCACGCCGATCTCCTCGCTTAATGCCTGGCAACAACTGCTGGCTGACAAGTATCCGAACGATGAGTATGTGCCGCAGATGAAGCGGGATATTGACCGTCTGCAGATGATAGCCGATCGATTCCAGAAGATCGGTTCTGAGCCATCGTTGGAAGAAGGAGACTTGATCCCTGTCGTTCAAAATGCCGTCGCATACATGCGTGCGCGTATATCGAATCGGATAACGATTGACGACAGTTGCCTCAATAATATCCAACGCACCGTGCTGCTCAATGCACCGCTACTACAGTGGGTCATTGAGAATCTGACAAAGAATGCCGTAGATGCTATCTCCGGAGAAGGGTCGATCACTTTCCAGATCCACGAGAATGAACATGACGTGATGCTCGATGTCACCGATACCGGAAAAGGTATCGACAATAAAACCCAGCGTCGAATCTTCGAGCCGGGCTTTACTTCCAAGGATAGAGGATGGGGCTTAGGACTTCCACTCGCCAAACGTATCGTCGAGCAGTACCATGGAGGCAAACTCCTGCTTAAGAGCAGCCAAGTGGGCATCGGAACGACCTTCCGGATCGTGCTTAAAAAGCCCGAAAACAGTTGAGCCGCTCCCTGACATACTCGCATAATAAGCGCCTGCGTCCAGCAGACGCTTTTTTATTTGTCCGATAATAGGGTGCAGCGGGAAAACCGTCGCCTCAAAGTCGTTGATATACTGACTAAAATCTCCCGTAACCTGTAGTCCTTCACCAGTAATCTTTATTCCGGAATAGGCTTCACGGGTAGAAACGCCCTCGTTAGGCTTAATCATAACGATTCGTGTTCCCTTCAGATCCAAGTCAATAGGAGTCAGTTTATCCCCGATTCCTTCGGCAAAACAGGGTACATTGTATATAAAGAACGCACAATCGGCGCCCAAGGATGCTACTTCAGCAGCTAATTGCTCTTTGCTCAGCCCAAGTTCAAACAATTCGTTGAGCGCAATTGCCATATGAGCCGCATCGCTACTACCACCGCCTAAGCCTGCACCAAAAGGTATATTCTTCTTAAAACGCACCTTCACAGCACCGATCTGCGGATATTTGCTTGCCATCTGACGGTAACACTTCATGATCAGGTTATCCTCCGGCTTGCAATCTACCGCAATTCCTTCTTGCTGAAAGGCAAAAGAAGGGGAAGGAATGACTTCGAGTTCATCGTGCAGCCCGTAAATAGGTACAAAGATTGTCTCTAAGTCATGGTATCCGTCCGGGCGTTTGCGTACCACGCGCAGACCAAGATTTATTTTACAATTCGGATAGAGTATCATATCGACTGCAAAGGTACTACTTTTTCCTCAAATATGCAAGAATTTTTAAAAATTATTGATGCAAACGCGCGTGTGTACCTGCGTGCGCACACGTATAATAAGAAGGAGTAGAGGAACTCCTGTAGGATTCAACGAACAAACGCAGGAAAAAATCCTGCGCTTGCTGTTTCAGTGTGTGAAAATGAATCATAGTTCAAATAGTTTAGAGTTTAATGGCAAAAGTCGCTGAATATTGTCTTTTTCAAAATCGATGCAAAGGTAATACATTTTTGTGAATTATGCAAGAAAAAAATCAGAAAAATATACACAATAAACGTGAACATATTTTGCAACAGAAATATTCACAATGTGCATGTACACAAACTACAGCAAACGTGCAATCATCCCGATTCCATCGGACAAACTCATCAAGAGAGTAGAGTGGTACGTTCTATCGGAGATCATCCCTAAAATGCGCTCATGCAGCAGAGTAGGTTAGGGCATGTATTACGCAGGAATACAATTCATAAATTGCTATATTTCAATCGTTATGTAATTTACTCAAAATAAAAAGAATCCCTATTCTAATACAAACCCGCATAATGCCCTATAATAATAGAATTTATATATTAAATCACATATAAATCGCTTATTTTCTGCATATTATGTGATTTATATAAAGTAATATAGCGGTATTATAACGGGTTCTGGTTGAGTAGATGTACAGTTTATGGTTGCTGCTTCAGAAAATTGTTCCACGGAGACTGCGCGTGGAACATAATTCACAACGCAAAATATTATGTATTCATATGTGTGAAAAATATTTTATAAAAAAGTTTGTAAATATTTGTGTATTTCACATTTATTTTGTACCTTTGCGGCCAAATTTAAATATCGTGCCTCACGAGGCTAAGAAATTTCAAATTTATGAGCGATAAAGAAAGAATAGAAAAAGTGATTAGTTCGTTAGGCTTGAATGCACGGCAGTTTGCAACGGAGATTCATGTGCAGCCGGGAACGATCAGTAATATGATGGCAGGGCGTAATAATCCCAGCCTTGAGGTAATGAAACGGATCATGGAGCGCTATCCGACGCTTAATCCGGAATGGTTGATTGCCGGTCGTGGAGAGATGTGGCGTACAGAGCCCGGCAAAGAACCCGGTCTGTTTGATGCGCAAGCACCTGATCCGAAGGCGCAAGCCGCTCGTGCAGCACAAAAAGAAGAGCCGCAAGTGATTGCAGCTCCTTCTAAGCAGATTGCGCGTATCGTCGTGTATTATACCGACAATACCTACGCGGAATTTAAACAAGTGCTATCTTGAGTACCTCGCTGATATCGTGCACGTAGTGCAGATTTAGCCCTTTGAGGTAGATATCCGCTATCTCCATGACGTCTTTGCGGTTGTCCTCGCAGAGGATGATATCCGTTATACCTGCTCGTTTCGCCGCGAGCAGTTTTTCTTTGACTCCTCCAATAGGCAGTACCTTTCCGCGCAGCGTCATCTCTCCTGTCATGGCGATACGTGGCTTCACAAGCCGTTTGGTGAACGCACTCACGAGTGCGGTAGTCATCGTGATACCGGCACTCGGACCATCTTTAGGGATAGCTCCTTCCGGCACGTGGATATGAACCGCCGTTTTCTCGAATACTTCCGGTTTGATGCCTAATTCTTTGGCATGTGCCTTCACGTAGCCCAAGGCCAGCGTAGCGGATTCTTTCATCACGTCGCCTAAGTTACCCGTCAGGGTCAGGGTCGGTGCTTTGGCTGTGGAGAGGCTGGTCTCGATGAATAGGATCTCGCCGCCCACTTGTGTCCAAGCCAGACCGGTCACTACGCCTACGTACTTGTTTGTCTCCCAGGCATCGCGGCTATAGCGCTTCTGACCGAGATAAGTGCGCAAGTCATCGAGGGTGACGGTGACGTTATACTCCTCATCCAGCGCCAGTTTGGTATCTACCTTGCGGCAGATCGTTGCAATCTGGCGTTCCAACGAGCGCACACCGGACTCGCGCGTGTAATCATCTATTATATGCGCGAGGATATCCTTTTTGAACTTCAGTTGCGAGGCTTTGAGTCCGTGGTTGGCCAGTTCCTTCGGAATGAGATGCCGTTTGGCGATTTCTTCTTTCTCCTCCTGTAGGTAACCGGTCATCTCGATCAGCTCCATTCGGTCGAGTAGGGGTCTTGGCACGGTTTCCAGCGTGTTAGCGGTTGCGATAAAGAGCACTTTGCTCAGGTCATAATCGACATCCAGGTAGTTGTCATGGAACGTGCTGTTCTGTTCCGGATCGAGCACTTCGAGCAGCGCAGCTGTCGGATCACCTTTGTAATCGGCACCGATTTTATCGACTTCATCGAGCACAAACACGGGATTCGACGTGCCGCATTTCTTGATGCTGTCAATGATACGACCGGGTAGGGCACCGATATAGGTGCGGCGATGACCGCGGATCTCCGCCTCATCGTGCAATCCACCTAATGAGATGCGTGCATACTTACGTCCAAGGGCTTCTGCTACACTCTTTCCGAGGCTCGTTTTGCCGACACCCGGAGGGCCAAAAAGACACAATATCGGCGATTTCACCGGATATTTTTCTTTCTCTTTTTGCGAGCGAAGAGCCAATTGACGTTGTACCGCCAAGTATTCGACAATCCGTTCCTTCACTTTGTCCAATCCGTAGTGATCTCGGTCGAGCACTTCTTTGGCGTGCTGCATGTCGTAGTTATCCTCCGAATAAACGCCCCACGGCAGGTCAAGGAATGTGTTCAGATAGTCCAGTTGGGTGGAGTAGTCCGGCGAGAACATATGCATGTGTTCGAGGCGTTTCAATTCCTTCTCAAACTGTTCTCCGACAGCCTCAGACCATTTCTTTTCCTTGGCGCGTTCCCGCAGTTCTTTGACGGTTTTCTCGTTATCATCGTTGGTTCCGAGGTCTTTCTTGATGGTCTCCATCTCTTGCTGCAGGAAGTACTCGCGTTGCCGCTGGTCAATCTTCTCGGCCGTACGGCGACGGATATCCGCCTTGATATTTAGCTCCTGCAGATCTTTTTGCAGAATGGTCAGCAAGGCCTCGGCACGCTCCATCATAGAGTGGATCTCCAGCAGTCCCTGCGCCGCTTCGGTCGGCATTTGATAGATCGAGCAGACATAATTGACCATGGTGGCATCGTCTTTGATGCTCTGGATAGCCGTTTGAAGCCCGGCGGGGGTATTGTCGCGCTCGTCCATTATCTTGACAATCGTCTCGCGAATACTCTCTGCGGTGGCTTTAAACTGTGGTTTGTCGGTCTTGAGCGGCATATTTTCTTCCATGATGAACGCCTGTGCCATCAGTTGCCCGTCTTGCTCGATGAAATCGGAAGCATGCACACGGTGATAACTCTCAAAAATGGTCATCATCGTATCTTTGCCCATTTCCGGAACAGGAATGATCTGCAGCACACGCGCCAACACGCCGGTAGTGTACAGATCGGCTTCTTTGGGATCGGTTGCTTTGTTGTCCTTCACTGTAAGCAGGAGCAACTGCCGGCGATCCTTGTTGGCCGCCTTAATCAGTTTGAGACTGTTTTTCTTTGAAACCGCAATAGGGATCAACACTCCCGGGAACATTACTTTGTTCCGAATAGGGAGCACGTCATAAAGTATATTATTGTTTTCTTCCATATGCTATTTTACATAACTCGGATTAGATTCTCTTTGGCAATATTCTTCCATATATACTTATACAAGTATTATGCCATTCATTTTCCTCTGCCATTTTGGCAGAAACAAATAAAAATAAGCGTTTGAATTTGTATAAGTCAAATATTTGTTGTACTTTTGCAGTGTGAAAGCAAGTTTGGAATATATTCAGGCGCATTTTGACGAATATAACCGTCAGTTTTTTGGCGGGCAGTTACCGACCATACCGATTAAGTTGAGCCATGCCAAGGGTTTTCTGGGCAAAGTGACGTTTGTCAAGCGGCGGCAGTGGTTGTTTGGTCCGTACCGGAATGAGAACTTTGTGTTGCGAATCAACGTGCGTATTGACCTGCCGGAAGAGGTGGTACAGGACACTATTCTGCACGAGATGATTCATTATTATATTGCGGTTAATCAATGGAAAGACACCTCGGCTCACGGGCGTTTATTCCGCACTGAGATGGCGCGTATCAACGCCGCCGGCAACCGTCATATCACGATTTCTTATCGTTTAGATTAGTCGATATAGGTCACGTACGATCCGCGGATGCATTTCCAAGTGCCGTTGTTGAGGAGCGTGACTTCATCGCCATAGACACCATCGAGTTTATCGCCATCCGTGTCCACTGCGTACCAATATTTGCCTTGTTTGATAAGGAAACAGCCGTTCCAGAAGATATAAGGCGCCTCATCGGAATAACAGTTGACCTTACGCCCGGAAGAATGGTAGAGATCCCAATAGCCGGCGCTGCGTTGAACCGTTACATATCCCCAAGGATAGTAGTAGATATAGTTGCCGTAGATGCCGCTGACGAGATCTCCGTCTTCATCGGCGAGATACCATGTGTTGCTGCGTTTGACGCGGTAATATCCATTGTACAGCAGGTTGATCTCATCGCCGTAGAGGATGGACGAAGAACCGCGGTAGATATAGATCCTACTACCGGAAGTCTTGATGTAACAGCCATTCCATAGATCCTGGTAGTTGTCGGTACAAAAAACGGATTTGCGGGTCGTAACTTCGTATCCGGAGTCTTCGAACCACAAGTCATACTTGTCGTTAACGACGTACTGCGCTGACATCGTCAGGCATGCCGTTAGTGCTACTATGAATGAATACAAACGTTTCATACCCCCTATTTACAATTTCCGTGCCAAAGATTTACCAAATCGCTTGAATCAGGGCAACGGTCATGAGACCGCAGGCGATTAGTTTGAGGATCGTACCAAAGAGGATGCCGATAAAACTACCCCATCCTGCTTTGAGAGCTTCGGCGAGTTGTTTGCCGGCAATGAGTTCGCCGAGGATAGCGCCCACTAACGGACCTAAGATGACGCCGATGGCGCCAAAGAAAAGTCCGATGAAAACGCCGATAGTACTACCCCACACTCCCCATTTTGTGCCTCCGTAGTGTTTGGTGCCCCATGCCGGTACGACGTAGTCTAAAACCGAGATAACCACCACGATGACTCCCCATATAAGAAGGAACTGCCATGAGAAATCGACTCGATCGGTGGCTTGTGCAATCAATAAGCCCACATAGGCAATCGGTGTACCCGGCAGCCCCGGCACGATACAGCCAATTATACCGATGATCAAGCACAAAAATGCCAGTATAAGCAACACAATATCCATTCCCCTATCCTTTTTAATCGGTTGCAAAGGTACAAAAAATTTTTTATATATGCAAATTATATGGGATTTTTTAGAAAAAAGGGCGAGGTTGTACCCCACCCTGAATGTTTTCACAACGGAATAATCCTTATTGTGCTATTTGTGTTTGGATTACCGATACTATCTGTGGCGTGATTTCTTGATAGGCGTCACGGGCTGCCGGCTCAAAGCCCTTGGTATGAGATTTGTTTTTAGAGGTTAAGCCATTACTATAAACCCGCTTTTTATCAGAAAGCCGCTCTATATCCAGATGCGACTCAACAAAGGCAGCATAGTTGCTAACCGAACCGAAATCTGTTTTGGCATATTCTTGTGCAGTAGCGGTAATAAATATTGCCCAATCCGCTTCTGACGGATCGTTGACAAATGAAACTCCCATTTCAGACAGAGCACCTTCAACAGCCCCGCATAATGCCGGATAATTGCTCTCAAACAGTTTCGTATCGCACTGGATATAAACAGCTACTGCATTTCGCAACTGCGTTAACAGATCGGATAATTGCCGTTTGAGTGTTTGTGTCTGCGCTGTCTGGAGTGTTTCTTCGTCTGCAAATTCATCCACTATTGCAAGTAATGATTGCAGGTCTTCCATTTGTGCAATCTGTTCCACTCCGTTTTCCGCGTATGAACGCGCTTGCGTTTTTTGCCCGCGCTCAAGGCAGGAAACCGCTTGCTGCCAATTATCCTCCGCCTTGCCGGACAACATGGCTATACGTCGCGTCAATTGATTTACAAGCGTTTGGCGTTTGATGTATGCAAAGGCGGCAATAGTTCCGCCGGACGGATTGCGGTATGCCTCTATTTGCAGACCTTGAATATCTTTGATGCTTGAAGAAATACGTGTCTCAACGGAAAAGGTCTCATGAATCTGTTCGTCAAAATCCCGTGTGGATTGTCGCAAATTGCTTTGCGTACGGCTGTCTGTTGTTTGCTCTACGGTCGTACGAATTGTAGAAATCAGCTCTGCGCGGGCAGCGTCTTTCAGCCGTGAGATAGCGTCTTCCAATGCTTCGCCTTTTCGCTGTTCCCCTTCTATATAGCCGGTATAATAGGCTTCGGATGGATAGTACATTTTGCGGCTTGCTGCATTATACCAATTCGGCATTTGTGCAGCAAGCGGCAAAATGACTGACAGCAAACAAATTATGTTTAATAATCTGCGCATTTATTCTTCAACGAACGCTTCTTCGATGAATTTTGATACTTGCTCCGCATATTTCTGCGCGACAGCGGATTCTTTTGCTGCAGCCTCAAAAGCGCGAATGCGTGCACGAGAAGCGGCTGCTTCATCTATGATGTAATATGCTTCAAACTCATAAGCATCTTTCCCATGCACTTTCGTTGGACGGAAGATAGCATATGAAGGACGCAACTCGCCACGGATTTCTGCTTTTACTTTGTTCTCATAAGCTGAATAGAAATGGTCAAACTCTGCCAGTTCTTCTGTAGTCAAAGTAGAACCCATATCTTCCACGATACGGCCTTTGATGTTGCTTCCGATCATCTGCGCGTAAGCGGTGCAGGCAGACATCATCAACTTGTCCTTTCCGACATTCTTGCTGGCAGAGGTGGCATAGCCGACTACTTCAGCCACATTTTCTTTTTCCAATGCCTCATAGTGATTCAGCAAAGACATCTCCAATGTATGGGAAGAACCGAATACTTGCCAGCCTTCTTTGTTGAGTTTCTTCACTTTCTGTTTGTACTCTTTCTTGGCTTGTTTTGCTTTCTGCTTAGAATAAGCGGTTTGAGCACTTGCCGTAAAAGACATACCGAGGCATACTGCCAATAAACAAACGAGAATCTTTTTCATAATGCTTGATTTTTTGAGGGTTAATATTTTTAGACTATTAGAACTGCATGGCGATTCCGAGACCGTTCTGCCCTGCTGTAAGATTGAAGGTTAGCGCAGTGGCAGAAGATGAGGCGCATGTGTTGTTATACATATCAACAGATTTTTTCTGATTAATATTGCCTATAATAATTAATGGGATACCACCTCCTGCTGCAACAATTCCTATGCCAATAAAAGCACCTCCCATTCCCTTAATAGGATTAGGTGCCCCTGATGCGTCATAGTAACCTAAATCCCCAATAGTCATACACAGTACCCCTCCTGCTAATAATGCTATGCCAGAACCTACACATGCCCAGCCTCCCTTAATCATTCTTTTTCCTTTCAGAAATTTTTGATATGCTTGGGAGCAGTTAGCATGAAGGAAGGTTTCATAACTTTCTTTATTCATATATTTATCCATGTATAAATACTCTTTTGAACTCAAGCGTTTTATTGTGTATTTTTCTATTGCTGAATTAGTAGCGGTAACCCCAAACAAGCGTTTAGCTAATGTGGTACAGCCCTCTTGAATGGCTTCAGTATTTAATCCCATGGAGAGATTATCCATCATATCAACTCTACCGGTTTCAATATTCAGGATCTTTGCACTGACGAAAATCTTATCGTCTCCGGTTAATACCCCTTCTGTTACAAGGATGAGAGACACGCCTGTCATTTCACCTAATTTTCGGATTTCAGCATTGCTTACCATGCCTGTGCGTTGAAAATCATGCTCACTCATGATCATATCAACATCCGAGCGGTCATAAGCTTCATAACCTGTAGTGTTAGACACGGCGCGCGCCATATTACTGCGCAGTAATAATTTTTGGCTGTATGAAAGTCGTCCTTCCCGATCTACCGTTTCCAAGATGGCTACTTTTTTGGTTTGGGCGAAGGTCATGAGTGCCGATAAAAGCAGGCATGTCAGTAAAAAATACTTTTTCATTGTTGTTTGATTTTTTTGGTTAATATTATTGTTTTTAATAGTTTAACTAGTATAACTAGGCCGCTTCGCTATTCTTGATAATCCGGATATTCCAGAAAATAGGCACAAATATATAAAAAAGCGGAGCTGCACTATTGCTGTTCCGCTACTTGAGGCTCTAGCATTGCCTTAACATCCGAACAAACAACACTGAAGCCCACGCCGTATGTACAAATGCGCGCACAATGCGCGTACATTATTTACATACCAATGGGCATCTTGTGCTGCAATGTTTTGGTTGTTAGTTTGAATTTGCTAGATTCCAAGTAGCCAAAACAAAGCGCGTAAGACGCCTTTTTCAATATGTCATGTATTTTACCCACCCTAAGACATATACCCTCAGCGTGGGCTCAATACGGCAAAACTTTTGTTTTGCGCTGCAAAATTACTACATTTTTTTGATATATGCAATTTTTTTTCGAATATTTATGAAAAAAATCTGCACTTTTATGCAGATTTATTGTATTTGTGGAGCATGGGAGACCCGAAAGGAATGGTGGATGAACTAATACCCCAATTATATCTTTTTTGATATTCTATCCGCCCATCCGGGAAGAGAATGGACATATTGTTTGGCGAACTTGCCATCTTTTGTTCTAAACAACAATAGAGCATCTCGGTTGTCAACGGAATTATCGTAAAAATATGCTCTGTCTGCAAACTTAGTGACTTTTACGGCATTAACAATTGCTTTCTCGTGACGCGAAATGATTTTTTGAATAGGCACATCATGACCGCCTTGCATTACTCGATTGGCGATACGTGCCGCATTGATGGTAGGAGATTCTGTACAAATAAAGAACACGCGGATAAAATAGCCGGCTTCTTTAGCTCGTTTTAAGAATTCAACCTTACCATCTGAGGATAATACGGTCTCAAAGATAAAATCTTTGCGTTCTTGCAGTAGTTGTTCACGCCATGACTCACAATACTCTACTGCTTGACGAATAGCATTAGCGTCATTCCAATCTCCAAATTTATTTTGGGCGATCTCGTCAGGATTGATATAGACACATTGTTCCGCCCACTCGTGCTTGATGACAAGACGAGTAGTCGATGTTTTTCCTGAGCCGTTTGGACCTGCAATCACTATTAGAACCGGTTTTCTCATAGTGCCTGTAACATTTGATCTAAATGAGCATAATAAGCCGCATGTGCACGATCGTGGCGCTCCTTAGCTTCCACGGCTACTTCGTGCATCAGTTGAGCCAATTGTTCATCGCTCGGCTCCTGATCAATGTTTATGAAACGATAGTCATTCATAGTGGTCAAAATCAACTTTGCGCTGCAAAGTTACTGCTTTTTTTTGACATATACAAATAAATCTGCACTTTTGATGCAGATTTATTGTTTTTGTGTCGTAGAGCGGACTCGAAAGCCAAATGAGCGAATGTCCCTACTCTTTTATTATAGTCCAAGCCGGGTCGAACACATAGCAAACACTATTTATCTATGTCTTCATCAAAAGGAAGCTCTTGAATTTTGGTTTCTTCAATAGGATTAATGTAATTAGAGGCTTTATTGGGCGAAATAAAGAAGTTGCTCTATGTCCGCGACATCCGTAGCACGATTTTTACCATCAGAAGCAGGCAATTTCAATTGCTTACAATTTGTAAGCAGTTCAACGAACTAAAAATCACTCAACCGGGATTCAATCCCGCGGAATGGAAGAAAGAGAGATAAAAAAGGTGAGGCATGTGCCCCACCCTGATAATTACCGACATGAAATGTCTGGCTAATTGACGAAATTAGATTAGCTGTTAACAATGGCGCGAGCTTGTGCGTCTTTGTAGTACTTCTGATCCACGAAGACATCCTCCTTATACGGATTGATCTTGCGAACCTTAGCCTGGTACATGATGTAACCGAAGGCGATGATGTTCGTGATAAGAGCCAATGCGCTGATAACGAGCATAGCGTTCGGGTTAGCAGCGGTTGCACCTTCTGCTACCACAGTCGTGTGCGTTACCACCTCTTCGCCCAAGCCGGAAGCGGCATAGATAGCGTTAACGGTCTCAATACCGTTGACGTACTGAACCGGCAATACCGCCCACGGGAAGAACTGCTTTCCGTTGAAGAAAGTCTCTTGGAAGAGCGGGAACACTTGCGCGAACATACACCAGATAGCCAATGTGTTAGCACGGTTTTGGATCCAACCACCACGGTTCCAGCAGAGCGCTGCAATCGTCGGAGCAACCAACAGCGCTACACCGCAATACCAGCTGTGCGTCGGCAAGCAGTTGTAGGTGTACGCGAAGTTCCAGATGTCATAGACTACGATGAAGACCCACGTCATGTCTGCCCAGATCATATCCTTGCGATCTTTGGACGGGAAGACATTCCACCAAGCGGTCATACAGAAAATGTTGAACAGACCTGCAAGGCCGTTGAATACGTTGTGCCAACCGCCATACAACCACACACCTTCGCTGGACAACCACCATTTGTTCCAACCGCAGATAGCCGACTCGAAATCCGAGCAAACAGCGATGAGGATGTTAATGGCTACGATGATGAACGGGAAAGGTTTGAACCAGCGCTTAGCGCCAATACCCCACTCGTACTTGATCATCATGAAACCGATACAGCCGGTGAGGGCTGCGTACAGTTTGGCATAGTGGAACCAGCCATTCATGTACACATGCGTTTGGTTGTTGAGTGCCCATTCAGCGCCCATGCGTGCACCGACAGCGATCGCAATGAAATAGACGGTCAATGCCAGCGGGATAGCGAAGAAGGTGATCGCACCGCCGAGTTTGGTACGGCGTGCAAACTCATTCCACAGAATCAGTCCGGCGAGGACTGCAAAGAGCATTACCCATTGGATGAATGCGTGCTCTCCATAGACTTCAAAAAACATAAGCTTTTAGAATTAATAATGATTAATGAATAATGAATATCTTTAAGATATTTTATGCTTGCGCAGTTTTGCGTTCTTTGGCATAGCAATAAACAGCCCAAACAAGGGTGACAAGTACGGACATCGGGATACCGACGGTTAGCATCTCACGGAGCATCACAAGCCCGCCTCCTTCGGTTTCAAGGGCCGTAAAGAAGGGGTACATGTATGTTACTTCGCCGTTGATAATGTGATCTACAATCAACATCAACGAACCACCCCAGAGCATCTGTTCCAAGGTCTTTAAATTTCGACCGACAAACGAATCGGTGTTTTTAGTCGTTTTGCGGTAGATCGTGGTTGCTACCGCCTGAGTTAATGGTACAATAAAACAAGCCATATTATACTTCTATTTGTTTGATTTCCACTTCATTACCGCGTAGCAGCCAGGTGTTCTGTGAGCCGCAATGCGGACAAATTTTGCCGTGCGCGACGGTGGGATAGTCTTTGCCACAGCCGTCGCAATGCGTCACGGCAGGGATGGGCTCGATCTTCAGTTCGCAGCCCTTGAGCATCTCTTCTTTATCCGCTGCCCAACGCCAACAGTCCTGCAGATAGTCCGGGATGATGGTGGACACTTCGCCGATGGACATTACCACCGCTGAGACGTGCTGTACGCCGTTCTCCTCTGCCGCTTTCTTGACGTCACGGATAATAAAAAAGACGATCCCTAACTCGTGCACAATAGTAATGAATAATGATTAATGAATAATGAATATCATTTTTTCCTAAAAATTATTTTACCTGCGCGTTTGAGCATGTACGGAAGGATACCGTCGAACTTATTCTCGGATGTGCGCATGATACTGGCTTCGGGGTGTTCACGGTGCAGATGGATGGCATCAAATGCACATTTGGTGGTACAGATACCGCATCCGATACATCGATTTTCATCCACGACGGAAGCTCCGCAGCTGAGACAACGAGCGGTTTCGCGTTTTACTTGCTCTTCAGTCAATGTACCGTGGTACTCTTCGAAATTGGACTTAGTCGGAATAACTCCCGGGTCTTGACGAGAACCATTATCGTATTGCTCAACAAGGATATCCTGTTTGTTGAGTTCGATGAAGTCACGTCTGTTTCGACCGATGGTCATGTGGCCACCTTGGACGTATCGATGGAGCGATTCAGCGGCTTCTTTGCCCGTAGCAATCGCATCGATAGCGAACTTAGGACCGGTGAACACATCGCCTCCGACGAAGATGTCCGGTTCGGCTGTTTGGAGCGTCAGTTTATCTGCGACGGGATATACGCCACGGAAAAACTCCACCTTCGTATCTTTTAGCAGGTCTTTTAATACCACCGTCTGACCAATCGCAAAGATGACTAAATCGGCTTCCAGCGTGATGGTTTGGGACTCATCGAAGGTCGGCGCGAACTTATGGTCTTTGTCAAAAACAGCGGTACATTTCTTGAAGGTGATACTCTTTACTTTCGACTTTTCACCTTCCACTTTCATCGGTCCCCAGCCGGGATTGATGACTACCCCATCCTCGCGTGCTTCGAGTCGTTCTTCGAGTGATGCCGGCATGATATCTTCTGTTTCGAGCGAGAGCATGGTCACTTCCGAAGCACCGCTACGTTTAGCCACACGTGCCGCGTCGATCGCTACGTTACCACCTCCGACCACCACGACTTTGCCTTTGATCTTCTTCTGTCCGCAGTTGGCGTCATGGAGAAAGTCGATCGCTGTAGTGCAGCCTTCGAGGTCTTGACCTTCAATACCCGGCAGACGTCCGCCTTGGCAGCCGATAGCGACATAGAAGCCTTTGTATCCCTGCTCGCGCATTTGGGCGATCGTGATGTCTTTGCCGACTTCGACGCCACATTGGATGTCCACACCAATCTCGCGCATGATATCAATTTCGGCGTCAATAACGGCCTTGTCGAGTTTGTAGGACGGGATGCCATAACGCAACATACCTCCGGGTTTCTCGTTACGCTCAAAGACGGTCGGCTTGTAACCCATCGTAGCAAGGTAATACGCACAACTGAGGCCCGAAGGACCACCGCCAATGATGGCGATCTTCTCTTCCCAACGTTCTTGGACGTTCGAGCAGATGTTAACTTCGGGAATGAAGCGTGTCTCGGCGTGCAGGTCGCGCTCCGCAATGAATTTCTTGACGGCATCGATGGCGACCGCACGATCAATCGTTCCGCGCGTACAAGCGTCCTCGCAACGACGGTTGCAGATACGGCCGCAGACAGCCGGGAACGGGTTCTCACGTTTGATGAGTTCTAGGGCCTCGGTGTATTTGCCTTCCGCGGCTTTCTTGAGGTAGCCTTGCACGGCTATATGGGCCGGACAAGCGGTTTTGCAAGGCGCCGTTCCTGTCGGATAACAGTTGATACGGTTATCATCGCGATAGTTCTCATTCCATTTATCTTCGCCCCATTTGGTAGCATCAGGCAGTTCTTGTTTGGGATAAGTCTGCGGACCATGTTGGGTACACAGTTTCTGACCCAATTTGACTGCACCAGCCGGACAATACTCGACGCAACGACCGCACGCGACGCAGTTCTTCGGATCGACTTCTGCAACATAGGCACTGCGGCTCATGTTAGGTGTATTGAAGAGTTGGGAAGTACGTAAGGCGTTGCAAATCTTAACGTTACAGTTACAGATAGCAAAGATCTTACCTTCTCCGTCGATGTTCGTTACCTGGTGTACAAATCCATGGTCTTCGGCTTTCTTAAGTATGGCGATCGCCTCATCGTAGGTGATATCATGGCCACGCCCCGTCTCGCGCAAGTAATCCGCCATATCGCCCACACCGATACACCAATCGCGGTAGTCATCGGCACAGCCTTCGTCCAGCTTTTTGCGGCCGTAACGGCAGGAACAGATACCCACGCCGATATGTCCTTCGTATTTCTTAAGCCAATACGAGATATGCTCAATATCCACGGATTGGTTCTCCATGGAGATGGCTTTCTCAACTGGAATGACATGCATACCGATCCCGGAACCGCCCATCGGGACCATCGGCGTGATCTTCTCCAACGGAAGGAAGGTCATTCGCTCGAAGAACATCGCCAGTTCGGGATGCTTGTCCATGAGTTCGACGTTCATGTTCGTATATTCAGCACTTCCAGGCACGAACATCGGGACCCAGTAGATGCGCTCTTCTCTTGTGAAACCAGAACGCTCTACGTCCTGCCACACTCCATTCACATGCTTCGGATATTTATCGCCGTAATCGTATTCGAGCATGCCGAAATACGCCAGTTTATCGAGCAAGTCATCCAAACTCTTATCGTCAGGCGTGTAGTGTTTCTCGGCATTCATCGCGTGCAACTGCGCGTAGGTATGATGCTTGCGAACCTTGAAGAAATTACCGGGCAGCATATCTAACAGCAGATCCAACGACGCCTCACGCGTTACGGGATCCATCTCGTCCTCAAAGATACACGCTAAGCCCCAATATTCCGGGGCATCGGTAGTCATCTTGATCTTTCCTGGAACACGGTCAGTCACGTGCCGAACGAACTTCAGCAATTTGGGATTCGGATTTTGGTCGCCCCTATGTTTGGGAACGAACTTGTCGGACATCTGTGGCATGGTGTCAATTATGAATTAAGAATTATGAATTAATATTTCCACTCTTGCACCTCTTTCAGCAGCCAATTAGCGAATACATCTACCCCTTCGCCGGTCTTGGCGCAGATGGGAATCACTTGCGCCTTGGGATTGCGCATGTGGATATATTGTTTGCATTTCTCGAGATCGAAATCAAAGTACGGCATGACATCTATCTTGTTGATTACCACCGTATCACAGACACTGAACATCAACGGGTATTTGAGGGGTTTGTCGTGCCCTTCGGGCACAGAGAGGATCATGGCGTTCTTGACAGCGCCTGTATCGAACTCTGCCGGACAAACGAGATTTCCGACGTTCTCCAAGATAATGAGGTCGTATTTGTCTTCCAGGCCATCCAAACCTTGTTGCGTCATTTCAGCGTCCAAATGGCACATACCTCCGGTATGCAATTGGATAGACTCTACACCGGTGGCGTCCTTGATTTTGATGGCATCGACATCGGAGTCGATATCGGCCTCCATGACGGCGATACGAATCTGATCTTTAAGCCGGTTGATGGTTTGAATGAGCGTGGTCGTTTTACCGCTTCCCGGAGCCGACATCAAGTTCAGCAGATAGACACCCTTACGCTTTAACTCACCGCGCAATGCATCCGCTGCACGGTCGTTATCTTCGAACACACTCTTCTTGATTTCGATGATTTTGACAGAATCCATGTTGTGTTTTTCTTGTATTAGGCGATTTTATTCAATTTTGCTGCAAAGGTACAAAAAAAATCCCACATACGCAAATGTTTGTGGGATTTTTTGTGGGATTTGTTGATATTTACTCTAATACCATGCCAAAGATAATTTATTATTTCCTTTTACCAAATAAACTCAGCAGTTTCAGCAAGAGGTTGATGAAGTCCAGATACAAGGCTAAGGCGCCTAATAGAGCCAACTTCATATTGCCTTCATTCACAGTCTCCTGATCGAGCATCATGTTGCGGATTCGCTGGGCATCATAGACGGTCAAACCGGCAAAGATCAACACACCGAGGCCGGAGATCCAAACGCTGTCCGGATTACCCATGATGAGACCGACGATGGATGCGATGATCAAGCCAAAGAGCGCCATAATGAGGAAAGTTCCGAGTTTGCTCAGGTCTTTCTTCGTGACCGTTCCGATGAACGCCAAGGCGGCAAAAGAACCGGCTGTGATGAAGAAGATCTCAGCAATACTGCTCAGTTCATACACCAAGAAGATGGTACTGAGAGTAGCTCCGTTCAGCACACAATACAGCGTGTATAGCAGGGATGCCGTCGTGAAACTCAGTTTATTGATTGCCGCACTCAGTACGATCACAAAGACGAACTCAGCGATAATCAATCCCCACAACACGGCTTGTGAGCCGAAGATGATACCCTGAAGTACCGGTGAGGTCGCTACGATCCATGCTACGAGGCCGGTCAGCGCCAAACCTCCGGTCATCCAGAGATACACGTTACGCATCAATTCCGCCACCACATCCTTGCGGCGCTCATCGATGATGGTTGTTTCTGCTATATAATTATTGTCCATAATTTAACCAACTTGAACTTCGGGATTAATCTTGCGAATCAGTCCTTTGAGCACATCGCCCGGACCGAACTCATAGAACGTATCTGCGCCATCCGCAATCATGTTTTGCACACTCTGCGTCCAGCGAACGGGGGCTGTAAGTTGTGCAAGAAGGTTTTCGCGGATTTCTTCCGGATTCATCGAGGATTTTGCGGTCACGTTCTGATAGATCGGACAGAAGGGTTTTCTAAATTCCGTCTTGTTGATAGCTTCTGCGAGATCTTCTGCGGCAGGCGCCATGAGCGGCGAGTGGAAAGCACCACCGACCGGCAGACGCAAAGCACGACGTGCACCCTCTTCCTTGAGCGTCACGCAAACCGCATCTACCGCGTCTATATCTCCGGAAATAACAATCTGCCCAGGGCAGTTAAAGTTAGCCGCTACTACGACCCCATCATTGTGATTCTTGCAGATTTCATCGACTTTTTCGTCGTCCAGGCCAAGCACAGCAGCCATCGTGCCGGGATTGGCTTCACAGGCCGCCTGCATCGCCTGCGCACGCGCGCTCACTAATTGTAAGGCGTCCTCGAAACGCAAAGCACCACAAGCTACGAGTGCCGAAAACTCACCCAAACTATGACCAGCCACCATCTCGGGTTTCTCAATCGTCATCAGACGTTGGGCTACCACGGAGTGCAGGAACACAGCCGGTTGCGTCACTTTAGTTTGCTTCAGATCCTCTGCCGTGCCGTTGAACATCACATCGGTCAGCGAGAAGCCAAGCAGCCTGTCGGCTGCCTGACATAACTCGCGTGCCTCTTGATGCGCATCGTAGAGGTCCTTGCACATACCCGGAAACTGGCTACCCTGCCCCGGGAAAACGAATGCTTTAGCCATAATTAAGCCATCAGACCTGCAACGAGTGCAAGAATTGCGTAGAACTCAGGAAGTGCGCAATAAATCATCGTGTTGGTCATTACATCGTGACCTGCAGCGATGTTCGCGATACCGTTCGCAGCAGTCTGACCCTGACGGATAGCAGAAAGCAGGAAAACGATACCCATACCGATACCCAAACCGAACAACAGAATCGGATTGGTCTCGATCAGACCCTTCATCATCAGGAAGGCTACGAATCCGTACAGACCCTGCGTAGCAGGAAGAGCCGACAGAATCATGTAAGCAGACGATTTCTCCGCATTTTTCTTCAATCCGCCTTCAGCTGCATTAGCTGCAATAGTCGTACCGAAAGCCGATCCAACGCCGGACAGACCCAACATAAGGCCTAATCCGAGATAACCTAAAATTTGTTCCATAATTGTTTTATTGATTTATTTATTGTTATTTACTAAATGGTTTATATATTTTGCCGCTTCCTTCATAGCCCGCGTTTCTGAAATACTCCACGAACGACAGACGCAGCGGGTGAACAAACGCACCGAGGCATGCCATCAGCAGGTTCAGCACGTGACCAAAGGTCACGATCAGGATAAAGCCTATCCAGGTACCTACGTTCGGGTTCTCACCTAACACTTGGGCGCCTAACTGGTTGAACGCTGCGCCCAACATACCGCCTGCCAAACCAAGGGCGTACAGACGGATATAACTGAGCACATCGCCCAACAGACCTGTGGACATCTGATACGTATCCCATAGACCTGCGCCTACGTTCAACAGCGGGTTACGTCCCGGTGTGTTGAAGACGAAGATACCCAAAGCCGAGACAGCACCGATGCCGATGAGGATCCATTTGACGGTTTCGGTCGGCAACGAGAAGGTCATCGCCAAGATGGCCGTACAGATTCCACCTACGATGAGCAACAACCAGCCCCAGGTAGAAACAGTGTTCTTGAATCCGTCGCGCTTGGTGTAACTGATGGCCTTAATGGTCATCGCGAGGATGATATGAACCACACCGATAACGAGTGCAAGAACCATCATCACGTCGTATTCACCGATCTTGCCGTTCACACCTAAGTTATTGAACATTACGGCTTTAGCGCTCTCCGGGAACCACTCGGCGCGGTAGATATCGATGCCGAAGAACGTTCCCATGAGGTAACCGATAACCGTCGAGCCTACACCTAATGCCATGATGATGCCGCCGAGTCCGTCGAACATCTCGATCTTCAGTTTGCCTTTGTAAATGAGGTATCCGATGAGCGTCAGCATCAATCCGTAACCGCAGTCTCCGATACAGAGGGCGAAGAACAACAGGAAGCACGGACCGAGGATCGGCGTCGGGTCAAACTCATTGTAGTTCGGCCAACCGTACATGCCGGTGAGCGGTTCAAAGAGCTTCACGAACCAGTTATTACGCAACTTGATCGGCGTTGCATCTTCTTTCTCCGGATCGGTTTCCTCGTAATAAACCTGCGCTTCTTGGAGCATAGCGTTCAGTTCGGCCTCTTTGTCAATCGGACAGAAACCTTCGAACAAGCACAACGCTCCTTCTGCTAGTTTATCGGTGGAGAGAGTCACTTTTTGCCAATCGATCTGCTGGCGTGCTTCTGCGAGTTCTTGCTCCAGACGTTCTTTATTAGCGAGTTGCCATGCCTCGATACGGGCATTTGCCGCTGCAAGCAGACCTTTGAGGTGCTCTATTTCTTGCAACCATGCAGCCGAAGACTTCTCAGGAAGTGGTAACTCGGTAAGATCTTCTATGGTCTCCAGGGCTACGAAATAGGTCTTTCCTCCGACTTCGTTCACCTTAATACCCCATCCTTCTTGGAAAGCCTTGCTCGAGCACTCATAGAAATGCAAGGTATAACCGGCTTCTTTGAGAGATTCGATGCGTGCGGCATCAAACTCACCCCAGACAGCGGCTTGTTTAGCGGCTTCTTGGGCTGCTACGATACGCTCGCTCACTTCATTGCGCTCCGCAATCAGTTGATCAGGCGCACCTTGTTTGAGCAGACGACGAATCTCATCTTCATGCTGAAGGGCGGCTTGTAATTGCTCATCATCTGCGATGAGACCGGCGGCTTTCTGCGTGATATGTACTACTCCGAGTTCACGAAGTTGCGTGAGGAAAGGCTCGTAGTCACGATGGAATACCAGGAAGGTATATTTTTTCATTTGTGTAATCATACCGCAGCCTCTCTTTCCTTTTTGGATTTCACAATCTTCTGACTCGATTTGTTGAGGTTCTCCTCGTCTTCCATAAAGCGTTTGATCTTACGGATGGCGTCTTGATAACCGGGTATTTGCACTTTCTCAAAGAGGTTCACTTTCTGCGTCGTTTTCTTACGCGCATACTCGAGCAGATCCACCTTGCGGCGTACAAACTCCTGGCGGATACCTACATCGGCGATGGCCTTGAGTTGCTCAAAGCCATCTGCAAACCATTTCGGGCTGGAGAACAGCGAGAACTCTTTGGTCGAGTACACCACTTCATCCAACACAGGTACGCGCACGCCCGCAATCTTTTTAATCGACATGCGTACATCGTCCACGTGGATGAGGCTCGTGTCAAACTCTCCCCAAAGCGCAATCATCTGATCGTAGTCCTTGATGCGGCGGTTCACTTCCTCGTCGAGGTCAGCCAGTTCTTTCTTGGCTTTCTTGACCTCCAAACGAAGTGCCGTTTCCTTGCTTTGCAGCGTAGGAAGCGTTCGTTGCCGCATCTTCAAGTCCTTCTCCAGACTCTGCAACGATGTTTTATTAAATTGATAAGTTATTGCCATAACCTATTATGCTTTCGGCCAATACTTGTCAACAAGTGCAGCCTTGATATTTACTTCTTCGGGCTTGAAATATTTGCCAAACAACGTCCATGCGATATCGAGCATCTGAACGGTGTTGATGTTTACGTCGATGGCCAAGATCTCACGAGAATAGTCACGTGCGAAGTCCAAACAACGCAAGTCGTAGTCCGTCAAATCGAAACCGTTCTCTTTCTTGGTCTTGGCGTTAGCGGCGTCTGCATACAGACGAACAGCCGCGTTCATTACCTGCGGATGATCTTCGCGGGTCTTTTTGCCGGCAACCAATTGTTTCAGACGAGACAACGAACGGAACGGATCGACGATGACTTTACCAATCTCGGAGTCACGGCGGAGGTACAACTGACCCTCGGTGATATAACCGGTGTTATCCGGGATAGCGTGCGTGATATCGCCACCGGACAGGGTCGTTACAGCGATGATCGTGATCGAACCGCCACCTGCTTCCTCCGGGAACTGAACGGCCTTCTCGTAGATCTTAGCGAGGTCCGAATAGAGCGAACCCGGCATAGAGTCTTTGGACGGAATCTGGTCCATACGGTTCGATACGATAGCCAACGCGTCTGCATAGAGCGTCATATCGGTGAGGAGGACGAGAACTTTCTCGTGTTTCTCCACGGCAAAATACTCAGCCGCTGTCAATGCCATGTCCGGAATAAGAAGACGCTCAACAGGCGGGTTCTCCGTCGTATTGACGAACGAGATGATGTGGTCAAGCACACCGGCGTTGGTAAACACGTTCTTGAAATAGAGGTAGTCATCGTTGGTAAGACCCATACCGCCGAGGATGATCTTATCGGCTTGCGCACGAAGTGCTACGTTCGCCATGACCTGGTTGTACGGTTGATCCGGATCCGCAAAGAAAGGAATCTTCTGACCGGATACCAATGTGTTGTTCAAGTCAATACCGGCAATACCGGTTGCGATGAGCTCCGACGGTTGTTTACGACGAACGGGGTTCACAGACGGACCACCGATCTCGACATCCTTACCCTCGATAGCAGGACCGCCATCGATCGGGTCACCGTAAGCGTTGAAAAATCGACCGGCCAGTTGGTCACTCACTTTCAATGAAGGAGCTTTACCGAGGAACACCACTTCGGCGTTGGTCGGGATACCTTCGGTTCCTTGGAACACCTGCAGTGTCACCTCGTCACCGATGATCTTCACCACCTGCGCCAACTTACCATTCACGGTCGCCAACTCATCGTTACCTACTCCTTCGGCCTTCAAAGAACACGTAGCCTTGGTAATGGCCGTGATCTGTGTATATATCTTTTGAAATGCTTTAGCCATAGTACTTACTTTTTAATTTGTTTTTCTGCCAATAGTTCATCGAGTTTCTTGCGGTAATCTTCGAACTCAGCCGAGTGGAACTCGCAGTAGTTCATCTGCTTGCAGAGGTTGATCACACGCTTGAAATAGTCGATGACATCGAGGAAATTATCGAAGTCATAATCGTGCTTGCAGATATCCATTACGAGACGCAGCATGTATTGCTGACGCTCGAGCGGACAAACAGCATCGATCTTATCGAAGGCATCTTGCTGGAGGATGACGAAGTCAATCACTTCGGCTTTCCAGAATGCCTCGTGGTAATCTACAGGTACACCGTCATCACCGAGGATGTTAATCTGCTCCTGAATCTCCTTACCGCGTTGCAGATAGGTCTTCATGTCGTTGACCATCGGCAACCAGTCTTTATCAATCAGTTGGCTGATATATTCGGCAAACTCCGGATACTCCACATATTTGGAGTACGAATCGATCGGGTTGACAGCCGGGTAACGCTTACGGTCCGCACGTGCCTGCTCCAAAGCATAGAAACAACGTGCCACTTTCTTCGTACCTTCGGTAACCGGCTCTTTGAGGTTACCACCGGCCGGCGATACGGTACCGAGGAAGGTTACCGAACCTGTAGCTCCGTTATTGAGATATACGTATCCTGCGCGAGCATAGAAAGCACCGATGATCGCCGAGAGGTCCATCGGGAACGCATCCTGACCCGGCAACTCCTCCAGACGGTTCGACATCTCACGCAAGGCCTGTGCCCAACGAGAGGTGGAGTCCGCCATGAGGAGGACACGCAGACCCATCGAGCGGTAATACTCAGCGATGGTCATGGATGTGTAGACAGAAGCTTCACGGGAAGCGACCGGCATGTTCGAGGTGTTGGCAATGATGATGGTACGCTCCATGAGCTTACGGCCCGTGTGCGGGTCATCGAGTTCAGGGAACTCGGTAAAGGTCTCTACGACCTCGTTGGCACGCTCACCGCAGGCAGCGATGATCACGATGTCTGCTTCGGCCTGTTTTGAGATAGCGTGCTGAAGCACGGTCTTACCGGTACCGAACGGACCTGGTATAAAGCCCGTACCACCCTCGCAAAGCGGGTTCGCCGTATCGATCGTACGCACACCCGTCTCGAGCAGTTTGAATGGCCGCGGTTTCTCGCGGTACGCCAGGATAGCTTTCTTCACCGGCCATTTCTGCACCATCGTCACGTTGTGGTCGTTGCCCTCTGCGTCAGTCAGCACAGCCATCGTATCGTTGATGGTGTACTCACCTGCCTTGGCAATCGACTTCACGGTGTACGTTCCTTCAAACACGAAGGGCACCATGATCTTGTGCGGTTGGTGATTCTCATCCACTTCTCCCAGCCAAGCAGCTGCTTCTACCTTATCGCCCACTTTCGCGATCGGAGTGAAAGCCCATTTCTTTTGCTCGTCAAGCGGGAAGTTGTACTCACCGCGCTTGAGGAACACGCCCGTCAGTTTGTCGAGGTCATTCTGCAGACCGTCGTAGTTACGGCTGAGCAGACCCGGACCTAAGGTCACTTCGAGCATGTGACCGGTGAACTCCACTTTGTTGCCCACTTTGAGGCCACGAGTGGACTCGAACACCTGCGCGTACACATTTGCGCCGATGACCTTGATGACCTCAGCCATCAGTTTGGTCTCACCGACGTAGATGTAACAGATTTCGTTTTGCGCAACCGGGCCGTCTACAGCAACGGTCACCAAGTTGGCAATAATTCCTTTTACTTTTCCAGTTGTCATATCTTAGTCTAATTTAATTCCCTTTTTCATATCCGCAACCAGTTCACGGAAGATCTTTTCGCCTTCTTCGATGGTCAGGATGGACCAGCGATGGAGCATCACAGCTTCGAGATAGTAAGCAAAGACCATCTCCGGCGAGAAGAAATCGAACTCCGTGCGGTCTTGGAGCCATGTGAAGCGAATGGCGTCTTGCGCTTTCTCGCGTTGCATCAGATCCTCGATATTGGCCAACGCCAATATCTCCGTCCAGTCACCGCTTACCTCGTTCAGACCGAAGTCTTTTTGGTTCACGTGGGCGCGTAACTGCTCAGCCACTTCACCTTCTCCAACGATCTGGGTCTTGGCATCGAAACCGTGCTTGCGGCATATCTGCGCTACCAGGATATTATTCATATCCTGATTGAACGCAAACCACTCCCGCACAAAGCGGTTGCGAGCCTTGAGACCTTCCGCCAACGTAGCTTCGTCCATCGGAGCACGCAACAATGCCAAATATTTCTTATCCGACGCAGACAGCTGTTCATCCAGCAGTTCGTCCAATTTCTCCATCGAAATCGGACTATCACTTCCTGCCTTCAGTTCAGGCAATCCCGCCAATAAATATTCGTAAGTCATATCAGAAGAGTTCTTCTACGAGTTGCGGACGAAGCATTTCCTTGAAGTATGCGATGAACTCGGCATCACCGAAGGCGAGTTTGTAACCACCCTTTGCCGGTTGGATCGTGAAATCGGTCTTGATGCCTTTCACTTCGCTGATCTTCACGCCCTTCTCGAGCAATCCCTTTGCGTTCGCTGCAAAGTATTTCTTCAGCGCCTCGGCATCCTTGGTCTCGATGAGCACCTCGCCGTTCTTGGCCATCTGCTCTGCCAACTTCGCGATGAGACCCTGCATGAACTTCGCATCTGCCGTCGCAGCCTTCACGCTATCCGCAGTGATCTTATCAGCCAAGAGATTCACGATCTCGGTCTTCACGGCGTTCACGCTCTGCTCTGCGTACAATTTCAATTCAGCACGTGTTTTCTTGTCCATGTCTGCCGATTTCGACTCTGCCTCTGCTACTAACGCAGCGGCTTTCTTCTCTGCCTCTGCAATGATCGCAGCCGCTTTCTCGTTCGCCTGTGCTACGATCTCTTGCGCCTGCGCATTTCCTTTTTCTACGCCTTCCGCATAGATTTTCTCAGTAATTTCTGAAAGATTCATTTTGTATAGTAATTTTATATTATTGCAATTCCTAACGGCTTTGCGCCGAATTCGGCTGCAAAGTTACGAAAAAAAAATGACATAAACAAATGTTTATGCCACTTTTTATAATTTTCTTTCTTTTTTATGGAATAAGGGTTATCTCCACGCGACGATTAAGTGCGCGACCTTCTTCCGTATCATTGGAAGCGACCGGTTTGAGATCTCCGTATCCAAAAGCCTTGATTCCATCGGGATTACAGCCGTATTCGATAAGTTGTCTCCGAACGGCTTCTGCGCGTGCCTGCGAGAGGGCTTTGTTATCTTCCGGCTTGCCAATATTATCTGTGTGTCCCGCCAGGCGGATCTTATAGCCATACGTACTCACGAACGTAGCAATACGTTTGAGTTCCGGAAGGGACGCCGGCATGATGATATCTTTGCCTGTCTCGAAGAGCAGATTATTGATTGCCACGGCTTGATTGGTTGCCAAAACCGTGATGGTTTCCGGGCGTTTGTCTTCGGGCAGTTCCACACAATAGATATCATGTCTACGACCGGATTTCTGCGCATAGTATGCTGTCTTGCCATCTGTGGAGATCTTATACCAGCAGTCACGACCGGGAGTATTGATAGCTTCTCCGAGGTTCTCGGGTTCCGACCAGCAGTTCCAGCAGGTGTCACTAAGCCTGCGGCTTACCCATACATCCAAATCGCCCATCGTGCCTTCTTTGTCCGATGAGAAATACAGAGTCTTCATGTCCGGGTGCAAGAACGGGGAACGTTCCATTCCGCGGGTGTTGATTGCCGCTCCTATCGAATACGGTTGCCCCCACCTACCCTGCGCATCACGCTCCGAGACAAAGATGTTCAGACTCGCTTTTTCTTCGTTTTCAACGGGATGATTTGCTGCGAAGAGCAGTACCGAACCATCGGCAGAGATCTGTGCATCCGCTTGCCAGTTGCCTAATTGCAGATACCGCGGTAAGGGTTGGGGTTCTGTCCAGCCGTACGGTCCTTTTTGTGAGAAACACATACGTCCTTCCACAAAGAGCAACATCAATCGCCCGTCACCGGAGATCGATGTAGGCGCTTCGTTGCGGTAAGGACTCGACAAAGCCGGTACGATCTGCGCCGCCGACCACTCTCCGCTTTTGGGATCACGACGAGAAACAAAGATATCTTCAGACAGATTGCTCTCCGAGCGGTTAAGTCCCACAAAATACAGGGTGTTATCGTCGACGGTTAGCGTCGGACCATACTCCTCACCTTCCGGCGTATTGATCGCGGAAGACAAGATGATTGCAGATAATATAGATAGAATTAATTTCAAACTTATGCTTGTTGATGGATAATTTTTAATAGGCCTACCAGGGCTTTGAGACACGCACGATCGGTTATCTGTTCCCGCAGTTTCCCGAGATGGAAGCATTCAGCGAAGGTGCCTTTAGGAGTAGCCCACGCCATCCAAACAGTGCCCACGGGTTTGGCGGCAGAACCGCCGGAAGGACCGGCTATACCGCTCGTTGCGATGGCATAATCTGTGCCTAACTGTTGACGCACCGACTCCGCCATCACACGTACCACATCTTCACTCACCACGCCGTACTCTTGTATCATCTCAGCGGGGACGCCTAACATATGCTCCTTGACCGAGTTGTCGTAACTGATGACCGAACCGTAATAAAAAGCCGATGAACCCGGGTGTTTGCTAAGTAATGAAGCTAACTTTCCACCCGTACAGCTCTCAGCGGTAGAGATAGTCTGATGACGCTCTGTGAGCAGACGACCGACAATCATTTCTAGCGGTTCATCGGTTTCAGCGATGAGATACTCACGCACAAGTGCCTTTAAGTCAGCGAAATAACGCGCCATCTCTGTCTCCGTCAGTTCTCCATAACTTGACAAACGCAAACGGATGACACCATCTTTCGGCAAGTACGCCAGATGAAGACCTGAAGGCATATTTGTCTCGAATTCATCGAGTAAAATAGCCAACGAACTCTCCGCAATACCGGTTACCTGCATTGTGCGATGCAGGATTTGTGATTTTTGATTCTCGAGTTTTGATTGGATATACGGAAGGATCTGCTCTTTCATTGCAATCTCCATCTCGTACGGGACACCGGGCATCGAAGCCAGTATCTTATTGTCCTTGTGGAAGATCATCAGCGGCGCCGAACCTACCCGATTCTCCAGAATAACCGCCTTATCAGGTACCTGCCATTGTGTCTCTGTCAAACGGTTGAGCACGTCCGGGCGATCTTTATACAGATCCTTTATATGCGCGCGCACGTTTTGATCTTCTATAAGGTGTGCGCCGAAATACTCGCACAGCACGTGTTTGGTGATGTCATCTTTGGTAGGACCAAGTCCACCGGTTGTCAGAACGATATTTGCTCTATTAAAAGCCTCGTTGAGAGCTGCAATAATATGTTCGCGGTCGTCATGAACAGAGGTAATCTGATACAGTTCAATACCCTGTTCGTTCAGTCTTTGAGCCATCCAAGCGGAGTTGGTGTCTACCACTTGGCCGATCAGCAACTCGTCTCCTATCGTGATTATTTCTGCGCGCATTGTTTTTTCCATTCGTTTGCAGTTAGTTCCAATTCATCGTACCATTCCTGTCCAAAACGCCGAATGAGCGGTTCTTTGAGGAACTGATACAGCGGTAAGTGCAGTTTCTTTCCTTTGATACGGGCACAATGGCATATATCCCAACGGTGGTACTCCACCCCCGTATATTCGCCCACTTTGGTCAAACGTATCGGATACAGATGACAAGAGATGGGTTTCTTAAAATCGATTTTTCCAGCGTTGTATGCTTTCTCGATCAAACAGTAACACCAACCTTGATGATCCGTGCGCGCAAAGACACAGTCTTTGCCATTGACGATAGAAAGCACTTGTTCTCCCGATGGATCGAGATACGATAGCCCTTGTTGTTCTACCACAGCACGTGCCTCTTTTGTCATCTGCGGCAGTAGTTCGGGCAGGATGGATTCTATCCGTTTGAGTTCCTCATCGGAGATCGGACAGCCTGCGTCTCCTTCGATACAGCAACAACCGCGACAGGTGTCGAGGTCGCAACAGAACTCCTTTTCCAGAACGTCCAGCGAGACTAATGTGTTATTGCCTATGATAAACATTATATTCCAAGGAATCCTTCTGCCCAGATCTTAATACCCAAGCCGATGAGCACGAGCCCACCGATCAGTTCCATATTCAGTTTCAGTTTACCCACATAGACACCGAGCAAGTAACCGCCCAGCGAGAAAAGGGCTGTGATGCCACCGATCGTAACTACAGACGGATATAACCAATCGGGATATGGCACGAAAAGCAGTCCTGTTGCCAACACGTCGATACTCGTTGCAATAGCCAAGAACAGCAGGTTCGAGACATGCCAATTGGCACATTTCTTTGCATCTTTCTCTTCGTGGTACGACTCCCAGATCATCTTCACGCCCAAGAAACCCAGCAAAGCAAGGGCAATCCAGGGCGCATAGGTCTGCATGAAGTTGACAAAGAGCGTACCGGCGTAATAGCCGATAATCGGCATACCCATATGGAAACAGCCGAAGATAGCTGCCATCAGGAGTGCCCGCGGATGCCATTGTTTATGTGTGAGGCCTTGTACGGTCGATACCGCACAGCAGTCCATCGCCAAACCGACACCCATCACGATGACATTAATCCAATCCATTAGTTCCTTTTGTATTTATACCTTGCACCAGTTTTGCCTTTGGCAATAGCAGCTAACTTATTGCGAACAAAGGTCTTACGAATCGGCGATATTCTGTCGGTAAAAACGTGTCCTTCGAGGTGATCATACTCGTGCTGCACGATGCGTGCGCAGAAGCCGGTGAAGGTCTCCTCGTGCTCGTTGAAGTCCTCATCCAAGTAGCGCATCTTAATCGTGGTAGGACGAACCACATTTTCACTAATACCCGGCAAGGACAAGCAACCCTCGCTATACGAGCATGTTTCTTCGGATTCATCGAGTAATTCGGGGTTGATGAATGCCCGCTTGAAGTCTTTGCACTCCGGATAGTCTTCCGCTAATTCCGAACCGTCCACCACGAACAAACGCCAGGGTTTGCCCACTTGCGGAGCCGCCAGACCGCAGCCTTCAGCCTGCGTCAGCGTCTCGTACATATCCGCGATAAACTGCTTGAGTTCCGGCGTGTTTTCTATCTCTTCAGCCTCTTTTCTCAGTACGGGCTGACCGTACAAATATATAGGTAAAATCATATTCTGCTATCCAAATAATCTTCCAGTATTATACAAGCGGCTATTTTATCGACTACCGCCTTGTCCTGTCGGTCTTTCTTCTTCATTCCTCCATCTATCATCGCCCTATGCGCCAAAACCGACGTGAAGCGCTCATCGTACATAGTTATAGGTTTATCGGGAAATTGTTTCTTGAACAATCCCATGAACGGCCGGATATAGTTCATCGATTCCGAATCCTGTCCGTTCATTTGTGTAGGATGGCCTATGACGACCTCGTCCACGGGTTCGTGGGCAAAATAGTCTTTGAGCCAGTTCATCAGTTCTTTGGTCTCGATCGTAAGCAACGGATTAGCCGTTATGCGGAGAACATCCGTAACGGCTAATCCAGTGCGTTTACGACCGTAATCTATTGCGAGAATACGTCCCATTAGAGGTTATTAAGTTCCTCTGCGATCTTCTCGTACTGAGCGTCCATATGGAAGCGGTAGTACAGACCCTTGAGAATCTGCATGTACGTACGATCTTGCGGATCCATCTCGTGTGCACGCTCGAAGAACGGCAACGATTTGCGGAATACCTCGTTCATCTCCTCCAAAGCTTTCTTGTATGCCTTGTTGTCTGAGATCATCGCAGCTTCCTCATTCAGTTTAACGGCTTGGTTATAGTATACTCTACCCTTACCTGCCATCGCGTCAGCCAGCGTCGGATCGAGGGCCAGCGCGTTATCGAAGTCCTTGAGTGCATCCTCGTAGTTACCGAGGTTCTCATCGAGGTTACCCTTGATGTGATGATACTGCGCTACGTTCGGCTCACGCTCGATAGCTTTAGCCAAGTACTCAACAGCTGTTTTCTCCTGACCGGAATAGATATAGAAGTTGATCAGGTTTTGCAAGAACCACGGTTCACCCGGGAAACGAGCGATAGCGTTCTGCAAAGTCTCAACGAACTTAGCGGTATCCTTCACGCTTACATACTCCTGATAAAGGAACTGGTTAACCGAGATAGCCTCGTAGTCACCGTCCTTGAGTTGCTCCAGCAGGGCGATAGCATCCTCATGACGCTCCGACTGAACAGCGAAGATAGCTGCGTAGTACTTGTACTGCTCGTACGTGGTGTCACGCGGCATCTCTTTCTGGATCTTCGGGTCTTGCATCATAGCCAAATCCGGCATGTCCACATGCATCTTGAAAGCCTGAAAAGCGCCCTCGAAGTCACGTTGCTCATTCAGATAGATACCGTACTTCACCAACTCCTGTTGTTTATAGTACTCCAGCATCTTCTTCACAATGTTCGCGTGGGTCTTGGGGTCGGTCATCACTTCGCGACCTTTCTTATCCAGCGTCATTGCGGTAGCCAACTCATCTGCTTTGAGCCAGTGTTTGTAACTCTCCTCAACCGCATAGCCGGCTTTCGCCTGGTTGATACCCTTACCCATCATCTGGTTGTAGTTCTCTTGCGTCAGTTCCTGATAACCGATCATACCTGCCCAGTAGTAGGTCTCAACGGTCGGAGCAGCTTCGATGGCCTCATCGATAGCCACGCGAGCAGCCGAGAAGTCCGGCGTCTCTGCCATCATGTAACTCTTCGCCTTCTTAACCAGCGGGTTTTTCTGTGCAAAGCAGCCTGCACTCATCAGTACAGCAACTGCCAAAATCAAACCTTTTTTCATAATTTATTCGTTTGTTTCGTTGTTATTTTCACCATTTTCACCATTTTCACCATTGAGCGCAGCGTCACCATTCTCTTCGTCGTCCTTCGGAACGATACAACCGCTCATGAGCGTGTCGTTACGTTTCTGGAGCTCGATCAGCTTGACGCCCTGTGCAGCACGACCGGTTTGACGAATCGTCGAGATATCCATGCGGATGGCTGTTCCGGCCTTGGTGATGAGCATCAGGTCATCGCTGTCGGTAACGGCGTGGATACCGATCAGTTGACCGGTCTTCTCGGTGATCTCGATGGTCTTGACACCCTTACCGCCACGGTTGGTGACGCGGTAGATAGCATTTCCTTCTTCGTCATCGAGGGCCGTACGCTTACCGAATCCGTTCTCAGAGATAACAAGGATCGTCTTGTCTGTATTCTTCTCTACACAAACCGTGCCAATTACGCGATCTTGGCCGTCGTCCTCCAACGTAATCGCCTTCACACCGGTAGCCGAACGACCCATCTGACGTACGCCCGACTCGTTGAAACGACATACCTTACCGTTGTACGAAGCCACTAACATCTCGCTCTGTCCGTCGGTGAGCGTAACGCCGATTAACTCGTCGCCTTCACGCAGACCCAACGCGATGATACCGTTCGCACGCGGACGGCTGTACGCCTCGAGCGTCGTCTTCTTCATAAGACCATTCTTGGTGATGAAGATCAGGTAGTGGTTCTCGATATACTCCTGGTCGTTGAGACCCTTCACATTGATACAGGTACGTACCTTATCGCCGTTCTGGAGGTTAATCATATTCTGGATAGCACGACCCTTTGATTGCTTGTTACCTTCCGGCAGTTCATAAACCTTGAGCCAATAGAGACGGCCCATCTCAGTGAAGAACATCATCGTCGAGTGCATCGAAGCCTGGTGAACGTACTCAATGAAGTCCTGATCACGAGCGCTACTTGCCTTCGATCCTACTCCACCGCGTGTCTGCTGACGGAAGTCAGCCAGCGGCGTACGTTTGATATAACCGAGGTGCGAGATGGTGATCACCATATCATCGTCGGCATACATATCCTCCGGGTTGAACTCGGTAGCCATCTTCACGATTTGAGTACGACGCTCGTCGCCGTATTTCTCTTTGATCTCCACGAGCTCTTCGTTGATCACGTCGTAACGCATCTCTTCGCTGGCGAGCAGTTCGTTGAGGTGAGCGATGAGTTTCTCAATCTCCTCGTACTCCTGCTTCAACTCGTCGATACGCAGGCCGGTGAGGGCACTCAGACGCATATCTACGATCGCTTTCGACTGCAGGTTATCGAGGTTGAAACGTGCCTCGAGGTTCGCCTGAGCGTCCGCCGGAGTACGGCTGGCGCGAATGATACGAACTACCTCGTCGATGTTATCTACGGCGATGATCAAGCCCTCTAAGATATGGGCTTTCTCCTCGGCTTTCTTCAACTCGAATTTCGTACGGCGCGTTACAACGTCCATACGGTGCTCGATGAAGTTACCGATGAGTTGCTTGAGGTTCAGCAGCATCGGACGACCCTTCACCAGGGCGATGCTGTTAACCGCGAAGCTGGACTGCAGGGCGGTGAACTTATAGAGTTTGTTCAGTACTACCTGTGCGTTCGCGTCGCGCTTCACATCGATCACGATACGGATATCGCGCTTCGAGTGATCCTGGATATCGGAGATACCTTCGATCTTCTTGTCGTTCGCCAGCTCCGCGATAGCCTTAACGAGTTCGTTCTTCACCACGCCGTACGGCAGTTCGGTGATCACGATGCGCTCACGACCATTGTCGTCCGCCTCAATATCGGCATTCGAACGGATGATCACGCGACCACGACCGGTCTCGTAAGCATCCTTGACGCCCTGGTAACCGTAGATCGTACCACCGGTCGGGAAATCCGGAGCCTTGATATACTCCATCAAGTCCTCCACCGTGATCTCCGGGCAGAACTCATCGTGCATGCGCGCTTTGATATTATTGATATACGCGCAGCAGCCGTCAATCACCTCGCTCAGGTTATGGGTCGGCATGTTCGTCGCCATACCTACGGCGATACCGCTGGCGCCGTTCACCAACAGGTTCGGGAAACGGCAAGGCAGAACCGTCGGCTCTTTGAGCGAGTCGTCGAAGTTATTCTGCATGTCTACGGTATCCTTCTCGATATCACGCAGCATCTCTTCTGCGAGCTTCGAGAGGCGCGCCTCGGTATAACGCATAGCAGCAGCACCATCGCCGTCGACCGAACCGAAGTTACCTTGGCCGTCTACGAGGCAATAACGCATTGCCCAGGGCTGCGCCATACGCACCAGCGTACCATAGATAGAACTGTCACCGTGCGGGTGATACTTACCCATAACCTCACCGACGATACGTGCAGATTTCTTGGTCGGCTTGTCGCTCGTGTTACCGAGCTCATTCATACCGAACAGCACACGGCGGTGAACAGGCTTGAAACCATCGCGCACATCAGGCAGCGCACGACTTACGATCACAGACATCGAGTAGTCGATATACGAGGATTTCATTTCCTCATCAATCTTCACCGGAATAATGTGATCATTCTTGATAATCTCGTTGTTTTCTTCCAT
>CADBWK010000002.1 GCA_902798385.1 uncultured Bacteroidales bacterium
CCAGATCATGAGCCAGCCCTCGTCCTCGTAGGAGACAGTCGTCAGACTATCCGGCCACTCGTCAAAGAGCGCGAGATACGAGGCAACGCCCGTCACGTAAAGACCTTTCGGGTCTTCATCTTTGTACGCGAGAGCCGCATAATATGCGAGCGAATCGGGGTTGTGATAAAGCGAAAGACGAATTTCCACCGGACGTGGCTCATCGGGCACGGAGTTTTTAACACCGGCTTTGTAGCCCAAACCTATTGTCAGAAGGGCGATGAGAGCCAAAAGCGCGATGATGCATTTACTAAAACTGCTCATAATAAACGTACGTTTTTTTTGACCATTTAAATTTTTTTTTGTAACTTTGCAGCCGATTTAATTTCAGCTAATTAGTGAAGACCTAAAATGGTCCAAAAAAACGTACGATTTTTTTACCTACTAAAAAAAATAGCAGCGGCGCGCGCCACCGGAGGTACCCCCCCCTAACAACAAAACAAGAGAGGACGGACGAACAAAGGCGGGCACCGCCACACGAAGCCACCGCAGGTAAACAACAAAAAGCACGAAAAGAGTATAAATAATCGCATCCTTTTGAACAATAAATTGCGATTTTTTTGTTTTTTCTTGCACATGTCTAAAAAAAGCAGTACCTTTGCGCTGTTATCTGCCAAAATGGCAGTGCTTCACCCTTTGGCACGTTATTTGACGATGCCATAGTGTAAAACTATGTGAGTATGAAAGAAAAAAAGAAGATAGAAAGTCAAGAGTCAAAAGTCGAGAGTCAAGAGACGATCGAAGAGACTCAGGAAATGCAAGAAGAGGCGACTCCGAGTGTCGAAGAGTTGGAGGCCCGCATCGCTGAACTCGAGGATAAGAACCTTCGTATGATGGCGGAGTTTGACAATTACCGTCGTCGTACGAACAAGGAGAAACTCGAACTCATGGCAACAGCCGGCGAGCGGATCTTCACCGACATGCTGCCGCTTGTGGACGATTTCGAGCGTGCGATGGAAGCCATCAGCCATCAGCCGTCAGATGTCAGCCAGTTAGGTGAGGGTGTCAATCTCATTTATCAGAAGTTCCTGGCATTCCTGGCAGCCAACGACGTGCATCCCATCGAGACCGAAGGTGTGGACTTCAATACCGACGAGCACGAAGCTGTGACGACTTTTGCCGCCGGCGAAGACCAAAAAGGCAAAGTGATCGACTGCACGCAGAAAGGATACAAACTCGGCGATAAGGTGATACGCTTCGCCAAAGTAGTAGTAGGAGAATAAAACCATTTACCATTTGGTCATGTACCATGTACTATTTATTTCGACATTTAATCATTGAGACAATATGACACGAGAAGAATTAAAAGAGCGGTTTAGACAGTTTTCGTTGCGTATTATTAAAATGGTAGATGCCATGCCGAATACTATTTCGGGAAATGCAATATCCAAGCAAATAGTGCGGTCTGGTACATCTCCCGCTGCAAATTATAGGGCGGCTTGTTTAGCAAAGTCCGATAAGGATTTCATAAACAAGTTAAAAATGGTAGAGGAAGAAATAGACGAAACGAGTCATTGGCTAAGTATAATTATAGATAGTGGAATGCTGCCTAAAACCCGTGTACAAGATCTATATGATGAAAGTGTGGAGTTAGGGAAAATAGTTACTAAATCCATTACTACGGCGAAGTCCAAGGTGGATTTGTAAATAACTAAATTTCTCAATGAACAAATAAATGAACAAATTGTAAATGAATAAATCGTAAATAGATTTATGGCAGAGAAACGTGATTACTATGAAGTGCTGGAGGTCCCCAAGACCGCTACAGCCGAAGAGATAAAAAAGGCTTACCGCAAGAAAGCCATCCAGTATCACCCGGATAAGAACCCGGGCGATAAGGCCGCTGAGGAGAAATTCAAAGAGGCTGCTGAGGCGTACGAAGTGCTGTCAGACCCGCAGAAACGTCAACGTTATGACCAGTTCGGTATGGCAGGCATGCAGGGCGCAAGCGGATTCAGCGGAGGCGGTATGTCCATGGAAGATATCTTCACCCATTTCGGAGATATCTTCCAAGGTGCAGGCTTTGACCTCGGTGATATAGGTGAGATGTTCATGGGCGGCGGTCGCAGTCGCGGACCGCGTCAGCGCCGTGGCTCTGATCTCCGTGGTCGTGTCACCCTTACACTCGAAGAGATTGCGACGGGCTGCGAGAAGAAGATCAAAGTGCGTCGTTTGATAGAGTGTAAGGACTGTCACGGCACGGGTAGCGCCGACGGTCAGACAGAGACCTGTCCAACCTGTAAAGGCTCCGGACGCGTCACTCGCGCACAACGCGGCATCTTTGGTATGATGCAGATGCAGAGCGAGTGCGAGACCTGCGGCGGCGAAGGACGAATCATCAGGAATAAGTGTCCGAAATGCGGCGGTCAAGGTGTGGTTCGTGCCGAAGATGTCATCACCGTCACCATCCCTGCCGGCGTCATGGGCGGTATGCAACTCACTGTACCCGGCAAGGGCAACGCTGCGCCGCACGGAGGTGTTCCGGGTGATCTGTTGGTTCTCATCGAAGAGGAAGAGCACAAGGATTTCGTGCGTCAGGAGAGCGATCTGATCTACAACCTGTTGCTCGACATGCCGACGGCTGTCTTAGGCGGACAAGTACAGATCCCGACGCTCACAGGAGACGTTAAGATCACCATCACACCGGGTACCCAACCCGGTAAGGTGCTCCGAATGCGAGGCAAAGGACTGCCGCGTATCGACCAGTACGGACGTCGTTACGGCGAAGGCGACTTGCTCATCAACGTAGGCGTTTATATCCCCGAAAAACTGAGTAAGGACGAACGCAAACTGATTGAGCAGTTACAGAGCAGTCCGAACATCGCACCGGGGGCGGCTGATAAGAAGAATTTCTTTAGAAACCTGTTTGGTATTTGAAAACGTTAACTCGTTACATATCCGTCTTGGTTCTTTGCGCTTTGTTCCTTATTCCGGGACAAGCGCAAGTGCCTTGCTCGCCGGCTAATTTCGGACCGAATGCCTTCCCGATACCGGACATGTCCGACGGGTTGACCTATGACCATCTGCGCCTTGAAGTGGCGGCGGATGGTTATTTCGGTTTTAAAGGTGACAAGACCGCCGATCTTTTTGTACGCGCGCAGGTGCCCTTGTTCACGCGCTGGGCGAACCTCAGTGTCTGGATGCCGGTCTATGAGTGGTACAACCAGTTTGATGGTACGGGTAGCGGCGCCGGAGATGTCTATATATCTACGGATATACAAGTGTTGCATAACGAATGGTTCCATTCCGACAAAGCCAAATACATCCCGCAGATGACCATCCGTGCCGGTATGAAAACTGCCAGCGGCGGACAATATGACCGCTTGCGTCATTACGACTGCCCTGGGTATTTCTTCGATGGTACGATAGGACAGTCCATTCTCCTTAAACAAATCACCCTTCGCTTTGCGGGTTCACTCGGCTTCCTTTGCTGGCAGACCGATAACGGACGGCAGAACGATGCCGTGATGTACGGCCTTCAAGCCCAACTCAAGCACGAATATATCTCCGTTGCTGCTACGTGGAGCGGATACGTAGGCTGGCAGCGTAACGGTGACCGACCGATGAGCATCAAAGCGCGTGTCGCCGGACACGTCAAAGGTTTTGAACCTTACGTGCAGTACCAATACGGCATCAAAGACTATCCCTTCCACCAAGTCCGCGTCGGGCTGGTGTATAACCTCAATATATTAAAGAAATGACACAACTCTTATTGATATTAGCCGTCGGTTTCTGGACGCGTTTTGCTAAAGAACCGCGCGAACTGCCGCTCGATTCGGCGTACGTTGCCAAGCAGGAAGCGAAGATGCAGAAACCCGTGCAGTTCATCTATGATGTCGATTTCACGACGTATTTTGACAATCGCGAGTACTCTTCCCCCTACCAAGAGGCGCAGACAATCCTCAATTTCCGTCTCAGCCCGCAGATAGGTGTACGTATCCTCGATCGTATCGGCGGACGTCATGAGTTGGTGGCCGGCGTCAATTATACCCAGCGCTTAGGCGGCAACTGGCGCGATGTGCAGTTCAATCCGATTGCTTATTACCATTTTAACTACCGTGGTTTTGACCTCGGTATGGGTGCTATCCCTTATACGCGCCGTATCATGCCGATGCCCGAGTGGTTGATGTACGACTCGCTCACCTACATGCACCCTAACATACAAGGTGCGCTCTTCCAATACCGAGACGAACGCGGATTCGTGGAGATGATGTGCGATTGGCGCGGTGCGCAGACACCTACGCGGCAGGAGATGTTTCGTCTGGTTATCAACGGACAATACCAATATAAAGCCCTGCAGGTAGGCGGTTTGGCGCATTTAAACCATAAGGCTTCTTTTGCCGCGCCGAACCATGAGTACGTCATGGACGATATCCATGCGCATGCTTTCCTGGGGGCTGATGTGACTAAATACACCCCCTTCGACTCGCTCTCTATCCGCGCGGGATATATCTTCGGTTGGCAACGCGACCGCGAGATCAATGAGAGTTTCTTCAACCATGCCCTGATTGTTGAACTCTATGCCAACTGGTGGTTCCTCGGCCTTAAGAACACGTTTTACTACGGCGATAACCTCCAACCGCTGAAGACGCGCAATGCCTTCATCTGCTTGGGAGATCCCTTCTACCAATCGCGTATCTACAACCGCACGGATATCTTTGCGTACCTCTATCGCAGTAGTTTTGTCAATTTCTACTTCTCGTGGAATATGCACTATGACGGCAACCGCCTCCAACACCAGCAGCAGATGATTGTTCGCTTTGAACTCGAGCCGCTGCTACAAGAACTGGCGGGTCGCAAGCAACCGTACCTGCGTGGCTTATTCGATAAGTAAGATGAAGCAGCGCCTGATATATTTTTGCAAGTACTACGTCTTCTGGTTAGCGGTTATGTTACTCCAGAAGCCGCTTTTTATGCTGTCGCAACACGCGCAGTTAGGTGATGTACAAGCGCTTGATTGGCTGCGTGTCATCGCACACGCTTTCCCGCTTGACCTCAGCGTCGCTTCCTATATCATGGTGCTCTTCGGACTGCTCTTGGTAGTCTCTTTCTTCGCCCCCGCGCGTATCATTGCGCGCATAAGCGATATATATACTTATGTGATCTTGCTCATCACCGTCGCGGTCTTCGGCACAGACATCGGTGTTTTCCCCGCATGGGGGTTCCATCCCGATAAGACGCTTTTTATCTACCTTGCCTCTCCCAAAGAGGTGCTCGCTTGTGCCCCGTGGTACGTATGGGTGTGCGGTATCGCCGCGATGATCCTCGTGTGGGCACTCTTATGCCTCGCTTACCGTCGTTGGATGAACGGACTGGACGAGATACCTACGCAAGATTCATGGCCCAAACGCTGTGGCTACGCCTTCGCGATGCTGCTCATCACGGGTGCGCTCTTTCTGCCGATTCGCGGTAGTCTGTCCACCTCGACGATGAATACCGGACGTGTGTATTTCTCCGAGAACCAAATGCTGAATCAGTCGGCGGTCAATCCGATCTTCAATATTATCGAGTCGATGGGTGTGCAGCCGTTTGACACGCAGCGTTATACCTACATGCCTACCGAAGAGGCGGAACGACTTGTAGCCGAACTCTTACCTCCCACTGCCACCCCGCAGCAAGTGCTGACGACCTCGCGACCGAATATTATCTTCTTTATCCTGGAGAGTTTCTCTCAGAACGCGTGGGATGCCATGCCGTGCTTACGTCAATTGGCCGAAGAGGGTATCTATTTCTCGCAGGTAGCGGCGTCTTCTTTCCGTACGGATCGTGGTGTAGTAGCTGCCTTAAGCGGATTCCCCGGACAACCCACTTCTTCTCTCATGGTCGTTCCCGGAAAAACGAAAAACCTTCCGCAATTAGGCAAAAGCCTCCTTGCCGAAGGTTATCAGCTGAAATTCTGGTACGGTGGAGACGAGGATTTCACTTCGATGCGTTCGTATCTTATAGATGGCGGATTTGTACAGCGCGTGAGCGACCATTCCTTCCCGGTCTCCCAGCGGCTCTCCAAATGGGGCGTACCCGATCATGTACTCTTGCCCCTTGCGGCGGACGAGATAGCGCACCGCAACTCTCCTTCTCCGACTCTCGATGTCATCCTGACCCTCAGCAGTCACGAACCTTTCGAGGTGCCCACCACCGATCGTTTCCACGATCCGTACCTCAACTCGATCGCCTATACGGACAGTTGTCTTGGTGCGTTCGTGGATACGCTGTGTCATAGCCCGCAATGGTCTAACACCTTGCTTGTGTTTATGGCGGATCACGGTTATCCGTACCCTTATGATATCCAAAACCACGAGCCGCGCCGTTATGCCATTCCTGTGGTATGGGCCGGCGGAGCGGTTGCAGCACATCGCGAGATAAAGACCCTCTGTTCGCAGATCGACATCGTGCCGACGATCTTATCTCAGATGGACATCGACCATTCGGATTATTGGTTTGGAAAAGATATATTGGACTCCACCGCCGTCCCCTTCGCTTTCTATAGCTTCAACGACGGTTTTGCGCTCCTCACGCCGCAAGACACCGTGGTCATAGACGCCAAGGCCAATACCTGTATTATTGGTCAAGAAGGCGAGACCGAAACGCGTGCCCGTGCTTTTATGCAGCGTGTGATGGAGACGATTGATAGTCGTCTTTGATACGGAGCGTCATCAGCAGGAGGATGCAATAAATCATATTAAACCGACCTGTGAGGAACATGTCGAAGAGCGACTGCCCCAGGCTGATCAGCGTAAAGAAGAACGCTAACCACCATTCCCGTTTGCCCCAACAAATGAACAGCGGCGACAGATAGATTGCCAGCAGAAGGATCAATCCGACGATACCGTACTCCAGCGTTGTTTGAATAAATTGGTTGTGGCAGTCTACATAATGCGTGTGTTCCACTGTCCAGTACTGTCTTTCCCACTCGGAGACGTATTTCATATTCACCTGATCGAACGCTTCCTGTGCGTTACTCATTCCATAACCGAAAAGAGGTTTCTGTTCAATCAACTCAAAGGCGGATTTCCAGTAGGAATAACGCAGATCATAAGAGATACTTTGGACGGAGATACGCGGGTGTAGCGCACTAAGCACCAGCATGCCGGCTACTACCACCACGGAGCATCCGATAGCGATCCATTTCTTATAACGGTAGATCTCAATAATGGTCATCAGACCGATGATAGCCAAGCCCATAAAGAACCCGGAGCGACCGTCCGAACAGAGCAATGCGGCGAAGATAATAAGCGCACTGATCGGGTAGGCGATCTTCTGCCATAAAACGGGTTTCCGCTCGGCGTGGAAGAGTAGGTACCACATGCCGATCAGAGTACTATTCAAAAAGAAATTATACCCCATGTGGGCATTGAGGTAGTGAATACGTGTTTCGGAAAGCAGGAAAACGCGGTCGGGAGAGAGCACCTCTTGCCACCCGGTTTTAAGAAACAGGAAAACGATCGAACCAACGCTCATCACCACCATCGCATTGATCAGCGTAGCTCGCGAATGCCGCTCGTTGAGTCCGAACAGACCGACTATACCAAAAGCTAACAACGGTAACCGTTGTTCCATATGATGGTGAAAATATACTTGTCCATCCCAAGGTCCATATAGAAAAGCCCATAGATAGAAGACAATCAGCAGACCGAAAAAGAACCACTCTTTCGTGGGCTTGGTCTTCCAGCGTTGATCCACCACGAACTCAATGAGCCAACTGATGATAAACAGGCTCAAACCGCCGTACAGCAGGACACGCGGAACCAGGTTGGAGTAGAACAGACAGGTGCAGAGAGTCCATACCAGACCGACCACCGAGCAATAATGTAAAATCTGTTTAGGCGTCATACCAGCCGCGTTTGAATTCATGTAACTTGTTGATCTTGTCATCCCAGTCGTATAGACAAAGACGCTTGATATATTTGCGTATTTCCCTGCGATAGTATTTCTGCAGCGCCGGGTATAGATGCAGCATGCGGTGAATATTACGGGCGATGTAGTAATAACGCCATGCAGGGTGGGGAGTATAGGGGTGCTTGGTAGGACCGATATAGTGAATACCATTCCCCAGATGATGCGTGAGCAGAATACAATTCGTGCGAATCACTTTCCATCCTAACTGACGTACATGGCAACAAATCTCATCGTCCACCATATCGATAAAGAAGTCTTCGCGGAATCCTCCGGCTTCTTGCCATGCTTTCAGGCGAAGCAGATTGCCGGAACACATAACTAATTCGCGCTCTTCAAACCGACCTCCTGTACGATGTTTTTCCGGAGTACCGTCACAATCATGGAAAGGAGAGAAGATAGCCACCCGGTCAAACTGCCCGTATTGTTGCGCTTCGGTGAGGTATTGCGGGAGGGTGTGTTGGTCCCAACGGGAATCCTGATCCATGGTTAGAACCCATTGTGCACCGTGTTCCAAAGCATACTGACAACCGCGGTTGAGAGCGGTGGCAATTCCGGCATTTTGAAGCAGGGGAATATAGGTGATGCGCTCATCGGAGGGAATAATGAGTGCACTATTGTCCGTTTCGCTATTATCCACGATGACGACATGTGCGACATCGTCTTTGTATAACGAGAGGGTTTGGTATTCTTTCTCGGTCGGGTGAAACCAAACGACCACGGCGTATAAGTTATTGAAGTTTCCGGATACCATTTTTACATATGTATTGATTTTGTTCTTGCATCTGTTGGCAGTAGATAGAGTTCTCGTCATGGTCCTGCCAGTTCTCTTTGTGGTACAGGTGATACTGAACGGCGAGATTACGTAACGAAACGATCTTGCATCCGATTGCCTGCAGACGCCATTCGATATCGTAGTCTTCGCCGGTAGCAGGGAGTTTGTAGTTCTCGTCGAAGCCGTTGATGGCAATCAAGTCTTGTCGGGACATCGACATGTTACTGCCGACCAAGTGCTTGACAGGTCGTCGGAAACGTTCTGCCCACTGACAGAAGAACGCCTCTTCCACGAAGCGGCAACCACGATGCCAAAACAGGTACGGCCAGAAATTTATTTTCTCTCCCTTGAGGAAGCGATCACTCAGTTCCGGCGATAGTTTGATGCGTTTACCGGCCAGCATAACGCCTCGTTGCTGGTAGCGGATGTGGTATTCCATAAACCGCGGGTGCAGTACACAATCGCCGTCGATGAACACGAGCCAGTCCGTGTGAGCGGCCATTACTGATTTATTCAAGATAAGCTCTTTGCGCCATCCCTTGTCTTCCTGCGTGAGGTGTTGCATGGGCCAGCGGAAAGGATAGGACTGTACAAAAGCAGTCATCTCTTCATTCTGACCGTCCTCGGAGATGATCACCTCAAAGTCCTGCTCTGTCTGGCGCTCAAGGCTTTCCAGAATGGCTTTGAGTGCGATAATGTTCTTATACACAGATATAATCAGGGTCGCTTTCATGATAATCCGTATGATGTAGTTGTTAGATGTTCTTTTTTGGTGTGTTGCCAGATTTTCTTATTATTCTGCCAGTCCTCTTCGTTGCGATAGGGACGTTTATGATAGAGATGCAACAAGGGTGTTCCGTAACGCAATTGGATACCTTTGATACCGGCGTTCTCCAGCCGTTGTCCGAATTCGCGATCTTCGGCGCCGTAACGCATGCGGGTATCAAAGCCTTTTGCTTTCAGGATATACTCCCGCCACGTGGAAGCATTGCCTCCGTTCCAACTGGCATTCGTCGGCGTGAGACGGTTCATCAGGGCGCAGAGCCGGTCGTTTCTCCATAGTTTGCTCATCTTCCAATTCCACGGCATACCGTGAGTACGTAGCCAAGCGATACGGAACGCATTGCCGGAACGGATGTCCTCTTCTGTGATGTCATAACTGAGGCGCTCGGGTATCATGATGGCACCACCCGATATGAAATGACCGGGACGGGCATGCTTGTAATGCTGGCTGATAAAATCATGGCGTGGGATAAGATCCTGATCCATGAAGATGAGATAATCGCTTTGAGCTGCCAGAACGGCCTGGTTCAAGATCGTTGTCTTGCGGAAACCCTGATCTTCGTGCCAAACATGTCGAAGCGGCAGTTCCGATTGATAGCGTTCAATCAAATCACGGGTACGCTCATCGGACCCGTCGTCTGCGATAATGATCTCATTGGCCGGATGAACTTGATTCTTTAGCCCCCATAGCACTTTCTCCAACCATAACGGATTGTTATAAGTCGAGACGATGACGCCAATCGTAAAAGAGTCGTCGGTAATAAAATGCTCGTGCGGGTGGTGTGCCCAGAAATGTCTTCGTGCCGAGAGAATCCATTCGCGACAGCGGGCTTCGTCAATCTGCCGCGCTTGTGCATAGGCAGGTGCAAGCACTTCAAAAAAGTCGGTTTTGCCCCACAGACGGCAGAAGTTTTTACAACCCTGACGGGACGAAATGTGACCAAAATAGAGGCGGTTGATATCGATGATCTCGAATTGCCAATTCCCGTTGATTTGGTCGTAAAGGATATTACCCGGCGAATAATCGAGGTGGTATATACCGGCATCGTGCATGCGCGCTGTGAAACGCGCAAAGGCCTGAATGAGTGATTCTTTGCCGCTTATATCCCCGTCTCGGAACTCATAAAAAGTATGCCGGAGAGAACTCTGGAGCGTAACAAGGTAGGATTCCACCAAAAGGTGATTCTTGTATAGCAGAATATACGCAACCGGTTCCGGTGTCGCGATGCCGCGATCCAAGAGCGTCAATGCATTCTCATAAGCGCGCTTGGCTTTCGGGGAGCGGAAGAAAGTGTATCCGATACGATTCAGCAAGCGCGGCGTATGGAAGCGCTTCACGCACAGGGCAGTACCATCCGGTGCGGTGATAAGACGTATCTGGTTACGCGCATCGTAGATCACCTTGCCTTCGTTGGCAAAGCAATCAGGAATGGACTGTATCCATTCGCGCAAATGCCCGTATTTCGGATTAATCACTACTTTCATTTTACAACTCGTTCTACTATCTCTTCCGGCGCGATGTCCATGCATCGGTAATCGCCGTATTGACAAGGTTTATTACCATATATAGAGCACGGACGGCAATCCAGATTGCGCTGAATACAGTCGCACTCGTGTTGCCCGTACCCTAAAAAGCCGGCGTACGGATGCGTTGCTCCCCAGATGGACACCACCCGTGTTCCCACCAGCGATGCCAGATGCATATTACCCGAGTCCATACTCACCATCACGCGCAACCCGCGCATGATCTCCAGTTCCTCCCGCATTGTCTTCTTGCCGGCAACCGATTCCACTCCCGCGTACTTAGCTGCCCAACCTTCCAATATGTCCTGCTCCTTTTTTCCGCCGCCGAACAGCACCACTTTCTCTCCCCGTTCGCTCAGCATTGCAACCACGCGCTCCATGCGCTCTATCGGATAGATCTTTCCCCGGTGGGCTGCAAAAGGAGCAATGCCTACGCCGGATCGATTCAAAGTTGGTGCCTTATCTATCTTAAGTTGATCCGTTATCGGAAGATGCAGTGCGGCGAATACATCGGCATAGCGCTCTGTGGTATGTCTCAGTTGTGCATGCACTTTTCCTTGCGTCAGCCGGCGTTTGTCCCGGCGACCTTTATCTATCGAGGCCACCTTCGCGCCCTTCAGCCGCATCGCTGTGCGGATATAGAACGAGCGAAGAACGCTATGCATGTCTGCAACGCAGTCGAATGATCCCAGCCCGGAAACAATCTCGTGCAGCGACTGCTTCTTAAGATCCACACCATGGAAGGTTACGTTCGCCGGCATGTCGGCAAATAGATCCGCAAAACGTTGCTGGGACAGCATCGTAAAGTCCACCTCCGGATATTGCTTTGCTACAGCACGCAGGATGGGGACGAGCATCGCTACATCGCCCAAGGCCGAGAATCGTATGACGAGAATCTTTCTCACTTTTTACCGTACAATACCGGATTCAGATTCGGATCGTTGTACATCTTCATCTGGCGATAGACCTTCATGATGCGTGTACCGGCTTGGTAATCAGCCAACAACTGACCGATAGACGTCGTCATGTCCACCAACTGCTCTTTGAGCACCGCCATTTTGGCTTCGCATTGTGCATGCTGAGCCTCGCTCACATCCTTGCGGTCCACTTGCTCCTGCATGTGCCATAACTTAACATGCAGAATACTCAAACGGTCAATCGCCCAAGCAGGACTCTCCGTGTTGATGCGCGCATCCGGCTGAGGCTGAACGTCATGATACTTCTCCCAGAAATAACTGTCGATACGCTCCACCAAATCCGTACGGTCCTGGTTGCTGTGATCGATACGACGTTTCAACGCCAATGCTTCCAGCGGATCAATATTCGGGTCACGAATAATATCTTCCAGATGCCATTGAACGGTGTCGATCCAGTTCTTGAGATACAGATCGTACTCAATCGTTCCCGCTTCATACGGGTTGTGAATAGGCGCATCTACATCGTCCGTGCGATGATAGTCCTTCACAGCTTGCGCAAAAATGCGATTACTTAATTCTACAAAATTCATATTTACCAAGTTTTTATTATATCTCTCTTTGTGATTGTGATCATCCCGCCAAACGTATTTCCATATTGCGTTCCGAAATCTCCGCCTAAAGCCAACCCAAACTCCAGTCCCCAGGCTTTCTGTACGGTTTTCTTGACTTCCAACAGCACAGCTGTGTTATGACTCCGTTGCGGTCTGCGGTAATTGCCGTAGTTGTCCGCATACGTCACCATCGCGCGATACCGAAAGCCGTATATGTCGCCTCGTACACCCACATGGTGCGCCATCACACGACTGTTACTCAGACTCAGCAGCGGAGAGCCGATGATTCGTCCGTAGTACGTCCAACCTTGCGTATAAATACCATTCTGATAGTAACTGTCGTTACCCCCATATATCGCGCCGTCGCGGTCATGGATAGGACCGCTCTGATCGGTCGTGTTCAAAAACTCATAGGTCACACCCTCAATAAACGGCCATCTTGTTTGTACCGCACAAATGCCCCATAAACCGTCTGTGTTATTCATCCCTCGTCCGATAAAGCGGATCGGACCATCCTCGTTGATCACCTGCCAATACGCACTCACTCGCCAGCCTTCTCCTTTCACATCCAGCGCCAACTGCTGAAAACCGATATGATTGCCCTGTGCGTTGATCTGATCGTTTCGCATCGTGCCGCCCGATTCCACTAAGAAGGTATGCTTAAAAGCCGCCCAACTATTGCCCAAATCACCGTACACATTGGAGTAGCCGCCCCATTGGGCTACATGATGAAACTCATAACTGAGGTTGACCGGCAACTTGCCGCCGACACGACCGCCGATATACTTGTGATGCAGCAACGTGCCCTTCACGTCTGTATAGTTGTCGCTCAACCAACCGTGCGTCAGACCGCCTTTCACCTCCGCATACCCGAACAGACCCGGAATCGCCGTCCATCGGTCAAAGCCGATACGGATCTGCGGGATGGGGTGGGCGTTATTCGAGAACAACAGACTCCCGCTACTCAACTCCGCATCCCCGGCTCCCCAGTAACGCGGTTGGATGCCTGCTGTGATATCAAAGATATACAATCGTACATGTGCGTAGAGTTGATTGAAATAGCCGCCTAACAGGATCTGATTGCGTTCCGGCGCACGTAGGGTCAACTGTACTCCGAAATCGTAATCCCACCACCGTTCGTTATGTACGGCTTCTTTATAGATTCCTCCGCTCAAATTGCCGCTGATGGCGCTCGTGCTTACATCCCCGTACGTGTTCGCATGCATCAGACTCGGTGTACAATCTCCAGAACTTATAGCAAAGCGGATTCCCGCCATCCAGCGGAGCGTATCAGCGCCTGCCGACACGCTGTCCCGGATGCCCGTCGGCCACCATTTCCAGCTGAGTTCCCGCGCTTGCATGCACGAGCAGCACAACAGCAATATGACGAACCACTTACTCTTCAATTCGATACAAACCATTCAAAACGTTGCTGTTCTCATCTTCGCCTAAGCCGAAATAAACCTTGCCGTCAATACGGAACGCGATTTGGTTTTCTGCTCTTCCACACGGCATCGTTCCGCACCATTCCCATGTATCTTTGGTCGGCAGATACCGCATATAACTGTCCATCACCTCGCCGCCTGTCATATCCCCCGCGTGGTAGCGCCCGCCGAACAGGTAGATATACTGATCGTCGTCCGCACAAGCGCACCATTGACGTCCCTTACCCGGTATCGAACTTTTCTCGTTCCATCGGTCTTGACGCAAGTCCGCCGCGTACCATTGGGTGAGGTTGTTTGTGTTAAAACCCGTACCGAAATAAAGGACTCCGTCTTTGACCAACCCGGCTCCGCCAAAACAAGCTCTTGCGCGATCGGAGTTGTCTTCCGGCATTTGCCAACTGTCCGTTGCTACGTCATAGATGCAGATATTTCGCGTAAATCCGTACCCGAACCCATAGATGACATAGATCTTGTTGTCGTACACAAACGAGATAGGTGCTACCGTATTCGCATTCGGGAAATCCGCCAATTGCTTCCATTGACCGGTAGCCGGCGTATATGACCACCAATCGCGTTGATAGGCTGTGTCATTATATGCCTTTGTTGCCGAGTATCCCACACCCATATAGAGCGTTCCTTCATAGGCAACCATCGTGGCGTTCACGCGTGCTTTCATCGGCGCGTTTCCTACCTTCAACCAACCGTCCGCCTTCGGGTCGTACTGCCATAACTCATTCCGGTACGTTCCCTTGGCGTCTCGACCGGCGAACACATAGGCTTTGCCGTCAAGCACGGTCGCACACGCGCTCGCTCTGCCTTCCGGCATCGATGCGCAGGCACGCGTACTCAGCGCTACCTTTGGCGTTTGATGACAACTCACCATCATCATCGCAGCCAACAAGAGTACTATGTACTTTTTACTCTTCACTCTTCACCGTCAACTCATTGTTGACCATTCGATGGATATACTGCTGAATAAACGCCTTCAGATAGTCCAGCATCGGCGCGATGCGTTCCGGTTCGATCGTCTTCGCCAGATTCTCTTTCACGTATCGGTCGTTGCGATAGTCATACACGCCTGTCACGTTCTCGCCGTCGTACTGAACCAGCAGACTGTCCGAGAAAATCTGATAAACAGGTGCGTTATAGCACACCGCGTACGGGTGTTGCTTTGTCTGAGTCAGTACGTTCTCGCCGAACGCGAAATACGGTTCGTCATAGTTCAACCATGCCAGCACAGACGGCATGACATCGGTCTGACTCACTACCTCTTCGCGCATTTCAGGCGCTAACTGCGGGTGATAGAAAGCAATCGGTATCTCATACAAGCCCCGCGAGTTCGTGTATTCCTGCCGTCTTAACTCATTCGTGTGATCCGCCAGAATCACAAATAACGTGTGCTCGAACCAAGGCTGTTGTTTGGCGTTCTCAAAGAACCGCCGCAAGGCGTGATCGGCGTAGCCCAAAGGTTCATGAATAGGCAGCGGACCTTTCGGGAACGTGTCCTTGTACTGCGCCGGAACCTTAAACGGATGGTGACTCGATGCCGTGAACACTGCCGTCATGAACGGTTCGGGCATCGTGCTCATCGTGTTCGCATAATACTGCAGGAACGGCTCATCCCAGATCGCCCAAGTACCATCGAACTCATCAGGATTATTGAACTCGGTCATGCCGTAGTACGCATCAAAACCTGCACTCCGGGCATAAGCCTGGAAGCCCATGCTACCGTTCGGAGCACCGTGGAAGAAAGCGGTCGTATAACCCTTCTTACCTAAACGTTCGGCAATCGACGAAACCGCATTCGTCGAATACGGACTTAGCGTATAAGGCTCAATCAGCATCGGGATGGAAGACAACGCCGACGGCATCGCATCGACGCTCTTACGTCCCGAAGCGTACGAATATTTAAACGTCACGCATTGTGTCAGCAGCGAATCCAAGAACGGCGTATAACCCGTATAATCCTCCAGATCCTGATTATAGAAACCTACATACTCCTTGCTGCATGACTCCCAGATGATCACCACCACATTATCTGTCCGCATCGGACCGGCATAGGCTTCATGGATCGGACTCATGTGCTGATCCAACTCTTCCGGCTTGAAATAGTTGCGCTCTACGTAGGTCGTGTTCTCGATCGTCTTCATCACCGAGAACGGCGTGTTCAACACCAGCGCCGCCTCGCGCGGAGCGTTCGTGTACTGCAGCGCGTTACTCAGCGTGATAGGGCGTGTGTAACTGCCGAAACCACCGCGGATACCGATCACACTCATGTAGATCGACACCACAAAAAGTGCCACCTCCACCGGATAATAGATATACGCTTTTGTTCTCGGCAGACTGTATGTGCGGCGGGTCAACCGGAAGAACGCTACCAGCAGCACAATCAGCATCAATACCGCATACCAGTACTCGACGATACCGTTCGCGATCACGATGCCCATATTATCGTCGTTCGATACTTCCGTAAAGAACGCACAGGTCGCGCGGCGGTCAACAAACTGAATATATACGCTGTCCGCCATGTTCACGATGATACCCGCTGCATTCGGAATCCAGTACAACCACAACAGCACTTTCTGATAGATCCTGTTCTCGCGCCAATTCGCCGGTAATGGAAGAAGCATACCGATCACATAAGCCGAACTCAGATAGAGTACCGCCGTCAAATCAAAACGCATACCGCCCAACAGGATCTCGATCAGGTGCGGTGTGTCAATATTCGGGAAAATAGGACGATCCATGTAGTAGCAGAACACGCGCATGATGGTGTAGATCAGCATGATCCACGCGATATTACATGCTGCTACCGTCCACGGATGCTTCCAAAAACTCTTCAATTTATCCATACCTCTTATCTCTTAGCTTTCAACTCTTGTCTTTTTCTTCAACTCAAAATCACGTCCCAGATAGTTCTGCCGAACAATCGGGTTAGCCGCTAACTCTTCCGGCGTACCATGGAACAGGATCTTTCCTTCAAACAGCAGGTACGCGCGGTCGGTGATCATCAGCGTCTCATCCACGTTATGGTCGGTGATCAGGATGCCGATGTTTTTGTCTTTCAGTCGCCATACCACGTCTTGAATCTCTTGTACCGCGATCGGATCGACACCCGCAAAAGGCTCATCCAGCATCACGAACTTCGGTTCGATAGCCAGACACCGTGCGATCTCCGTACGTCTTCTTTCTCCACCGCTCAAGCGGTCGCCGAGGTTCGTCCGTACATGTGCCAGGTTGAACTCCTTAATCAGACTCTCTAACTTCTCCGCCTGATACTCCTTGCTGAAATCGGTCAACTCCAGCACCGAGCGGATATTGTCTTCTACCGTCATCTTGCGGAATACACTCGCCTCTTGCGGCAGATATCCGATTCCCATTTTTGCACGTTTGTACATAGGGTAGGAGGTGATGTCCTGGTCGTTGAGGAAGATCTTTCCGTGATTAGCCGTCACCAAACCTGTCGTCATGTAGAACGTCGTCGTCTTACCGGCTCCGTTCGGTCCCAGCAGACCCACGATCTCGCCTTGCTCCAGCTCAATCGACACGTCATTCACTACGGTGCGCTTTCCGTATTTCTTAATCAAATGTTCTGTTCTTAATCTATCCATAGTGCTACGGGGCAGTGATCGCTATGTACTGCCTCTGTTAAAATTTTACCATCCTTGAGTCGTCCTCTCAAACTCTCTGTTACCCACAGATAGTCGATTCGCCAGCCTACGTTGCGTGCGCGTGCGCCCGCTCTCCAGCTCCACCAACTGTATCGCTCTGCGCTCTGGTCAAACACGCGGAACGAATCTACGAGTCCGCTCGCCTCCCAGCGGTCCATCCATTCGCGCTCTTCCGGCAAGAAACCACTCACGCCGATCTGGCGCTCGGGGTGGTTGATGTCGATTGGTTTATGGCAGATATTATAATCACCGCAGATCACGAGGTTCGGACGCTCTTTGCGCAATTCGTTCACCCAAACAAGGAAGTCCTCCAAAAACTCCATCTTGAACTCCTGACGTATATCGCCTGTCGTGCCGCTCGGAATATACGCATCGACAATCGTCAAATCGCCGAAATCCACGCGCAACACACGTCCCTCGCGGTCGTATTTCGGATTTCCCATGCCGACCACAACCTTATCCGGTTCCTGCTTAGTGAACACACATACACCCGAGTATCCTTTCTTCTCGGCCGAGTGAATAAAACTCCGATACCCGAGTTCCTGCATTGCCATCACATCGATCTGTTCCGGCTGAGCCTTACTCTCCTGAATACAGAACACATCAGGATTCTCCGTCTTTAACCATTCCAGCAATCCTTTGCCGATGGCAGAACGGATTCCGTTCAAATTATAACTGATGATTTTCATAACCCAAAATCGTATATTCTTTATCGCCTCGTATAATAATCACTTGCCCGTCGCGCAGAATCTTCTTCGCTACTTGCTCCTTTTTTGCATCCTCTACGCTCAGGAACGTCGGTTCTCCGCCGCCGTTTACCTTAAACGTGATCACTCCGTTCGTTTCTGCGATGTCTGTCAACTGATAATTTGTCACGCGTGTAAAAGACGTCGTTGTCTGGTACGGATACACATCGCCTTGTTTGCCGAAATAGCCGTTTTCTCGGTTAGCCGAATTGTAATAAGGTGTCAAGCCATCAGCCTCCATAATATCCACACCCATATTACTTACCGTGTTGTTGACCGTGTTCCCGCTCCATTTGCTATAGTCGAAATTCACTTTCGTGATCAGCAAACCGTGACCGGGTAAATACTCGTCCCAGCCGCTCTGCTGGCGATTCTCTAACATATAAAACGCCTTGTCCGGTTGTAAGATATTACCCACCGTAGTTCCGTTTTCCGTCAGATAAGCGGCGGTGTGACCTGCGTTCAACTCCGCTAACGTCACGTCCGCAGCCCCGTTCAGGATCTGCGGCGTCATCCAACCCATCCACCAGCGCTCATAAGCCGAGTACATCGGCGGAGTCATCAGGTCGTTGTTATATACGCCGTAATCCATCACATCCCACATCGCCAGCGTCTTATGGTCCGTTTCGTTCGTCGTGTATAAATCGGGCAGACCCAAGATATGGCTGAACTCGTGCACAAACACACCAATGCCTGCCAGACTACCGTTCCAGGCAATCTCATTCGTACAGCAGTAACGGTTGATCCGTTTGCCGTCCAAGTTGATCTGGTCACTCGTAGCACTCAGCATATACTGATGCGGCCAGATTGTATTCTCTACATAACTGTCAGCCTCGCCTTGACCGGCATATACAACTACGACCCAATCTACCTCGCCGTCGCCGTTATAGTCGTATTGACTGAAATCCAATCCGCATTGTTGATCTGCCAATTGGCAAGCCTCTTTGACCATCTTCCCCGGGCGTTGGTCTCTATTGTTGACGTTTCCTCCGTAGTACGCCTGAGTCCCACTAACCGTCACAGGACCGTAGAAATCCAACTGTAGGTCGTATTGACCGAACGATGCGTCGAGGAAATACTTGTGAATCGAACCGGTGGCGCCGCCGGCATGGTAGTCGTCACTCGTCGCCCATTCGATCATGGCTTCTTTGCTATGTGTTAAAACCGTGTCGCTGAAGTTCACCAAGATAACCGGTCCTTTCGGCGCCAGCAACCGATCCAAACCCGTCGTCTGAACCGCTCTGCGTTGCGCTCTTTCACTCTTCATCCGTATCCGTTCAGCCTTAGCCTCCTCGCTCATCGGCATCAGCGTTTGCTCATCCAACCAAACGCCCTCTGCATCCGTCAGATAGTGCATGTCTTCGTTGCCATGCATATACACCATCTTCTCCATCCCGTTCGCCGCGCGCATCATGCGTCCGCCCGGTCGCGCAGGTATCGCCCACGCTCCCGCGCACGCGAACAACAATCCTATCAAAAATACTTTTTTCATCTATTCGCTTCTTTGATTTTCTTAAACAACTCGCTTGCAAACACGAAGTCATTGAGTGCCTCGTTATCGCTGTTCATGATATCGTGCCGACTCCCCTGCCATTCGAGCTTTCCGCCTTTCAGGAACACGATGTTATCGCCTATCTCCATGATCGAGTTCATGTCGTGACTGTTCACGATCGTGCAGATATTATACTCTTTCGTGATATCCTGTATCAGCGCATCGATCACCAGACTCGTCTTCGGATCCAGACCTGAGTTGGGCTCGTCGCAGAACAAGTACTTCGGCTCCAGCACAATCGCCCGTGCGATCGCGACACGTTTCTGCTGACCACCGGATATCTCACTCGGCATCAGATTCCATACCCTCTCCGGCATTTCCACACGCCTTAGACAGAACTCTGCCCGCTCTTTCATCTCTTTGTGACTCTTCGTGCTGAACATCTCCATCGGAAACAGCACATTCTCCATTACGGTCATCGAGTCGAACAGCGCCGATCCCTGAAACAGCATACCTACCTCGCGGTGCAGCATCCGGATGTCTTTACTCCGCATCTCCGCGATGTCACGCCCGTCGTACAGGATCTGTCCGCTGTCCAGATCATGCAGGCCGATCAGACTCTTCATCAAAACCGTCTTGCCGGAACCCGACTGACCGATGATCATATTCACCTCACCGTCCTTGAGCGTCGTACTCACATGGTTCAACACCACATTCCCGTCAAAACTCTTAACTATATCTTTAACTTCAATCATAACAACAACTTACTCAGAATCAAGTCCAAAAACAGGATCATAATGTTCGAGTTCACGACAGCATTCGTACTTGCCTTACCGACATCGAGCGCCCCGCCTTTCGCGTAATACCCGTAGTAACTCGCCATACTCGTGATCACAAACGCAAACACCAGACTCTTGATAATCGCGTACCATACGAAATACGGGTTGAACGCATACTGCACGCCTATCAAATAATCATGTATCGTGATGATATCCGTAAATGCACCTACGCCGTAACCGCCGATCAGACCCGCCGCCGTTGAGATGATGAACAAGAACGGCATGATGCTCATAAACGCCAGAATCTTCGGCAAGATCAAATAGTTCGCACTATTGACACCCATGATCTCCATGGCATCGATCTGCTCCGTGATTCGCATCGTACCGATCTCCGACGCGATATTACTTCCTACTTTGCCCGCCAATATCAAGCTTAGAATCGTACTCGAGAACTCGAGCAACAATGTGTCGCGCGTTAGCAGACCCGTGATATACGTCGGTAACAGCGGATTTTCCGTGTTCGTCTTCGCCTGGATCGTCAGGATCGCACCGATAAATACCGATATCAACAGCACGATCGGCAGACTCTGCAGACCCTGTTTCTCTAACTCCCGGCTATACTGCCGCCAGAACATCCTCTGCCTGTCCGGTAACCGCAGTACCCTCGCCATCAATAGGACGTATTCTCCTGTATGTCGTAAAATTTGCATAGTTACGCATTTTAAAATCGGGCACAAAGATACAACAAAAAATCGACATACGCAAGTGTATGCCGATTTTTTTGCTATTTTCGTAAAATTTATTTTACGATTGTACCCTGTGCATTGTAGATAACGCCGTTCTTCTCAATCATCAACTGACCATTCTCGAAGAACTTAACAGCCTTCACACCTGCCTCGGTGTTGTCAATCCCTGTTCCCGGCTCTCCGCCCGGCTCAAAAGCCATGCCCTGAATAACGACATTCTTCACGCAGATATACTTACCGCTTTTGGCTTCATTAAGATTGTGCCAAGGCAAAATGCGCATATGTAGCGTTTCTCCGGCGGGAATGGTGATAGTCGGCGTTAATTCCAATTGAGCAATAGTAGCTGGGGCTGAAGACGTGTTAGACGGCAAAGCCGTGTTCTCGTAAATAAGTTCTGTATTGGAGAATTGCTCATCAACTGCCGTGCGTATATGGCACGCCATAACACTTGTACTATGTGAAGCAAGGTCTAACATGATTTTCGTAACACGAACCTCCATCGTACTCGGAGCCGTAAGAGTGAACTCCATATAACGCTCTGCGTTCTCATCTATCTCGCCCGCAGGCCAAGCTGTCTTGGCAGTACCGTTATGGAAACGAACCATCGTTACTCTGTCTTCGCTGCCGTCATATACAAAATCGTTTTTAGAATAGTCGCTGGCGCACATGTTGCTAAGCGTCATAGAACCGCTGACAGGACCTGTACAAGTTGCTGCAAGCGGGAAAGTTGGCAGCGCATTGAGAGGCCAGGTCGCGCTGATCTCGCTTCCTCCATCCAGAGAGATGACTTGAGCCGTAACGGGTACATCAACAATAACAGTATTGCCCGATTTTACGGTGATATGATCGTTTTTAGTTCCTTCGCTTGTGTAGATAGCGCGTACCTGCACGTTCTGGAATAAGGTACCGCCTGTATAATTGACGGTTGCAGAGCTGACATAGTTCTCTTTATCCAAAGAGATAGTAAGCTCTCCGCTGGCTTCGATAGTGAGCGAACCCGATTCCGGATTCAGACCAAAACCGGTGAGAAGGAATTCTCTATTCTGTGCTACGCCGCTGTAGGTCTCGCCGATTGAGATAGAAGACGGGTTAGCGCTGGTCTCGGTAGGAATCGAAATGTACTGCGATAAGATACCTACGCGCTTGAGCGAGTCGGCTACAGCACGCGCGATGAGGTTGGCGCCCATGGCGTTTGTGTGCGTTTTGTCGCCTGCGCAGAAAAGTTGACTAAGACATTGACTCGGACCAAAAGAAGTATAAATCTGACGGGTACCTTCGGTCATGTTAATGAAGGTTACATTCTTCTCTTGTGCCACGATACGCATGGCCTCTACGTAACTCATACTCAGATTATTGGCCGGAACAGATTGGTTCTGAAGCAATTCGTCATTTTCTATCTTCCAAAAATTATCACCGAGGTCGTGTTGACCTGAGCGCGAGATATCATTGCCCGAGAAATACGCGCGGCAGATCGGACCTACAAGAATAGGAGTGACGTTCTTGGCGCGTGCCTCGTCAATATACGTCCGAAGCATATCACGATAAGTGGTCTGCGGGTTGGTACCGCGTTTCTCTGTAGCTGCCGGCTCTTCGATGCCATGCGCTTGACAGTAGGCACGATACTCAAGCATATCCAATCCGTGAGTAACCATTCCTTCGTCATTATGCGCAAACTGAATAATCAGATAGTCTCCTGCGTTCATCTGATTCTTGACTGTACTCCAATCATCCTGATAGAAAGTACGAGTGTCGCGACCGGAGTGAGCGGCGTTATTAACCGTTACATACTGAGAGTCAAAGAATGAGCCCAAGTACATACCCCAGCCGCGCTTATCTACGTTAGTAGGGTAATCGTCCATCGTGCTGTCACCGATCGTGTGAACTTTAATGGCGCTCATGGTCAGGATACTCATCGATCCGATCATCAAAAGAGAAAGAATTTTTTTCATAAATACATCAATTTGGGTTAAACGATTTTCAAATAACGCTGCAAAGTTACTGCTTTTCGCGCATATATACGTACAATTATTGCCCAAAAATGTATAAATCTTGCATAATTCAAAAAAATGCTGTATCTTTGCACCGATTTTTAACATCTATGCGTCGTTTTTTATACATCATAGTGTGCCTGTTCTCGGTCGCTTTGCAGGCGACGGAATATCGATTGCAGTTTTTTGATGACCGTAACGGCTTGAGTCATTGGCATACCTCATTGGTCGTGCAGGACAGTACCGGTATGATCTGGGTCAGTACTTGGAATGGACTCAACCGCTTTGATGGAACGCGTTTCGTTACCTTCAAAACCAAAGCCGGAGACAGTCTGCTCACGCCGAGTGACAAGTTTCGCCGTGTCGAATTGACACAGGACAATCATCTCATCTGTCTCGTGGAGGACAGCCTATTCCTATTTAATACGCGTACGTGTCGTTTTGATACGCTTCCCGAGGCGCAGAAAGAACTGCTGCAAAAACGTCTATACGCTTCGCACAACCCCAACCAAGTTATTCCTAAGGAGAAATACACGCAGTTAGGCAATCTGCAGCTGCTCAATATCCGTTATGACTACCTGGATAAAGACGGCAATCATTGGTTGATAGATGATCATGGTTTGTATATCGCGACGCCGATTCGTAGCCGCGGAAAACATATCGGGCAAGAAGAGGTGCGAGCGATGAATCGTATATCCAATGGTGAGATTTGGGCGGCGCAGCGATACTCCAATCATGTGGCGGTTTATGACAGTACATTGCGTCTCATCCGGACAGAAGATTTCGGCGCTCCTGTTTACTGCATCCGTGAGACGGAAAACGGACATATATGGCTTGGTACGAAGCCCGGTGCGCTCATAGAGTTGAATGGTAAAAACCGCCAAACGCATCCCGAGGTACGCAATGCCTATGATATCTTGCCGGATAAGCAAGGTCGTCTATGGGTGGCGACATATGGCTTCGGTTTGTGGAGATCCATCGAGGGCTCGTTCATACAAGTTCCGGGCACAGAGAATATGTATATCCGTCGCCTGCTGATGAGTGAGAAGGGAACATTATGGGCGGCTTCAACTGCCGGTTTGCTGGAAATACAAGACACGGTCGTTACGCTCCATAAACGGGAAGCGGGGAACGTCCAATCGCTCAGTAGTAATGCCGTCATGTGTCTTGCTGAGTTTGACGGAAGACTGTATGTAGGCACAGAAGGTGGAGGACTGAATCGTATCAAGATGGAGGATATAGAGGCAGGAAACTGGAACTTTGAAACCATGACCATGAAGGATGGTTTGGCAAGCGATATCGTCTATGAGATAATGCCGTGGAATGATAGCACGCTGTTGTTGCAGGGAAATAGCGCTATCAGTTTGCTCAATACCCGAACGATGGTGGCAGTCAATTATGGTAGCGCGTTCTTTAATTACTCCGATGATCAGCGGCTGATACTTGGCGAAGTACCTCCGGTTACAATGAAAGACGGACGGGTATTGTTTGCGCCGAATGACGGTTTGCTGCTACTGGATAAAGCGGACTTACAACCCGATACAGTGCCCGTACGCATCGCTATTAGTGCTATTCAGCGGAGTAACGAACCTTTGGAATACGGAGTCGATTCCATTACACAGATCGTCCTCTCTCCGAAGGAGCGAAGTTTGGGGGTGTGGTTTTCCACGCTTGATTATCGGAATTGCGGAGCTGTGCTCTATTGTTATCGCTTCTATAAGAAAGATGCCTCTCCGGGTCCGTGGAGCGCTGCTACTTCTACGGCTGATTTGCAAATGCTCGACCTGCATCCGGGAGAATATGTCCTTGAGTTATGCTCCACGAACGCGTATCAACAATGGCAGAATAATGTGCGGCGCCTCACGATTGTGGTGAAACCCACCTTTATGGAGAGCGCGATAGGACGTCTGATCATCTTGCTATTGGCGCTGGTGATCTTATTGACTGTTACGATTACACTTCTGCATATGAGGCAATTGAAGCAGAAAAGACAAGAGGCGCTCGATGCCTATTTGGATATACAGGAACGTTTGGCGCAAATGACCAATGACAAATCAACAATGACCAATGGCACATATAAAGTGCCCGAAGTGATGGTTGCCGGTTATCTGAGCCAAAATGAGCAATTCGTGCAAACGCTCACTGCTTTCATGGAGGCAAACATGAGTAATAGCGAGGTGACAATTGAGAATCTGATGGATGCTGTACATATGAGCCGCTCTTCGCTGAACCGCAAGATTCACGAACTCTTTAACCTCTCCCCGAAAGACTTCCTCCAAGAGGCGCGTATCAAGCACGCTTGTTCCTTGCTTAAACAAACAGATCTGCCGATTAAAGAGATAGCTTATGCGTGCGGATTCTCCAATCAACAGTATTTCGCTACGTGTTTCAAGAACTCTTTAGGCAAGACTCCTACCGAGTATCGCGAATAAAAAACAGCCCGCATTTCTGCGAGCTGCTTTCTCTGTGCATCTTTCGCTCTTCATTGAGCGAACCTTTTCTTATTTTACAATAGCACCTTGTGCATTGTAGATCACGCCGTTCTTCTCGATCATCAATTGACCGTTCTGGAAGAACTTAACAGCCTTCACACCTGCCTCGGTGTTGCTGATAGCGGTAGCGGTGCGCTCAACGAGCTTCGGAGCGGAGAGATTGCAGTCACCACTGGATTGGTTGGAAACAATCTCGATCATGTGGTTGCCTTCGCCTAATTCAATCGACAATGTCTCGGCATTGTTCTCAATTTGCTCACCACCATCAATAGCATATTTCAAAGGTTTGTTACCACTAACGGCTAACTCAAACTGGCTCGCATTGCCAACGAAGAAATAGGTACGTACCCAACCTGCAATGACACGTTGATCGTCTGCTTTGTCGCTGCTCTTCAATTGGCGACGGATGGTATATTTGCCTTCATTGAAACCAGCTGCGTTGCCATATGCTAACAGACCGTTCTTAACCCATGCCTCGGTGCCATCGAAGACACCAGCTTCAGCGGTAGCTGCAACTGCGTCTGTGTTCGGAGTAACAGCCTCCAACGTTACGATGTATTCTGCTGTGCTAGCGTCTGCGCCGGTAACAATAATCTTACCATCAGCCAATTCACCTGCAGTACCATTACCTGCCGTGATAGTAGTTGCGGTCGGAGCATCTGTGCCTGCGAGGTAGAATGCCTTAACAGTGAGATTTGCGTTGTCGATGAAAGCATCAAAACCGTTGCTGAACTTAACTTGTGCCAAATCTTTCGGAGCTGCTGCCTCAACGATATTGATTGTGTATACGAGTTGGGCCTCACCATCCTCAGCGGTAACAGTAACAATCAATGCATTTTCACCTGCTGCTACGTTCGGATGAGCGGTGGCGTCATTCGGCTCGCAAACAACTTTATCTGTACCCGGGTTCTCAGCGCCATAAGCCTTCGTGATCGTATAAGTGAATACATCAGCTGCAAATGCCGGATCCAGCGTGAAACCGGTTACTGCCAAACTTTTGAGCGAAGCATCAGTGCTTGCAGCAGCACTCTTGGTTACATTGAATGTATAGGTCTTTTGCGTACCATCTTGAGCGGTAACAACAACTACCTGACTATTAGCAGCTGCGCCTGCAGCAGGAACAGTAATAACGAACGGACTTGCTACATTAGCAGAAGCTTTCGGATGAGCCAGCGTGTAGTTGATGCTCAGTTGAGCCATATCAACCGATGCCGGAACAACGAGGTTATAGGTAACGCCATCCTCTTCAGGCTCAAATACCATCTCCTCTTCTCCTGCCATTACCCAAACTTTCTTGATGTCAGCGTTGTTGCTTGCTTCGCAAGAACGATTAACTGCAATATATTCGATGTTCGGGTTGCATGCTGAACTTGTACGATATACATAGATCCACTCAGCCTCTGCCTCTAACGTGAAGGTAGCAGTCATACTTTCTGTGTCGAAATCAGCCGAACCAAGAAGAGTCGTACCCTTGTCGGAATAGATAGTAGCGGTATTTCCTCCACTCAAAGCAGAAGCTACGATCGTTACCTCGTCAGCTGCTTGGAACTTACCGGAAGCCAGCTTTACGCCAAAATAGTGACCGTTCGAACCGAGTTTGCCGTTATCCTGCGTGTTCTTGTCAGCAGTACCGCCGAGAACACCGGTAACGGTAGCCGTCTTGCCGCCTGTATGAGTAGCCTTAATCAATTCGCCACATGCATCGGCCGGATCAGTAACTGTTACAACGAAAGCCTCTGCAACAACAGGAACTGCGGTGTAGTCATTCGATGCAGCACAAGTGAAGCTATATTCGCCTGCTGCAGTCGGCTCAAATACATAAGTCTTCGCGGTTGCGCCATCAATAGCAGCACCATTCATGCTCCATTGATAAGTGGTAGCTTTAGCAGCGTTGCAGGTCAGAGTTACAGAACCGCCTAACAAACAAGCATTATCACCGCTAATTGCAGCAGACTCAACAGGGTCGGTAGAAGCTGCCTCACGCTCAACAACGATAGTACCAAACTTGATATCGCTGTCGTTACGCTTTACGGTAATCTTTGTTTGACCTGCAATAGCATCGCCTTCTTGTACGGTATAAGTAAGGGTGCTAGCCGCATTTGCTGCGAAATCGCCGGTAACAGCGATGTCATTCAATTTTACGCCTTTTCCTGTTTTCGCGCTGGTACCACAGGCAGCAGTAATAGAAATTACGTCACCTACAGCAAATGTACCTTCATCTGCAAGGGTAAACTCCCATGCAGAGCTGGAATTGAATTTGTAGAAAGTCTGATCTCCAATGGTGATTTCATTGTTTCCGCCGGAAGCCATGGCTGTTGTACACTTTGCAGAACCACCAACGGCCTCATATGTGCCGGTAGCGGGATTCACTACGGTGTACGAGAAAATGGTTTCAGCACTCATTGCTACGCTTGCCAGAATGGCAGCTGCAAATGTGAAAAGTTTTTTCATTGTGTTTTGTGTTTTTAGTTAAACGAAAAAATTGGTTGTTTTATATAGTGTTTTGCTATATGCGTTTTACAAAATCGGGACAAAATTACAACTTTCCGCGCATATATGCAAGTGTTTGCAGACGTATATCGCGATTTTATACAAAAAAGGTCAATTTTTACACATCGAAATTTGTATATCTTAAATATTTGTTGTACCTTTGCAGCCGATTTTGAAAAACAAGATGAAACATATCGCACAACAAATAGTACTCGTCCTTGCAATCCTCGCGTTGCCCTTCTATCAGGCAAATGCAAGGAATATAGAACATCATTTTAAGGAGAAACTTACGCAAGGTTCGATGAACTTCACAGGTGCCAATAAAATAGCTTCTTCTACCAATGATGGTATTACGTACAAATGTGCCAAATCGGCAGTATTTGGCTATACGGGTGACTATCTATGTCTCCAATTGCACAACCAATACGACTCCGTTACTATAGCGCCGCCAATGAACAAACTCTCAGAGATGATGATCTGGCGTCTTTCGGCAAAGGCTAATGATGATAATATCAAAGTTGCGTATTCCAGAGACGGAAGCACATGGACGCAGATTCCCGATAGCAAGATGGACTACTCAAAGGCTGCGACCGTGACGGTTACTCTTCCGGTATCAGCTTTTTACATTAAGATATTTAATAGCTCCAGCACAAAGGTTGACATTCTGCAGATCCACTATACTTTTTTGGATTGCAACTGCTTCACGTTTATGCCCGAATGAGAATCGCCAATGACATATTGATTCCTGAATTAGCGCGGCTAATTGCCGAAGGCAAAGAGGTGCGTTTTACCCCTTCGGGCGTGAGTATGCGGCCGTTTATAGAAGGCGATCGGGATAGCGTCATTCTTACGGCTCTCAACACTCCTCCACGCCGCGGAGACATCCTCTTGGCGCAGGTATCAACGCTCTGCGGGAATACGACGTACGTGCTCCATCGACTCATTCGGATTGAGAACGAAATTTATGTCCTCCAGGGCGACGGAAATCTTGCCGGAGAAGAGCGTTGTGCGCTCGGCGATATCATTGGTCGAGTCACTCGAATTGAGAACCCTGATGGAAGACGTAAAATGCTGACACGAGGAAGGTTGTGGTTTTTACTTAAACCCGCCCGTAAGTATCTTTTGAAAATTTATAGACACACGATGATATGAGAACAATTGAAGGATTTCGCCTGCGTAAGTTAGGCAACGAATACATTCTGGTTGGCGAGTCGATGGCGCTCATCAATTTTAACAAGATGATCACCCTCAACGAAACCGCCGCTTTCCTCTGGGAGAAAGCCGAAGAAGCCTCTTCCGCTAACGGCGCATTTACCGCCTCTGACCTCTGCCAAGCTCTCTGCGCAGAGTACGAAGTCTCCCCCGAACAAGCCATGACAGACGTCACAGCTACTATCGACTCTTGGCTCGAAGCAGGAGTTATCGAAAGATAGATCTCTCGTATTTTTCTCTTTATTTGAAATTTGGCACTTGGATATGTTTTATAACATAAAAAAGTGTCATTTTTTAATATTCGGCTACACCTTATTATATAATCGCGCGTGTAAGTGTGCGAAAATTTGCGTGTTTCAAAGAAAAATATTAATTTTGCACCCGTTTTTGAGAATGAAACACACGAAAATGTGTGGAAATGCTTAAAAATAGTAAATTTGCAAAGTTGAGTTTGCAAAAAGACCGAAAGTGTCAAAGTGTCAAAGTGTCACTGCAAATTTTTAATTATCCGGATGAGGGGATGATGAGATTAGGGAGAAGGAAGGGTAATAACTAACCAGTAACCAACGAATAACGAACGAATAACTAACGCTTCCTACGTAAAAGGTAGCAAAAAAATATACAAAAACAAGAATTTAAGGAACAAAAAGATATGATAAAAAGTTTTACATTAAATAATACCTCCGATTCGATTCTGTCTCGAATCTGTCTCGCTAGTCTGATTTGGCTACTACTTATACTGGGTGGTTTCTCTTCGCGCGCGTGGGGAGATAACACCGCGACGATTACAAGAAGATCATTGTCTGATACAGATTGGAGTAATATTCAGAATGGTAATACCAGTAGTGCTTATATCACCTGGAAAGGTAATGATGCCGGTCAGCACGTTACGTTTAGATTATCAGGAGGTACTTTTGAATGCAATAGTGACTGGAAATATTTTAGATCAACAGGAAATCAAACCCATCGTATTTCATGGACGGTTGATGCGGGGTATACAATTAGTGTTAAAGAAATTTTAGTAGCTTCTCGTGCTTCAACTAATTACTCTACCATTAAAGTAGGACCAGCTGATACCAAAACCAATCCTTATACTGGAGTTAGTGGTGATTTTGGAACATTTTCATCAGGAGTATATAGTCCTGCTCTTGGTAATTCAGGTTCTGTAGATATCGTATACACATCCGGAAATATTACCAATAACTTTATTAAAACTCTTACTATCTCCTATACGATTGTCGGTCCGGATGAAACAGTAATGTTTGATGGAACTGAGTATTGGGGAAGTACGGAGGAGAAATATGGTCCGAGTGCCTTCGAAGTAGATAAGTCTCATGTGACTTTTTCTCTCAAAAGCCCCATGAAGCAGTATAATAAATATGAAGGGTTTTTTAGTAGGAAATTTAAATCTCATGAATATTTCTATCTGGATAAGAATGCTTCTTCGCAATTAAAATGGACAGTTGATGAAGGATATGCTATTAACGTAAAATCCATTTATTTCAAGGCAAAAAAAGGAAAGGGTTATGTTTATACTTCGCGAATGGCGCAAGGTGACCGCAAAACATTTGATCAGGAAGCAGGGAGTTGGGTAGAAACAACATTTTCTGTTGATGACGCATCAAATAATTTGTTTTTGTTAGATGCAACTCCGACTGCATTAGGAAATACGGAATATTTCAATATTGATGCAACAACCGCTGAGGTAGATATTGAGAAAATTAACATTACCTACACCATCTCTCCGAAGACATATCTCGTAACATTAGACAGTGAGGGAGGAAGTGATGGGTCTGAGGACGTTACCTTGACATTCGATTCGAATATTCATGATGAAATTATCAATCCGACAAAGGATGGTTGTACGTTCGATGGTTGGTATAGCGGCGATAATGGAAAGGGCTCGTTGATAATTGCAGCAGATGGCACATTACAGGAGAATACTATATACACTGGTGCTGGTGGTGTCTGGAAAAAAGATTCCACAGGTATCAGTTTGCATGCAAAATGGTCAGGAATACCTTATTCCGTACGTTTTAATGGAAACGGAAATACCGGAGGTGGCATGAGTAACCAGGCCTTTACGTATGGCACAGCGCAGAGTTTGACGGCTATAGGATTTACAAAGTCTTGTACTGTGACATATAATGCCAACGGAGGTAGTTGTACCACTTCCACTACTACCTATTTCGCTTTTGAAGGTTGGGCTACGAGCGATAGTGGGGCTAAGGTATATGACGATGAAGAAGAGGTGGAAAATCTCACTTCTACTTCCGGTGCAACAGTTGATCTCTATGCTAAGTGGGCCACTGTTGCTGATACTATAGTATTACCAACCCCAACTAAGGATGGTTACGTATTTCTTGGATGGTATAATTCCAGTAATGTGTTAGTAGGTGACGCAGGCGGTCCATATACCCCAACTGGAAGCGAGACTTTGGAAGCACGTTGGGTTCAGGCTTTGACTTCTACGGTCAATAAGTCCACATTGTTGGATAATTTCGATGGAGATGCGAAATCTGTATCTTGGAGTACAGAACATGTAACATTCACGCTCGCAGGTGATGGACTTAAAAAAGAGACGTGGTTAGGAACGACTCATTTTTATCTATATGCGACGAATAGTAAAGCATGGCAATATGACCTGACTTGGACCATAGATAGTAAAGATGCTGAGGGGAATTCTGCTTATACTATTAGCGTTAAAAAAGTTACTTTTGATATAGAGCGTGCTTCCGGTCTGGGTACATATATGACAATAGAGGGAAGGAAAAGCGGTAATATATATGCTAACGGGAATATACCTTCCGGCGGAATTTCGTCAGGAACTCTAAGCAAAGGAGAAAACGAAACAGTTACTACTCTTATTGAAACAAGCGATATTGCTTATTCGAATATTGTTTTAAATAATGTTACTGTAATATACACGCTTGAGCCAATTATCAATGTGGCGTCAGAGCAATCCGTGCCAGTAACTATCTGTGATGAGAACACGCAATTGTTAGATCTTAGCACTTGTGCATCCTTGGCAGACCAGAGCGGTCATATTGCGTTGAACTATAGTTTAATAGGTGACAATGCCGATAATGCTCATAAGACGTTGGATAATAAATTCTATGCTGATGTTGTGGATACATACAGAGTTCGTGCGTCCGTAGATGCAGCGGCGGATTGTCACAGTGGTAAAACAGTAGAATTTACTATCAATGTTATTCCTGCAACCTTGGAACTTACCGCTCCGACGGCAAGCGAAATAACTTATCCAGCCACATTGGTTTCTTCGACACTAACAGGAGGCGCTGCAATGATAGGATCTTGCGAAGTGGAGGGAACATGGGCTTGGCAAAATTCATCAACAAGACCGTCTGTTGGTGATGGTCAATCTTTCCCTGTAGTCTTTACTCCTTCTGAAAACGCTAGTTACTATACTAATTTTGTAACGAACGCTACGGTAAACGTACTAGCATATATTTTTACAGGTGAAGGTGATGATGACGATCAGGCCAATATTTGGACCAAAGATGATAACTGGAATGTGGGCAATACTCCTACTATTGAGAATGTGGTTATCATTCGTCATAACGTAATTATTGAAGATGAAGTTTCTGCATATAGTGTAGAGATAGAAGATGGTTATACATTAACTATCGCGCCGACCGGAGGCTTGTCTATAGGTGCAGGCGGTATTAGTGGTGCTACAATCGATAATTTTGTTATAAAGGCTTCGACTGCAGGTCAGAATGGTTACGTACGTGTCTCGCCGGAATTTGACGGAGAGATGCCGAATGCAACGGTAGAATATTATTGTACCAGTTATTACGATCAGACCAAATCAGGCGATAATGCTGCTACTTATCAGTGTGTGGGTGCTCCGATTACAGCTTCCGGCGTTCGCGCAAGAGATGTATATCCGGCAGGAACATATGTATACACATGGAATGAGGCAACAGAAGGATGGGTTGCAAGTCGTGCCAAATTGACGTTCAAACCGTTCCAGGGTTTTGAGACCTCTCAAAAACTCAATGCCGAAGGTTGGAAAGCGGAGTATGAGGGTCAATTAGTATCCGGCAAAGAACTTGTGACGCTCGATTTGGACTATACAGAAGGAAAAGGTTATAACCTGTTAGCAAACAGTTTTGCCGCTCCTATTGCTATAGAAAACTTTGATGACGATGATTTTGTAAATGTAGACCAGACCATATATATCCTCAACGCCGGAACAAGAGGTGACTCTAAAGCTAATGCCGGAGATTATGATGCTCCGGGTAAATGGGTCGGTGTTCCTATTAAGACCGCTTCGGAACTGGTTGCAGACGGCTATCCGTGTCTGATTCCTACTATGCAAGGATTCTGGATTCATGCTACCGATGAATCTCCAAAACTGAAGTTGGATTACAGTCGTCTTGTGTGGGGTGTCAACTATAGCGGAATTCGCGCTAACAAGCCCTTGCGTTCTCCGAAACGCACCAACAATAATGAGGAGTCACCTGTAACCGGAAGATTAAAAATCAACATCTCTACAGAGACGGATAATGACTTTGTCTATCTGTTGGAATCGGAGCGTTATAGTGCCAACTATGAGAATGGCTACGATGCGCGTAAGATATCCAGCGGAAGTGTAGATGTATTCACGGTAGCCGATGGTGAAGAGCTTGGCGTAGATGCAACTAATAGTATTATAGGAACGCGTGTGGGCGTACGCACGGGAGAGGAGACCGCTTATACACTGGAGTTTAGTCACCTCACGAGCGAAAACGGCTTAGCGCTGTACGATAGAGAAACAGAGCAAACGATTGACATTAACGAAGGTACACAATATACATTCTTCGCTGAGTCGAACGCAATGATCACGGAGCGTTTTGAGATCGTGGCGCGTGCTGATGCTCCGGCTATTACGACCGGTGTGGATAATGTGGAGAACGGAGCGAAGGTGCATAAGTTCATCAAGGATAATCAGTTGTTTATTCTCAAGAACGGCGTACTCTATAACGCAACAGGCGCTGTAGTACGCTAATGTGAAACGAAAGGTATTAGTTTGAAAAAGTATTTACTATTCATAATAACTCTCTTTTGTGCCCTAACTGTGTCTGCGGTGAGATATGCCTCGCCGTATACCGGTTCCGGGCGCAACTATGGCATATATACCTCTTATTCGGCGTACAAAGCTGAAGCAGGGAGCATGGCGCAAGCGCCGGTAGCCTCTATGAGTTCTACCAGCCGAAGCCTTGGTTCGTGTAGCTCCGCTCCTTTAACTATGGCGGTGGTAGCAGTGAACGGAATTCGTACTTCTGCTTCTGAGATTCGAGGTGGCATTACAACCGAAGATACTGGCTCTCACTCTGCTCATGGAGGCAGTCGTAGGAACACGCCTTGGCATCCGGGAGAACCGGGAAATCCTTGCCCGAATTGCTTTGACGGAGATGGTGACGGTATATGCGATATATGCGACCACGAGATGGAAGGGTGTGAGTGTGAAGACTGTCATTGTCCCATTACCGACGGTTGGCAAGTATGGCTGATGATGGCGTTGCTGGCTGCGGGATATGCGGTGCGCAGAAATCGGAAAATCACCCAACAATAACGTCCCAAGGTCTAAAACAATAGTTGTGCGGCTAAAAAAATAAATTTAGCCGCATTTTTTGCGGCTTAAATTTGCATATATGCCGCAAATGTTGTATCTTTGCAGCGGATTTTGAATCGTTAATGGCTTTATGTTTATTCACGAATTAGATAATTGGACGCAATTTGCGTGGGATCACGACGCCGTAGATGCTAAGTTGGCAGAGGTGTCGCAGGCTTTAGGATATATGCATGGAAGGCTGAGTATGATCGGCTTTGACGAGCAACTTAAAGCAACAGCGGAGAGTGTGACGCAAGATATCGTTTCGTCCTCAGAGATAGAAGGCGTAACGCTGAATACACGCTCTGTACGTTCGTCTGTGGCGCGTCGTTTAGGCGTTCCGTATGAAGAAGCCAATGACACGATGTCTCATTACGTGGAAGGTATGGTGAGTGTCTCTCTTGACGCGACACGTAACTACAAACAGCCGCTGACTAATGAACGTCTCTTTGCTTGGCATGGCGAACTCTTCCCTCCGGAACGTACTCAGCTTTATCGCATTGATGTTGGTCAGTATCGTAATGTAGGTATGCAGGTGGTGTCGGGTAATATGGGGCGTGAGCGCGTGTGCTATGAGGCTCCGGCTCCGGAACGTGTGCCGGTAGAAATGGAGCGGTTTATCGCATGGTATAATAATCCGGATATTCCTGCTACGCCCCTTAAAGCAGCTATCGCGCATTTCTGGTTCGTGTGTATTCACCCCTTTGATGATGGTAATGGTCGTATAACTCGCGCGTTATCCGATATGCTTTTGGCACGCGCGGAAGATAGCAATTTGCGCTATTATAGTATGTCTAAAGCAATTTATGCCGACCGAAAGAACTATTATCTGGAATTGGAGCGTGCGCAACGTAGTAGCGATATCACCGGTTGGCTACTATGGTTCCTGAATACGTTATTAGCCGCAGTAAAGGATTCCGATACAGTAATAGGGAATGTGCTGAACAAAACCTATTTCTGGCATATTCATGAAGATATTGCGTGCTCGGAACGACAGAAGAGGATACTCAATATTTATTTGAGCGGCTACGATGGAAAGCTGACCGCGAAAAATTGGGCGAAACTAGCAGAGGTGTCGCTGGATACGGCTAATCGTGATATCGCGGATTTAGTGGAGAAGAAAATGCTACGTCCTGTACAAGGCAATGTACGAAACATTGCGTATAACCTGTGTTACGACCCGCATAGCTCGTTGCCGTTTGACGATATACATATCGAGGAAATGGATGGGCAAAAGTACATCTGTATGACATTCAAACAACAATCGTATCGAGAGCGACTGACCGAAGGGGACTTGCAAAGTTTTGCGCAGGATGAAAAAACGGTCGATGATTTGGCCTATAAGTATTTTGCTTATTTGACCTTACTTTAGCCGTTTAGCCCATTTGCGGAGATAAGCGAACCACTCCTCGGCAGTCGTTGCCACGGGGTGGTTTTCTTTTGTGGCGCCGCAACAAGTTAGATAGAAATGTAGCTTAGTCCTTTTTTTGAGAAGGCAGAGGTTATTTTGCTTGTCATGAACTAACTCTCCCGCATATTCTTTGGGGATGAAGACGGCGAGACCCACCGTCTCTTTCGCGTACTTAACACTGTCATTTACCGGCCAATCGGTGCCCCAGGAGGCGAGGAGAACACCGTTCTCCAATTGGTAATTGGTGATTTGTGATTGGTCATTTGGGGCTTTTGCGGGAATGGTCTGGACGCCGGTACAAAGGCCTTCTACCGCCTCGCTGAGGCTGACATCGCACCGCATATCTCGATGACCGGCCTTCATCGTGTAGCGGGTTGTCATATCAACCACCTTACTCTCTACTTCCCATCCCTTAACCGCTACTTCTATCGTAGCTTGGTCCTTTTTACTCGAGACAATCCGTTCGCTTCGTTCCGCTACCGGTTCTATATGGACATGCTTCTTGCCGTTCCAGTACTTGACAGAACCGACGCCGACTGTGCCGGAGACGCGGAGAATGTCATCGCCGTAACCTTCGGCGAGCAGGCTGTCGTTGGGATACCAGTGACTCTGTGCGAGTTCGAGCTGAGGCTTGCGTTTGCAATAGGGATCAATAGTCTGCTTCTTGTCGAAATAGATCCGATACGCCATGAGTTCGGACTCTACGGCTACGCCATGATGATGCAGCGAATGGTAGGTATCGCCTTTGCCAACATAATTAGGCATCGTATCCGTCCATTCGGTAATGGGGTAGCAATGACGCATTTTAGCGCCCTCATAGAGGACGGCATAACCGGGACGGATCGAGTCCACGGGGGTACCGATCTTCCAAAAGGAAGTCGCTACCCTCGGGGAGCAGGAGACTAGGAGGCCTAGGAATCCTAGGAGTCCTAGTATTGCTATTTTAATTGATCTGAACATTCTCTACCGTCGGGGCGAGTTGGAAGGCTTCGCCTTTCTCGGCGTGGATATTGACCTTGTCGATGACAAGACCGTTGGTCTGACGGAAGAGTGCACCTTCAGTTGCGCTGATCTCGATATTACGCAAGGTCACATTCTGGATCTTCATCTCCGGCAGACCGTTGAAATAGATAGCGCGTTTGATATTGGCTCCTTTGACATTCTCGATGACGATATTCTTGAACGCCGGCGTCTCTTCGCTTACAGCCGGAGCCTCTGCGTTCATACGCGCTGCGAGTTCCTCTTCGGTCTCTTCGCCAGCGCCCTTACCGCCGTAGAACAAATCAAACAGCAGACCCTCGTTCGGGATATTCACCATATTGACGCCGTTGATGTAGATATTTTCTACCACACCACCGCGGCCGCGGGTACTCTTGAAACGCAGACCGACATCCGTACCGATATAGAGGTTATTGCGTACTTCGACGTTCTTGATTCCACCGGACATCTCCGAACCGCAGACGAAGCCGCCATGACCGTGATAAACAACGCAGTCATCAACTACTACATTCTCCGTCGGGATGCCGCGGTCGCGACCGGGTTTGTCCTTACCGGACTTCATACAGATCGCATCGTCGCCTACGTCAAACGAGCAGTGCGCAATCACCACGTTCTTGCAGCTCTCTACATCGACGCCGTCACCGTTCTGGCTGTACCAGGGGTTGCGGACGTTGACGTTATTGAGAATCAGATTCTCGCAGCACATGGGGTGAAGGTTCCATGCCGGCGAGTTCTCAAATGTCACGCCTTCGAGCAGGATGTTCTTGCAGCCTACGAAATGAAGCAATACCGGACGCAAGAAGGATTTAACGACTTGCCAAAGCGAGTCATCTTCGATGACCGGCACGTTCTGATCGAGGCAATAACTTTGCGCGAGCAGCGAAGCGCTGTCCGGATACCAGATGTCGTTATCTACGATACCGCCTTTCTCTTTGAGGTGCTTCTTCCATTGTCCCGGAGCCATTTTGGATTTCTTGAGCGGTCTCCACCAATCGCCGTTGCCGTTGAAGGTACCGTAACCGGTGATGGCGATGTTCTCTGCGTTGAGCGCGTTGAGCTGGCTCGTGCATCGTTTGGTCGGGATGCCCTCAAACCACTCGTCGTAGATCTCGTAGAAATCGAGGTCGTGCGAGAAAACGATGAAACTGTTCTTCTCCGTATAGAGTCGCACGTTGGACTTGAGCGTGAGCGGTGCAGTCGTGTAGATTCCTTCAGGGATGATGACCGTTCCGCCTCCGGCTTCTGTGCAGGCATCGATAGCACCTTGGATGGCTTCGGTAGCCAATGCTACACCGGTGTTGTCCGCTCCGAAATCGAGCACGTTAAAGGTGCGATTCGGGAAGTCGGGCACGGCCACTTTGGGCATGTCGAAGGAAGCGGATTTGGTCAAGCGATTGATGTCGCTTTGCTTCGTCGTTTGATACTGCGGCGCTTTCGTACAAGCGCTCATAACAGCTGCGGCAAGCAGCAAGAATGTGATTTGGCGTTTCATGACAAATACGTATTTTTAGGATAAATGATTTCTACTAAACTGAGCCCTTCTGCGGGGGCGGAATGACCGGCTTTACAACGGTCGTGCGCATCTATGACGGCTTTGAATTGCTCGGCAGTCATCTTGCCTTTGCCTACCTCAAACAGCGTCCCTACCACGGCACGAACCATATTGCGCAGGAACCGGTCTGCACGAATAACGAAGTAGGCTTCGGTTTCATTCTCTTGTACCCACCGAGCCTCGCGTACATCGCAGATCGTTGTCTTGACATCCGTGTGGGTGCGGCAGAACGAAGCAAAGTCCTGTTTGCCCAGCATTGCTTCGGCGGCGCTATTCATCGCCTCGAAGTCCAGCCCCTTTGCTACGCGGGTGTGGTTGATATAGAGGAAGGGATCCTTGCGGGTTGTGATGCGATAGTGATACGTACGCTCGATAGCATCAAAACGTGCGTGCGCATCGTCGCGGACACGCTGTATATCGATGATGGCAATCGAGTCGGGTAGAAGATTATTAAGGCGCGCACCAAAATTAACGGGTACGGCTTTCTCCACATCGAAATGCGCTACCATCTTATCGGCATGTACGCCGGCGTCGGTGCGACCGGCGAAAGTGAGGGCTGCGGGTTCACGCAGGATGGTAGCAAAAGCAGCTTCCATCTCTGCCTGTACCGTGTTTCCGTTCGGTTGCGTCTGCGAGCCGTGGAAATCCGTGCCTCTATATGCAAATTCGATGAAATATCGCATTCTATCGATTTTTGATTTTTGATTTTTGATTTTTGATTTGCTCATTTACCTCCGGTGATAACTTCGCTTTGTAGGCAATGAACGCACCGCCGCCGATGAGGATGAACGATCGGAGGATGCTGTCGAGCCAGATGTTCATTGATGGTGCATAGATCAACCAAACTTGGTTGATGGCAAAGAGCGCGATGAGTAATAAGGCGCTGAGCCACCAGCGCTTATCGACCACGTGGAAGCGCGCTAAAGCTGCCACGGTCACGATGATCAAAAGGAAGTACAGCCCATAGGATAGCAGGTTACTCAATGCCGCGCCTTCCATACCACACAGCGGCACGAGGTAGTTATTCAGCACGATAGCACTTCCGGTTAGAATCAGCGACAGGATAAGGCTGATGGCGTAAAAACGGCTGTAGTTGAGTGCCGTTAAACAGATAGTGAATGTTCCCAAAACCAATTGGCTAACACCCAGGATAAGCACTACATTCTTCGCGGTCGCGAAGGTAGCACCGTTCGGGAGAATATGGAAGATCAGATCGATATTCACCCAGATAGCAAGCAGTATAAACCCACCGATCAGCAGCATGTTTCGCGTCACTTGACGAATCAGCGTGGCGCACTCTTCGCGGTTGTTCTCCTTGATGGCACGTGCCAGTTGCGGTGAAGCGATCGCGGAAAGGGATCTGTTCGGTACACTCACCAAAACCGCCATATAGGTAGCTATCGCGAAGATACCCGTGGTATCCAAACCCATTTTAGCCGTCACGAAGAACGATGAGAGGGTAGGTGCGAGTACACCGGTTACTGCCGATAAGATCAGGAAGCCGGAATAGAGCAGGTAGCGACGCACCAGATCCGTATTGGCACGAAGGAATGCAAAGTCCGGTTTGAGTACGATCTTTTTGAGCGAGAAGGAAGAATCGTTCCCTTTTAGGGAAAAGAAGTACGCGATGTTGATGAGCGCCGCGAGTGCATAGTTGGCACAAAGACCGATGACGAATCCGTCCAAGGACAGAATGCGGAACGCGTACAACAGATAGAGCACTAAGAGGCCGATTCGTACGATCAATTCGCGCACGGCACGTGGTAGCACGATGTGCATCAGCACATTGCAGGTGGACTCGCAGATCGTCTGATAGAGCATAAAGAACGCCAGCGGGAGCACGAAATAATAGTACTCCACGAACAGCGGTGACTTATCCCCGAACCAAGCACCGAGCGGAACACTGCATGCCCAATAGATGATGGCGAAGATGAGGAATCCGATGAACGGAACAACCAATGCCCAGAAGAAGAATCCGTGGTCTTCGTCGCTGTCTTTCTCCCTAAAATACGGATAAAAACGAATGATGCTGGCGTTCGTTCCTAACTGCGCCAGACCGATGAAGAGTGTCGCAGCATCGATAAGCACTCGTGCCAACCCGATTTCCTCGGTGGTGAGGAAACGGGTTAACACGAAGAACGTGGTGACAACGCCTACGGCGATGCCCAGATAGGTCACTATCGTACCACGAATCGATTGCTTAGCGATGACGCCCATTAACGGTTAGGGGTTAGAGGTTAGTGGTTTATTTAATCTCCAAAAGCTCAACCGTAAAGATGAGGGTTGCGTAAGGCGGAATGGACTGACCTGCACCGCGCTCACCGTAACCCAACTCGTACGGGATATACAGTTTGTATTTGGAACCAACCGGCATCAGTTGCAGACCTTCGGTCCAACCTTTGATCACGCCGTTGAGCGGGAACTCGATCGGCTCGCCGCGTTGGTAGCTGCTGTCGAAGACCGTACCATCGATGAGGGTTCCCTCATAGTGTACTTTAACCGTTTGCTCTGCGGTCGGTTTAGCACCCTTGCCTTGAACCAGTACTTCGTATTGCAGACCGGACTCGGTGGTCTTCACCTCTTCGCGGAGTGCGTTCTCCTGCAGGAATTTCTCGCCTTCAGCCTTGGTCTCACCGTACTTCTTATTGTTCATGACGGTTTCTACATAGACGTTAGCTGTCTGGAAATCGAATTGCTCGGTGTAGTTATACAGACCGTTGACGAAACCTTGCTTGATCATATCATAACGGGTCTCCATGCCTGCTACGCCTAACAAACCAACCGGCTCTTGCTCACGAATGGCTTTACCGATGTTCTTTGCCATCGAAACGAGTTGCGGGTTACGAACCTCTTGCTTGAGACCTTTGTTCACATTGTCGATGAACTCGTCGATCGCATCACCGGTGGTGTCCTCTGCCATGAGGTAGTCGCGGATCTGCGAACCATTCACCATACCGAAGGCATAGTTGAGCGTATCCAATGCGCTTTTCAGTTCAACGGTCTTGGCTTTGCTCGGGCATTTCGCTTTTACGAGATCTGCTGCCGGCATCTCTTTCTGAGTCTGGAAGCAAGTCATCACGTAGTTGTCTGCTGCCTCGCCGGTCATAACGGTGGTATCCTCATAGAGGGCGTTCACCAGACCTTGCAAGAGCAGTTTCTCGTTCAGTGTCCATTCGGCTTTCTCAGCCAGACCTTTGGTCTCAAAACTCTTGAGCGATGCACCGATCTGACGACCAGCCTGCTCAACTTCATTCAGTTGTTCCTCTTTACCTTGGTATGCCTCGTCCAAAGCGTCCATGAACTCAACGATGGTCTCGTCACTGCTGTCGTTGGAGAGGTAGTACATCTTGATTTGCAAACCGTTGAGCAGACCGAGTGCGAAGTTCACAGAGTCGGTCTCATCGATCAATTTTACATCTTGCGCTTTGTAACTGTTTCCGCAAGAAATCATGGCCAATGCGGCCAAAAAAACAATACTAAGTTTCTTCATTTTTGATTTATGATTTTTGATTTACTCAATTCCTAAAAGTTCTACAGTAAAAATCAATGCGGCGTACGGAGGAATGGATGCTCCTGCTCCGCGCTCGCCATATGCCAACTGGTAGGGGATAAAGAATTTGTACTTCGAGCCTACGGACATCAGTTGCAGACCTTCGGTCCAACCCTTGATGACACCGTTGAGCGGGAAAGCGATCGACTCACCGCGTTTGTAGCTGCTATCGAAAACCGTACCATCGATGAGCGTACCTTCATAATGCACGCGCACGGTGTCGGTAGCTTTCGGTTTCTGACCAAGCGTAGCCTCCAGAACTTCATACTGCAGACCGCTGGCGGTGGTCTTTACGCCTTCGCGTTTGGCATTCTCTGCGAGGAATTTCTCGCCTTCCTCTTTGGCTTTGGCAGACATATTGAGCACGAAGTCAATACCTGCCTTGAACTCTTCATAGTTGAGTTCTTTCTCTCCGTATTGCACCAAGTACTGTGCTACGGAGGTTCCTAATTGAAACGATAAAGAATTTTGATTCATATTATTTGTTGTTTAATATTGCTGCATAGCGGCTGAGGTACTTGCCGAGAATGTCGAACTCGATATTCACGACTGTACCGGGTTGAATATATTTGAAGTTGGTGTTCTCTTCGGTGTACGGAATGATACAAACGGATACGTAGCCTTTGTTGCCTTGGATGTCGGGTTCGCAGACCGTGAGGCTGACACCGTTGATAGTGACAGAACCCTTGTCCACACAGAAATAACCGCGCTCGATCATCTCGCGCGACGAGTCGTACTCAAAGCGGTAGTACCAGCTGCCGTCGGTCTCGCGGGCTTCGATACAGGTGGCTTTCTGATCGACGTGACCTTGCACGATATGTCCGTCCAGACGACCACCCATGAGCATCGAGCGCTCGACGTTGACGAAATCACCGACCTTGAGCAAGTCGAGGTTCGTCAGACGAAGCGTCTCTTGCATGGCGGTGACGGTATAAAGATCACCTTCTATCTTCACTACCGTCAGGCACACGCCGTTATGCGCGATCGACTGATCGATGCTAAGCGGCTCCCCGAACGGATTGCGAAGCGTGAAATGTTTATTGGTTTGCTCGGTCTCTATCTTAACGACCTGAGCCATTGTTTCTACGATTCCTGAGAACATCTTTGAATGAAAAATCTAATTTATTTAATACCAATAGATAAATGACGATAAGTACTGTACCGATCGCCATCAAAACCCACATGTTGAAACTTGTGTTGAGGCGAACGGCGTAGTAAATCGCCAACAGGGCAAGGGTCAGCACGGTGTACAAACCGATACGCTTGAGATCGTACGGGATCGGGGCTTTGTGTTGTCCGATGACGTACGAAAGAACCATGATCACGAAGTAGCAGATGAGGCTGCTTCCGCAACTTGCCCAGTATCCGATCAACGGAACGCCCACAATCTGCAGCACGAGTGTGATGACCAAACCGATGAGCGAGAAATACGCTCCCCATTTGGTCTCGTCCGTTAACTTATACCAGAAGCTAAGATTGAAATAGACGCCTTGGAAGACGTACGTCCAGAGCACTACCGGCACAATCTTCAGTCCCTCCCAATACGCACTCGAAACGATGTATCGGAAGATATCCAGATAGAAGATCACGCCTAACAAAATGAGATACGAGAAGATGATATAATACTTCATCGCGTCGGCGTAAGCCTCGATCGAATTGCGGTCTTTGTGTTTGGAGAAGACGAAGGGTTCGTAGGCATAGCGGAAAGCCTGGGTGAACATCATCATCACCATGGCCACCTTGAAGCAAGCCCCATAGATACCGAGTTGTGCTTGCGCGTCATCGCCGGTATAGAGGTAAGGGAAGAGGATACGATCGAGGGTTTGGTTCATAATGCCGGCTACACCGAGCACCAAGAGCGGCAACGAGTAGAGTAACATCTGCTTGAGCGCTGCACCATCAAATCGTCCACCTTTCGGCATCGTGAACGGCAGCAGACACAGTGTCTGGATCGTTGTCGCCAGCAAGTTACTGAGGAAGACATAGAAGACGTCGTTCTTGCCCAGTACCACTAAGAAGAGGATGTTGAAACCGATATTGAGTACAACAAACAGCAACTTGAGTGCCGCAAAGACGATGGGGCGTTTTTGGTTGCGCAGGTACGCAAAGGGGATGGACGCAAAAGCATCGACTGCCACCGTGACAAACATCATCGCCACGAACTCTGCATGGTCGGCGTAACCTAGGGCTGTCGCCAGCGGTTGTTGGAAGAGAAGCACCAACAAAGCGAACAACGCACTCGTGCTGAACAGCGTCCAGTAGGCGGTCTTATACACACTCTTGGCATCGTACTCCTCGCGATTGGCAAAACGGAAGAAGCCCGTCTCCATGCCATAGGTCAGCAGCACTAAGAGCAGGGCTGTCCATGCATAGAGGTTGGTCACAATACCGTAATCGTCCGTACGCGCTAACACGTAGGTGTACAGCGGCACGAGCAGATAGTTGAGGAACTTACCGATGATACTGCTCAACCCGTAGATGGCGGTGTCCTTCGCCAAGGATTTCATCTCACTCATCCTCTTGTCCTTTCACACAAATAACGATTTCACCTTTCGGTGCTTTGGCCTTGAAATGCGCGATCAACTCTGCGAGTGTTCCGCGAACGGTCTCTTCGTGCACTTTACTGATCTCGCGTGTCACACTGGCGCGTCGCTCTTCGCCGCAGACCTGTGCTAGCTGCTCGAGGGTCTTGACCAATCGGAACGGCGACTCATAGACGATAAAGGTTTGGTCGAGATTCGCCAAGTACTGCAAACGCGTCTGACGTCCTTTCTTCTGCGGCAGGAAACCTTCGAAATAGAAGTGGTTGTTGGGTAAACCCGAATCTACGAGTGCCGGCACGAAGGCTGTCGCGCCGGGCAGACACTGAATCTCGATGTCGGCTTCGGCTGCGGCTCTCACGAGGAAAAAGCCCGGGTCACTGATCGCCGGTGTACCGGCATCGGAGATGAGGGCGATGTTCGCACCCGCTTTGAGTCGCTCCACGATATCGGCGGAAGTCTCGTGCTCGTTGAACTTATGATGGCTCTTGAGCGGCGTGTGGATATCGAAATGCTGCAGCAAGACCCCGCTGGTGCGGGTGTCTTCTGCAAGAATCAGATCCACGGACTTCAGCACGTCAATGGCGCGGAACGTCATGTCCTGGAGGTTACCAACCGGTGTCGGAACGATGTATAGCATTCAGTATTCAGTTTTCAGCCAAAACGGCGGTGAAGGGTAACGATGAACTGTTGATAACTGTTGCTCTCGGTGTCCCAACCGAAGCGGCTGATGTAAGTCATCGCCTCATCAAACGAATGTAATCCGTTGAGTTCGGTGAGGGTCTTTTGCATCAACTCGGCGTTCTGACCGAAGAGTTCGCGTTGATAGAGGAAACGGTCGCCCAGCGAGATAGCCAAACGGATGTCATCCACCGCTTTGCCGTACACTGCAGCCTTCGGAGAAGCCACTTCCTCCACTACGGGAGCGGGCTCCTCTTTAACAACCTCCACCGGTACTTCTTTGATGACCTCTTTCTCGATCACCTGCGGTTCCGGTGCGGGGCGACTCTTCAGTTCATCCAGTTCAGCCTCCAAGCTCGCCAACTCTGCTTCCAGCGTGGCGATACGCTCTTCGAGGGATTCAAAATATTTGATTACTTCTTCCATTATTTTGTTGCGTCTTCTAATTTACCCATCATTGCGAACATAAAGATAGCGGCAACGAGACAAACGCCGATGAATACGCTCCAAACGAGCCACAACGGCAAGTTGCCCCACAAGAAACCACCTACAGAAACAAGGAAGTTTCCAAGTGCTGTGGCTACGAACCAGCCACCCATCATCATACCTTTGTATTGCGGAGGAGCTACCTTGCTGACGAACGAGATACCCATCGGGCTGAGCAGCAACTCTCCAAAGGTGAGGATCAGGTAGGTTCCAATCAGCACGTTCGCGTTCACCATCATCGGGTGCTCTCCTGCCTCCAACGCTGCCTCTTGTGCGTTCGGAGTGAGTAGACCGATGGAGCAGAATGCCATCACAGCGTAAGCTGCAGCAGCTACTAACATACCATACGCGATCTTACGCGGCGCACTCGGCTCTTTGCCTTTGGCAGCCAATGAACCGAAGATAGCCATGCTAACCGGCGTGAGGGCCACTACATAGAACGGGTTGAACTGCTGGAAGATAGGCGCGGAGATAGCCAGCTCTGCAGGATGGTTGAAGTACTTGTAAACCAGCAGCGCTGCCATCACACTACCGACGCAACCCCAGATCATCTTCGCTTTGCCGGTGTTCTCACCAAAGATACCGAACAACGAATAAACGAGTACGGCTACCATGACTAAGTTCCAAATGTTAAAGGCCATCGTCTGTGCACCCGTGATGATCGGGTTAACGAACTTATCGGCGAAATAGGTCAGCGTCAGACCGTTCTGGTGGAATGCCATCCAGAAGAAGATCACTACAGCAAAGACCAGACACAGCGCCACGATACGTTTCTTGGTCTGCTCCGGACTCAGTTCCTCTACTTTTTGACCGCTGGCTGCGGCTTGTTTAGCCGTGTTCTCTACGTGCTTGAACCAAGGACGGCAAGCGTAGTAAATAGCGATACTCAGTACCAACGAAGCACATGCCACTGCGAACGCGAAGTGATAACTGTCGTTCACGCTCACGCCCAGCGACTCATGTGCCCATGCCATGATCTTCACAGCGGCTGTCGGAGCGAACATAGCGCCGATATTGATCGCCATGTAGAAGAGCGAGAAAGCAGCATCACGGCGATCCGCATAAGCGGGGTCATCATACAGATTACCTACCATTACTTGCAAGTTTCCTTTGAACAGACCTGTACCGAAACTGATCAGTACCAATGCCCCGATCATGCCGGTCATGGCCACAGCCGTACTTCCGTACTCTACGCCACCCATAGGGATGGCCAATAGCACGTAGCCTAAGAACATAATGATGATACCGATCGTCACGCACTTACCGTATCCGATCTTATCGGCAATGATGCCACCGATCAGCGGCAAGAAATACACAAATGCCAAGAAGGTGGAATAAATAGCACCTGCAGCACCTGCAGACAGACCGAAATTAGCGCGCAAGAACAGCGCAAAGACGGCTAACATCGTGTAGTAGCCGAAACGCTCGCCTGTGTTGGCCAATGCCAACGCGAACAATCCTTTTGGTTGATTCTTAAACATAAACTATAAAATTTCAAATATCAAATATCAAATATCAAATATCAAATATCAAATACATCGCACCAGTGATGTGTATCCTCTGCTCGTCCGTACTGGATATCTTTCAGCGCGTGGTAGAGTTGGCTCAGTACCGGACCGGGTTCGTCGCCAAAGGAGTAGGTCTTACCTTTCTCGGTGTCGATCACCTTGTCGATCGGGCTGATCACACAAGCCGTTCCGCACGCAGCCGCCTCACTCATCTGCTCCAGTTCCTCCAAGCGTATCCGGCGTTGTGTCACTTTCATTCCCCGCTCGCGCGCCAAGGTCATCAGACTGTTATTCGTGATACTCGGCAGGATCGCACTGCTCTTCGGCGTCAGGTATTCAATCTCTGACGGCTGACAGCTGACGGCTGACGGCTTCTTAATCCCGATGAAGTTGGCTGCCGAGCACTCGTCGATAAACTTATGCTGTTTCGCGTCCAGGAAGATACAATCGCATCCCATGGCGTGCGCAGCTTCGGTAGCACGGAAAGAAGCGGCGTAGTTACCTCCGACTTTGAACTGTCCCGTTCCAAACGGCGCTGCACGATCGACATAGCGGTTGACGATGAAGGTCGTACAATGGAACTTACCCGGGTAGTACGGTCCGATAGGCGAGGGGATGACGATGAACTCAAAATCGCGACCCGGGCCTACACCCAAACGCGGGGTCGTTCCGATCAGCAGCGGACGGAAATAGAGTGTTGCACCTGTACCATAGGGCGGTACAAAATCCAGATTTTTCTCCAATGCCAGCCGGATCGCTTTCCCAAATAACTCCTCCGGAACGGGCTGCATGTACAAGCCCTCTGCGCTGCGTTGCATTCGCTTCGCATTCTCACGCCAACGGAAGATACGTATCTTCCCGTCGATGCCGCGAAAAGCCTTCAAGCCCTCAAACGCTTCCTGCCCGTATTGCAGACATGTAGCCGACACATGCAAATGCAGGAACTTGTCCTTTGTGGCGTACGGTTCCTCCCACGCGCCATCATGATACGCTGCCCGAACGATATAGTCCGGTTCCGTATAATGAAATCCCAGTTTACTCCAATCGATCTCTTTCATCATTTCATCATTTGCATCATTTCATCATTCATCAAATAGCGTGTCCAACACGCTCAGTTCCGTTTGCCACGGATGTTTATCTGTCCAAATCTGTCCGCTCCAATCGGCGGTGCGGTCTGAATGCTGACAGCTGACGCAGGTGTGACCTGGCTTTTGTCTGCGCAGCAGACTCACCAGCGTCGCGTTCATCTCGTCATTTAAGTCCAACAACCACTTGTACTCTTTCTCGTAGAACGGTCGCAGGTAGTCGGCGAAGTACATGAAGTACGGCGTGTGTTGGTACGCGCTGACGAGGGTTATCCAGTGCTGATGTTGCCAGCGTGTCTGGTAACTGATCTGAATGTCCCGCGTCAGTTGCTTATGTTCCACTTTGCCCACCGGAACGGTCAACATTATCCTATCTGATAGCTGATGGCTGTTAGCTGACGGCTTAGAAATCAGACACCGGTTGCGGAAGGTCTGCTTCTCAAACGTCTCCATCTGTTCGATCGTAGCGGGTTCGCTCATCAGCGCCTGCATGTACGACAGCGGGGGCAAATAGGCGGTAGGTAAAATCATCTTCCTGTTGCTTTATTGCCCAAACGGTTCCAGCGGATACCGTGCTTGTCTTTGTCGATGGAGAGCCAGATGAATACCGGTCGTCCGACGATATGATCCTCGGGCACAAAGCCCCAGTAACGACTATCCGCCGAGTTGTGGCGGTTGTCTCCCATCATCCAATAGTAGTCCATGCTGAACTCGTACTCCTCACCAATCGCCATAGGCTTGAACTCGTAGGCTTCTGCGATGCGTTTATATACCCAATAGTTCTCCTCGGTGATGAGGATTCTGTCACCCTTGCGCGGGATATAAATCGGTCCGTAGTTATCGCGTGTCCAGTCGTTGTGTCCCAAGGGATACACCTCACCGCCTTGGTTCTCGGGCTCGATCAAAATGTCGATCACATGCGGATTGTACGTCAACTCATTTTTCATTGCCTCGGTCAAGGGGAAATGCCAAGTCGTGGCATCTACCTGCACGCGATCCGCCACGCTGATACCTATTTTATCGAGGTATTTGCCGCTGAAGATATGTCCGTCGGTCTGAACGTAATAGTTGAGTTGCAGTCCTTCCTTCTCCGGCTCACGCTGCCATTCTGACGGCTGACAGCTGATGGCTGACGGCTTCGTATAAACGACATTGTCGATTATACGCAGGCTGTCTCCCGGTGTGCCTACACAACGCTTCACATAGTTCTCTCGCCGATCGACCGGACGTACTACGATTTCGCCAAACACATCCTTTCTGCCCCGGATTAGCGCCTCACCGTAATAGTGTTTGAGCGTATAGTAGTCGGGGTTTTGCATCTTGAGACACACTGTATCACCGGCAGGGAAATTGAAGACCACGATATCGCCCTTTTGCGGACTTGTCCAACCCGCCAGACGCTTGTAGTTCCAATGCGGTTTGTCAAAATAACTCTTACCGCCGCCTAACCATTTCGGCATGGTGTGTTGTACGAGCGGCATAGACAAGGGTGTCTGCGGAACACGCGCTCCGTACGCCATCTTGCTTACGTAGAGGAAATCGCCTACACGCAGCGTTTTCTCCAAACTCGAACTCGGAATCTGATAGTTCTGGAAAATATAGAGGTTGATGAAATAGACGGCGACCAACGCAAACAGGATCGCGTCTATCCAACTAAAAAGGGTATAAAGAAAAGCATTCCCTTTCTTTCCTGACGGCTGATGGCTGACGGCTGATGGCTCTGGCTTGTACTTGCGCCACCAGCTGTAGTTGATATATTTCGTCGTGAACATATCGACGATCAGCGGCAGTAGAACGAGCCAACCCAAACTCTTCCAATCGCCCCATGCAACCCATAATATGAACGCGATGTACAACGCGCTCCAAATACCCGCGCGAATCCAACCGCCGCGCGTCACTTCTGCTAATCTATCTTGCAAACTTTTCATACTAAACTTTCTGCTGCTAATACAGCGCCTAAGGCAAATCCACGACGGCCTTTGGCTATATGCGTGATGACAATCGTATCTTCCTCGCTGTCCCATGTAACCACATGCGTGCCCGGCACTTCTCCTTCGCGAATCGATTCGATTTCGGAGTCCTGTAACCCGTAACCCATAACCCGTAACTCCTCAGCCAGCGTCTTCGCTGTACCACTCGGCTTGTCGAGTTTATGGATGTGGTGGGTCTCGGTGATAGAAGGTGTGTACTGCGGTTGCGCCTTCATCGCTGCGGCTAATTCTTTATTGAGATCAAAGAAAATATTCACGCCTACCGAGAAATTGCTTTTCCAGATGAGCATAGGTTTACCATTCTCGTCCTCGACGATAACTTGACTTCCTTCAATCTTCAATCTCCAATCTCCAATCTCCAATTCCTCCGGTTTCCAACCTGTTGTACCGCATACAACGGGCACGTTCTGCGCCCACGCGCGTAAAATATTATCCTTGGCGGTAGCCGGCGTAGTGAACTCGATCGCCACATCTGCGCTCCGAAAAGCCTCACTGTCAAAGCTGATGGCTGAAGCAGGTGTGACCTTGCTGACGGCTAAAGTCGGGTCTATAATCCCGACTATCTCGTGTCCGCGCTCCAGGGCAATTTCTTCGATCATATGCCCCATCTTTCCGTATCCGATTAGTGCTATTCTCATAATTCATCACAAAACGGGCGCAAAATTACAAAAAATAAATGACATATGCAAGCATATGCCATTCTTTTTGAATAATTGTGCAAATTCTGTCAATTTTTACACATGAATTGTGTTATTTTATCTACCAATTCTGAGATGTTTACCTTTCCGTCGTTGAGGATGGTTAGATCGCCGGTGGGGATGGTTTGTGCGTGTATGCGGGCACGAACCTTTTCTATATTGGCGGGAGAGGCGTCGCCGTGGTAGTCGCGGGCAATCGTGCGGGCGATGCGGATGTCTTCGGGGGCGTCGATGACAATAACGCGGTCGCAGAGGATGTCGAGACCGGACTCATAGAGGATAGCGGACTCGAGGAATAAAGGTGAAAGGTGAGAGGTGAAAGATGAAAGGATGTCCGCTTTGACGGCAGGATGTACGATGGCGTTGAGTGCCGCTAATAAATGCGGATCTGCGAAGACGCGCTTGGCAACGTACTGCGTATTATAGATGATAGATGATTGATGATAGATGAAGGCTTCTTCGCCTAAGAGATCGATGATCTCTTGCTGCACGTCGGGGTTCTCGGCGATGATGCGCTTCGCTTCTTGGTCGCAGTCATAGACTGAGTACCCGCGCTTGGCAAGTTCGTGCGCGATCGTCGATTTGCCGCTGCCTATGCCTCCGGTAATGCCAATAATCATTTTATTATAGATGATAGATGATAGATAAACGCTTTAGAACTGGAAATAGATGAAGGGTTGAACATCGGCGGTGACGAATTGGTAGATAACCGCGATCGCGATACAGACGGCGATCACGATGGCCCAGATCGGCATGGCGCTGAACCATAAGCGATAACGGCGTTTCCAATTGGTTGGCAGCCAGTGAATGACCATGCCGGCAACGAACATCGCTACGACCCAACGATAGCTCCAGAGGAAATCGGGGATGATGGCGTTCGACCATGCACCGCCTATCTGATTGACCATATTTTTTGCCGTTGCCCACGCCACCTCATTGGCGGTTGCCGGGTCAAGGTTACTGCTGGAGCGGAAGAAGAGACGGGTGAAAGTGATAAAGACAAAAGTCTGGAGGATCGCCCATGCCGTACTCATCGCTTTGGTGAACTTATTTTCTGCTCCTTCGCACAAGAAATAAATATAACGTATCGAGGTGCCGACCCAGATGATTGCCATCCAGACGGCAAAGAGTCGCCAGACGGGGAGGTTGGTGGTGTAATCCGCTGCACAGAGTCCGAAGGTCAGCAAGGTCGTCAGCACGAAGCGTACGTGCCAGTTCATGGGACGCCAGATCTTCTCCACGATCATTCCGATGCCGTTGATGCCGCCCCAAATGATAAAGTTCCAACTCGCGCCGTGCCATAAACCGCCCAAGACCTGCGTGATGAACGAGTTGAGGTTGGAGTAGAAGAGTTTGAGGTGATTCGTGTCTTTTAGCAGTCGTGGCACCAGAACCATACTGACGATCAGTACAGCGTAGGGAATCATGATGCCGAGCCACCAACCGGTGAGGGAGGCCGATACCAAGGCGATGACCGTGACCCAGAAATACGTACCGAAACCGATGCTGCGGTTGCCGCCTAAGGGGATGTAGAGATAGGTCTTGAGCCACCGACCCAAGGACATGTGCCAACGCCGCCAGAACTCCTGCGGGTTCTGCGACTTATACGGCGAGTTGAAGTTCATCGGCAGATAGAAACCCATCAGCATTGCTACGCCGATGGCGATATCCGTATAACCCGAGAAATCGGCATAAACCTGCAGCGAGTAGGCGAAGAGCGCAAAGAGGTTCTCGAAGCCCGAGAAGAGCAAGGGATTGTCGAAGACACGGTCGATCAAGTTCACCGCCAGGAAATCGGACATGATGATCTTCTTGGCTAAGCCGTTGATGATCCAGAAAACCGCGATTCCGAAAGCTCTTCGGCTGAGTCGGAACGGTTTGTATAACTGCGGAATAAACTCCTCTGCGCGAACGATAGGGCCTGCCACGAGTTGCGAAAAAAAGCTCACATAGAAGCCGAAGTCCAGTATGTTCTTGACCGGTTGAATACGTCCCCGATAGACGTCGGCGGTGTAGGAGATGACTTGAAAAATATAGAACGAGATACCGACCGGAAGGATGATCTTGTCTACGATCGTATAACTCGTTCCGAACAGGTCATTGAATGCGTCCGTAAAGAAATATGCGTATTTGAAATAGGCCAAGAAGCCCAAATCTATGGCGACAGACAAGCATAGCCACGCTGTCGCGATTTTTGATTCTCGATTATCGATTATCGATTTGTGAATCTGCCGCGCGATCAACCAATCGGAGAGGGTGACGAAGAGAAGAATGAGTAGGAAGAGGCCGCTGGTTTTGTAATAAAAGAACCAACTGACGAACATGAGGTACACATTGCGCAGGTGGAGTTTTTTGTTGCCCAACGAATCGGGCACGCGATCCATGATGAGTGCAAAGAGTGCATAAACCAATGCAAAGAATGCCCAGAAATAGAACTGCGTGAACAGCAGCGGGTGTGCGGCATCAAAGGCAAATATGTGGTGAAGGAAATTTACCATTTGGTCATTTACCATTTACCATTTATTGATCCATTGGACCATTTAGTATCCAATTCACCACGGCATTTCCGGCTTTGCGTGCACCGCTACGATGGAAATGCACGCCGTCCGAGCCGGCTAATCCCACTTCCTGCCACCGCATCATACTTCCTGCGCCACCCATCCAGCGGAACAGACTGAAATAGGCAATGTTCTCTTCCAGCGCCATCTTTCGGAGCAGTTTGTCCATGTACGGAACCATCGGATAGGTCTGCCACTCGCCGTCTGTCTGCGTGAGCATGTCGCTCGGTCCGATAAAGAGGATCGATGCCTCCGGTGCGCAAGCACGCAAGTACTGCACCTGTTCGCGCAGGCCTTTGACGATGGCACTGATCGTACCCGGGTTTTGATTGGAAGGAATCGCATTGCCGCCAAATTGCATGATGATCAGTCGCACATTTTCCTTTTCGTAGAAAGTCCGTAACTGCTCGCTGTCGATCTTGGTAAAAACGATTCCGAGACATCCGCGCATGGGGACGTTATCCACGATGATACCGGTTTTGCTTTCTTGCGACAGGCCATAGACCGAACCCTTTCCACTCAGTTGTACCGTGTCGCCGGCGAAGGTATAATGCACTGAGCTGTCGGCAAAGACTTGCCAGCGCTCGTAGAGTGCGGTTTTGACGATGGGTTTACATATCGCTGTGACGTCCTCGCTGCCCGATACCAGACTGTCGTTCATCACGGCTACTTGTCCCATAGGACCGTAGAGCCCGTCCGCACGTTGGTCGCGTTTGAAACTATACACTATATAGCGTCGCGGTCCGTTTGCGGGCATCGTATAACGACCGTTCATTCGCAGTTCTTGTTTGACGGTGAGGGTGGGGATGGTTTGCGCCAGCGGCATCAGACCGACCCCTTTGCCGCCGTAACGTGCCTGTAAGGTCTCGCGTATCTGTTGGGTCATTCGGTCTTCTTCGATCTGACTGTCCCCGTAATGGATCACGCGAATCTTCCGCTCACTACTCTCAGCCAATGAGGCATAGAAAGACTGCAGGAAAATACGGCTGTCGGTTGTCGAATCAACGACCACCTTGGGAATGACCGGTTTGGGTGTCTCGGGGACGATCGTATCTTCTGCTTCTGCAAAAACGGGAAACTCGGCGAGCGTATCGATGTCTATGACCGGCTCGCTGTCTGCCAAGTGCTCGGTTTTCAACAACTTGCCCTCCGGGAACGCCCAATAGAGCGCTCCTAAGACAGCCATCGTGATGGCGATGAACGAGAGGACTTGATAGGGCTTCATCTTACTTTTTCCAGAGTGCCCGACTGAACAACAAGAGAACGGTGAAAATCTCCAGACGACCGATCAGCATCACGAAGGTGGCTACCCATTTAGCGGCTGCCGGCAGGGCGGCATAACAACCGCTCGATCCCCACTGACCGATGGAAACACCCACATTGCCGATCATCGAGGTCGCTATACCGAGTGACTCATCAAAACCGATTCCGCAACCGCAGAACCACAGCGTTGCCAGCACGATGATCAGGATATAGAAAAACATGAATGCCACTACGTTCGAGGTCGTCTGCTCGCGTAAGGTATGTCCGTTGAAGCGCACGGGAATCACGGCATTCGGGTGAATACGGCGTTTGATCTCGGCGTGTGCCGCCTTGGCGAAGATACCCAGACGTACCCATTTCATACCTCCCGAAGTGGAACCCGACGCACCGCCGGTGAACATCAAGAAGAAGATCAACACCCATAAAACCTGCGGCCAGATCATGTAGTCCGCTGCCACGAAACCGGTACTGGTGATCATCGCGACCGAAGTGAAGAATCCCAGACGGATACTCGACCACATGCCGTTGGTATAGATGAGCAGTCCGGCGGACAGGAGGATGCCCGCAACCAGACAGGCGCTTAGGTACCAATGCGTCTCTTCGTCGTGGATGACACGATCGGCCTTACCTCTAAAGAGGTAGATCAGTTGGGTGAAGTTAATACCTGACAGCAGCATAAACACCAGCACGATCCATTGGATCGCCGGACTAAAGGCAATCAGACTGTCGTTGTGTGTGGCAAAACCACCGGTAGAAATAGTAGCCATCGAATGGCAGATTGCATCGAAACCTCCCATGCCGCAGAGCCATAACAGGATGCCTTCTATGATGGTCAGTGCGATATAGGTCAACCACATATGCTTGGCGGTGTCGGCGATGCGGGGGCTGAGTTTCTCATAGCTCACACCGGTCACCTCCGCGCTGTATAGCTGCATGCCGCCCAGACCGAACATCGGTAGGATAGCTACACTCAGCACGATGATACCCATACCGCCTATCCATTGTGTCAAGGCGCGCCAGAGCAGGATCGAGTGCGTCTGCGCCGCTACATCACGAAAGACCGTAGAACCCGTTGTCGTGAAGCCAGCCATGGTTTCGTACCATGCATCGGTGATGTCCGTCAGTGCCCCGCTAAGCCAGTATGGTAACATACCGAAGAGCGAATAGACTACCCACACGGCGGCAACAATCACGTATCCTTCGCGCTCGCCCACACGCTTCTCGGCATTATGACCGGCGCCGATCATCCACCAGCAACTGAGCCACGTCACGGCACTCGATACGATCCACGCACCGAAATCCGCCTCGTGGTAATACCAAGCTGTGAAGGTCGGTATCAGCATGAAGATCGCCTCCAGCATGATCAAGACACCCAAGGTCTTGAAGACTATTCGCCAGTTAAATGTGCGTGTCATTTGAAAAATCGCTCTAAGTTACGTATCACATGACTCTTGCAGAACAAGACTACCAGGTCTCCGGCAATGATTTGCGTGTCGCCGTTGACCAAGATTCCTTCGCCGGCACGAACAATACCACCGATATTGGCTTCATCCGGCAGATCCAGATCTTTGACCTTGTGCTTAGTGACCAGACTGCCTTCCTTGGCCTCGAACTCCACGATCTCCGCGTCGGCACTCGTCAGGTTATGTACGCCGCGAACGGACGCGTCCAATAGCATCTGGTAGATATAACTGGCAGCGATGGTCTTCTTGTTAAGCACTGTACCGATATCCAGACCTTCGGCCATCGGGATATAATCGAGGTTCTCTATCTCGGCGATCGTCTTGCGTACACCAAACCGTTTGGCGGCGAGGCAAGCGAAAATGTTCGCTTCGCTGCTGTCTGTCACAGCCACAAAAGCGTCAGCGTCTTGGATGCCTTCCTCTTTGAGGACACTCATATCCGAACCATCGTCGTTGATGATCAACGCGTCGGGCACTTTGTCACTCAGGATATTGCACAGTTCGCGGTCTTTCTCGATGATCTTGATGTTCATCTCACCGGTCAGTTCGGTGGCTGCCTTGCGGGCGATACGGTCACCGCCGAAGAAGATGACGTTCTTGATCTCGCGTTTGGACTTACCGAGTTCCTCACGCATAAACTCCATGTTCTCCTTCGGGCATACGCAGTACACCATATCGCCGATCTCCACTGTGTCATTTCCGCGCGGGATGATGGTCTCCTGATCGCGCTTGATGGCGACTATACGGTACTTACCGTGGTTATATATGCCCGAAGCAAAGGTCTGTCCGACGATCTTCGCGGTGGCACGCACTTTGACCACACATAGCTCCAATGCGCCTTGTCCCAAATGCAAGTGATAGCGCATCCAGTTTGTGCGAAGACTCTCTTCGATCTCATTTGCCGCCAAGACCTCCGGATAGATGAGGTGGTTCAGACCCATGTTCTCAAAGAACTTCCTGTTCTCGGGAAGCAGGTACTCGTAGTTATCGATACGCGCTAACGTACGTTTGGCGCCCAGCGAGTTAGCTATCAGACATGCCGTCATGTTCTCCGTCTCATGCGGAGTAACGGAGATGAATAGGTCGCAGTCCTTCACACCAATGTCCCTTTGGTCGCGGATAGAAGTCGGATTACCGACTTTGGTCAGCATATCGTAGTTGGCACTCAGATCCCCTAAGCGATCCGGGTTCTCGTCCAACAAACTGATCTCCATGTCTTCGCGACTCAGCAACTTAGCCAAGTGCGTGCCTACTTCACCGGCACCTGCAATAACGATTCGCATAAGCCTTCTGTATCTAATTTAAGCATATGATAGAGCTCTTTGGTAGAGCCGTGTTCAACAAACTGATCGTGAACGCCGAGACGTATCACGTGCGGTGTATAACCGTGTTCGGCCATCCACTCCAAGACTGCGCTGCCGAGTCCGCCGGCAATCATGCCGTCTTCGGCTGTCACGATGGTCTTGTATTTCTTTCCTACTTCGTGCAGGATCTCTTCGTCCAAGGGTTTGAGCCAACGCATATCGTAATGCGCTATGCGCAATTGGTCATTGGTCATTTGTAATTGGTCAATTGCTTCGCTCATAGCATTGCCGATAGAGCCGATGGTCAGAACGGCGAAGTCTTTACCGTCGCGGAGTTTGACTCCCTTGCCGTATTCTACGTTGGAGCTTTTGGCTTGGGGTGTTCGGCCGCGAGGATACCTGATCGCAATAGGACCTTCGAGTGTTTCCGCGAGGGTTAACATCTGCCGCAAGTCCTCTGCCGTTCTCGGGGCACAAATCTGCATGTTCGGTATCGGACGCAGGTACGCTAAATCGAGCAATCCGTGGTGGGTGGCTCCGTCGTTGCCCACGATGCCTGCGCGGTCGATACACAGCACGACATGCAGGTTTTGCAGCGCGACGTCATGCACGATATTGTCGTACGCCCGCTGCAGGAAAGTGGAGTAGATGTTGCAGTAAGGTATCATGCCTGCTTTCGCCAGACCGGCACTGAACGTCACGGCATGTCCTTCGGCGATACCCACATCGAAGACCCGTTCCGGCAGCTCTTTCTGCATGATACTCATTGAGCATCCCGACGGCATCGCCGGTGTGATACCTACGATCTTCTCGTTGCGTTTTGCCAGGTCCAACAAGGTCTGCCCGAACACCTCTTGCCAGAGGGGAGCACTTTCGCCATTAGCCGTTAGCCGTTCGCCGTTAGCCACATTGAACTCTCCCGGTGCATGCCAAACGGTCTGATCGTTCTCTGCCGGCGCATAACCCTTGCCTTTCTTGGTGATGATATGCAGCACTTTCGGTCCGCGGTGGTTCTTGATCTCTCGCAATATGCGCACCAGTCCCACTACGTCATGACCGTCTGTCGGACCGAAATAACGGATGTTCATACCCGTGAAGATATTGCTCTTCTGCTTGCTCAACGCGGCTTTCCAGTTATTGTTGCGGCGAAGGATACGACGACGTTTGTCCTCGTTCATCAAGTGCAACTTTACCATCGCTTGGTAGATCCGCCAGCGCCATTTGTTGTACATTTCGCTCGTGGTGATATCCACCAGATACTGCGTGAAACCACCCTTGAGCGGATCGATGGCCATATGGTTGTCGTTGAGCACAATGAGCAGGTTGTTTTGGTCCATCGAGGTGTTGTTCAAGCCCTCAAAAGCCAAACCGCCTGTCATCGCTCCGTCACCGATAATGGCTACCACATTCTTGTCTCCGCCTATATTCATTCCCAGCGCAGCGGATATCGAGTTGCTGGCATGTCCGGCAATGAACGCATCGTATTCGCTCTCCGCGGGATTCGTGAAGGGCGACAGACCTTTGAACTGCCGATTGGTATGGAAACGATCCCGACGACCGGTTAGTATCTTGTGCGCGTATGCCTGATGACCTACGTCCCACACGAGTTTATCGTTCGGCGTATCGAAAACATAATGCAGCGCTACCGTCAGCTCGATGGCTCCCAAGGACGAGGCCAGATGACCGGGGTTCTTGCTTAGCGCCTCGATGATAAAATCCCGCAATTCCGCACACACTGCCGGCAATTCCTCCACGGGAATCTGCTTCAAATCTGCCGGCGAATCAATCCTATTGATGTACTTATAATCCATCTGTCTTCACATATGCGCATACTCGCGCAAAATAAAATCGGCGGCAAAGGTACAACAAAAATTGCATATATGCAAATTTTTCTTGCATAATTCGAAAAAAAGCAGTAATTTTGCAGCCACTATGAAATTATCTGAGATTAAACAAGCAATAGGAACGGTGGCTACCGTCGTGGGGGATGATAATTTGGACATCCGTCATCTGCTCATCGACAGCCGCCAGTTGGGTGCTGAACCTGAGAAGACCTTGTTCTTTGCGATCAAGACCGCTAAGAACGATGGAGCAAAGTACATCCCGGAGTTGGAAGCGAAGGGAGTAAAGGCTTTTGTGACGGGCAATGCATTAGCGGCTCTGCAGGCACTCGCAGCGTACGTTCGTTCGCAGTTCAACGGCATTGTCATCGGTATTACCGGATCCAACGGTAAGACCGTCGTGAAGGAATGGCTCTACCAGCTCCTCAAAGACGACTATACCATCGTGCGTTCGCCTAAGTCCTACAACTCCCAAATCGGTGTGCCGCTGAGTGTTTGGCAATTGGCTGATAATAAAGCGCAATTGGCTATTTTTGAGGCGGGTATCTCGCAACCGGGTGAGATGGAGAAGTTAGAGCGCATCATTCGTCCGACGATCGGTGTGATTACCTATATCGGTCATGAGCATGATGAGAATTTTGCTTCGTTGGAGCAGAAACGCGAAGAGAAAATGAAACTCTTCGTGCACTCGGAGCAGGTCATCGAGGACCCCACGCATCAAAACGTCCGCACGTGTGCGGCGGTTATGCGGGCGTTGGGTTACGACGAAGAGACGATTGCTTCGCGCATCCTGCATCAGACGCACGAGACCGTACTCAAAGTGAACCTCTCCGCCTTGGTGGATAATGTTCGGTATTTCCGCTCGAAGCTCAAACCGACGACCAAGCTCACCTGCATGGTGAAGGCGTTTGCATATGGTGCGGGCAGTGTCGAAGTGAGCAAGGCCTTGCAGGCTTCGGGATTGGTGGATTACCTTGCGGTAGCGGTGGCAGACGAAGGTGTTGAACTGCGTCGCGCAGGTATCACCTTGCCGATCATCATCATGGATCCGGAGGTGGCAGCGATGGATCTGATTCTCGAGAATAACCTCGAACCGAATGTCTATTCGCACCAATCGCTCAAGACTGTTATAGTCGCTGCACAAGCTAAAGGCTTGGAGTACGTGCCGATACATATCAAGATCGATTCGGGTATGCACCGCCTGGGTTTCTACAAAGAAGACATGCCTTGGCTCATTGACCGTCTGAATCATCAGAAAGCCGTGCGGGTTGCCTCTGTCTTCTCGCACCTTGCCGGTTCGGATGAAGCGCAGTTTGATGAGTTTACCCTCTCGCAAATCAAGTATTTCGATGCGTGTGCGGAGGAACTGAAAGAAGGACTCAATTATCCGATCATCAAGCATATTTGTAATTCCGCCGGTATCGAGCGGTTTAGCCAATTCCAATTCGACATGTGTCGCCTCGGAATCGGTCTGTATGGTTTCTCGTTCGCGGGTGCCAAGTTGCGCAATGTCTGCACGCTGGAGACGACTATCCTCTCCGTCAAGACCGTCAAAGCCGGTGAGACGATCGGCTACGGACGGCATACTACGCTCACCGAAGACCGCACGATTGCCGTCATTCCTATCGGCTATGCCGATGGCTTCGATCGGCGATTCTCTAACTATGGCGGTGAGGTCTGGGTTCGTGGCAAACGATGTCCGGTTGTGGGTAACGTCTGCATGGACCAAGCTATGATCGATGTCACCGGCGCGGATGCCCGTCCGGGAGATATCGTTGAAGTGTTCGGGGAACACATGCCGCTCCAGGAACTCGCCGATAAACTCGGAACGATTACATACGAAATATTAACATCCGTTTCTCGCCGTGTCCAACGTATCTATTTCTACGAATAACTTATCGATCGGGTACGGATCCACCGTTATCCAACGCGACTTGACTTTTTCGCTGAATGCCGGCGAGATGGTCTGTATGTTGGGCCCTAACGGCTGCGGTAAATCGACGCTCTTACGTACCCTCGCAGGCCTCCAACCTGCCCTCAGCGGCGAATATACACATAGTGATGCCAAGAATATTGCGTTGGTGCTCACAGAACGTCTCTCTATGGACAATACGACCGTTCATGACGTGGTTGCCCTTGGTCGCTATCCGTATTCGTCGTTCTTGGATGGTCTCCAAGCCGAAGACGAACAGATGATTGCGGAGGCTATGCACCAAGTTGGTTTTGAACGATCGACGATCGACTATCAATTATCGACTTTCTTTAACGCTCATTCCGATGGTGAGAAGCAGCGTATTTTGATAGCCAAAGCCCTCGCGCAGCAGACACCTATTATTCTATTGGATGAACCGACTGCACACTTGGACTTGCCGCATCGCATACTGATTCTGCGGCTTCTTCGTCAGTTGGCGCACGAGCAAGGAAAAACGATTTTGATCTCTACCCACGAGCTCGATTTGGCGCTTGCTCTCAGTGACCGGATATTGCTGATGACGCCGGGAAAAGGGATACAACTCGACACCGCAGACAATCTAAAAAAAGCAAACGCTTTCACGTCTGCTTTCTCAATGGACATCTTCCATCCGCTCGGCGAAGAGTAGCGTAGGTTTGCCGGCGATACGACAACCAATCACGAATGCTGTGCCTCCATCCCGGAGGTGCAGCTTTTTCTTAAGCTGTTCGGGAGTGAGAGGGTAGTTACGAATGAGAACGTTTGCTTGTCTCTTGGCCTTTGGCTCTTTGCTCTCGGCTATCTTCCAAATCCTGCCTGGGAAGTTCTCTATTCGTTTTTCTGAAGCGTAAAGATGCGTATTGATGTCCAGTTTGTGCAGCCCGAATCGCTCGGCGATCAACTTATAAGCCCCCGCTTTGAGGATGGCAGCATTCGGCTCATAAAGATAATGACCAATGTCCAATGACAAATGACCAATGTCTGAAGGACAATTCTGCTCTTCTTCCCGCGTGAACACAAATGCTTGCTCCTTTTTTGCGAGATCGATCGCGGTGATCCGGCCTGCACCTCCGCTAAGAAGCAACACTTCTTTGACTTCGTTCTTGATGGCGACGACGTAGATGTCCCATGTGACCTGCGAAAGGCTTGTGACGGCTTGCGTGAGATCGAGCATGGGGGATAACTTAATCATGACTCGTTTGCCGTGTTGGAGCAGAGTAGGGAGCAAGTCCACCACATTCGGCGTGCAATCTTCGAGTCGAAAGACCTTACTTCCATGACTGTCCCGACGAGCCGGATCCAAGAAAATCAAATCGTATTGTCCGGCTGAGGATAGAAACTCTTCGGCGGAGGTATGATGAATAGCGATAGGTTTATGAACGAAATTATGCGCAGCAATTCGGCATAGTTCCGCGTTTTGTTCTACGTATTCTATCGAAGAAAAAGAATTGCTCAGAAAATACGTATCTACGCCGTACCCACCTGTCAGATCGACCATCGTTTCGCCGCTTACAAGACTCGCTTTGTAGCGTGCAGCGAGTTCTGAGGAACACTGCTCACAACTCAACCTAACCGGGTACCACCAATCTTCGATTGCCGCGAAAGTGGGCAACTTATCTGCTGTCCGTTCACGACCCTCGACCTGCTGGAGAAACCACCTCCATTCGTCGTCCGTCAGGTGCTTGTATTTATTTCGCTGGAGTGCTAAGTCGGCTACCGACATAGTAGTATGCTAAAATATCTTCGTATGGATGTCCTTCGCTCGCCATCACCGCTGCGCCAATCTGACAAAGTCCGGCGCCATGCCCCCAACCGTGCCCGTTCAACGTCCAAACACCGTTTTCGTGGCTTACTTCAAACCATGAGCTATAGAGACAAGATTTGCTGAGCCAATACCGGATCTTCAACTCCTTGCCAATGACTTCGGTGTGTTTGGTGCCCACTATCTTAAGGCTGTCAATTCGTCCACTCGCACCGCGATGAATCGGCTCTAAAGCTGTAATATGCCCGAAATCTATACCGGACTTCCGGGCTACGATGGCATCTAAGTCCTCGTCTGTATAGGTCACCTTCCAATCCCGAAAATCCTTGGTCTCTTGATCGTATTCATTGAGCACGAGACGCAGCACTTTGGGCAAAGGAGACTTGCAATAATCGCAATTCACCGACTGAATATACGGCACATCGATATCTTCCCAACAGGTACGCCAGATCTCCGTTTTACCGCCGCAACACTTGTAGTACCGGCAGTCACAGATTTCGTCACCGAACATAAGCACTTGTCCTGCGGTGGCACGCACGGCTTCTATGGCGCGTTCGTTCATCCTGTGCAAACCCTCATAGCGCTGACAATGATCGTCGGCACATACGTGGAAGCCTTCGTGGTTGGGGTGCTCCATGGCACGAATCGCCCAAGAACGACTGATGACCGCGTGCGCTTTGAGCAGTTCCATCGGACTGTTGGCGTTCATCTCTGATGAGATGACCGAACAGAGATAGTCCTCGAGGTCGATCGTGTTGATGGCGGTTTGCGTGCCGTCGGCATTGTCGCGTATCTCGAGCGAACCGGCGAACTCTTGGTCTTCATGGCGATCCCAATGAAAACCAATACCAATGCGCACATTCTTTAGAATGAACGTGTTGGCGCGCTGCTCAAACTCGATATGAGGAGCCGTGAGAATGCCTACTTTAATCTGGCTTGCAGCTCCCATGTACGCAGACGATCTTTGTACCAGTTATTGCGGTTCATTGCGACGATGTCGCAGTTAGCGTCCGAGTTGTCTTCCCATCGACGGCAGTTATACAGGACGTCGTAGATACGTCCGATCGGATAGTCGCGACTGATGCGCAGACCGACGGCATAATCCTCACCGTATTTGGTGGTGGGATAGTTGATGGTGCGCAGCAGCGGCACATAGAACCCGCGCGGAGCACCAAGACCGTTGATGCGGAGCGCATTGTTGCGACCGTTATCATCGGTCCATTCGCGGTGGTCGATCACGCCCGGAGGAAGAATCTCGCCTGCCATATTCGTCAACTGATACGTTCCAATCACCATGCCGTAGTTGCCTGACTCAAAAGCGTCAATGAACTTCTGCACGGTGGTCTCATCGAAGTAGGTGTCATCGGAGTCGAGTTGGATGGCGTACTTACCGCAACGCGGGTCGTGGATGGCGACATTCCAGTTGCCGCCAATCGCGTGCCAGGTCTTGTCTTGGGCGATATAAACGAGTTTGTCGTCCTGAATGGTTTGAATCTTCTCTGCGGTGCCGTCGGTGGAATTATCATCCACCACAATCACATTGAACGAATAGCCCTCGCGCACTTTCTGTTTCAGCGCACTATGCACCGCGTCCGCGATCGTGCGTGCGCGGTTCTTACAAGGAATAATGACGGAAGCGGTGACGGGATAGTCTTCGGCTTTCGGCAGAGCTTTATAATCACCCGGCTTTAGATACGCACCGATCCGTTTAAGGTGGGCTGTCACGCAGGCTTCCATCTCGATCTGCACTTGACGATTGCGCGGATCGACGTAGTCAAACAGTTTCTCACCGGACTTACGGGTGTCGGTTTCTACTTCGTAATACAAGTATTCCGGAATATGCTCGAGTTTCTCTGCCCTCAGCCTCAGATCGTACAAGCCTGCAAACTCGTACTCCGTGTCCATGTGCGCCACGATCGTTTTTAACTTTTGCGTATCCCAAAGAAGGACTGCACCGAAGTCGAAATCATCCCGCAGTGCCCCCATCTGGTAGTCGATCACGGGGGCCTCGGTAACAACACCGTTGATCTTGGCGAAATGATCCGCATAAACCATGGTGGCGCCGGTCATTTCCAGCACTTGTATCATTCGTTCCTGTCCCAGATACACCCATTCGATCTCGGGTTTGAGACAGATCATCGTATATTTCTCCGTCGCTTTCTGAGCGATCTCTTTAATGGCTTTCGTCGAGCAAACTCTGCCCGGTAAATAGAAAGTAGATATCATTCGGTAGTTGGTTTTATTGCGTCTTGATGATAGATTTTGAGTCCCTCGATAGGATCCTTTAGAATCGTGCCGAGCGGTAGTCCTTCGGCCTTCATGGCTTCTTCGAGGATAGGCTTGTAGTAGTACGCGATCGAACCCACAAAACCGATCGGAGAAGAAGCTTTGTACTGCACCAGATTGCGGCGAATGAACTGCACGAAATGATCATACACGAGTGCATGGATACGCTCGTCCTCGATATGATCCGCGCAGAACTTAGACAGCTTGGCGAGGAAGCGGTTCGGGAAGGGTTGACGGTACACTTTCTCGATGATATCCGCCATCGAAGTCTCGTACTCCTTAAAGAACGCATCCTTGAGGTCGTCGCCCAACTGATTCTTGAGCAGGTCGCCCACCAGTCGTTTGCCGAGCACCGCGGCCGAACCCTCATCGCCGAGGATGTATCCCAGCGAAGGAACGCACCATTCGATCGTTTCGCCGTTGTAGAAACAACTGCCGCTGCCCGTTCCAAGGATGCATGCGACACCTGCGTTGTGATCCAGCAGACCGCGCGCCGCACCGAGCATATCGGACTCTACATGCACTTCGGCTTTTTTGAAAACCATCTCCAGCGCGCGTTGAACGAACACTTTCTTTTCCGGCGTACAACCGGCGCCATAGAAGAAGACATGCGTCAGTGTGCCCGCCCAGAGAAGGGGCGCTATCTGCGGTAATAACTGATTGCAGATGCTGTTCTGCATCGCGATGGAAGTCTGAAAGAGCGGGTTGATACCATCGGTGAAAACGTCCGAGCATTGACCGCTCGCAGTGACGAGACACCAATGCACTTTGGTACTACCACTATCGGCTAAAAGAATCATAGTATTAAAATTTTTCGCAAAATTACAAAAAAAATTGCATATATGCAAAAAAAATCGTACCTTTGCGGCATAATTTAGAAAATAGGTATGCAATATTCAATAAAAGAGGTTTTTTCTCCGAAGTTATTTCAGACTTTGCGGAACTATAACGGCAAGGCTTTTGCGCAGGATTCGCTGGCGGGAATCATCGTCGGCATCGTGGCGATTCCCTTGGCAATCGCATTCGGTATCTCGTCGGGTGTAGGTCCGACGGAGGGTCTGGTGACGGCTATCATCGCGGGCTTGCTGATCTCGGTGTTTGGTGGAAGCAAGGTGCAGATAGGCGGACCGACGGGTGCGTTTATCGTGATCATCTACGGCATCATTCAGCAGTTCGGTTTGACGGGCTTGATGATCGCGACGGTGATGGCAGGCATACTGCTGATTGCGATGGGTTTGGCGCGGTTGGGTTCGGTGATAAAGTTCGTTCCATACCCGGTGATTGTGGGTTTCACGGCCGGTATCGCGCTGACGATTTTTAGCACGCAGATGAATGATTTCTTCGGGTTGGGGCTGACGAATGTGCCGGCTAACTTCGTAGATAAATGGATCTTCTATGCGCAGCATTTTAGCGTGAATTGGTGGGCGCTCGCGATCGGTGTTTTCTCCTTGCTGGTGTGCATTTTTATGCCGAAGCTCACGAAACGTATCCCGGGTTCGTTGGCGGCGATCATCTTCGCGACCTTGGCCGTTTGGCTGCTGAAGGAGTTTGCTCCTGCCGCATGGGGTGTGGCATCAGTTCAGACGATCGGCGACCTGTATGCACTGCCGCACGGTATCCCGGCACCGCACGTGCCGAGTATCGAGTTGGCGGAAGGACAGACGGTGCTGTCATTGATACGCGAGTTGTTCCCCTCGGCGTTCACGATCGCGATGCTCGGAGCCATCGAATCGTTATTGAGCGCGATGGTGGCAGACGGTGTGATCGGCGATCGGCATAACTCGAACACGGAGTTGATCGCGCAAGGCGTAGCGAACGTGGTAGTGCCTTTCTTCGGCGGTATCCCGGCGACAGGCGCTATTGCGCGTACGATGACGAATATCAATAACGGCGGACGTACACCGGTGGCGGGAATCGTACATGCGGTGGTGCTGCTGCTCGTGCTGCTGTTCTTGGGTCAACTCGTTGGTATGATCCCGATGTCGTGTCTGGCGGCGGTGCTGATCATGGTAGCATACTCGATGAGCGGCTGGAAAACGATCGTTGGCTTGTTCAAGCACCGCAACCGCGATTTCTGGGTGCTGGTGATTACCTTCCTGCTGACAGTGATCTTCGATCTGACGGTCGCTATCGAGGTAGGTCTGCTGCTGGCGATGGTGCTGTTCCTGATGCGTACGAACGAGCAGACGCATATCCGGACGCTGCATAAGGAGATCGACCCGAACGAGGATACGGAGAGCAATCTGAACCTCGAGCACCTGACCATTCCGGAGGGCGTGGAGGTTTATGAGATCGACGGTCCGTATTTCTTCGGTATCGCGAACCGGTTCGACGAGATCATGCTGCACGTGAGCGGTAAGGACTATCCGGTGCGCATCATCCGCATGCGTAAGGTGCCGTTCGTGGATTCGACGGCGATGCATAACCTGAGTATGCTGATTCAGCGGTCGCACAACGAGGGTATCACGATCATTCTCTCGGGCGTGAACGACCACGTGCACAAGCAGTTGATGCAGGGCGGCATCGAGCAACAGATGGATCCGCATAACATATGTGCGAACATTCACTTCGCACTAAGACGTGCTGAAGATCTGCTCGAACAACGAGCAATGAACAAAGACTAAGTCAACTTTTTATATTAATATTAACCCTTTAAAATTTTAACACTATGGTAAAGAAATTTATTTGCCCGATTTGTGGTTATGTACACGAGGGCACAGAGGCTCCGGAGCGTTGTCCGCAATGCAAACAGATCGTTGAGTGGAAAGTAGCTTCCGACGACAAGTTGAACTTCGCATGCGAGCATGTACTGGGCGTAGCAAAGAACGAGATGGATCCGATCATCCACGATGGTCTGCGTGCACACTTCATCGGTGAGTGCACCGAGGTAGGTCAGTACCTGGCCATGGCTCGTCAAGCCGATCGCGAGGGCTATCCGGAGGTAGCAGAGGCTTTCCGTCGTTATGCATACGAAGAGGCAGATCATGCTTCGCGTTTTGCTGAACTGCTCGGTGAGATCGTTTGGGACACCAAGACGAACTTGGAGAAACGTATGTTGGCAGAGTCGGGTGCTTGCGAAGATAAACTCAATATCGCTAAACGTGCGAAAGAGTTGAACCTTGACCCGATCCACGACACGGTACACGAGATGGCTCGCGACGAGGCTCGTCACGGAAAAGGCTTTGAGGGTCTGTTCAAACGCTATTTCGGGAAATAACTAGGATCCTATGATGATTCCGCCGCCGACCACCAGATCGTCGTCATAGATAACGACTGACTGACCGGGGGTGATACCCCAGACGGGAGTTGCAAATGAGATGCAATTCCCGTCTATTTTTTTGACAGGAACGGCTTGGGAACGATAGCGGACCTTGGCGGAGAAGGGTAAGGACGCTTCGCTACAAGACGCTGGCGCTATAGGACGACCTACCAGTCTATAGGATAGCTCTGTGGCATACATGTCGTCGTTGGTGCCGAGGGTGATGCGGTTGGTGGCGGCCTCGATATGGGTGATATAGGCGGGATGCCCGAGGGCGATACCGAGTCCTTTGCGTTGCCCGATGGTGTAGTTGACGTAGCCTTCGTGGTGACCGAGTACCTTACCGTTCGCATCGACATACTCGCCCGCGTGTACGCGTTCGTTGTAATCGGGCACATTCGCGCGCAGGAAGCTGCGGTAGTCATCGTCGGGGATGAAGCATATCTCCTGGCTCTCGCGCTTGACGGCGAGTTTCTCATAACCGTGCTGACGGGCTATCTCCCGCACCTGCTCTTTGGTGTAGTCCCCGAGCGGGAAGAGGGTGCGTTGGAGTTGCTCTTCGGTCAACATCCAGAGGAAATAGGTTTGGTCTTTCTTGACGTCCGCTGCGGTGCGCAGATAGACATGTCCGTCGCGTTCGGCGATGCGGGCGTAGTGTCCTGTGGCGATGAAATCGCAACCCATCTCATCGGCGAGGTGCAGCATCTCACCCCATTTGATGGTGGAATTGCAGAGCACGCAGGGGTTGGGGGTGCGACCTGCCATGTATTCGTCGATAAAGTTCTGAATGACGCAGCGTTTGAAGGTCTCCCGGAAATCGACAATATGATGCTCAAACCCCATCCGCTCCGCATTATGCTTGGCTTCCATGATGGAGTCGATCGTGCAGCATCCTTTCTCTTTGGCGATGCAGGAGTCTTTCATCGAGTCATAGGTACGGAAGGTGACGCCGACTACTTCGTAGCCTTGCTCCAACAGCAACATCGCACTCACCGTCGAGTCGATGCCGCCGGACATGCCTAATAATACTCTTAACTTTCGACTTTCCACTTTCGACTATTTTTGCATATCCACTAATTTCGTATAGTATCCGCCGAGGGCGTAGAGGTCATCGTGCGTGCCGCGCTCGACGATACGACCTTCGTGCATGACGCAGATGAGATCGGCGTGCTTGATGGTGGAGAGACGGTGGGCTACGACGAGGGTGGTGCGCTCTTTCATCAGGTGCTCGAGCGCCTCCTGTACCAGTCGTTCGGACTCGGTGTCGAGTGCCGAAGTGGCCTCATCGAGGATGAGGATAGGCGGGTTCTTGAGGATAGCGCGGGCGATAGAGAGCCGCTGGCGCTGACCACCGGAGAGGCGACTGCCGCGATCCCCTATATTGGTCTCGTACCCTTCGGGCATCTGTGCGATGAACTCATGGGCATTGGCGATGCGTGCGGCTTGCTCCACCGCCTCGGGCCATGAGAGGCCGTTGGGCGCAGGTTGGGTCGTATCGACACCGAAGGTGATGTTATTATAGACCGTGTCGTTGAAGAGCACGGGTTCTTGGCAGACGATACCCATGAGGGCACGCAGGTCATGGGTAGAGAAAGCGCGTATGTCCGTTCCATCGAGCGTGACAGCACCCTGGTCGGGGTCGTAGAACCGCGGCACGAGATCGGTCATGGTGGTTTTACCGGAACCGGACTGTCCGACGAGTGCGATCGTCTTACCTTTCGGGATCTGCAGACAGATATCTGTCAGCACCTCGCGGTCCGGTTGGTAACTGAAATGCACGTGCTCGAAAGCGAGACCTTCACGGAAAGTGTCCTGCGTGAGGTGGGCAGGATGTTCGGGTTCGGGTATGTTCGACTGCGTGTTGAGGATCTTATCGATACGCTCGAGCGACGCCATGCCTCGGCGGATGCCGTAGGATGCCCGACTGAGGTCTTTGGCGGGGTTGATGATCGAGTAGAAGATGACGAGATAATAGATGAAGGTAGAGGCATCGATCGTCGCATGGTCGGAGAGGATAAGCAGACCGCCGAACCAGAGGATGATAGCGATGAGGGTCGTGCCCAGGAACTCCGAGAGCGGGTGGGCGAGATAGTACCGGCGGTTGATGCGGTTGAAGGTGGCGCGGGTGGCATTGATGAGCGTATTGAAGCGCTCGCGTAACTTATGCTGCGCATTGAAACCTTTGACAACACGCAGACCGAGCAGGGTCTCGTCGATGGAAGAGAGTATCTCGGCGTTCTGCTCCTGTCCCTTGTTGGACGCACGCTTGAGGCTGCGGCCGATACGCCCGATAAAGAAGATGGCAACCGGCATCAGAAGGAGCACAAACACGGTCAACTGCCATGAGATGACGATGAGCGTGATGAGATAAACGAGAATCATCACCGGATCCTTGAACAGGATATCGAGCGCCGACATGATCGAGCCTTCCACCTCGCCTACATCATTCGTCATGCGGGAGATGACATCGCCGCGGCGTGCCTCGGTGAAATATCCCATCGGGAGCGAGAGCACCTTATCGTAGAGTTGCTGACGAAGGTCGCGCAGCACACCGGTTCGGATCGGTACCATGTAGTAGTTCGCCAACCACGCCGCACCGCATTTGAGTCCGGTCATGATCACGAGGAAGAGCCCCAGCTGGAGCAGGATAAAACTCGATCCGTGAATCGCTATCTGCTCGTTGAGCATACAGTAGAGGTTCGAGCGGAGCGCCGCCATCGTTTCTTGGATACCGCTCACGCTCGCCAGATCGGTGTATTGGGCATCCACGGCGGTCAGACCGAAGAGGATACGCAGCACGGGGATGATGGCGGCGAAGGAGAACAACGACAGGATCGTTGAGAGCAGGTTGAAGAGGATGTTGAGTGCCATCAAGCCTTTGTAGGGTGGCACAAAACGGCGTATGAGAGTCAGAAACGGCATAACTAGGATTGTTGATTTTTGATTTTCGATTTTTGATTCTCTCCAACGTATTGAAGTATCTGTTTGTCGAAATATTCTTTAGGGGTACAGAACCGCATCCGGATGGGCAGGGCGATGAGGGCTTTGCCTTGCGCTGCCAGTTGCTCGGAAAGGGTAGTGGACTGCAAGCGCTGCAGGTCTTTCTCGGTCGTGAGCACAAAGTCCAAATGCTTGGCTTTCGCGAGGATGGTCTCGATATCCTGCTGCGTGAAGCGGTGATGATCGGGGTAGGCGAGTAACTCTGCCTGCGGGTATGATTCCTTCACATGCTCATACAGGTACTCGGGTCGGGCAATGCCGGTGAGCACGAGCGGGGTGCCTTCTTGTGCCAGCGATGCGTACTCGATCCCCGCAAAATGGAGCTGCTGATAGGTCGGCAGATGGAGCCGGTTGTCGATGACGCGCATGTCGATCGGACGGATGGTGTCCGGGCACTTGGTGACGACGATCGTGTCCGCTTTGAGTGCGCGGGACGGCAGATCGCGCAGTGTTCCCCAAGGCAACATATGGTCGTCGATATAGAGCCGGTCATAAGGCGTGAGCAGCACCGTGAAACCGCAGCGGATGGAGCGATGCTGCATGGCGTCGTCCAGCACGATGACGTCCAGTTGCTCTACCTGCCGTTTCAACTGATGCACACCGCGTACCCGACTCTCGCAGACCGCGATCGGTACATCCGGGAAGGTGCGGTGCAGCTGCATCGCCTCGTCGCCCAAACTCTCCGCCGTCGATTGGCTGTCCGCCATGACGAAGCCGTGCGTCGTACGTTTGTAGCCGCGCGAGAGGATAGCCGGATGATAACCGTGGTCGAGCAACAGTTGCACGATATACGCCGTCATAGGGGTCTTACCCGTTCCGCCGACAGCGATGTTGCCCACACAGATCGTCGGGATATCCACGCCGAAGGAAGGCAGCAGCCGCTGGTCGAAGAGCATATGCCGGATGGCGACGCCGAGGGCGTAGAGCCAGCTCAAGGGAATATATACGATGTTTTTTAACATCGATTGGTAATTGGTAATTGGTTATTTGATAACAATCTCATCCATACGGGCCATTATGCGCGGCTTGGAAGCGAACTCTTTGATCTTGAGGATCAGTTTCTCTTCGTCGGTCGTGTTATCAAACATCTTGAGGATCTCTTCGTAGGGGTCCACTACATCGGGGAAATAGCATAACTGATAGTTCTCGAGGCCGGCCAGTTCCACAGCTTTGGCAATCGCGTTGTCGATATTACCCATTTCATCCACGAGACCGATCTCTTTGGCCTTAGCGCCCAACCATACACGACCTTCGCCGACGGACTTGATATAGTCCTGACTGACATGACGACCTTCGGCACAACGGCTGGTGAACAGGTCATAACCGCGCTCGATCATGGTCTGCATCATCGCGTGCTCTTCGGGGTTCATACCTTTGTAGAGCATGTTAGCCTCCAGGTCCGAGTGCTTGTTCGTGGAGACACCGTCGATATCGAGTCCCACTTTATTGCGCAGTTTGGCTACGTTGGGGATGGTACCGAAGATACCGATCGAACCGGTCAGCGTGGTAGGTTCGGCATAGATATAATCCGCGCCGCAGGAGATATAATAACCGCCCGAAGCTGCCAGACCGCCCATCGAAACGACTACAGGGATGCTGTCGGCTTTGATCTTTTGAACGGCATGCCATATCTGCTCGCTGGCATCTGCCGAACCACCCGGACTGTTGACGCGCAGCACGAGCGCTTTGATATCATCGTCCTTGGCGATCTTCTTGAAGGTCTTCAGCACGTCTTGGCTGACGATACCGTCCTGACCGTCCTCGGAGATTTCGCCTTCAAGGTAGAGCACTGCCACTTTGTCTTTCACTTTCGACTCCGGACGCTTGACCGCTGCCAGTTTGGAGGTGGTCAGGGTCTTGAAGTCTTTCGTGCCGCAGTAGATACGCAGCAGGGAGTCCATGTCCTGTCCGTAAACGAGGGTATCGACCAGTCCGGCTTTGACCTGCTCCTCGGCACTCTGCAGTCCCATGTAACGGTCTGCCAAAGCATCGAGTTCGGTCTCCGTCAGATGACGCGAAGCACCTACCGCAGTTTTGTACTCACTCCAGATACCGTCCAGGAACTGCTTGTTCTGCTCGCGGTCGGCATCGGACATCGAGGTGCGGAAGAAAGGTTCTACGGCGGACTTGAAGGTACCTACCTTGAGGATCTGCATTTCCACGCCGATCTTCTCCATCACGCGGGTGTAGTACATCTTCGTCACGGAGAGTCCGTTCCAATCGACTGCACCCGTCGGGTCGAGACAGATTCGGTCGGCGACCGAAGCGATGTAATAATTGTTCGCGCCGTAGTTCTTGGCCGACGCAATAACCCATTTGCCGCTCTGCTTGAAGTCAAGCAAGGCATCGCGGATCGCTTTGGCTCCCGCCGGATTCATCGCCAGACGGCCGCCATCCAACCAGATTCCGAGGATCTTGTCGTCGTTCTTGGCCAAACGAATGTTCGCGAGGATATCGTTCAGACCGACTGCGTCCTGCTGGGCGTAGTTGCTATAAGGCACGGAACTCATCAGGCTTGCGAAGGGATTCTCCTCTTGCGCTTGCTCTACCAGCGTACCTTTGAGTTGGAGACGATAGACGGTCTTGTCCTCCAGCGTCACTGACGGAGAGGAGAACATATCGCCCATGATCCATCCGATGATGGCGCTACAAAGGAAATACACGGCGAAGAAAATAAGACATCCGCCTAAACAACCGATTCTGCGACGGGGACGAGTCTGACCGTCCGGCGTCTGAGTGTTGGAAATAAAAATCATATCTTTAGCAATTTACAATTTATAATTTCAAATTGAACGTTTTGCGGTGATACGGCGTAACACCAAAACGTTTGATCGCCTCATAGTGTGCGGCGGTGGGGTAGCCTTTGTTGGCATCCCAGCCGTATTGGGGGTATTCGGCATGGAGGCGCAGCATGTATTCATCCCGATAGGTCTTGGCCAGCACACTCGCTGCGGCGATCGACATATAGGTGGCATCCCCATGTACCACCGTGTCTGCGGGAATCGCTAATAGTTCGCCTTCCGGCACGTAGGGCTTCCATTTGTTGCCGTCCACGAGGATGTGTTGCGGTCGGACAGTAAGCTTGTCCAAAGCCCGCTGCATCCCGAGTATGGAGCACTGCAATATATTGCGTTCGTCGATCTCCTGCGCCGTCACCTCGACCACCGCCCAACTGACTGCCTCGCGTTCGATGACCGGCCGCAGGGCTTCGCGCTGTTTCTCGGTCAGTTGCTTCGAGTCGTTGAGCCAAGCGAACTCCGGCACCTCTTTCACCCGCTCGGGGTCTAAGATCACGGCCGCACAGAACACACTCCCCGCCAACGGTCCGCGTCCTGCTTCATCGCACCCGGCTTCGATCAGCCCTTTTATCATCTGTTCCTTCAACATTCACCAATAACCATTAACCATTCACCATTAAAACGGATATCCGATGGCGAAATGGAAGGTCATATCGTCTTTCCATCCCAAGCCGTTATGCGCCGTGCGCCATTCTTTGCCTTCCGCGATGCGACTCGGGTCATGCAGTTTGACACCGAAATCGACACGGAAGATGAAGATCGAGAAGTCAAAACGGATACCGACGCCGTAACTCCATGCGATCTGTTTGTAGAACTGGTCCCAGAGGAAGACGCCGTCCGGTTGGGTGTCGTACGTCCGAATGGTCCATATGTTTCCTGCATCCAGGAAGGCTGCCAGCTCCAGGAACTTCAGCACCTTATAGCGGTACTCGAGGTTCACGTCCAGTTTGATATCTCCCACCTGCAGATCGTACGCATACGCCCCGCCTACGCTCTTGAACGCACCGGGTCCGAGGGTACGTGCCTGCCATCCGCGGATACCGTTGGCGCCGCCACCGAAATAGCGCTTCTCGAACGGCAGCACATCCGCGTTGAGGTAGGGTACGGCTACACCCAGACCGAAGTGACCCACAAGATGATGCTTCGGTGTGATGATACCGTGGTAAGTGAAGTTGATATCGCCCTTGGCATATTGCGCAAACGGAATGCGCCAAAGCATATAATGTCCTACGTCGTCCTTGGGCAGGGTAGCCATGTAACTGAGCAGATACAGCGCGTTGCCTGCTGTCTCAGCTCGCATACCTAACTGCAGATACGAGCGGTGCGGATTGCGCGGATCGAAGGTTGTGAACGTAGCCAGATAATTCCAATCGACAATGAAATGGTCCTTGTAACTGGCCGCCAGAACCGAAGAGCGGTTAAGGAACTTGCTGAGGAACTCCTGCGACATCCACGGCACGTAGATATAATTGATATCGATCAGACCGAACTGATGCGTCCAGCGGCTACCGGGTTTATGGTACGTATACCCCAAACCGGCATTGGCGATCGTGCGGGTGTATTCGCTCGGACGCTGCTGGTAGTTGTATGCGATGCGCACCTTGACGTTGGAGGGGAAGAGCAGACCGACCTCGCCCTTGGCCTCGATAGCACGTCCGCCGTCCGAACGCCATTCGTACGAGGCACGGGCTCCGATAGAGAGCACTTCCGCACCCTTGAAGATATTCTTATTGCTGTAGTTGACGCCCGCTGCTACACCCCAATCGCCGGCACTATACGTGCCTTCCACCTCCGCGGAGATAGAGTTGAGTCGTCCCTTGGAGATCGTGATGGCGCAGTCGAGCAGACTGTCGCCTACCGGCGTGAACGCTATATCAACGTACTTGACCGGCGCGAGCGCGTTCATCCGCGCGTACGTGCGTTCAACGCGCCATTCTGCATAGCGCTCGCCGGCTCGGATACGGCAGGCATTGCGCAGCGTGTTCTTGCGCAGGAACGGTTTGTCCATCTTGTACGTCACCTCGCGGATATAGAATCGGGTGCGTAGTTTCTGCAGCGCCGCGGAATCCAGATGCAGGATGTACTCCGCCGGGTGGATGCGGATATCCACCTGATGGCTGCCGAGGGCACTGTCCGCCGTGAACTCCAACATCGATTTCTCAAAATAGAAATAACCCTTGTTGCGCAGGGCGGTAGCGATACGTGCGCGCTCCTCGTCCAGTTGCTTCGTGGAGAACTGCTCGCCGGGTTTGATCACGCAGCGGTCACTCTCCGCGATCAGACGGATCGAATCGTTGGGGATATCGACGGTGTACGAGCGAACGTAATAAGGCTCATTGGCAGTCACGAGATAGGTCAGGTTCACCTTGCGGTTCTTGATCTTCTTGACCGTGTCCACTCGCGCATTGAAGTACCCCATGTTGTTCATCTGCTGACGCAACTGCTGCATGCTGGCTGCCGTCAACTCTTCGTCATACACTACCGGCGCCTCGCCCATCTTGAATGCATTATGCGCCAGACGTTTCTTCGAGGCGGTTGTGGTGTCCGTAGGAGCGGTGTTGTAGATATGCAACTGCAACTTCCAGAAACCCATTATCTCCGTGTTCTGCCGTTGACGAAGGTAGTTACGCAAATCGTTTGTAGCCACGGTCTTGTCGTCCGTACATTTGACATTCGCCTTGTTCAATAAGTACTTATCCTGCGGCACGAACTTCGTCGTGTTGCAGGCGCAGAAAAACACCGCCAGAAGCAATATGTACAACTTATTCCGCATAATTGGCGTGCAAAAGTAGTAAAAAATTTGCATATATGCAAGAATTTTTATAATTTTGTAGCCGATTTCGATGATATTATGGAAAAAATCAGCAAAGCGCAGGTCAAACTTGTTAAAAGTTTGCAACTTAAGAAATTTCGTGACGAACTGAATCTCTTTGTCGCCGAAGGCGATAAATGCGTGTCCGAATTGACGAAGTCCTTCGAGCTCGTTCATCTGTATATACACAGCGAAGCTATAAACGGCGAAGCCTATCAACGCGAAGCAATAATCGTTCCGAAGGAACAACTCGAGCAAATGTCCGGCTTGCGTGCACCGCAAGGCGTCATCGGAGTGTTCCGTAAATCAAAAATCGAGAATCAAAAATCAAAAATCGAAAATCTAACGCTTGCGTTAGACGGCATCCAAGACCCGGGCAATCTCGGCACGATCATCCGCACCTGCGATTGGTTTGGCGTTCATGATATCTTCTGTTCGCTCGACACCGCCGACTGCTATAACCCCAAGGTCGTTCAAGCCACGATGGGTGCCCTCGCTCGCGTTCGTGTCCACTATGTCGATCTCCCCGCTTGGCTCGCCGATCAAAAATGCGCCATCTATGGCACATTACTGGACGGCAAAGACATGTACGACGAACTCTCGACTCTTGACTCTCGACTCTCAACTTCTATCATCGTCATGGGCAACGAGGGCAACGGTATCTCGCAAGAGGTTCGTAAACTTATCACGCACCCTATCCGTATTCCCTCCTATCCAAAAAACGCTGAGACTTCGGAAAGCCTCAACGTTTCTATTGCAACTGCGATCGTGTTAGCGGAGTTTAGAAGAATAGGATCCTAGTTTCCTAGGACCCTAAGTTCCTAAAAATCATTCATCTGAGCTTTTACGTTGTCGTTGATGAAGTCAGCGAACTGCTGGATCGTCATCGAGCCGTCTCCTTCCGGTGCCGGCTGACCGCTCGCTTCGCCGCCTTGACGACGCACGCTCACCTTACCCTCTTCAGCCTCTTTCTCGCCGACAATCAGCATGTACGGGATGCGCTTCAGCTCGTTGTCGCGGATCTTACGTCCGAGTTTCTCGTTGCGGTCATCTACGATGACGCGTACATCTTGTGCCTCCAGCATCTCTTTCACTTTCCATGCGTACTCGTTGCTCTTCTCCGAGATTGGCAATACCACCGCCTGATCCGGTGTGAGCCAGAGCGGAAACTTACCTGCCGTGTGCTCGATCAGCACCGCTACGAAACGCTCCATCGAACCGAAGGGCGCACGGTGGATCATCACCGGACGGTGTTTCTGGTTATCCTCACCCGTGTATTCGAGCTCGAAACGCTCCGGCAGGTTGTAGTCCACCTGGATCGTACCTAACTGCCAACGACGACCGAGGGCATCCTTCACCATGAAGTCCAGTTTCGGTCCGTAGAAGGCTGCTTCACCGGTCTCTTCGCGTGCCGGCAGATTCATCTCCTTGCAGGCCTCGCGGATCGCGTTCTCTGCATGCTCCCAGATCTCGTCTGATCCTACGTATTTCTCGTGGTTATTCGGGTCGCGGAGCGAGATCTGTGCCTCGTAGTTCTCGAAGTTCAGCGCCTTGAAGATGATATTGATGATCTCCATCACGCGGATGAACTCCTGCTTAACCTGGTCTTGACGGCAGAAGATATGTGCATCATCCTGCGTGAACGAACGTACACGCGTTAGTCCGTGCAACTCACCGCTCTGCTCGTAACGATAGACCGTACCGAACTCCGCGCAGCGGAATGGCAGATCCTTGTACGAACGCGGGCTGTTCTTGTAGATCGCGCAGTGATGCGGGCAGTTCATCGGCTTGAGCAGATAGACCTCACCCTCTTCCGGCGTGGTGATCGGTTGGAACGAGTCCTTGCCGTAGTGATCCCAGTGACCCGAAGTCATATACAGCTGCTTGCTTCCGATATGCGGGGTGATGACCTGCTGGTAGCCATAACGCTTCTGGATCTTCTTGAGGAAATCCTCCAGGCGCAGACGCAGCGCCGTGCCCTTCGGTAACCAGATAGGCAGACCTTTGCCCACCATATCGGAGAACATAAACAGCTCCAGATCCTTACCGATCTTACGGTGGTCGCGTTTCTTCGCCTCTTCGAGCAACGCCAGGTACTCATCGAGCATCGAGCGCTTCGGGAAGGAGATGGCGTAGATACGCGTCATCATCGGACGTTTCTCATCGCCGCGCCAGTATGCCGCGGAGCAGGACAGCACCTTCACTGCCTTGATATCGCCTGTACTCAAGAGGTGCGGTCCCTTACAGAGATCCGTGAAATCGCCCTGCGTATAGGTGGTGATCGAGCCGTCCTCCAACTCGGAGATCAACTCGCATTTATAACTCTGACCCTTGTCGCCGAAGGCCTTGAGGGCATCGGCTTTGGAAATCTCTGCGCGTACGACTGACTCTTTCTTCGCGCGCAACTCCATCATCTTGTTCTCGATGTCGGCGAAGCACTCGTCGTTGATGACGACTCCCTCAGGCGGCATCACGTCGTAGTAAAAACCGTTCTCGATCGCGGGACCGATACCGAACTGAATGCCCGGATAGAGCTCCTGCAGCGCCTCGGCCATCAAGTGCGAACTCGTATGCCAGAACGCATGCTTCGCTTGCTCGTCTTCCCACTCAAAACCCTGAATACTTCCGTCTTGATATTGTACTTTTATCATATCTGTGTGTAATTTTTTGCAAATCGGCTGCAAAGGTACTGCTTTTTTTTGAGATGTGCAAATAAATCGTTATTTTTTTGCTAATTGGATCACTTCCTCGGCGATGCGGCGGGCAGAGTCTTTTTGGGCGAGTTTCAGCACGTTGGTATGCAGTTGCTCCAGTCGCTTATCGTCCCGGATGAGCTCGAGGGCTGTCGGCACGAGTTGTGCAGCAGCATCCGCATCGCGCACGAGGACTGCCGCGTCTTTGTTGACGAGCGCCAAGGCGTTATGGGTCTGATGATCCTCGGCTACGTTCGGCGAAGGCACGAGGATGGCTGGTTTGCCGAGCAGGCACAGTTCGCTGATCGACGATGCCCCGGCACGGGAGATGACGAGATCGGCATTCGCGTAGCGATCCGGCATGTCAGATAGAAAGTCCAGGCACTCTAGCCAGGGTGTATCGGTTTTGCCGTTTATTGTGCCTACGGCACGTTTATATGCTTCGCTGTTTATGATTTTATCGTAATAGACCTTACCGGTTTGCCATACGACGTGGATGCCGGCTTTCTGCAGTTCGGGCAGTCCGGCGAGGATGGCCTCGTTGATCGTGCGGGCACCGAGAGAGCCGCCGATGATCAAAAGATTTTTGTTTTTTGATTTCTGATTTTTGATTCCGGAAGTCAGATTCTGGCGGACGGGATTGCCGGTGAGGATGATCTTGTCGGCGGGGAAGAAGCGCTCCATGCCTTCGTAGGCGACGCATATCTTGGCGGCTTTGTCCTTGAGGATCTTATTGGTGACCCCGGCGAAGCCGTTCTGCTCCTGGAGCAGGATAGGGATACCCATTTGCGCCGCTGCCCACATGGCTGCGCCGGAGGCATAACCGCCTACACCGACGCCTACGTCCGGACGGAAGTCACGGATGATCTTCTTGACTTGTCGGATGGATTTATATAAGTCCATGAGCACGGACACGTTCTTCCAAGGTTGGGAACGGTTGAAGCCCCGGACAGGCAGTCCGACGATCTTATAACCCGCTTGCGGGACACGCTCCATCTCCATGCGCCCGAGGGCACCGACGAAGAGGATATCCGCTTCGGGATCGAGTTCTTTCAATGCATTGGCAATACTGACTGCGGGGAAGATGTGTCCACCGGTTCCACCGCCGGAGATGAGGTATCTCATATTTGTGATTTTTGATTTGTGATTTTTTACTCCAGAGTAACAATCGGTGCATCTTCGAGGCTTTCTTCGATGGTCTCGTTGACTTTCTCGCGGAGGGCTGTTTGTTCGCGACTGACGCCCATCATGATGCCGAAATAAATCGATGTGATGAGCACGGACGTACCGCCTCGCGAGATAAGGGGTAGTGGTTGTCCGGTGACCGGTCCGAGTCCTACGGCGACGAGCATGGAGATGAGTGCCTGACAGGTGATCATGAGCGCAAGACCCATGGTCATGAGCATGGCGGGCATGTCATTATACCGGCTCGATACATTGCAGGCGCGGAAGAGGATCGCGAGGTAGATAAAGATGAGGAACGCTGCGCCGAGGATACCGGACTCTTCGACGATGATGGCGAAGATATAATCCGCAAAAGCGAGGGGCAGGTAGTCCCGCTCTTTGGAGTTACCGGGCAGTACGCCGAGCGGCGACGCACCGCCTCGGGCGATCGCCACGGAGGCATAGACCTCCTGGATATTCTCATCCGTGAGGGTGTATTTGTCTGCTCCGTCGTCCGTGAAATGGCGGTCGATACGGCTGACCCAAGTGGTAGCACGTTTGAAAGGTCCGTGCATGGCTCTGCCCGGTCGCACAAAACCGAACTCGACGATGGCATATCCGAGTCCGAGTACCAGCACCGCGATGCCCACTACGGACAATGTATATTTCCACGGGATACGGGCTAGGATCCAAAGACAGAAGACAATGAGTCCGATGAGCACCGCCGTGGAGAGGTTAGACGCCATGACGGGCAGCATGACCGCCGCGGCGATGATGAGCGTTCGGTAGAAATACTTCTGCTTATCCGCCTCGGAGTGTATCCGCGCGAGTTGGTCGGCTACCACGATGATGAGCGAGAGCTTGGCTAACTCGGATGGCTGGAAGGTGATGCCGCCGATACGCACCCAGCGTGCAGCGCCGTTGATGGTGACGACAAGCGGGTTGCCGGGTATCATGGTCGAATAGACGAGCAGCAGACTGATCGCCAGCAGGGCATACCCGCCGAAACGCACCCAGTAGGTCGGGATGAACTGTATCATATAGGCAGCGGCGAGACCGAGCACGATAAAGAGCATCTGCGAACCGATCGGACCGAGTACCGAACCGCGCGAATAGACCAGCGTTGAGGACGCCGAGAAGAGCGCGATGATCGCTACGCTGATCAGGATCAGGAAGAGGACCCAGAAGGATTTGTCAATATTGTTGAAATGTAATTTCAAATTTATAATTTATAATTTATAATTTTTTAACTGCTTCCATGAATTGTTCGCCGCGATCTTCGTAGGACTTAAAGAGATCGAAGGACGCGCAGCAGGGTGAGAGCAGGACGGTGTCGCCGTCGTGCGCAGCCTTGTAGGCTCCCTGCACAGCATCGTGCAAATTATCCGTGTCGATAATCTGCAAACCAAACCCGCCGAAATGCTCGCGCAGTTTCTCGTTATGGAGACCCATGAAGACGAGGGTATGGCATTTGGTGCGTACCAGTTCATCGATCTCGCTGTAGTCATTGCCTTTGTCTTTTCCGCCGAGGATGAGCACCACAGGCGTCTTCATGCTCTCGAGGGCGTACCAGCAGGAGTTGACGTTGGTGGCTTTGGAGTCGTTGATGTACTGCACGCCTTTGACGGTGGCAACGTATTGGAGTCGGTGCTCCACGCCTTGGAAGGTCATCAGACTCTCGCGAATGACATCTTTCTTGATCTTGAGCACATTGGCCGCGATCGTGGCAGCCATCGAGTTGAGCACGTTATGCCGACCTTTGAGGGCTAACTCCTCCTCGCTGACGGGCAGCGGGTTGGGGCAGGTGAAACCGTAAGGCAAGAGCGTGGCACCCAACTGGATCTTCTTCATCTCACGATCGATAACGGGATCTTCTGCCCAGTAGATGAACGAGTCCTCTTTGGTCTGGTTGCGCGTGATACGGAACTTGGCGTCGATATAGTTCTGGAACTTATAATCGTAGCGATCGAGGTGATCGGGCGTGATATTCAAGAGGATGGCAATATCCGCCTTGAAATCGTACATGTTATCGAGTTGGAAGGACGAGAGTTCGATGACGTAATAGTCATGGTGCTCGCGCGCTACCTGCAGGGCGAGTGAGTTGCCTATGTTACCTGCCAAACCGACGTTCAGACCCGCCTGACGCAGGATATAATAGATGAGCGAAGTGGTCGTTGTCTTACCGTTTGAACCGGTGATGCAGATCATCTTGGCATTCGTATAACGCGCCGCAAACTCGATCTCGGATATGATCGGCGTACCCTGCGCTTGGAGTTTCTGGATCAGAGGGGCAGTCAACGGAATACCCGGCGACTTCACTACCTCGTCGGCATTCAGGATAAGGTCCTCGGTGTGCTGACCGTCTTCCCATGCGATACCGTTCTGGTTGAGTAAGGCACGGTAAGGTTCGGTGATCGTCCCGCAGTCGGAGACGAAGACATCAAACCCTTTCTCTTTGGCTAAGATGGCTGCTCCTGAGCCACTTTCGCCGGCGCCTAAGATAACAATTCTACGCATTGTTGTTTAAAAGTTTATATCGCTACGCGATGTTTATACGGTTTATCTTATTTTCAAAGTTAGGATGGTGATGGCAGCCAAGATAAGGGTCACGATGCAGAAACGGAGTACGATCTTGGACTCGTGGTGCAAGTTCTTGCTGCCCTTGAAGAAGATCGAACAGGTGGGGTCATTCTTGAGCACCTGATCGACCGAGGTGCGGAAATGATCGTGCAGGGGAGTACGTTTCCATACCCGCACGTGCTGTCCGCGTTTCTTGTTCCATTTATAGACCTGCGTCTGCAGAATCACGCTCACACTCTCCATGAGGAACACGCCGCAGAGAACCGGCACGAGCAGCTCCTTATGAATGATCATCGCGCAGACGCCGATGATACCGCCGACGGTGAGGCTGCCGGTGTCGCCGAGGAAGACCTGTGCGGGGAAACCGTTGAACCAGAGATAACCGACCAGCGCGCCGACGAAGGACGCGAGGAAGACTACCAGTTCTTCGGAGCCGGGGATGTACATCACATCGAAATACTCTGCCCACACGACACTACCGGAGGTGTAGGCGAGGATGAGTAGGGCGATCGCCATGATCGCCGAGTTTCCGGCACACATACCGTCCATGCCGTCGTTGAGGTTCGCTCCGTTGCTCACCGCCGCTACGACGAAGACCGTCAGCAGCACGAAGAAGATCCAACCGAAGCGGTATTTATTGTTCTCGCCGGTCCACGAAAAGAGGTCGGCGTAGTTGAAGTTATGATGCTTGACGAAGGGGATGGTCGTCTGGGTCGATTTGATCTCCGGACTCTTCTCTACCACCACTACGTTGTTCTCGATATGACTCGTGACCACCTCGTTCATGCTGACGGCAGGACAGAAACGCAGCGTCAGACCGACGATGAGACCGAGGGTGATCTGACCGGCTATCTTGATCCAACCGTTCAGACCGTCTTTGTTCTTGCGGAAGGTCTTGATATAGTCGTCCGCGAAGCCTAGCGCACCCATGAGCAGGGTTGTGACGAGCATCAGGATCATATAGACGTTCGTCAACTTACCGAGCAGCAGACACGGCAGCAGGATGGCTGCGATGACGATGAGTCCGCCCATGGTAGGTACACCTTTCTTACCCACATTGAAGGGGTCGGTTTTCTCATCACGCTGCGTCTCGGAGATGTTATGACGCTTCATGTAATCGATGAACCAGTTCCCGAACCAGATGCTCGTGACGAGCGCGATGATGCCCGCCGTGATGGCGCGGAAAGAGATATAGGTGAACAGACGTGCACCTAAGAGGTCATTAAAATGATTAAAGAACGAATATAGCATGTCAATTTACAATTTACAATGTACAATTTACAATTAGTTCGCATACTTGCGAACCTCCTCATGGTCGTCAAAATGGTGCTTGACGCCCTTGATGATCTGGTAGTCTTCGTGTCCTTTGCCGGCTACAAGGATGACGTCGTCTTTCTGCGCGAGCGTGCAGGCAGTCTGAATAGCCGCCGCACGGTCCTCGATGACGAGGGTGCTGCGCAGTTCTTCCTCTGTCAGCCCGGCTTTCATGTCGTTGAGGATGTCAGCGGGCTCTTCGTCGCGGGGGTTATCGGAGGTCAGGATGAGTTGCTCACTGCCCTGTTTGGCGATCTTCGCCATCATGGGTCGTTTGCCCTTGTCCCGATTACCTCCGCAGCCAATAACGGTTATAAGCTTCGCTGTGTATCCGCTTTGCGGGTTTATTGCTTTGCTGTTTAGAATCTCGCGGATGGTCTGGATCACATTATCCACAGCATCCGGCGTGTGGGCGTAATCGACAATCGCCGTCCAACCCTTGGGGCTGCGGATCGTCTCAAAACGACCGTTGACCGGCTTGAGCGTGCTCAATACGCGCAGTACATCCAACTCATCAAAACCAAGGTTGAGCGCCGCACCGTAGATACAGAGCAGATTGCTCACGTTGAAGCGTCCTACGAGGGGCACGAACACCTCTTTGCCGTTGAGGTTGAGCAGCATCCCGTCGAAGCCTTCCTCGAGGATCTGCGCCTTGTAGTCGGCGAGCGAACGGGTAGAGTAGGTGTGTACGGCGGCCTTGCAGTTCTGCGTCATGACGAGGCCGTTCTTGTCATCTTTATTGGTGACGGCGAAGGCGGTTTTCTTGAGGTTATCAAAGAGCCGCTTCTTCGTGTCGCGGTAGTTATCGAAGGTCTTATGATAGTCGATATGATCGCGGGTGAGGTTGGTGAAGAGCGCCCCGTCAAAATCGAGTCCTGCGATACGTTCCTGCGCGATCGCATGGGAGGAGACCTCCATGAACGCGTATTCACAACCGGCATCCACCATGCGGCGCAGCAGACCGTTCAGTTCGATCGCATCGGGGGTGGTGTGGGTAGCAGGAACGGCTTCGTCTTCGATATAATTGACGACGGTGGAGAGCAGTCCGGCTTTGTGTCCTAATGCGCGCACGAGCTTGTAGAGCAAGGTGGCGATCGTCGTCTTGCCGTTCGTACCTGTCACACCGACGAGGGTCAGTGCTTTACTCGGTTCGCCAAACCACTTGCTTGCCATCAAACCGAGCGCTTTATCTGTGTTCTCTACAAGGATAAAGGTTACAGGGGAGGGGTTACAGATTACAGGGAGATACTCTCTCTTTGAGAGAACGATGGCGGCAGCCCCTTTGGCGACACAACCATCAATGAACGTGTGTCCATCTACTGCTGTGCCTACCTGGGCTACAAACACGTCGCCTACACCGATCTTACGGCTGTCGAAATGCAGACCGTGGATCGCTTTATCCGTCGAACCGATCACCTCTATCGGTTTCAACACGCTTATTAATTCATTTAACTGCATAGTATAAGTTGCTCCGGTTCTAAACCGGTCATCTCTTTTCGAGTTTACGTTCTCCATTTTCGTATATATAGCAGCCTGTGTAGGCCATCGTTTTCTCGGCAATGACGCGCACGGCTGAACCGCAGTCCATACCGGCGTCATAGGGGTATTGCGGGTCCTCGATCATGCAGATACAGGTGTACCGCGGGTTCTCTTCGGGGAAATATCCCACGAAGGTCATTCGGTGGCGGCGGGCGGAATAACCGTGTCCGCGCACGAAAAGCTGCGCTGTACCGGTCTTACCGGCTATCGACACGAGGTTCGACTGCGCTTTGCGGCTCCAGAGCTTGGCAGCCGCCGTACCAAGGTGGTTATCCCATACGACATCGTGCAGCGCCCCTTGGATATCCTTGAGCGTACGCGATGAGCAGATAGACGACTTGACCGTCTCGGGTTTGAAACGCTTGGTGTCTTCGCCGTTCTGCTGGATGGAGGTCACGAGCATAGGACGCACCATGCGGCCGTTATTGGCGATCGCGTTGTAGAACATCAGGATCTGCATCGGGCTTAGCTCCACCGAATAGCCGTATGACATCTTACTGAGTGTCACGGTGTCTTTGGGTACGTCGATACGCACTTTGTCAGCACCCGGGATCTCGCAGTACACGCTGTCCATGAGACCCATTTTCTCGATGCGGCGTACGAATTTCTTGGCTGAGCCTTCGTAGCTGCGTGTGATGAGTTTGGCGAGCGCTATATTGGACGATACAGCGAGCGCCGAACGGACGGTGAGGACGGTGTCCATCGGGTGGGCGTCGGTGTGCTTGACGGTGAAGTACTGCCACGGCTGGCGCGTCACCTTGACCGTGTCATCGATATCGATCTTACCGTCATCAAGTGCTGCCACGAGCGCGATCGTCTTGAAGGTCGAACCCGGCTCAACACGCTGCACGGCATGGTTCTGCGCCTCGTAGTAATTACCGTCTTCCTTATCGCGATCGAGATTGGCGATCGCGCGTATATAACCCGTCTGCGTCTCCATGAGGATGGCGCAACCCCAAGCCGCTTGTTTGAGCTGCACTTTCTCCATGAGCGTGTTCTCCACGATGTCCTGGAGGTTGGCGTCGATGGTCGTCATGACATCGAGCCCGTCCTGCGCCTCCTCTTCTGTGACGGACTCATACCGTCCGCCTATCTTCTGGATCGAACTCATACCGTCGATGCCGCGCAGTTCTTTGTCAAAACGCTTCTCCAGACCCGAGTTACCGACACCGTCTTCGCCGTAGATACCGCCGATCGTGCGGCTGGCAAGGACACCGTAGGGCTTGATGCGGCGGTGCTGGTCTTCAAAGAAGATACCGCTCTTGTACTTACCTTTCTTGATGAGTACGTTCTGCTCGAGTGCCTGGCGTTGGAGGTAGTTGATACGATGGTCGCAGACCTTGAGACGTTTCTCTCCGCGGCGGTAGGCATTGACGATACGGCTCTTGTATTCGGCCTGCGTCTTGTCCTTGACGATGAGCGCCAGATCGTGCGCCAGCGAGTCGATATGCGTGGTGAAGAGCAGTCCGTTTTTCTCGTGCAGCGCGGGTACACGTGTATCCATATAGATATAATACTGCGGCATACTGGACGCCAGCAGATAGCCGTTGCAATCGAGGATGTTACCGCGCGTAGCCTTGATAGGCTTGTGCGTCGGCACTTGTTTCTCCGCCACCTTGAGCCATGCGTCCCGTTCCACGGTCTGGACATAGAAGATCTTACCCAACACGGCGATAAAACCGAGCAGGATCACGATGAAAATCATCGCAAAACGCCAGACGGTATTTCGTTGTTCGTCACTCATTTGATCTTAGTGGGCGGTATGCGGTTTTCCTGTAATGCACTGCCGTTGGTGCGCAGCACCTCGATGACCTGCGACTGACGCGTGGTGTTGGTCAGTTGGGCACTGATGGTCATATAGCGGAACTTGGCGTCCAACATCTCTTTCTTGGTGTCCGTCAGGTGCTTCTGCTGCTCGGCGGACAGGTACCCCACGAGGATATAGACAAAGATCAGTGCCGTGATAAGTGCTATCAGCGGGTACTGATCTCTGAACCGTTTGCTGCGGAATTGGTCTCCGTTCAACCAGGATTGTATGTCGTGGGTATCGGCCATGTGACGTTTAGCGTTTAGGGTTTAGTGTTTTGCGGCGACGCGAAGTTTGGCGCTGCGGGCTCGGGGGTTCCGGGCTACTTCTTCGGGGCTCGCCTCGCGTCCTTTCTCAATCAAGTCGAACGGACTGAGGTTGTTGCCGTAGAAGTCCTTTTCTATCGTGCCCTCAAGGTTGCCGCTGCGCAGGAAATTCTTCACGAGCCGGTCTTCGAGCGAGTGGTAGGTCAGCACGACGATGCGTCCGCCGGGTCTCAATAAATCTCTTGCCGCGACTAACATCTCCCGTAAAGCCCCCATCTCATCGTTCACTTCTATTCGCAGGGCTTGAAAGAGACGTGCTAATTCCTTACTCATCTCCGCCGGTATACGCGAGGCGGCTACAAGGTCTTCCGTGCGCTCAATAGGTTTCTGAGTCCGTGCGCGGCAGATGTTCTTCGCGATCCCCCGACCGTTCTTTAACTCACCGTAGAGCCAGAAGATACGTGCCAGCTCTTCCTCGCTGTAACTGTTGACGATATCAGCTGCCGTGCGCTTGGCCGTCTGGTTCATACGCATATCGAGCGGCGCACTGAACCGAAAACTGAACCCGCGCTCGGGACAATCAAAATGGTGAAAACTAACTCCCAAATCTGCCAACAGACCATCTATATGTTCCACTCCGTAATAGTCCATCCAGTTGCGCAGATAACGGAAGTTGCTATGTACGAACGTCCAGCGTTCGTCGTCTATCGCATTGGCCAATGCGTCGCTGTCCTGATCGAACGAGTACAAATGTCCAATCTCCAATTTACCAATTTCCAATTCGTGCAATTTGTTGAGAATGGCACGACTATGCCCTCCTCCTCCGAAAGTGACATCCACATACGTTCTCTCAGGCTTAATCGCTAAGCCCTCGATCGTCTCTTTCAACATTGCCGGTATGTGATAGACTTCGTTCATTAGGATTTTTTCATTTTAGCCCGCAGACGTGCTGCCAGTTCAGTCTGGCTGAGACGTTTGCTTGCGAAGGTATCCGGTGTCCAGAGTGCAAAACGGTTGAGCATGCCGACGAACAGCACGTCCTGTTGCGCACCGATCGTCTCGAGGTTCTTCTTCTGCAGCAGGATACGACCCTGTGCGTCGAGCTCCATGTACTCGGCGTCGGCCATGAACTGCATCAAGATCAACTGATCTTCGGGATCCCACTCGTCGAGCGTCTGGCGCATCTGCTCCACTTTCTCGTTCCACACCTGCTCGGGATAGAACATCAGGCACTCGTTGTCCGTGTCGCGGCGCATCACCATAAATTTCGATCCCGTCTCCGCCAATATCTTACGATAGGCAGCCGGCACGAAGATACGTCCCTTATCGTCCAAACGAGCTTCTATATTTCCTACAAATGTACCCATTTTCACCACTTTGTTTTGAAATCGGGTGCAAATATACAAAAAATATTTGAATTACCCCACATTTCCCCACAAAAAAATTTTTCAATTGTTTTATCAACAGGTTTTCAACAGGTTTAGACATAGAATAACCCGCGTAAAATCAAGTGTTTACGCGGGTTATCAACAATTTCGTAAAAATGTGGGGTAAAATGGGTAATTCTATTCGATGCGTTGTCCTTGTATCGAATAAACGCGGTTATTGCGAATGATTACCACTTGCCCGTTTCGCAGTTCTTTGACGGCTTTGCCGCTCTGTTCTGCCTCGATACCATCGATAGCTTGATAGTTCTTGGGGTAGATATTGAGCACGACGCACTGGTTGGTATTGGAGTAGTTGTCTCCGTTCGGTTGCAGTTTAAACAGCAGGAACCATCCGTTGAACTCGCCGCTCCAACCCCAGTTAACGTGGAACTTCGTTTTGGTTTCACCACCGCCAAGGTCTTCGGTCTTGTAGCCGTCCAAGACGAAGGCATGACCGCCGCTGGTACTTGTACCGGCATAGAGTACCGGAAGACCCATGTCGAACTGCGCCTTGAGGTTCTCCGTCCAGTCTTCCCAGTTAGGTGCGTCGGCCTCGAAGTATTTCATGTTCTCCGTATAGTCGAAATGCTCACGCAGCGCAATATACGAGTTGTATATATACGATCCGCTGGCATCGGCTGCATAGTTCATGTTTACCGACGCACCGCAAGCCAACATCAGGGTAGCTACAGCGGAAGCCTGATTCGCGTTGTAATTGGGGAATCCGCTCTTTGAGTACGTGTAACTCTCCAGCATGTTGTTCCAATCAAACGGATGATCGGCGAACACGTAGGTGGTCGCACCGCCCGAACCGGTGTAAGTAGCCGTACCTTTACCTACCTGCGGATATTTCCAATAGCGCATGATCTGGGCCGTAGCGGTTGCCACACAACCCGTGATCGCGCGATTTCCGTTGATGATAGGGCAGAGGTCATTGTACGGCGTTCCCTGATCATACTCGATGCCGCCCAATAACGGACCTACGGAGTCGATGATGTCGCCTGCGAAGTTTACAAAACTCGCATCGCCGGACTCTACGGCTGCGTAGGAATCCAAGAACGAACGTACCTCTGCGGGCATGTTCTCCAGGTCCACCTCGTGGTCAAACTCAACGTATGCCAAGGGGTTGATGGCTGCTGCCACCAACCCGCTTAACATCAGGCTTATTGATAAAGATACGATCTTTTTCATAAGAAATTATTTTCTTATTTTTTAAAACTCTTAGCGCGATCCAGTTGCTCTTTGATACGAGCTCTCTGTTGATCCGTCAGTACCGGAATCTCAATCATACGCGGCTCTTTGTTAGCCTTGCGAATCGATTGTGCCGGTAAGTTGTACTCGTAGGTGTAGCTGTTGCCGAAGTGAACATTGTGGTCTACGAGAACGATGGTGTCTTGCTCCTCAATCTCCTTGAAGTGAGCACCGTATTGATAGAACTCATAGGTGGTCGTATCTGAAGCCCACTTCAGCTCTTTAGCCTGCATTTTGTAAGACTCTACACTGCACATGTGTTTGGATGCTTTGTAGTTGTCGCCCAACTCAAACCAGCTCTCGCCGAAGAGCAAATCCGGAACGTGCGATGCGTAGTAACCGTCGCTGGGAAAACCTTCCTCTTCTGTGTGGTAGGTGTACATCGTCAGGGTAGCACCGCTCACTTTCTGACCTGCTTTCTCCAGATCTTGACCTGCTTTGGTACCATCTTCGAGTACGTATCTGTCATAGATGTAATCGTTGATGAGATTGGTGTAGCCTTCCTCGTCTTCAATAGCACCCGGTCTTCCTACATTATCCGTGCCGTCCGGGAACTTAATTGTATCGCCGGAAATAGCCCAATCGCCCAATACGAAGATCGTACCGCTACCGCCGTTCAACCATGCCGGAGCCCAAGAGAACGGAGCTTGGAATTCCAGAATACCACCCTTTTCAGCACCAGTCAGGTCACCATCGTTGTTGAAATAGAAACCTTCCGTGAACACCATTACGTTACACAATACCTGCTTGAGCAAGTACGTGACGCCGCTGGAATGCTTAAACGTATCGATCTTGTTGCTATAGGTGGTATCGAAGTCATGTACGAATGCCCCCGTGAAGCCGAGAATCTCCAGCTCATCTTTTACGGTTACTGCGCAGGTAGCAGAGTAATCGCCGGATTTAGCGGTGATGGTTGCCTCGCCAAGATCTACAGCTGTGATGGTACCGTTGCTGCTAACTTCAACTACATCAGGATTCGAGCTGGTCCAAGTGATCGATACAACGGCATTTTCCGGCTCGGTTACTGCAGTCAGACGTCTGCTGTCGCCCGGAGACATAAGAACCGTAGCAGGTTTGATTGCCAGACCGGTGATCTCAGTAACCACTTCGCTGTCTTTCTTGCAGCTCGTGAATGCGAACGCTATCAATGCAATAGCGGTCAAAGAAAAAATAATACTTTTTTTCATAATTCTACAATTTTGTTGTTATTAATAGTTTTTTCCGATTAGTCTTCTAACTTATCGTTATAGTTGGTTTCCGATGAAGGAATCTGCATCGTATATTTCGTTTCGTCGTCATAAGACATCTCTGCGCCTGCATCGTACGAGTGGTTAGAACCTCTACGCACTTTCTCATCGGTAGTCTCGGTCTTGGCGTTGTAGCGTCTGTACTTATGACTGGTCAGACGACGGAAGGTTTGCAATCCGTATCCTTCGCCCCACAACTCGACACGCCAGTTCAGAATCAGCGCCTGAACGAACTTGTCCGCATCGGTGGAGATCTCCGTCTTGTAGGTTGCGTAGTCCGTTGCGGCTGTCAGCACGTCCGGATCGACACGCTGGTCGGTGATCGCGGTCAGGTACATCGCTGCGGAGTCTAACTTACCCAAGAAATAGCAAGCCTCGGCTGCAATCAGGTACATCGACTCGATACGCATGAACACGTTGTCGTTCAACCACTCACGGTCCACATTGTCCGTAGCGGTGGAAACCGGGTTCTTAGCCGAGAAATACTTCTTGTCCGGACACAGCAGATAGGTTGAGTTCTTGGATCCGTCGTTGAACCATTTGCGACGGATATCCCAGGTCGGGATCTCTTCGAACAGGCCTTTGTCCAATGCCTTTGTTCCGCCTACCCAAGCGTACGAGTAGGAGTGGATATCCACTTGACCTTGGAACGATGCCAGACCTCCGGTGGTCTCTACCGTCACATCCTGACCCCACATCCACGAGTTGTCCTGGAGGTTGTTGAAACCGGTTGTCAATACCGATTTATTCGGAATGATCTCGTACTTATCCGATTTGATGGCAGCGTCTGCATACGTCAGCGCTTGGCGCATCGGTTTCTCCAACAACGGATCGGTAGCGGATGCACCGAACTCTTTCGCGCGGTTGAGGTAGAAGTACGCCAGAATACCGCGTGCTACGTTGATGTCCACCTCCAGCTTACTGGTTCCCTCATACTCTTTGCCGAAAGCATCGAAGAAAGCGATCGCCGTGGTGAGGTCTTGGTCAATGAGATTATATACCTCGTTGATCTTCGCCAGCGGTTGTGCGCCGTCGTTCATGTTCTCCTCGGTGTACAAGGGGAAGCACGGGTAGTTCGTCAGGTTATAGCCGGCATTAAACAAGTGATCCACCGTCGGCACGAAGAAACGAACCATGTTCGCATATGCGAAGCCGCGCATTGTCAGCGCCTCTGCATAATAGATCGCGCTCAGCGAGTCGTTCTCGTCGTAATGAAAAACTACCTTGCCTTCACCGTCTTTTACTTTCAGACCGTCGTTCGGCATACCGTATTGTGCTACATTGCCAAGCAGGGTCGTTTGGTTCTTGACCGTAGCTACTACCATGTTGATGTTACGCAACATGCCGTAGTAATGCGACCATAAGTAACCGCTACGGGCCTCGCGGGTCATCTGACGCTCGTCGGACACAAACCATCCGTAGGACTCGTCCGTCAAAGCCATATCGCCGCACAGCAGGTCGCCGTACATATCGATGGAGCGTTGACCGAACACGTCGTGATCGGATACCGTGTACATCAGCGAGTAAACACCGCGCATCGAGCCCTCTAACTTATTGCCGAGCGCATCATACTGCTCCTGAATCAAAGTACCGCCGATAGGGGGTTGATCCAAGAAATTGTCACAGCCGGCGAAGAAGACTACCGTTGTCAATAAAAGCAATAATTTCGTTATCTTTTTCATACTTTTTCTCCTTTCTCGACTGATTAGAATTGAATTTTAATACCGCCCATGATCGTGGAGAGCGGAGTGTATTGATACGTATCCGACGAACCGGCATAAGAGGTCATCGGGTTGTATCCCTTACGTGCGCTGGCAATTGCCAGGTTATCACCCGTTACATACAACTCCAGAATGTTCATCTTCGCCTTCTCGATCAACTTCTTCGGGAACTTATAGCCGATACGAACGTTGTACAGCGAGAAGTACGAGTTGGAGATCAGGAAACGGTCGGAGATACTGCTTGCGTACTTGTCGTCACCGTTGGACAGACGCGGAACACCGGCTATACCCTTATCGGCAATCGCCTGCTTCTGCTCTGCGGTCATCTGCGACGACCATGCCTCACGCATATCCACGTGCCAGTTAACTTTACCTACGCGCTCCGATTGCATCAAGGTAGCATATTGGTAGTCAACACCGTAACCACCGATACGATACGGACACATGATTGAGAGCGAGAAACCGTAAGCCTCGAAGTCGATACCTAAACCGCCTTCCAGCGCGTACTCGGCCGACTTGCCGTTATAATCGCTACCTGCGTAGGGATACTGATCCGTCGTGGTGGTCTTGATGACTGCATCCGGGTGCTGCTCGCGATACAAATACACGTTGTCGATGTAGTTGTTACCGTTGCTTGCACCACGAGCACGGAGCTCAGCAGCGCTCGTATGACCGAACGAACCTAAGGTCTCGTCGTAGTAAGCTACGTACAGCGCATGACCCGTCTCGGCATCTACACCGGCATACTGCGTGATGTTGTAGTCATACAGCGAGTGACCTTTGACAACACCGCCGTTGTACAACATCTCCGATTCGGAGTTGATGTTCTTCGGCAAGCTCAGCACTTTGTTGTGGTAGTGACCGCCGGAGAGACGGAAGTCCAACTTGATGTTACGCGTATCGATCGCATGCGCCTTGAGTTGGAACTCTACACCGTTGTTCGACATCGAACCGCCGTTTACCCAGGTGTACGAGTAACCTTGCGAAGAAGCCGTGTATTGCGGCATCAACAGGTTGTCCGTGTATTTCCAGAAGTAATCCAATTCGATATCCAGATACTTGTTGAGGCTGAATTCCAAACCGAGGTCAATAACCTGCGTACGCTCCCAAGTGATGTCTTTCGCTCCCTTGTAGTCCCATACGTAACCAACCTCACCGTCTACGTTCTCGATCGAGTATTGATCCGAGTAGAGGTAGTTACTGATACCTTGGTTACCGTTCATACCCCAGCTGATACGGAACTTACCGTTCTTGAGCCAGTCTGCTGCTTCGGTACCTTCCATGAAGGGCTCGTTGGTGAACTTCCACGAGAAACCCACCGAACCGAAGTGACCCCAACGTCTGCCCTTGGCGAACTTGGACGAACCGTCGGCACGGTAGTTAGCCGTTACACCATAACGCTCGTTGTACCAGTAGCTTGCGTTGAGCAGCCAGCTGTCCAGCGTGATGATACTCGTGGACGATCCCATGTGCGACATCTGTACAGCATTGTCCAACTCCAATACCGACGGACCCGTAGCGGCTGCTACGTGGTTCATACCGCCGTAGAACACACCTTGTTGATAGTAGTTCGTCTCGTGCAGAGCGTACATATCGATCACGTGGTCGCCGAAGGTCTTGTTGTACGACAACTGCTCGATGATATCGAACGCAAAGAGGTTATACTGCGTCTTGTTGATACGACCGATACCGGCTGCATCGCCGTAGAACGAGTTCGTATAGGTCGAATTGGTAGCGCCCAAGTATTGGAAACCGCCGACAATCTTCAGTTTCAAGCCCTCGTAGAGCGTGAACTCCAACTCGGCATTCGTCGAAACCTGATGCTGTACGGTGTTATCTCTATCCCATACAAGCGAACCTGCCGGGTTGATACCCGAACCGTAGGTACGACCCCAACCCTCATACATACCGTAGTCAAACATCGGACCACCGGTCTTCGGATCCAGCAGGATATATCCGTTACTGTAGATCGTTTTGCTCGTGATACCGTTACCGTATTTGTACTTACCTTCGGTAATCGTTCCGGCGCCGTTCTTCTCGTCACCGTAAACATATACCGGATAGATAGCCGGAATCTCGTTCACATACGCAAAACCGTTGTTCATGTTCGATCCCTGGCCGGCTGCGTTCGTTGACGAGTAAGCATACGACATATTGATCGTTCCCTTGAACCATTTGCGGGGGTGGAACTCCAGGTTGGTACGCGCCGTGAAACGGTCGTAGTCCGAACCGATGTAGTAACCCTCATCTTTCAGGTAACCGAACGAAACGAAGTACGAGGTCTTCTCCGAACCGCCGGAGATACGAACCGTAGCATCTGCTTTCTGGCCTACACGGAAGATAGCGTCCTTCCACGAGATCATGTCTTTGTACTGATCCTTCAGATGAACATCCGAGTTGAACTTACCGGTATAACCGTTGATCAACTCCGCACCCGACTTATCCCAGAGGTTGTAGCCGACCGGCAGACCCTTCGAGGAATACAAGGTGTTGTTCACCGCCTGAATCAACTTGTCTTCCGACATGTACGATCCGTTCAAGGAGTTATAGATCGACTGCCAGGACATCTCCACGTACTCTTGCGGGTCCGTGATCACGTCGTACATCGGCAGCCAGTGTGTGTTAGCACCGTACTTGAGGTCGATGTCGATCTTCGCGTTGTCGCCGTTCAAACTACCTTTCTTGGTCGTGATGACGATCACACCGTTCGCACCACGGCTACCGTACAACGACGTAGCGGTGGCGTCCTTCAAGATCGTCGTCGATGCGATATCGCCCGGGTCGATGGACGAGATATCACCGGCCTGATACGGGATACCGTCGACTACATACAACGGTGCGTTGCTTGCGTAGATAGAACCGATACCACGAATACGGATCGATGCGTTCGTACCCGGCTGACCCGAGGTGTTCGCTACCTGTACACCGGCTACCTCACCGGCCAAGGCCTTCGTTACCTCCGACGGACTCTTCTTCTCGATGTCCTCTGCGCTCACAGCAACAGCCGAACCCGCGAACGATCCTTTACTTACATTACCGTAACCCGTGACAATGACTTCATCAATCACCTCCGTGTTTTCTTCCAAAACAACGCGGATGTTCTTGCCGGCGTTCACTTCTTGCGTCGCCATTCCGACGAAGCTCACTACCAGCGTCTTCACAGATTCCGGTACATCCATCTCAAACTTACCGTCGTAGTCCGAGATCGTACCCTGTGTGGTACCCTTCGCCTGGACACTCGCGCCGATAACCGGCTCGCCCTTTGCATCGACTACCACACCGCTTACTTGTTTCTCGGCGTACAAGCTCAGGCTCAGTACCGCCAGAAACAACAGTGTAAAAATCTTCTTCATTGTTTGTTATTTTTGTTATTTATTTTCACGTTCTTCCTTATCGTGCGTATGTATATAAATACGGAATACGCATACGCGCACAGACGAAAAATCGCGCAAAGGTACGACTTTTTTTTTATATACGCAAGTTTTTAGGGGAAAAAGTGCAGAAAAAGTACTTTTTTTATCAGATATATGTCAAAATGTAACAATTTTCGACACAAAACAAGTCATTTGCTACTTCCAGCAGGTCTTTGGACGACGTTTGTGCAATCCGGGCAAAAGTCTCCTGCCATTCGGGGGCATAACCGCGATATAGAACAGACTTGGCCAGAGCCAGCGCACTGTTCTCCTGATTCTGGGCGCTGATGGCTAACTGACCCCGTAATTGCGCTAAGGCATTTCGCAACGCCGCCTCACTCAACGGCACTTCCATCAACTTGTCTAATTCCTTGCGAACCAGACCGTTACTGCGGCTGTAGTCTTCCGGATCACATGCCCAATAAACGCACCAATACCCGGTGTCGCTCAGCGGCGTGTAGGTCGATTCAACCGTATAAACGAGTCCTTTCGATTCGCGCAGACTCAGGTTCAGACGGCTGTTCAGACTGCCGCCACCTAAGATATTATTCAGCAAGAACATCGCCAGTTGCTTCTCATGGCCGATCGGGTAGGCACGTCCGCCTAACATGGCATGCACCTGATGCGTATGTTTCTTATACGCCCGCGTGTGCTCCTCCGCGTTGGTACCTGGGATCCTAGTCTCCCTAGGACCCCTGGGATCCCTAGTCAAAAAGCCGAATTCCTTCTCCGCGATCCGGAAAATCTTCTCCGGTTTGACGTTGCCTTGGCAGAAAACCACCATCCGTTCGGGCGTATAGTGCTGCGCCATCCAATCGAGTGCGTACGAGGGCTTGGAGGAGATATGCTTGAGTGTTTTCTTGGTGCCTAAAATAGGTTGTGCCAGACTGCTTCCGGCAAAAACAAGGTTCTCGAAATCATCGTAGATCAGTTCACTCGGCTGGTCGTTATAACTCTCTATCTCGTCCAAGATCACCATCCGCTCTTTGTCCGTCTCTTCTTTCTTGAAACTCGGTTGAAGAATCATCTCCGCGATCAGATGCAGGGTCAACTGCACGTGTTCCGCCATGATAGCGGCGTAGAACGTCGTCTCCTCCTTGGTGGTATAGGCATTGATCTCACCGCCGATCCCTTCGATGGCATGGATGATCTGCCGTCCCGTATGGTGCGCCGTGCCCTTGAACACACAATGCTCGATATAGTGCGCCATACCGTTCTCTTCCGGCATTTCGTCCCGCGTACCTGCACCCACCATCACGCCTACGTACGCCACCGGACTCGGCGTCCACCGGTGTACAATTTTGACGCCGTTTGGTAAAATATGATAAAAAGTTTGACTATTTTCTTGCATAATTCAAAAAAAAGCAGTAATTTTGCAGCCGCTTTTGGAGCGCTCGCTACGCTCGCGCCGCGGCATTGGCGGAATTGGTAGACGCGCCAGACTTAGGATCTGGTTCCTCACGGAGTGAAAGTTCGAGTCTTTTATGCCGCACATTATGAAACGCATTTCCTTTTTGGCTATTTTGGCGCTTGCCGCTGTCTCCCTCACTTCCTGTCTGGAAGGTGAGAGTCATTCTACTCCGGTCATTCAAGCGGGTTTTGTTACGCGCGTGGACACCGCCGGCGTGTGTGATACGATCACGTTTGCGGATACCCTCCATATCGGCGATACGCTGCGTGTGCCCCTCGTGCTGTACGGAGCACTCAATAACCTGACTTCTTTCCAAGTGTCTGCGGATACGGCGGCGGTCAACTATGCGCTGCTCAACGACTCGGTCTACTTGCGGTTCCTGGATGGCAGTTCCGCGCCGGAAAAGGGTTATCTGCGCTTTGTGGCGAACTGTTCGCTCTTCGAGACCACCTTACGGTACGAGCCTAAGAAAACCGGGGATTATGAGGTACATATGGTCCTCGCTTCCGATGCCGGCGAGAAATACTCACCGCTCGAGGCGTACTTCAAGATGATCGTGCGCTAAGTTTTACAGCTTTTTTGCTTCTTGCCAAAGGGCTTCCATCTGTTCAAGACTCATGTCCTTGAGCTCCTTGCCTTGTTCCTTGGCCTTCGCCTCTACGTAGTTGAAACGCTTGATGAACTTGAGATTCGTCTGCTCGAGGGCATTATCCGGCTTCAGTTTGTAGAGCCGTGCCGCATTGATCAGCGAGAACAGGATATCGCCTAACTCCGCTTCACTCGGATCTTCTTCAAACTCCGCGATCTCCTCTTTCACCTTCGCCCAAACGTCTTCGCGTTGCCTCCAATCGAAGCCTACATTTGCTACCTTGTCCTGTATCCGGTAGGCCTTCACGAGGCTCGGCAAACTGTCCGGGATACCACCCAACACGGTCTTGTTGCCGCCTTTCTCCTTTAGCTTCACTTGCTCCCACAGATGACTCACCTCTTCGGCATTCTGTGCGGCAGCCTCTCCGTACACATGCGGGTGACGGAAGATCAGTTTGTCGCAGATCCGGTTGCATACATCGGCAATGTCGAAATCTTCTGTTTCCGAGCCCATTTTTGCATAGAAAACGACGTGCAGCAGCACATCGCCGAGTTCTTTGCAGATCTCGTTCATATCGTGCCGGCTGATGGCGGTCGCCAACTCGTAGGTCTCTTCGATCGTGTTCTGACGAAGGCTGTCAAAGGTCTGCTTCCGATCCCATGGACATTTCTCCCGTAGGTCGTCCATGATATCCAGCAACCGCCCGAATGCCTTCAGTTGTTCTTCTCTACTGCTCATAATTATGAAGGGTTAAATTACCGTGGTGATCCAGTTTGGCGTACGTCCATAGTTTGAAACAATCGCCGAGAATCACTACCCGGCTACCGCTCGCGATCTGCAGATCCAATTCGATATGCCGGTGGCCGAAGATATAGTAATCGCGGTGGTTGTTCTGCTTCTCCTGATCCTTGGCAAACAGCACCAACTCTTCCTTGTTCTCGCCCTTGTACGGACAGGGGTTCGCCAACTCTTTGAGACGACTCCGCTTCGCCCATTCGTAGCCGAACTTATTGCCCCAACTCGGCGGGAGACAACGGAACATCACCTGCAGCGCGGAATTCTGGAATATCTTCCTCAACCAAATGAAGTGTTTGATCTTCTTGCGTATCCGACTCGGGTAGTATTCCTCCCAGTCGGAGGGTAAAATTCCGTCGCCGTGCGCTAGGTAGATCGTCTTGCCGTACCGGGATATCGTGCAGGGATCGTAGTGGATCTCCGCTCCCGTCAGTTGCTGCAAGCCGCCGAATGTCCATAGGTCATGGTTGCCGGTGAACATATGTACGTGAATACCTTGCTTAACCAACTTGCGAATCTCCTTGCAGAAAGGATGGTACTGGTTCTTGCTCTTGTCGTGGATGTAATACTCCATCCAGAAATCGAACATGTCGCCCAGCATGTAGATGGAGACGGCATCTTTGCTCATCTCTTCCAGCATATCGATCAACTTCTTCTGGTGCGCGTATCCCCGCTCTATCGCCAGACTCCCTAAATGGGCATCACTCAAAAAATATATCATAGTTTATCTATAATCTATCATCTATAGGAAGCCTAACTCGAGTTTGGCTTCCTCTGACATCATGTCCTTGTTCCATTCCGGCTCGAACACGATCGTCACGTTCACATCCTTGATGCCTTCCACCGATCCCACTTTCTGACGGATGTCCTCCACCAGAAAATCTCCCGCAGGGCATGACGGTGCCGTGAGCGTCATCGTGATATCGCATACCCCGTCATCCTTGATCTCGATGCCGTAGATCAACCCCAAGTCATACACGTTCACCGGTATCTCCGGGTCAAATACGGTCTTGAGCATCTTCAGTATCGCCTCTTCTTTTTCTAAAAACTCATTCATTCTACATCTCTTGCAACCCTTTCAGCCGCAAAACGGCTGCAAAGGTACTGCTTTTTTTTGACATATGCAAATTTTCTGCCATTTTGTCAGTATTTTGCCCTTGGCACAAGATTTGTCCATTAAACAACGAAGTTATAAACTGCCCGCAGGGCAATAAACGTGAAACATAAACATTTTAGCATATGAGTAAAGGAAATATTGGGGTAACGAGTGATAACATCTTCCCCGTGATTAAGAAATTTTTGTATTCGGACCATGAGATCTTCCTGCGTGAGTTGATCTCCAATGCCGTGGATGCTACGACCAAACTGAAGACCTTGTCGTCCGTTGGTGAGGTCAAAGGTGATCTGGGTGACCTGCGCGTACGCGTGGCTATCGACAAGACCAAGAAGACCCTGACCGTCTCGGACCATGGTATCGGCATGACAGCCGAAGAGGTGGATAAATACATCAACCAGATCGCTTTCTCCGGCGCGGAGGAGTTCTTGAACCAGTACAAGGACAAAACGGAAGCGATTATCGGTCATTTCGGTCTGGGATTCTATTCCGCCTTCATGGTCAGCAAGAAAGTGGAGATCTTCAGCCAGTCGTATAAAGAGGACGCGAAGGCCGTTCACTGGTCGTGTGAGGGTAATCCCGAGTACACGATGGAAGATACGATCAAGTCCGAGCGAGGCACCGATATCGTGCTGCATATCGACGATGAGTTTGCGCAATATCTCGAGGATGCGACGATCGAAGGACTGCTGAAGAAATACTGCAAGTTCCTGCCGGTAGAGATCGCTTTCGGTAAGAAGAAAGAATGGAAAGACGGCAAGGAAGTTGAGTTGGACGAGGAGAATATCATCAATGATATCAACCCCGCATGGACGCGCAAACCGGCAGATCTGAAGGACGAGGACTACGATAAGTTCTACCATGAACTCTATCCGATGCAGATGGACGAACCGCTGTTCCATATTCACCTGAACGTGGATTATCCGTTCAACCTCACGGGTATCCTCTATTTCCCGAAGATCAAGACGAACCTCGATGTACACCGCAATAAGATCCAGTTGTACTGCAACCAGGTCTATGTGACCGACGAGGTAGAGAACATTGTGCCGCAATACCTGACACTGCTGCACGGTGTCATTGACTCGCCGGATATCCCGTTGAACGTCAGCCGTAGTTACCTGCAGTCCGACAACAACGTGAAGAAGATCAGCGGCTACATCACCAAGAAGGTGGCTGATAAGTTGGCAGAGTTATACAAAGCCGATAAAGAGGACTTCGCGAAGAAATGGGACGACATCAAGCTGTTTATCCAGTTTGGTATGCTGACCGACGAGAAGTTCTACGAGAAAGCGACCGGTTTTGCGCTCTACAAGAACATAGGCGGCGAATATGCGACCCTCGACGAGTACATGGACAAGGTGCGTGATCAGCAGGTTGATAAGGACGGCAACATGGTGCTGTTGTACACCAACGATCCCGATGCACATTATACCTATATCGAGCGCGCGAAGGCGAAGGGGTATGACGTGCTGCTGATGAACGGCGAATTGGATGTACACTGCATGTCGCAGGCTGAGCAGAAACACGAGAAACTGCGTTTCGTACGCATCGACTCCGACACGATTGAGAACTTGATCAAGAAAGAAGATGCCGCGAAGGATAACTACACGGACGAGCAGAAAGAAGGTCTGCGCAAAGCGTTTGAAGCACTGCTTCCGTCGGATGCGGATAAGCTGAAATACAACGTCACCTGTGAGGCTGCGGCGGCAGATGCTCTGCCGGTCTTCCTGACGCAGAATGAGTTCATGCGCCGAATGAAAGAAATGGCGGCACACCAGCAAGGTATGGCTTTCTACGGTCAGATGCCGGACAGTTACAACCTCGTGCTGAACACGAATCACCCTGCTATCCAGGCACTCGTGGATAAGACCGAAGGACAGGACGAGAAGATGAAACAACTCATCGACATCGCGCTGCTCGCGAGCGGTCAACTCAAAGGCGAAGCACTTGCGAAGTTCGTTAACCGATCGGTTGAACTTTTATAAAAAAAAGGCTGCTTAACGGCAGCCTTTCTTTTTATTGGATGATCGAATCCAAGAAGCCCATTTGAATGGCCTCGTCGGCTTTCATCCATTTGTCGCGGTCGCAGAGTGCCTCGATCTGCTCCATCGACTGACCGCTGTTCTCTGACAATACCTTATAGAGGTCCTGCTTGAGGCTCTCCATCTCTTTGAGGTGGATGGCTTGGTCTTTGAAGGTGGAGTAACCGATACCCGAACTCGGTTGATGGATCATGAAACGCGAGTAGGGCAGGGCTGCACGGTGACCTTTCTCACCGCTCGATGCGATCACTGCACCCATAGAAGCTGCCAGACCCAGCACCGTCGTATATACCGGCGATTTGATGAATTTCATGACGGAGATCAACTCCAGACCCGAATAAACCTCACCGCCTTGCGAGTTGATGTACAAATGAATCGGATCGTGGTTGAGCGAGTCCAGGAACAACAACTGCGCTACCAGCGTGTCCATGTTATCTCCTACCACCTCTCCGCTCAGGAACAGGATACGATCCATCATCAAGCGGCTGAACACATCCAATTGCGTAATGTTCAGTTGACGCTCTTCAATAATATAGGGGTTAAACAACCGCCCGTTAATCTTTTCTTCTTTTTTCATATCAAATTTCAAATCTCAAATTTCAAATTTCCAATGACTGGCATTTATATGCCAAGTATTTCTTCTCCTCGTCATTGAGCAGCGGCGACACCTCTTTATACACGCGCACGTGGTACGCGTTGAGCCAGTCGATCTCGTCCTCGGTCATGAGCGACATCTCAATCAGACTCGTGTCGTAGAAACAGAGCGTCAGTGTCTCGAATTGCAACCATTCGTCTTCGGTGGTCGTGGCCTTGGTCTGCTTGGCGGGAATGACGGTAATCAGGTTTTCCGTGCGGATACCCCATAGGTCGGTGCGGTAGATACCCGGTTCGTCGGAGATGATGTGACCAATCTCCAGCGCCGTCGGGTTATTGTCCGTACGTACGTTCTGCGGTCCTTCGTGGCAGCCCAAGAAATGACCTACGCCGTGTCCGGTACCATGCCCGAACGTGATACCTGCTTCCCACATATACTGCTTGGCTAAGGCATCCAGTTGGTTGCCGCGTGTGCCCCGCGGGAAACGTGCCCGAGCGAGTGCGATATGTCCCTTGAGGACATAAGTATAGTCGAGTTTAGCCTGCTGCGGGATACGTCCGCCGAGCCAAACGGTGCGGGTAATATCCGTTGTTCCGTCGAGGTACTGACCACCCGAATCGAGCAACAGCATACCTTCCGGCTTCACCTCCGCGCAGTTGTCTTTGGTGGCGGCATAGTGCACAATCGCACCGTTGCCTTTGTACCCCGCGATCGTACCGAAACTCTCCTCTACGAAGTTCTCGCCCATCATTCGGAACTCGTGCAGTTTCTCCATCAGCGTCCATTCCGTTTGGGTCTGTCCGTTGGCAAAAGCTTCCTCTTCGAGCCACATAAAGAACCGCGTCAGCGCTACGCAATCCTGCCGCATGGCAATCCGTTCGCCTTCCAGTTCGACCGCGTTCTTATGGGCTTTGTCGATGAGGATGGGGGACTTGGCGTTGATGCGTTTGCATCCTTCCGGAATCGCCTCATACAGCGCCTCATTCACCCGCGCACCGTCATAGAGCACCGTGCCCTTAAGACCCTTAATATAGTCGAATACCGCCTCGTAAGGTTTAACTTCCACGTTATTGAAATCGAGGTAGTTCTGCGCCGGTGAATCGATCTTGTTGCCGTCTACAAACAGCGTGCATTTATCTGCTTCGAGCACCACGTACGAGATCACGACGGGGTTGTACTCCACGTCGTTTCCGCGGATGTTGAGCAACCATGCGATCTCGTCCAGTGCGCTTACGATAAGTGCGTATTCTCTTGACTCTTGACTCTTGACTCTTGACTCCAAAATCTCACGCATGCGAGCGAGCTTCGATTCAACGGATTCTCCTGCAAAATCGACAGCGTAGGGATAGAGCTTGTCCTGCGGAATAGCGGGACGTCCTTCCGTCCAGAGCGGCTTGATGAGGTCGATGGACTTCAACGCGATCTTCTCGCTCCATTCCTTGTAGTCATTGACGGAAAACATCTCCGGATTCACGCCTACCGGACCTTGTACGTTGTCTGCGAGCCAGTCCACGATCTTCGGGCAGTCGATGTCCGATTCGCGCATCAGTTCGATCGTTGAGTCTTTGAGTTCGATGCCTGCCTGCAGGTAATAACGGCTGTCGGTCCAAAGGAGCGCTTTGTCCAGGGTTACCACCATCGTGCCGGACTCACCGTTGAATCCGCTCAAGAACTGCATTTCGCACCAGTGACTGGCCATATACTCGCTGGCGTGCGGGTCATTTCCCGGTACCACATACGCAGCTAATCCGTGCTCTTTCATCATTCCGCGCAACGCGGCCAAACGTTCCAATCTATTCATATCTAAACGAAAATTTTTGCAAAGGTACGAAATAATTTGCACATATCAAAATTTTTTTGTAATTTTGCGGCGCAAAAAAGTAATACTATGAGAAAGACGGTTTTCCTTATTTTGACTGTGATGCTATGTGCGTACTCGATGCCGGCGCTGTCGTGGGGACAGAAAGGGCACCGTATTATCGCGCAGATCGCGTATGACCATCTGAGTAAGAAAGCGAAGAAGCAGGTGGATGCCGTGTTGGGTGAACGCGGAATGATCTACTGGGCGAACTGGCCGGACGAGATCAAATCCGACACCATCTATCCCCATAGTTACGACTGGCATTTTCAGGATTTCGACGGCGGGATGAGTGACAGCGCGATAGTGGCCGCTCTGACGGACTACCCGAAAGAAGGCGGGAATATGTTCCGAGCCTTGGACAGTCTCGTAAGCGAAGTGGAAAGAGTAAAGTGTAAAGTGAAGAGTAATCCACACACACTGCGGTTCATCGTGCATCTGAGCGGCGACCGGTACTGCCCGATGCATATGGCGCATATGGACGATAAGGGCGGCAACAAGGTGAAGATGAAATGGTTCCGTCAAGAGACGAACCTGCATACCGTATGGGATGAGCGACTGATCGATTCGCGCGGGTACAGTTATACGGAATACGCGCAGATGCTCGAGGATATGTACGGACATGAGCGTGCGCAGATCGAGCAGGCTACGGATGCCGAACTGCTGGTGCAGAGTTATCATATCACCGAGGCGATTTATGCTTACCAGCAGACATGGGACGGTAATACCTACCATTATATTTACCGCTGGCACGAACCGATGGAGCATCAGCTCTATATTGCCGGTATTCGATTGGCGATGCTGTTAAACAGCATCTATAGATGATAGATGATAGATTATAGATGATAGATATGAAAAGACATCTTTTATTATCGCTATTCCTGGTTTCGTGTTCCCTGCTTTTTGCGGGAACGAACCTGCAGATCTATTACGATTTCGGTAGTTTGGGCACGGCATGCGGTAACCAGCGGTCGAACCGCGTGACAACGACCTTGGAGCTCTTCTACGGTGACCCGTGGGGAAACACCTTTGCCTTCATCGATATTGATTATAACATCCATCCCAACGACCCGAAGAACACGCCTTTCATGGCGTACGGAGAGATCGCGCGGTGTCTTAATTTTTGGCAGAAAACGAAAGCCCGCGATCTGAGTATCCAAGTGGAGTATAACGGTGGTCTGGGACTGTACAAGGGCCCAGGCGGAGACATAGGCGGTTACGGCATCAACCATGCTGCGTTGGTGGGACTGAACTACTGTCTGCATACGAAAGACTTCAAGAACATCTTCAACCTCGAGTTGCTCTATAAGTACATCGTCGATGATTTCAACGGTATCCATAACAACGTCCCGATCCAATTTACCTTCGTCTGGGGCTGCGATGATTTCTGTACCGCACCGGGTCTGCGCTTCTCGGGATTCCTGGATATATGGGGACAGAAGTATGCCGACGGACAGTCCTGGGTGATGATCAGCGAACCGCAGTTGTGGTACAACGTCGGCCGTTGGTTCAAGTGCCCGAACCTGAATATAGGCACGGAGATCGAGTTCAGTTATAACTTTACCGGAAAGGGCTTCATGTGCAACCCCTGCCTCGGTATCAAATGGTGTTTTGATTAGCGGTTATAGGTTACGGGTTACAGGATACAATAAACCCTCGGTTTTGCGGCCGAGGGTTTATTTATGTTATTGATGTTGCTCGCGGAGCAGGTCGTTGACCGTCTTCACAGGGTTGAAGGTCGAAACCGGTACTTCCACGAAGATCGTGTTCCAGCGGCTCATGGCCCCGTTCCAGAGACCCGGCAACTCCAGCGCCAGCAGTTCTTTACCGTCCTTCGATTTATTGGAGATAAAGCCGGTCTTCGGATCGACGTACTTGGGCAGATCGAACGGTTTGCCTTCGTAGTCGCGGATTGCACAAACGAGATCTACCGGGTTGAAGTGGGTCGATTGCTTCATCAGTTCCGGATCGCTGATCTGGGTCGATTCGAGGATCTGGCAGGAGATCGATCCGTCTTCTTCACGAACCAAGAACGGACCACCACCGGGTTCGCCTGTGTTCTTTACCACGCCGCAAACACGGATAGGACGATTCAGTTTAGCGCGCTCCTCATCAGAGAGGTCGGGGTTCTTGAGTGCCTCGAAGACCCGTTTCTGCTCAGTAACGAGCACACCGGCAAGGATCTGTTTGTAACGGATCGTGTCTTTCTTGAGACGATCGGGAACGACGTTGTCGATATTCTTGATAAAGACGATGTCGGCATCCTGTTGGTTGAGGTTCTCGATGAGCGCACCGTGACCACCCGGACGGAAGAGGAGCTTGCCGTCTTTGGTACGGAATGGAGTGCCGTCAGGGTTCGCAGCGAGTGTATCCGTACTCGGCAACTGCTCCGAGAAAGTAACGTCATACTTCACACCGTATTTCTCCTCGAACTTGTTCAGGTTGTCGGCGATATGCTGACGGAAGAGCGGCAGGTGATCGTGGCTGACGGTGAAGTGCAGATAAACGGTGGGTTTCTCGCCATTCTTCGCCGGAGCAACGCAATACTGCGCACCCTCTACCAGATGCTCTAACGCGGGCGTACGCGCGCCGTCGCGATATTTATGGAATAAGAGCAAACCCTTCGGCAGTTCACCGTAATGCATGTCATTCAGCAGGTAACGAACGGCCTCTTGACCTTCCTTGCCGGCGAGTTGGGGACCGAAAGCGAACTGATCTTTGTGTGCCAGAAAATCCTGAATGAACGGCGTCTCGATGCCGTCCTCCAGATACTGGAACAGGTTCTTGAACATACGGCTGGCAGCACCCGAAGCCGGAACGAACTTAAGGATCTTATGACCCTCTTCCAGGTACTTCTGCCATGCAGCGATGTACTCTTCCTGCTCGGCGCGTTTCGGGGCAAGGATACCCTTCTTCGTCGAAGCCGGAGCAACGATGTCTAACTCGGGAAAACCATTACGGAAACACTCCAATTGAGCCTCCGCTTTTTCCACAGAAATACCGTGAGCTTGTAATTGCTCTAAGTCTTGTGCACTGAAATTACTCATGGTTGTTAAAAATTAAGTTAATATATCGGGTTAATTGTGTTTGACCAAATAATACTCGATGCCCAGCGCTTCCACCTCTTTCTTATAGCGCTCAAAGAGCTCCAAGCGTATCGCATCCGAGCCGTTGCTTCGGGCTTTGTCCGGCACCCACGGGATATCCGGATAGAGGAGGACGTACACGTCCATCGGGTAGCGCTTGATGGCTTCGTCGAGCCACTCCGGCCAATGCCCGAAGGCGTAGTCGAACCACACCTTGGTGATCAGCAGTTCCGTGTCAAAGAGGTACAATCCATCCGGTTGCTGCTTCAATTCCTCTATCTGATGGCGAGCGATCTCGCAGAGCTCATCATATGTGACGTCGGTCGTTCCTTTGCGCTCTACATACTCCCGCGCATATTCCGGCACATAGGTTCCGTGATATTTCTCCGCCAGCTCTTTGGCAAGCGTTGTTTTACCCGTTGATTCCGGTCCTATGATTCCGATTCGCATCATCGTGTCAGCATCAGTTTGATATTGAGTCCTACGTTATCTGCCTTGACAGGATAGCTGCTGCTGATGAGCGGAGTCGTGCCTTGGTGGTCGTAGAAGAGCTGGAGGTTGATCTTCTGACTGAGCACGTAATCCGCCGAGATCTTGATGGCGAAGACCTTATTACCGCTCGAAGCCTGCGTGAGACCTTCGTCCACCTTACGGAGCAGCATCTTCACATCTTTATAGGACAGATCGACTTGGAGCTTGAGGTCGTTGCTTACCCGCTTCTCGCCGCCGTCTTTCTTCTTGGTGATGAAACCGAGGTTCTTGATCGTGTATCCGCCGCCGATGACGAACTCGGACGTATGTCCTTCGGTCAGTTGGACGGAGGTGACGTTGAGGGCTAAGTTACGCTGCTTGCGATACTCGGCCTTGATACTGAGCGAGTTTTTCATCGTGAGGTTGAGTCCGATGAGCGGCGAGAACGCCTCGGTGATGGTGACATTGGAGATGTCGTATGCCGCACTCGGCCGCGGGCTGTCGGTCGTCACGTCGCGTACGAAACCGACTTGTTTATTATCGCCGTCTGCACCCACCCAGGTAGAGTACGAACCGAACGAACCGATGGCGTACTTACAGGTGTAGGCATGGGTGAGGGTGACGGACTTGAAGTGGTCTTTGATCCACGGCAGTTTGCCGAGTCCGTCGAAGGTAACCGACCAGTTCGGCAGGATGCTGAGGATGCCCAGGAACGGGTTGAGGCTCACCTTATTCGGATCCCGTCCGGTGTAAGCGGATAGGAAGGCCGGCACGAGTACATCGGCCGACGAGCGACCTACGCGACCGTGCTTGGTCGGGTCGTATTTCTGTCCAGGGAAGACGGTTCCTCGCATGAAGCCGGCATCGGGTAGGGTGACACCTGTATATTGATCCTGTACACGACCGGCGATGATCTCGCGGTTCGTGAGGAAGCGGTCGTACGCACTGTTGGCGAAGTTCTCATCCTGCGAACCGACACGACTGAAGATCGTTCCGATCGCCACCTGGGTGATGTTGAACGAACCGGTTGTGATCTCCTGCGGGTCCCCGTAACTGTATGTGATCGAGGTGGAGGACGCCATGTATCGTTTTCCGTTCAGTTGGATCTTGAATCCCGGCAGAGGCTCGAGGGTCAGTTTGATATCGAGGTCCGAGGTATGCGCCCGGATGGCAGGTTGAACGACGGAAGTATCGCCGGAGAGCCAGTTGTTTCGGATGGCGCGATCCATCATGTCTTTCGGGATGAAACCGAACGCGAAGTCAAAGCCCGGTGCGTAGCCGCCTTCGGTCTTACGCTGACCCATGAAGCCCGCCTCCGGCATGAAGCCCGGGAGAGTCATGGAGTTCGTCTCGCGGTATGTCACCTGCAGACGACGGATGAACGTACCGACGTAAGTGAACATATCGCCCGCTATCTGCGCCGGTGTCCGCTCGTTCGGGTCTTTGGTGGTGACAGTGATCGTCGCCAAGTTGCAGTTGGCTTTCGGCGTGAGGCTGATCTTCGTGTTTCCGGCTGGCTTGAACGATACCGGTATGCTCTTACCGGTCGAGTCCGCTACAGTGACCAGGACGGTCTCGCTGTTGAGACGGTGGGTGATCTCGACGGTCTGACCCTTCTCTAACTTCATCGTCTGGGTGTAGTTCTTCGGCTTGAAGTTACGCCGCGAACCACGACCTGTATAACGCTGGGTCATCGACTTCCAGTACTTGGACTTACCGTACCAGGTCTCGAAATTGATACCTCCGTCGACCTGCCAGGTCTGTACGCTGCTGACGGTATTACCGCGGTCGATACCGTTGAGTGACGAAGCCGTTCGGGTCCAGTTATAGTTTGCGTTATAGGACGCATTGGCGGTGAGGGCATCGAGTCCCGGCACCCGGTTGAACGGCACGTTCCAAGAGGCGGTGAACACCTGTTGGTAGGTGTACGGCTTACCCCATTTCGCCAACGAACGCTGGATCGTGTCCTTCCATGCCTCGTACTTATCGTGGTTGAACTCCGCATCGAAATACTTACCGTTCAGGATCTCCGGCGTGTACTTACCCTCATCGATGATGGCATTCATCGCGGACTGGAAACTGAACTTCATGTTCTTGGTCAAGTCGTACTTGATATCGACGTTACGATCCCAGGTGAAGTCCTTACTGTAGGTCAGGTCGGAGGCATCAAAGCTATTCCCCGTCAGGTCGCGCATCTTCATATGACTGAAGGTACGGTGCATATTGGTGTTAAACGACCACGACTGCGGCAAGTAGTAGAAATTCATCTCCTTGAGGAACTTCACTTTCTGTACTTTCTCCACCTTGCTGAACGGTTCCCAAGGCTTGGGGTTGAAGCTGTAAGCATAGGTGAACGAACCCTTATGATCGGTGGAGAGATTGGTCTCCATTTCGGGCGAATGTTCCTTCTGCTTGTTGTACGAAGCAGAGATAGAGAAGTTCGCCGGGTCCACGCACAGATCCCGTTTCTTGGTGTAGTGGTGGTTGACCTTGAGGTTGGACAGCGAGAAGGACGTCGCCTCGTGGACGGTGTTCGTCATCTGGCGGATGGAGTCTTTCTCTTCCTTGGTATCGTACGAGTCGAGTGTTGCTTTGAGCTTGACATCCGTATCGAGCGGGTCGTAGTCGGGGCTCGTGGTCTCGTTGCTGTAAGAGACATAGAGCGGCATCTGGATCTTCGCTTTCTCCGGGAAGAGACGTCCTGCTTCGAGGGCGGCACTGACGGAGATCTGGTAGAAGTTATCCATATTGCGATCGAGCACATTGGACTCGATCGAACCGTATCCGGCCGTTTCGAGTCGTCCGGCTACGTTGACTTGGGCGATGTCGCTGATAGCCAGCGCTGCATTCGCCTGAGCTGCCACACCGCCTTGTTCGTTGAACTGACTCAGACGTAACTCGTTCACCCAGATCTCACCGCTCGCATCGTGCTGACCGTTGTTGCGCACACCGATCATGATGGTGCTAACGTCCTCGAGAGTCGGGTTACCGAGCACGGTGATCTTGTTCTGCGGCTTGTCGTTCGCGTCATCATAGATGACGTACGGGATGGTGTTACCTACGCCCTCGTTGCCTGCACGTTTGGCTTTGTTACGTGCCATCTTGGCCGAGGTGAGTACCTCGAGCGGAAAGTCGAACATGTTCTGCGTCGGCCAAACCAGTTCACGGTCGGAGGCGGAGTTGTTGTTATATTGTCCCGGAGCGGTCAGATGCAGCGGGATCTCGTATTCGTAGTAGTTATTGCGTACGTCCGAACCCATACGGATGAAACAGGTGAAGTCTCCGTCTTTGAGCTCGGGATCGAGTGCACTCATCTGCTCGGCATGCACGAACATCTGCAGTTTTTTGTACTGGCGCAGGTCGTAGCCGGTGTTTTTATAGACGGCGCGTGCATCATGCGGACTGAGGTTTGTCACTCGCATCACCATAGATTGTTCGTTCTGGGCGATGAGTTGGGCTTGTCCGGGATCGGTCTGACGGGTTACACCCGGCGGGAGGACGTAGTTAATCGGCGTACGGGTACTGTTCTCTTCAATATTGACAGTCTGCACGCTGATCGCCGCTCCTTTATTGACAGGCACACCGATCGGCGCCAGATCGCGGGTGTACTGTCTCCAGTCGCCGCGAACGAGGTCGAGGGTCGCGAAACGCAGGTGGGTCTCATGCGCAAAGCCCGTCATGTACATACGCATGAAGCGGATGGATTTCCAGTTACGTATCGATCCTTCCTTACGGACGGTCGCACTGTCACCACGGAGAGGTATCTTAAACTGATACCACGTCACATCGGCTACCGTACCATCCCGCAGGGTTACCTTACGGATCATCTTCTCGGTGATATGCTGCTTACCTACCTCCAACATGTCCGGACGCAGGAGGACCTTATACTCGTAGTAACGCTCGTACTCGTTGAGCGTGTTGTCTTGGTTGATATCCTCGATATCCGGCGTGAGGGTAGCGGCTGTACCGTAACTCTCCGTCTGCTGTTCGGATGCAGGCGAGTTACCTTCGGTACCATTATAGTGCTTGTAACGGTCGAGGATCGACACTTCCCGCTGGTCATAGTCCGTGCCTCGGTAGTAATGGTAGTTATCGCCGGCAGGGTCATGGAGTGGCGAGAACTCATCGTTTGCCCACTTCGTCTTGGTTTCGGGGCTGATGATGCCGTCCAGCTCATCGAGGAATTTCTTATAAGCAGGCCATGTGAACTCCTGATCGTTGGACAGACCGTCCAAACCGACGTCCTGACGGGGACGTGAACCGGCTTCGTTACTGAAGGCTACTACCGTACTTGTCGTACGCGGCACATAACCCCAGAAGGTTGGCTCGATACGTCCCTGGTCGGTCTCGGAGAGCGGCATACCGTGCTCGAACGATTTCTTGCCGTCCCGTAAGATATCCTCACTCACGTCACCGAGGTTGAAATAGAGCACACCCTCATAGTCCGTAGAATGCTCGGGGTTGGTGAGCGCCGGATCCATGAGCCAGAACTGGATATACTCGATATTGGCTTTCTCGAAATCCGTGTTGTCCAGACGCCGCATGATACCGCCCCAACGCTGCTTCGGGTTCTTAAGTTTACCGTCCGCATTGAGTTCGCTTGCGTTGAGGTTATACGGACCGCGCTCCTCGGGGTAGTAAGCGAGGTTGAGGACAGCCAACTTGGTGTCCACGTTGCTCGCTTCCTGACGATTCGGGTAGATCTCATCCTGATAAACGATACGTGTACGGTGGTCACTGAGCGCTTGCAGATTATCGCGTAAGTGCGCCGGTGTGTTCGACTGCGGGTAACCGAAGATGGGATCGACGGCATACCAGCCGATGTGAGCACGGTTGAGGTTATACGCCGCGGTGTCTCGTGTGACGTTGATCTTCGACTCCGGGAAGACGGTAGGCGTAGAAGCCAGGAACCAGTAACTCGGATAATGGACATCGATATTCGTGGTCGTGTTCTCGAAGTCGTCTATATACGCCGTTCCAACCGATCCTACATCGTTCGTATGACCCGGGATGAGGTGCGCGAACTCGGCGCTGATCTGGAAGGTAGAAGGAGCGGTTGCTGTGATCCAAGGGATCTTATCGATCGCATTCGTGAGCCACCGCATCTCGGTCTTCCAACTTCCGTTGACACCCCATATCGTGTTGGCGAGCGGCTCTGAACCCGTGTTCACTTTCGTGGTCAACGGCCGCTCACGTAGGTGCATGATCGTACCACCGATGACGAGGTCTTTGTTGAACTCATACTCGAGGTGGGCACCGAAGAGCGACTTACGCTGCATGGAGAAAGTCGATTGGTTTTCGAGCTTGACATCGACGTTCGTTCCGGATTCCAGAATAGAGGTATTGAGGATGGTTACCGTTCCCATGGTGTAATCGACGGTATAATCGACGTTCTCGATGAGGGTCGCACCACCTGCGGTGACGGTCACCGAACCACGCGGCACGTTCATCGCACCCAGACGGATCTCACTGCCGTTCGTACCTTTGTACTTACCGGTCAAGTGGAATTTGTTCTTCTCGCTCAACTCCTGTGCTACCACGAGCGTAGAGTCGTACAGCTCCTGATAGCAGTATTTGTTGATCAGGGTCGGGTCGTTACCTAAAGCGGAAGCCAAATGTGTACCGAAAGGCTCCAAAACAGGGAAGATGATCTTACCGCCACTCGAATAAACCGTCAGTCCCTCGACGAAGTCGAAGCGTCCGTCGGAAGTGACGTTATGCTTCTGGTCGAGTCGGTCGAGGTTCATGACCCGCAGCAGTTGTTTGCCCTTGATCGGTCCTTCATCAATGTACTGCAGATCGGTACCGACCGAGTCATTACGGTAGGTCACATACAGCTCGAACTTATCCTGCTGGATGGAGGTCGCTCCCAAGGAGTAGATATTTTTCATCATCAGGTCCCATGTGCCTCTGTTCTTCTGACGCGGCGCGTTCGCGCTGGATTTCAACATCTTCAGTGCCAGAGCCGGCGGGGTCTTGAGGACTACTTGGTTGGTGGTGTCCGCTACGTTGTCCGTAGAGAACTCACCCACTTGATACACCTGACCGTTGTACGTATATTCGAACGCTACGGCGAGCACTTCGTCTTGGTTCAGCGCGCTCTTGAGCGATATATAACCCAAGGCACTGTTCAGCGTATATTCGCCGCTGGTCAGCAGGCGTGCTGACTCGATCTTCTCAAAGTCTGTACCGCTCTCCATGCCGAGACCTTCGAGTGCCGTGGTCGTCTGCTGCAGATCACGGAAGTCGGTAGTGCTGACGGTCGAATAGAGCACGTTCGTCTTGTTATCCGGTGCACCGGAGTGACTGCCGCTCCAACTATACTGCGTATGCTGCGTGTTCTCACCGAGGTCCACGAACGCCACGATGTTTCGTGCCTGATCGTAGTTACCGCGTTTATTGGTGATCCATACCTCGATCTTATTGATGGTGAAACCGCTGGAGACGTAGGGTACGGTCTGCATGGCGCGCTCATAGAAATCACGGAAGAAATGAGACAGGAAGAAGTGGCGGTTCTCGTCGTAGTTATCGCCCGAGATATCGAACTTCGTCATCTGCGCACCGCCCTTACTGCTCACTGTCTGCGCCTCGCTGTTCTGCTGGCTGACGAGGGCTTGGATCTTCAGTTTGCCGAACTTGAGATTCGCCTTGATACCGAACAACGCCTGACTGCCTCGGATGAGGTTGGATGGCAAGTCCATCGTCACGTTACCCGCCTCGATGGATTGGATGATATCGTCCTCCTCGCCTTTGTAGTTGAGTTTGAGGTTCTGTTGGTCGAAGGCGAACGAAGCCTCCGTGTTGTACGACATGTTGAAGTTGAGCTTCGAGCCGACCTTACCCTGAATGCTCGCCTGGATCTTCTCGTCGAAATCGAAGATGTTATTGTTTCGCGCGCGTACAGTAAGTGCAGGATTGTTGATGTATTGGTGCTTGAAACCGAAGAGCAACTCTGCCGATCCTTGCATCTTGAGTTGGACACCACCCGGACCAAACACCTTATCGGCGGGTCCGATGTTGAACTTCATATCGGTGATGTCGAACTTCTTCTCGTTGTTATGCTCCACCTCGCCGATCTTCTGCTGCCAGTACGAATGCATGATCTGCCGCTCGGCATAGTGGTTGTACTCATCCTGCGTGAGCATGTACGGCGTTGTGATATCCGTATCGCCTAATTTCGTGCGGATGACGTACGTGCCCGTCTCGGGTTGATACTCCACGGTGGTGGTGATGTTATCCGGATCGTTCAGATCGAGTGAACTGTTGGGTTGCATCAACTCGCCGTAGTTCTGTGCTCCGAGTTGCTTGACGCGCGTCGGTGCCCAATAGGAACTATCCGTCTCAGTTACGAAGTCAGCCGCCTCCTCCGGCGTTATCTCACCGGACTCCACTTTCTTCTGCCGCTCTTTCCGTTCGGCCTCTTTGGCAGCTTTCTCGGCTTTCTTAGCCTCCTCACGCGCTTTCTCTTCCTCCCGGGCTTTCTTCTCTGCTTCCTTACGCGCTTTCTCTTCCGCCACCAGTTCCTTCAGTGTCTTCTGGGCATACGTGTGCTGCACTACCGTTCCCAACGGCAGCCACAACAACAATACTATATATAATAAACGTTTAATGTTGAACGTTGAATGTTTAATGGTTAGAGCATTTTTAGTGCTTCACGAATGACGGCTTCTACTTTGAGCGTCGGGTCGGCTTTGAGGATCTTATCCACCGCCTTGCCGCTGGCTTGCGTTGCAAAACCAAGCATTGTCAGAGCGCTGACAGCTTCGGCTTTGACGCCGCTCTCAGCTTCTACATCGAGCATCGGGATCTCCGTCGGGTCACCGCCCAGATCCAGCTTCAGCGCTTTGTCTTTGAGGTCGACGATAATACGTTCGGCGGTCTTTGTACCCAGGCCTTTCACCTTCGACATCGCTTTGGCGTTTCCCGTTGCGATGAGCATACGCAATTCTTCTGCGGTGAACGCAGAGAGGATCATACGCGCAGTAGCTGCACCGATACCGCTTACCGTCATCAGCAGCTCGAAGATCTGGCGCTCCGTCTTCGTTACAAAGCCGTACACCTCATGCGTATCCTCGCGGATGATCTCCGTGATGAATAACTTCGCCTCTTTGTCTTCGCTACCTACTAAAGCACTGTATGTCGGCAACGTAATCGCGATTCCGTATCCGACTCCGGCGGCCTCTATCACTGCCTCTGTCGGGTTCAAATCCGTCAATATTCCTTTGATATATTCAATCATAATGCATACAAAAAGCCCGCAAAGATACAACATTTATTTGATATACGCAAGTGCGCGCGAAATTTTATAAGAAAAAGAGTGTATTTTAGTAATTTTTGTGCTTTTTGTTTTCGTATTTCGGGATTTATTACTATCTTTGCACGCTAAATTAGGCTTATTATGGCAAGAACTGAAATATCGACGATGGGTGAGTTCGGTTTGATCAAGCATCTGACCAAGGATTTGAAACCCGTTCAACCGAGTACGAAGAAGGGTGTCGGCGATGACTGCGCCGTGATGGATTTCGGCACGAAGAAAGTGCTGATGACGACGGATATGTTGCTCGAAGGAATCCATTTTAACTTGGAGTATGTGCCCCTCAAACACCTCGGTTATAAAGCAGCGGTGGTGAATTTCTCGGACATCTATGCGATGAACGGCACGCCGACGCAGATCACGGTGAGTCTGGGTATCAGCAAGCGTTTCTCGCTGGAGGACATCGAGGCGCTCTATAGCGGAATCCGCCTGGCGTGCGAGCGTTATGGCGTGGATCTTGTGGGTGGTGACACCTGCGCTTCGATGACGGGTTTGGCGATCTCGATCACCTGTCTCGGAACAGCGAATGCGAAAGATATCGTGTATCGCAACGGGGCGAAATTGAACGATCTCATCTGCGTGAGCGGTAACTTAGGAACGGCGTATATGGGTCTCCAGCTGCTGGAAAGGGAACGTCTTGCGAATGCCGAACAACCGGACTTTGCCGGCAAGGAGTATCTGCTGGAGCGCCAACTCAAACCCGAGGCAAGAAGGGATATATTGGAGGGCTTGCACAAGGCAGGTGTGAAGCCGACGGCGATGATGGACGTGAGTGACGGATTATCATCGGAACTGCTGCATATATGCTCGCAGTCGGGCGTAGGATGCTGCATCTACGAGGATAAGTTACCGATCGACTTCGAGGCTGCGGCTTTGGCAGAGGAGATGAACCTCAATATTGTGACTTGTGCGTTGAACGGCGGCGAAGACTATGAACTGCTGTTCACCTGCTCGCTGGACGACTATGAGAAACTGATTCCCGTGGAGGATCTGTATATTATCGGTCATATCACGAAGCCGGAGTACGGTTGTAATTTGATCGGACGCAACGGCGAAGAGTTGCCGCTCAAAGCGCAGGGCTGGAATGCCTTCGGCAATTGAAAATTGGAGATTGAAGATTGAAAAATATAGCCATTATATTAGCCGGCGGAACGGGGAGCAGAGTAGGCGGTAAGACGCCGAAACAGTTGTTGCCCTTAGCGGACGGACGTTCGGTGCTCGAATGTGCGGTGGAGGCTTTTGAAGCCGCGCCGTGTATCGACGAGATCTGTATCGTCATGCATGCAGTTTGGATCGGTGAGGCGCAACGGATGTGCCTGCAGAACGGATGGCAGAAAGTGACGAAGATCATCGAGGGAGGACATGAGCGCTGGGAATCGTCGTGGAAGGCTATAGAAGTTTTCAGAAATCAGGATTCAGATGTCAGCTTGTGGTTCCATGACGCAGCGCGGCCGTTTGTGAGTCAGCGTATCCTGGTGGATGTGGCTGAGGCGCTGAAGGAGCATAAGGCGGTGACGGTGGCTGTACCGGTGACGGATACGATCTATAAAGTGAAGGGGTTACAGGTTACAGGTTACGGGTTACAGGTCGAGAGTATTCCGTCAAGGACGGATTATATGCGTGCGCAGACGCCGCAGGCGTTCCATTTAGAGACGATCCGAACGGCTTTTGAACGGGCGCTTGCGAGCGGTGATATTATCGCTACCGACGATGCCGGAATCGTACATAAATACATGCCCGAAGAACCGATCTTTATCGTGGCGGGCGAAGAGGCAAATCGTAAAATAACGTACAAGGAGGACTTATGAAAATCATACTCTTAGGCACAGCATGGCCGTATCGCGGCGGGTTGGCGACGTTCAATGAACGTCTTGCTCGGCAGTTTGCGTGTGAAGGACATGAGGTGGAGGTATGGACATTCACGTTGCAGTATCCTTCTTTCCTCTTCCCGGGTAAGACCCAGTACACGAGCGAACCTGCACCCGAGGACCTGATTATTCGCCGAGAGTTGAACTCCTGCAATCCGTTCAACTGGTGGCGTGTCGGTCGAGCCATCCGTAAAGCGGCACCGGATATGCTGATTTGCTGCTACTGGATGTCCTTCTTTGCGCCTGCTTACGGACTCGTGTCGCGCATCGCGCAACGCAACGGAAAGACCAAATGTATCGCGCTCGTGCATAATATGATTCCGCATGAACCGAGCATTCTCGATAAACTCTTTGCCCCGTATTTTGTGAAGAGTCAGAATGGTTTTGTGGCATTGAGTGATAGCGTAGTAAGCGATATCGATAGGCTCGACAAAGCCGGCAAACCGAAGACCTTTAGTCCGCATCCGATATATGACCATTACGGCGAGCGGATGACGAAGGCGGAGGCCTGTGAGGCACTGAACCTACCGAGCGACAAAGCATATATGCTTTTCTTCGGGTTGGTAAGGGCATATAAAGGACTCGACCTGTTGTTAGAGGCCTTCGGACAAGTCAAAGACCGACTGCCGGATCTGCAACTGATCATCGCGGGAGAGTTCTATGAGGATGAGGAGAAATACCGCGCACAGATAGCGAATTTAGGTCTGACAGAGCGCGTGATTGTACGCAATGAGTTCATTCCGGACGGGGATTTGCGCAAGTATTTCGGTGCGGCGGATCTGATCGTACAACCTTATAAGACGGCGACCCAGAGCGGCGTGACGCAGGTGGCGTTCCATTTCGAGAAACCGATGTTGGTGACCAATGTAGGTGGACTCGGGGAGATCGTGCATGATCATAAGATGGGTTACGCCTGTGAACCGACGGCGGAGGGCATTGCGGAAGACCTGCTGGATTATTATCAGAACAAGCGCCAGAAGGCTTACACGGCTTATTTACAAAAAGAGAAAACCAAGTACGCATGGTCTAAAATGACCAAAGCGTTCGAAAATATACTATCGCAATGTTAGAATCAGAAATTATCAAACGAGCCACGGAGTGTCTGCAATGTGAGGCGGCGGCTATCGAGGCTTTGATTCCGCGTTTGGATGACAAATTCCTAAAAGCAGTACAACTCATCAGGGATTGTAAGGGTAAGATCGTGGTGACCGGTGTCGGTAAATCCGGTCATATAGGCTCGAAGATTGCCGCTACTTTGGCAAGTACGGGTACGCCGGCCTTCTTCCTCAATCCGCTGGACGCTTATCACGGCGATCTGGGTATGTTAGGTACGGACGATCTGGTGCTGGCCATCTCCTATTCGGGTGCAACGGAAGAGTTGTTGCGTTTTCTGCCGTTGATTCAGGCGAAACATATACCGATTGTCGGGATGTCCGGTAATCCGTCTTCGCTCTTGGCGAAGTACGCAGAGGTACATCTGGATATCTCGGTGGAGCGGGAAGCCGATCCGCTGAATCTCGTGCCAACGTCCTCGACGACGGTGACTTTGGCATTAGGTGATGCGTTGGCATGTGCGTTGATAGAAGCGGCACATTTCCAACCTTCAGACTTCGCGATGCTGCATCCGGGCGGAGACCTCGGGCGTAAGTTATTGGCGAAAGTGGAGGATGTGATGGTCAAAGAGAACCTGCCGTTCTTAGCCCCCGACGCACCGATGAGCGAGGCGATAGAGATCGTGACGAACGGAAAGTTAGGTGTAGGCATCGTGGTGGACAACGACCGGTTGGTAGGTATCGTGACCGATGGCGATATCCGTCGTGCGATGCAACGTCTCGGACAGAAATTCTTTACGACTCCGGTATCTGACATCATGGCGCGTCACCCGAAGACCATCAGTCAGAACGCGAAGATAGTAGAGGCCGGAGAAACAATGAACCATTACTCGATTCACTCGTTAGTAGTGCTGGATAGTAGCAATAAGGTTTGTGGTGTTATTGACTCATTCTCTTGTTTGCCGGGTACACGTTTTTATCATTAATAATTGGTGATTGGTAATTGGTTGGTGTTATGGTTAAGTTATTTTTGACGGATGTGGATGGCTGTCTGACGGACGGCGGGATGTACTATACGTCCGAGGGCGAAGTGATGAAACGCTTCTGCGTGTACGACGGGATGGGCATGGTGTGCCTGCAGCAAGCAGGTATCCCCTGCGGGATCCTGACATCGGAGAACTCGATGATAGTGAAAGCGCGCGCGGAGAAACTCAAATTGCAATACCTGTATCTGGGCGTTGGCAGTAAGGTGAACCCGAATTGTCTGACCAAGTTACAGGCCGCACTGGAGATATGCGGGCAGTTGGGTATTACGTTGGAGGAAGTGTGCTTTGTGGGGGATGATATTAATGATGTGGAGCTGCTGAGTAAGGTAGGGTATGCTTGTTGTCCACCGAATGCACGGCCCGAGGTACGGGCGATCAAGGGGATACATGTGCTGAAAACGCCCGGCGGTCAAGGCGCGATTAGAGAGATATGCGATGAGATAATTAGTAAATAAAAAAAACAGATAAAACACTGATTGGAAAATTATAAAGAAAATAGATTTTTGAAAAACAATTTGCAATTGTTCCGTGTCTTTGCTTAACAATCTTCAGTCATAAATAAATTTTCACTGAACATTCTTAATCAAATCCATGATACTGCGTATCCTTTTTCAAAAATGCAATTATAATAATTATACTTTTCTCAATCAGAGATAAACACAAATAAATATACGCTTATTGCCTAGTTGATGAGAAGGGCGAGAGTAGGAAATGGGTAGGGTAATGACTAAGGAATATTTAACGAATATCTAAGGAATAACTAACGGTAGGAAGGTTGCGGATAGCTAAAAAGCATTGAATAAAGAGAATGAGTAAACAGCTCTAAATTCGGAATTCAACTGCGGAGTTTCCGACTAACCACTCAGCATGGCGCAATAGAAATTTGAGAACAGATGAAAGTAAGTGAATTGCGAACAATAGACCCAAGGTTGATTCGAGTCATCGAGGCAATCGGGACGGAGGTGATCTCTCGTCGTGGCATTTGTGGTAATATGGATCTTCGTGCACGGAAGAACTTGTGGGATATGTACATGACTCCGTCGATGCAGCAAGGTTATGTTCGGTTCTTGTATCCTGATCATCCCAATAGTCCTGATCAGAAATATCTATTGACGGACAAGGGCATGGAAGTGTATGAGGCGTTGCGGGAAAAAGAGAAAGGTGCGGCGGAGTAGTTGAAGTGCTTGATGCTACTGGGCTATACAATACAAGTACAATACAAGTACAATACAAGTACAATACAAGTACAATGCAAGTACAATACAAGTAGGATACAAGTACAATACAAGTACAATACAAGGTGGATGGGGGAGTGAAGTTGTAGATGAAAAAAGGTTAGAAAAAAAGACATGGCACAAATGGCATAAATGGCAAAAGTTTTGCCAACTTTGCCACTTTTGCCAGAGCAAATTTTTAGAAAGAAACTAAATAAGGTTGATAGATGGCAGAGATAGAGCCCATAGGAAAACCGCGTATCGTGAAGTCGCATGACGTGCATCTGGATGCCGATTATGCGGAGTGGATTGCTGACTTGAAGTACCGTTATCGTTCGGCTCAGGTCAAGGCTTCTGTGCGGGTCAACTCGGAGAAGTTGCTCTTTAATTGGGAGCTGGGACGTGACTTGGTTCAGAAGAAAGCTGAAGAGAAATGGGGTGCCGGAGTGGTGGAACAAGTGAGCCTCGATCTGCAGCGGGAGTTTCCGAATGCGGAGGGGTTCTCGGCTTTGAATCTGTGGTATATGAAACGGTGGTATCTGTTTTATAATCAGCCAGATAGAAAACTTTACCAAGTTGGTAAAGAAATAGATAATGAAAAACTTTACCAATTTGGTAAAGAAATTACGCACCAAGCTGGTGCAGAAATTCTATTACAGTCTGTTAGAGAAATTGAGGACGAAAAACTGCAACAACCCGTTGGAGAATTTCCTGCGATATTTGCACTCGTGCCTTGGAGACATCATGTGGAGATTATTTCCAAATGCAAATCCATCGAAGAGGCGCTGTTCTACATTGGAAAGACGATAGAGCAGGGACTCAGCCGTGCTGCGTTGGTCAACTGCATCAAAGCCAACCTATACGAACATCAGGGCAAGATACTCAATAACTTCGCAGAGCACATGCCGGAACTGCAGAGTAAGTTGGTGCAGGAGGTGTTCAAGGAGAACTATGATTTTGGCTTTGCAACAGTAGATCACGAGATTTATAACGAGGATGATTTGGAAGAGGCGCTGACGAAGAGCATCACTGGTTTGTTGCTGGAACTCGGTACCGGTTTTGCGCTCATCGGACGCCAGAAGCAGTTGTGGCGACATACAATAATATCCGTATCAAGGACGCACTGCCTACGCAGGAACAACTCAAGGAACGCATGGAATTGCTACAACGTGAGATGCGGGCTACGAAACGATTGATGAAAGGGAAGAAATAATAGAAAAATGACATGAGAAAAGTGAGACAGTTGAGATAGTTGAAACAGTTGTAAGGTCCATAAAATGAGCAAATTAAAGAAAAGAGTCTCAAGAGTCTCAGAGTCTCATGCAAAAAATGCATTGAGAAAAGTGAGAAATGTGAGAATTCTTAGACTCAAGGGTACGGTAAATTCTCAAAATTCTCACAATTCTCAGAGCAAATTTTTAGAAAGGAACTAAATAAGAAGATAGATGAAGACGAGGCAATCTAATATAGAATTACTAAGGTTGTTCAGCATGTTCGCATTGCTGTTCTTACATTTCTATGTACATGCTTTGCCGAATTCGATAATCTATGCTGAGCAATCGGGATTTTGGAAGAATCTTCCGTTGATATTGTCTTCACTTACATCGCTGCAGGTCAATATTTTTGTGCTCATCTCCGGATGGTTTGGGATACACACAACACCCAAGAAAGTTATAGATTTCTACTTGATGTGTGCGTTTTATAGTATTTTGACCTATTGCATGTCTCTTGGTATGGGGAGCGCGTTCGACATAAAAGATTTAGTTGTCTCGTTTATGCCGTTTTCACTTATGAAGGGCTGGTGGTTTGTTAAGGCGTATTTGTTCTTAATTTTGTTAGCCCCCTTGTTCAATAAGGCGATTGAGAATATGTCCAAGCGTGAATTTATATACGTTTTGTGCGCTTTGGTACTAATTAATTCAATATATGGATTCTTTGGTCAACAGACGATTAATCCTTCTGGCGGCAACTTTATGCAATTGATGTACGTGTATTTTATCGGACGTTTTTTAGCGTTGCATGTCCACGTGGATAAAGATAAATTACGCAAATGGACGGCTATAATCAGTATAATAGGTGTGGTACTATATGCGGCAGTTTGGATGTTGAATGACAATTATTTGCACTTAGTAAAATCCGCGACTTTCTTAAATCGAAACAATCCATGGTCGATGATCAATTCGATATCTATTTTCTTATTTTTTACGACATTGCGATTCGATAGCCGTATCATCAACTGGCTCGCTATTGGGGCATTCCCTGTGTATTTGATACATGAAAGCGTTTGGATCCGTAATTATGTATATGAGAACTTGACCTGCTTATATGATACCTATCCTTCTGGAATGGTATGGATGATTGTAATGGGGATTTTTATCATTTATTTCATTAGTGTGCTTTGTTTTGATCATATACGTGCAAGCATTACAGACCCGATTGCGAATGGGTTAAACAGATGGTGCTCGAAACTAATAATGAAAAAATAACATGATTTTATAAGCCGGATGGCATCCGGCGGAAAGGAAGAAGAAAAAACGGGATGACTGAACTGAACCCTAAAAGTTGTACACAAAACTTTAGAGGTTTATGAAACATTCATTTGAAGATCGGTTATTGGCCGTACAAAAATGTTTAGAAGGGCA
>CADBWK010000003.1 GCA_902798385.1 uncultured Bacteroidales bacterium
ATTATATGCGCGCGCACCCTGATCATATGAGGTAAAGGTGATGGAAGCCGGAGCAGTCCAGTTGTCCGGTAATAGAATCCATCCGTTCACACCGTTCACCTTAGCTGGACCACGCAACAAATAGGCATTGGGACGTTCGCTAAGCAAATATGCCCACTCACTCTGCGTCAATGTGCGATAGTCACCGCTAACCTTGCTCCCCCAATCGTAAGCCGTATTGGCGATAGAATTATAACCTCCTCCATAGACGACAGAAAGGCTTGTCTCATAGGGCATAAGGTTGTTGTTTCCGCTGGTTCCCCAACCGAAAAGGTCTATATATCCTGCATAGCTGGAAGATATATTGGAATTACTCTGTCCGACAACATCATATTGATTTGTCGCAAAGGACCATGCTTTGGTGGAACAATGGTATCGCAAGTTCCCCTTGGAGAAATACACCTGCTTGGAGGCAGAAACAGAAAACTGTCCTGATAATTGGGCGTTTGCACTTGCGACAATCAGCAACAAGCCGATTAAGTAAGTAAATCGTTTCATAGATACTATAATTTTGATATCTGGATAGTTGGTTATTCTTCGCGGCGGATGTGGGCGCCGATGGCGTTGAGGCGATGCTCGATGTCTTCGTAGCCACGGTCGATCTGATCGATATGGTCGATCTTGCTTGTGCCTTCGGCACTCATGGCGGCGATGAGCATCGCGATACCGGCACGGATATCCGGGCTGGTCATGTTGTTCTTCTTCAGTTGGCGTTGATGGTCATGACCTACGACAACGGCTCTGTGTGGGTCACAAAGGATGATCTGTGCACCCATATCGATCAGTTTGTCCACAAAGAAGAGACGCGATTCAAACATCTTCTGGTGAATGAGCACGGTACCCTTTGCTTGGGTAGCTACCACGAGCAACACGGACAATAAGTCCGGAGTCAAACCCGGCCAGGGTGCATCAGCCACCGTGAGGATAGAGCCATCGAGGAAGGATTCTATCTGATAGTGCTCTTGGGCGGGAATGATGATATCATCGCCATCCACGTCAATGCGGATTCCGAGGCGACGGAAAGCATCGGGTATGATACCCAAATCCCGGTAGCCTACTTTGCAAATGCGCAGTTCTGAGCCTGTGATGGCTGCCATACCGATGAAGGAGCCTACTTCGATCATATCCGGAAGGAGCGTGTGTTGTGCGCCATGCAATTCCTTCACACCTTCAATCGTCAGCAGGTTGCTACCTACTCCGCTGATCTTCGCACCCATATGATTGAGGAGTTTGCAGAGTTGTTGCAGATAGGGTTCGCAGGCGGCATTGTAGATGGTCGTAGTGCCTTCGGCGAGGACAGAAGCCATAATGATATTGGCGGTACCGGTGACGGACGCCTCGTCGAGAAGCATGTAGGTGCCCTTGAGATGCTTGCCGCTAAAACGGTATGCGAGGAGGTTTTGATCGTATTGGAATGTTGCCCCGAGATTGACCATTCCCTGGAAATGGGTATCGAGACGCCGACGACCAATCTTATCTCCGCCGGGTTTGGCGTAGGTTACTTCACCCAGACGTGCCAAGAGCGGACCGATAAGCATCACCGAACCACGCAGTTTATTGCATTTCTTGAGGAAGTCCGCGCTGCGGAGATAGGCCGTGTCGAGTTCACGCGCCGTGAAGGCATAGGTGCCTTTGGCGAGTTTCTCCACACGCACGCCGATGGACGCAAGCAAGTCGATGAGGTTATTGACATCGAGGATGTTCGGCAGGTTATTGATGACTACCGTTTCCTTGGTGAGCAGCACGGCACACAACACTTGCAGCGCCTCGTTCTTGGCACCTTGCGGGGTGATCGAACCATGCAGTTTATGTCCTCCTTCTACGATAAATGAAGCCATATCAGATATAGTTTACTTCGGGGTTAATTGATATATTGAATTTCTCTTTGACGCTCGCGCTCACTTGCGCAGCCAAATCGATGATGTCTTGGGCCGTAGCGTGGTTGGCATTGACGATGACCAGCGGTTGTTTGGGCCATACTTGTGCGCCGCCGAGGGTCTTGCCTTTCCAACCGCATTGTTCGATGAGCCATGCGGCAGGAATCTTCACGCCTTGGGGCGTCGCAAAATGCGGCATGTCGGGATATTGGGCAAGCAGTGCATTCGCTTGTTCTTCCGGCACAAAGGGATTCATGAAGAATGATCCTGCTGAGCCCACTTCGCCGACTTTCGGTAATTTGCCATTACGGGTCTCGATGATCTCTTCGCGGGTCTTCGTTGCATCGCCGGGTTTGACTTTATAGACAACAGACGTGACGATATACTTGCCCTTGAGTTCATGCTTGAAGGCACTGTCACGATAACCGAACTTACACTCGGCGTTAGTAAAAACGCGCTCTTCAAGGGTATCGACGTCAATCGTATAAACGCGCTCAATTACATCTTTCGCCTCTACGCCATATGCTCCGACGTTTTGCACAGCCGACGCTCCTACTTCACCGGGGATCAGGCTGAGTTTCTCCAAGCCGGAATAGCCCATGTCGGTGAGTTGGGCGATCATATCGTCGAGTCGTAAACCGTTTTGTGCCTCTACTGTATTGTCATCGAGGAATTTTGCACGCGCCATACCGGAATGGAGGATGATGCCATCGAAATCCTTGGTAAAGAGCAAATTAGAACCTTGACCTATATGCAAGATTCGCTCGCCACGATGCTCTTTGAGTACATGCCGCAACTCATCCAGCGAGTAGTACTCGATGAACAGTTTTGCTTTCGCATCTATGCCGAACGTATTGTACGGCAGTAACGATATATCAGATACAGCACGCATCGCTCGGCATTCTCCAATCGCCCCGTGGGGACAGTGAAACACTAACTACTTTGGGCCCATCCGGCATCGCAGAGCGCTTGAACTGCTGCGTGCAGAAACGGCGCATGAACACATTCAGCCATTTGTCAATCGTGGCTTCGTCGTATTGGTCTTCGAAGGCCTGACACGCCATGTATTTTATCTTCTCGCGGGTAAAACCAAAGCGCATAAAATAATACAAGAAGAAATCGTGCAACTCGTACGGCCCCACTTTATCTTCGGTCTTCTGCGCAATCTCGCCGTTCTCGTCGGTGGGCAATAGTTCCGGGGATACAGGGGTCTCTACAACGTCTAATAAGATTGAACGAAGCGGTTCGCCGTACAGGTTCTCTGCCGCATAACGAACGAGATATTTGACGAGCGTCTTGGGGATACCGGCATTGATGCCGTACATCGACATCTGATCGCCGTTGTACGTACACCAACCGAGTGCCAATTCGCTCAAGTCACCGGTTCCGATCACGAGTCCGTTGAGTTCATTCGCCAGATCCATGAGGATCATCGTGCGGACACGTGCTTGCGCGTTCTCGTAGGTCGCGTCATGAATATCCATGTTATGCGCAATGTCATTCAGATGCTGGGTGGTCACCTCGCAGATCGAAATCTCCCTGTGCGTGATTCCGAGTTCTTCCATGAGTTGGAGTGCGTTCTGGTAGGTGCGGTCTGATGTTCCGAAGCCCGGCATCGTCACGCCTACTACCCGCGTGCGGTCATAACCCAATAGGTCTGCTGTCTGAACGGCGACAAGCAATGCGAGTGTGCTGTCGAGGCCACCGGAAATACCGATGACGACAGTATCCGAATGCGTATGTTCCCAACGCCGTGCCAGTGCCGAAGTCTGGATAGAGAACACATCCATGCAGTACTGGTCTTCCTTCCCTTTCTTGGGCAAGAACGGCGACGGAGAGAAGGTACGATGGATTGGTTCGGTTATCTCCTCTTCGCGCTCGATGGGTGCTACATTGATATGACGGTAGTGCCCGGCTTTATCCTTCGTAAAATTCGTATTACGCTGTCTGTCGGTACGCAGACGCTCCACATCCAGTTCCTGGATAATCATCGTGTTTTCGCGCTGGAATCGTTCGCCCGTGGTTAGAATATCCCCATTCTCTGCGATATACGTACTACCGGAGAACACCACATCGGTAGTCGATTCCCCAACGCCGGAAGAGGTGTACACATAACCGCAGTGGACACGTGCACTCTGCTGCTTGATCATCTGTTTGCGGAAGATATGCTTGCCGATGATGCAGTTGGAGCTCGAGAGGTTGAAGATGATCTCTGCGCCTTGAATAGCCAATTGCGTCGAGGGCGGTAACGGGCTCCACAGGTCTTCACATATCTCGATACCAAAGGTATGGTTCCGTGTACAGAAAAGCAGATCCGTACCAAACGGCACTTCGCCGCTCCATATCTCAATCTTCGGGATACGCGGAGCGATACCGCCGGGCGTGAACTCACGCGCTGCACGACCACTCGTGAACCATCTTTTCTCGTAGAACTCACCCGTGTTCGGCAGGTTCACTTTCGGTACTACACCCATCACTTCGCCGTCCGTCATCACGAACGCACAGTTGAACAGGTCGTTATCTACCTGCAGCGGAGCGCCGACTAACACAATGATTGCTTTTCCGCGCGTGTAGTCACATAAGGCCTCCAACTCACGCATACTGCTTTGCTGCAAGGCTTGCGTAAAGAACAAGTCCGCACAGGTGTAACCCGTCAGGCTCAACTCCGGGAAGCAAATCACTTCCACACCTTCTGCAATCGCCTCATCAATCTGCAGCTTGATCTGCTCGGCGTTATACTTGCAGTCCGCTACCTTCATCGTCGGCACTGCTGCCGCTACTCGTACAAATCCAAAATTGGTATTCATAGATAAACATATTATTTGCGCTGCAAATTTACAACTTTTTTTGCATATATCAAAATAATTTAGTAATTTTGCAGCGATTTTTGAAATAAATGAAGAGTTTGTTGCTGATATTGGCTTTTGTTAGTTCCTTTTTCGGACGCGTAGTGGACGAGAAAGGCATGCCTATCGCCTACGCTACGGTGTATCCGGAGATTGCTCCGGAATGGGGTACGGCTACCAATAACGACGGTTATTTCTCGTTTGAAGCCAATCTTCCGCCGGACAGTCGGGTCATCGTTTCCTTTATCGGCTATCAGAAGAAAACCGTTTTAGCGCGGGATCTGCAGGGAGATATCGTGCTCATCGAGCAGCCTATCGCGTTACAGGAGACAGTAATAGCGGCAAAAAAGAGCAAACAGCGCAATAAACGCAAGCAGATGGCTGCCCTACTCCACGCTGTCTATGTGAAGTTGGAGCAGGAGTTTCCGCATGACAACACGCAGTATGCTGTGGTAAGCGACGTTAGGATGAGTAGCGACAACAGCCCGTGGGGCATGGAGCAGATGATTGCCAACATTGTTGTGCTGCCCGAACAGGGTTCTGAAGGCCGCGATTCTGTGCAGTTTCAAGGACGTTATTGCAAGCGATTCTTTGATGCCCGGAAGCGAGCGCAGGCGGACTCTATATTGGCGGGTAATGCCTTAGAACGCATGGAACAGAAGAGTGCGCCAAAAGGTACGCCGGCGAATATGCTGCGCCGCGCAGCGAATGCGGTGGACAGCGGTGTGGTGGTACATGAAGCGCTCTTTGCCATCGGGAACATGCGTTATGATTTTGAGCAGACCATGGCCGACACCAAGCATTGGACAGTAAGCAATGAGTCGGAAGGAGAGACGGTGCTGACCCACACGCAAACCGTTAGTAAGTATTTGGGGTGCTTTAAGATGACATTTGAGCGCCATTATATAGTTGATTCGCGCACGTACGCGGTGCGACGTTTCTCCGAGCACGCCGAAGTGAAGGTTACTATTCCTTTCGGTATCAAACTCAACGCCGACCAACTGCAGATGCTCAATCTCGTCAATATGAGCGAACAGCAGATCGAGAAATTCCGCCTAAAAAAACTGCGTGGGTCGGTGGACCTCAACACGATTTATCAACGGCAGGAAGGACGCGTTTATACCCAAGAGAAGAACATGATTTGCAACGCGCATATTCTGGGCAGCAAGAAGGCGGAGATCCCGCTTGTCATCAAGGCTACGCAGCGCGTGACAAACCTTCAAACGCAAAGCGTCAAGCCTCTCACAAAGCGTCAAATCACCAAGCGAGTGCCGCGCGAGATCGTGGAGATATACTAAAAATTTTTACAAAATGACATGCAAATTTGCGTATGTCATTTTTTTATTGTAATTTTGTAGCCGATTTTAGATTGGATAAATAGGGATTCATGGATAAGATACGTAATTTCTGTATTATTGCGCATATAGACCACGGGAAGAGTACGCTGGCGGATCGTATGCTGGAGCTGACGGGAACCGTTGACGTAAGGCAGATGGAAAACCAGGTGCTGGATGACATGGAACTAGAGAAGGAGCGCGGTATTACCATTAAGAGTCACGCGATACAAATGGAGCATAAGGGTTACACCCTTAACCTGATTGACACTCCGGGGCATGTGGACTTCAGTTACGAAGTGAGCCGTTCTATCGCGGCGTGCGAGGGAGCGGTGCTGGTGGTTGATGCCACGCAAGGCGTACAAGCGCAAACGATTTCCAACTTATATATGGCTATTGAGCACGATCTGGAGATTATTCCGGTGCTCAACAAATGCGACATGGACAACGCCATGCCGGAACGCGTGGAGGACGAGATCGTGGATCTGTTAGGCTGTAAACGCGAGGAGATTCTTCGTTGCTCTGCCAAGACCGGTGAAGGTGTGCCGGAGATCTTAGACGCCATCATCGAGCGTATCCCTGCGCCGGTTGGTGACCCGAACGCTCCGCTGCAATGTCTCGTTTTTGACAGCGTCTTCAACTCCTTCCGCGGCATCATTGCGTACTTCAAGGTCGTGAACGGCACGATGCATTCGGGCGACAAGGTGCGCTTTGTCAATACGGGCAAGGAGTACGATGCCGATGAGATAGGTATTCTCAAGTTGGACATGAGTCCGCGCAAGAGCATCAGCGCCGGAAATGTGGGCTACATCATCTCAGGAATCAAGACGAGTACGGAAGTGAAGGTGGGCGATACGATCACCCATGTAGCCCGTCCGTGCGACAAAGCCATCGACGGCTTTGAGGAAGCCAAGCCGATGGTCTTCGCCGGTGTTTATCCGATTGAGAGCGAGGACTACGAAGACCTGCGTGCGAGTCTGGAAAAACTGCAACTGAACGATGCCTCCCTCACTTTCCAGCCGGAGAGTTCGATGGCTCTGGGCTTCGGTTTCCGCTGCGGATTCTTAGGACTGCTGCACATGGAGATCATCCAGGAGCGCCTCGACCGCGAGTTCGACATGGATGTCATCACCACCGTTCCGAACGTGTCTTACAACGTCTATACCAAGGACGGCGGCATGGTGGAAGTACATAACCCTGCCGGCATGCCGGATCTTACTGAGATCGACCGCATCGAGGAGCCCTATATCCGTGCGTCTGTCATCACTACGGCGGATTATATCGGTCCGATCATGACCCTTTGTCTCGGCAAACGCGGCGAACTGGTCAAGCAGGAGTATATCTCCGGTAATCGAATGGAACTACTGTTCGACATGCCGCTGGGCGAGATCGTCATTGACTTCTACGATAAGTTAAAATCTATATCCAAGGGCTATGCATCCTTCGATTGGCATATGAACGGATTTAGACCGTCGAACCTTGTCAAGTTGGATATCCTGCTCAACGGCGAACAGGTCGATGCCCTCTCTACCCTCACCCACCGTGACAATGCCGTGGATTTCGGACGTCGTATGTGCGAGAAGCTCAAAGAACTCCTACCTCGTCAGCAGTTTGATATTGCCATCCAAGCGGCTATCGGTGCGAAGATTATTGCGCGAGAAACGGTGAAGCAAGTTCGCAAGGATGTATTGGCTAAATGTTACGGCGGTGACGTGAGTCGTAAGCGTAAGTTGCTTGAGAAGCAGAAACGCGGTAAGAAACGTATGAAGCAGATCGGTAACGTCGAAGTGCCGCAGAAAGCCTTCCTCGCCGTGCTGAAGTTGGACTAAGATAACAAACAATAAATACTAATTACTATGCTTGAGCATTTAATTCCTGCGTGGATGTTAATCCCGTTTGTGGTGATGCTACTGTGCATCGCCGTGCTGCCGCTCATTCCTCATGTAGGGGAGTGGTGGGAAGAAAATCTGCACAAGTTGTACGTCTCTCTGATTCTCGGAGTACCGGTAGGTATCTGGCTCTGTGTCAACGGCATGAGTCATGAGTTAGAGCATCAGATGATTTACGACTACGTGCCGTTCATCTTGCTGCTGATGGCGCTGTTTGTGACCACCGGCGGTATCTGTATCCGAGGTGACTTGAAAGCGACCCCGATGACCAACACCATCATCCTGGCTATCGGCTGGGTGTTAGCGTCGTTCATGGGAACGACAGGTGCAGCTATGTTGCTGATCCGCTTGCTGTTAAGCACTATTCAGCAACGCAAATACCGCGTACACACGGTGCTGTTCTTCATCGCTATCGTAGCGAACTGCGGTGGTCTGTTGTCGCCGCTCGGTGATCCTCCTTTGTTCTTGCTGTTCCAGAAAGGCACGCCGTTCATGTGGTGGATACAGAACATGCTGCCGGAATGGGCAGTGACAGGTGCGTTGTTGCTCGGTATCTATTTCCTGATCGACACCTATTATTATAAGAAGGAGCCGATAGAACACCTGATGGCGGATGTGCGCGAAGCGAAAAAACTGACCGCTACAGGTCTGATTAACATCTTCTGGTTGCTGTGCGTAATCATGAGCACGATGTTCATCAACTCGACTTACATCCCGGCTATGGGAGCGCACGATGCGCCTTGGTACCTCAAACTGTTGCGCGAGTGGGCCTTCATCGCTATCATCGCAGCCAGCTGGTTGACGACCAAGAAAGAGGTTCGCGTGAACAACAACTACTCATGGACGCCGATCATGGAGGTTGCCTGCGTCTTCCTCGGCATCTTCGCTACGATGACACCGGCGCTGATGTTCCTGCAACAGAACCCGCTGCCTATCGAGCATGCTTGGCAGTTTGTGTACTGCACAGGTGCGTTGAGTGCATTCCTGGATAACGCCCCGACGGCCATGGTCTTCCATGCTACCGCTACTACCCTTCCTGCCGGAATGGACGCAGTAGCAGGTATCGCGCCCGAGTTCATGAAAGCGATCTCTATGGGTGCTGTCTTCTTTGGCGCACTGACTTATATCGGTAACGGACCTAACTTCATGGTGAAGTCCATCGCGGAGCAGGAAGGTATCGACATGCCGTCGTTCTTCGGCTACATGATTAAGTTCAGCTTGATCATCTTGTTGCCGGTTTATATCATCGTTCAACTCCTCTTTATCTAAATGAGTCTCGTTGATAACATCATTACGTGGTACTCGGCGCATATGAACTATGCGTCGATTACCGCGTTGATGGCGGTGGAGAGTTCGTTCATCCCCTTCCCGAGTGAGGTAGTGATTCCGCCTGCAGCCTTTGTAGCCGGGCAACCGGAGAGTATCTTATGCGCTACAGGGAACTATCCCGTGGATGTATTGATCATCGTGCTCTTCGGAACACTTGGTGCGATGATAGGCGCCGTCATCAATTACGGGCTGAGTGTGTGGCTCGGACGTATTATCATCTATAAGTTCGCCGACAGCAAGCTTGGTCATCTGTGCTTGCTCTCGAGCGAGAAGATTCAGAAGGCAGAGGAGTACTTCCGTGAGAAAGGTAATGTATCCACGTTCATCGGTCGTTTCATCCCGGGTATCCGTCAGTTGATATCCATTCCGGCGGGACTGAGCCGCATGCATTTCGGTGCGTTCCTCTGGTGGACTTTCCTCGGCGCGTTCATCTGGAACTGCGTGCTGGCGCTGTTAGGTTACGTCGCAGCGGGACAGATGGACCGTATAAAAGAATATAGCCACGAATTGTCCGTAGCTATACTCATTCTGTTTGGAGCGGTAGTGCTCTATTTCGTCATCAAGAAACTTATTGTTTTAGCCAAGCGCCAATAGCTTTGCGCTTGTCGATGATCTCCGCGAGGACGCAACCTCCCATCCATCCGAGAAGGAAGAAGATCACCAAACATTTCCTGCGACTGTTCACCGGTTTGGGATTCAAGGCAAAATGATTCTCCAATACTACGGGAGCAGTCGCTAATTGCATGCGGTAGTCAACCATCTGCATGTGTTCGTGCTGTTCGTATATACCATCCAGGAACAAACGAATACGACGATCTCCGTAAAAATTGACGCCATTCCCGTTATAATTCATCGGCGCAGCCGCAGAAGCAGGCGTGAAGTAGTAAGCGCTGGTGAGGCTGTCCAGTTTGATCGCCTGACGATGGTTAAACGCCACCTCTTCGTTCAGGTTCTTCAGGTACGCAACATATGAGTTGTTCATCGCCGGATCCGCATTGAGGGTGGCAAGCAGCGCCTGCTCTATCTCCGGCACGAGGTGCATATCGCGTGCCTTGATACGGAACTGCAAGCAAAGCCGATCTTTCATCTGCACGTTGAGCGTATCAGCAGGGGTCGATTTGCACCGGAAGTCGATGTAATCCGCCGTGTTATCATCCAGACAGTCAATAACGCGGAAGGTATCGAACGAACGAGCGGTGCGATCCCATACATAGGGAGCAATCGGTGCTTGAGGCGGCAAGAGGCATCCCGTACGAACAGCTGCGTAAGCCTGCTCAAACTGCTGAATGGTAGGTCCGTTAAGGAGGGCAACAGCTTCCATCTTAAACGTCACATTGTCACGACGCGTGTAGTACAACGCAGCAGCGATAGCCAGAGCCACCACTGTCAGCACGATCCACCAATAACGGTACGTCAAGCGGATCATTCGCCCCAACAAGTGCCAACATGCGACACACAAACGACCTATCGCACGACCACATGCCGCACAGAGGTCAAAGAAATTCATCTCTTTTTCCATACTTTATTTTCTTCTTATCCATCCGAATGGACGGCGGGTTTCTTCTTTCGGTTCTTCTACTTTGGCCTCGTCCTCCACGGTGATGACTACGTCATCAGCCGAAGTGGAAGCTGCTCTCTCGCGAGGTTGCTGAGGTTGGTCAAACCCATCGGCAAAGAGTGTCTCACTCAGGTCGATGAGTTGTGCCTTCTCGTCCTCTAAGGGTTTCGGCGTCTGCGGAGGATAGTTATCTTCGATAGCCTCAGAGATAGTCTTCTTGCCCTCTTCTTCGTCCTCCGAAGGCAGGCCATCTACTTTGTAACCCGTCGCGATAACCGTCACGCGTACTTCTTCGCCCAGACTCTCGTCAATAGAAGCGCCCCATTGAACCTCGATATCATCGCCTACTTCCTGTACGAAATCATTGATCTGGTCGATCTCCTCCATGACGATGGCATGCTCTGTGGAGCAATAGAACTGCAGCAGGATACGCTCTGCGCCATGTACATCGTTCGTGTTCACCAGCGGACTGTTAAGCGCATCGTTGATCGCATTGGTGATACGTTTCTCACCGGAAGCACGACCAATATTCATGATCGCTACTCCACCCTTACGGAGCGTGTTACGCACGTCGGCAAAGTCCGTATTGATATAGCCCGGCACGGTGATGATCTCCGCAATCGCCCTGGCGGCATTGGCTACCACGTCATCGGACTTAGAGAAGGCATTGAGCAGGTTCAGTTCGGGATAGATCTGTTTGAGTTTCTCGTTATTGATGATCAGCAGTGCATCGACATGCTTTGCCAAGCGCGCAACGCCGGTCATCGCTTTCTCGATCTTCTTCTTGCCCTCGAAAGCAAACGGAATGGTGACTATACCTACGGTAAGGATCCCCATTTCCTGTGCCACTTCGGCTACTACGGACGAAGCACCGGTTCCTGTACCGCCACCCATACCGGCAGTGATGAACAGCATCTGCGTGCCGTCATTGAGTGCCTCGCGAATATGATCGCGACTCTCCTCCGCATACTGACGAGCGGTCTCGGGATCACCGCCTGCGCCTAAGCCGGGACCTAACTGTAACTTACTCGGCACGGACGACTTGATGAGCACCTGACGATCGGTGTTACATACAAGGAACGTGACATCTTTCAGTCCCTGACGATGCATGTAATTGACCGCATTGCAACCGCCGCCACCGACTCCGATGACTTTGATAATGCTATCTTCCGTTAATCCTTCCAAAGGTAATGTAATGAGATCTTCCATAATGTAATGGTTATTGGTTATTGGTTATCAATAAACATATCGAGTGTTGATTCTTTCATTCGGTCAAAGAACCCCGGTTTCTGCACCAGTTTGTCTTTGTGATTATCGCGGTAGTCCTGCCCGAGCAGGAGGGTTCCTACCAGCGACGTGTATTGCGGCGAGAGGTATTTATCGTCCGTATCACGATGGAGGAGTAAGTTATGCGCTCCGTACTGAACCGTGATGGGGGTCAGCGTCTGGATATAATCCGCCATGCCTGCCATCATCGATCCTCCACCGGTTATATAGAGCGTCTTGATGCGGCTCTCCACTTTCTTGAGTTCCTCCATCAGCGGCGCGAGTATCTCATGCAGTTTGAGTTCGATGGCTTCTGCCAACTCTTGCGCTGTGATGATCATGTCGCCACCTATCTCGGACGCCGCGGGGATGCGCAAACGTACGTTCTTCTCCACGAAAGCAGGCGATGCACAACCGTATTGTTTCTTGAGCACCTCTGCCGTATTGAAACTCATTCCTTGCTGCTCCAGCATACGCGTGATATGATAGCCGCCTTTGGGCACAACCTTGTTGATCAGGTACTGCCCGCCTTTATAAACCGTCAGACTCGTGGTCTGCGCGCCGAGGTCGAGTACCGCACAACCGTTCTGCAGCACATGATTGCCGTCGCAGGTGGCAAACGCAGACAACAAACACTCCGGACGAACGAACGCATGTTCAATGCTACGCCCGGCTTGAGAGAAGGACTTCTGCAACTGCGTGTCGATCGCCTTACGGCCGTAGAATGCGATATAATGGGCTTCTACCAGAGCAGCGCGCTGTTCCGGCGAAGGTGTCTCATCCTGCTCTACGCCGTCTAACTTGAAATACGAAGGAACAAGTCCTAAGACCGCCACCTCCGGGTTGCGGAGTTCGATCTTCTGCTTGCACTCCAGTTCCATCTCATCCAGCAGCGCCTGACTGATCTCTTTGCGCCGCGCCTGGTCGCGCTTCGAGTGCACCGCCACGATCTGCATGGACTGTCCGCCGATGGATAGGAAAGCCGTCGGTAACTCATCTACGCCGATGCGGTTTGCCAGTAGTTTGAGCACTTCAGCGATGACGTATCCGGCGTTACTGGACTGCGTGATCACGCCCTGCTCCACACATACATTGCCGAGTTTCTGCGGACGCTCCTCCACGCCGATGATCTGGAACAGATCCGGTGCTATGCGCCGTGCCGCCATGGCACGTACACTATCGCTACCCAAGTCCAATGCCACCAGAGGAAGCGAGGCTGCTGTTTGTGTTTGTTTTCTTGCCATAATAAAGTAGTTAAAGTTTAGTTTCGTCCGATGACTTGCCCACGAAAGCGCAAGTCCAATTCCGTATATCGCTTGGCTTGTACCTCTTCGGGACTGTTCTCGAGGAAAGTACGCAATTTGGTCAGTTTTTGTTCATAGCGCGTCATGTTACCCAATACTGCCCGCGGTTGGTTCTCACCTTTCATATAGACATATACCATCTGCGGCGATTGTACATGCACGTGATGCACCCGCTCATGCCAATATTTATTGTCTTGTAACCACAACGCAAAATCTGCCAGTTGGTGCGCAGCGAACTGCGGTCCTACCGCACCGGTCGCCACAAGCACTTTATCCGTCACCGCCGTGCGTACGGGCATCACTTTGCGGTCGGTGTCAATGAAATAGATATCTGCCGGCATCTGGACGCGCAGCAACGGCACACGTTGCGTCAAGCGCACCCGCACCTCATATCGCGGGGTGACGTAGCACTCTGCCGTTCTTACCATCGGATGATGCAAGATCGTCCCACAGGGTAAATATGTTCCGCCTCTAATACCTGATTCAACTCGTTCGGCGTGAGGTACAAACGCTCGTTTTGGTCCTCGATGATATAGGTTATCGTGCGACAAGGCTGCTCCGACGGACGCATGCGTACGCCCAAGACCACCGCTGTGATCAGCAGTGCCGCCACGAGGCTGATGCCTACACTCTTCCATATGATACGAGCATTAACCATTCACCATTAAGCATTAACCAATGCCTTGGCCACATCGGGGACGAGGCGATCTATATCACCTGCACCGACTGTTAAAATCACTACGGGTTCCCGGCTCTCCGCCACGCGTTTCTTCAGTTCTGCTACCAGGTCTTTCTTCTCCACCACCTGCCCGCCGAGCATCTCACTCGTCACGCCCGGTATCGGTTCTTCGCGTGCCGGGTAGATAGGCAGCAGGATCAGTTCATCCATCGTGTGCAATACCCTACTGAAATCCGCTGCAAAATCGCGTGTGCGGGTATAGAGGTGCGGTTGGAAGACACCGATCAACTTGCGCTCAGGGAACAGCTTACGGATCGAATCAATGGCCGTTGCTATCTCCTGCGGGTGATGGGCATAATCATCAATGTACGCCACCTTCGGGGTATGAACGTGGATATTAAACCGTCGTAACACGCCTTTGAAAGAAGCCACACCGCGATGTAGTTCATCGGCCTTCACTCCGTTGAGCCAAGCCACCGCCATGGCTGCCACCGCATTCTCGATATTCACCCAAACGGGTACTCCGAGTTGCAAGTCACTTATCGTCTCCGTCGGGGTATGGAAATCGAAATGTATCTCACCGTTCCCCACGCGGATATTGTCCGCATAGAAATCCGCCTCCTCGGTCATCGAATAGGTGTAGCATTTCACGCCGGGTTGCAGCCGAGGTTGCAGTTCGATCCCTTTCTTCATGACCAGTGCACCGGTGATGAGGCTCGTGTAATGCGCAAAGGCCTCGCGATAAGCTTCCGGCGTACCGTATATATCCAGATGATCGGCATCGACGGCCGTCACAACGGACATATATGGGGTCAGATGATGGAAAGAGCGGTCGTATTCATCCGCTTCTACCACCACATACTCGCTGTCTTTGTCCAAGAGCAGATTGGTGTTGTAGTTCATACTGATTCCGCCGAGGAAGGCATTCGTGCCGAGCGGCGACTGATGCATCAGATGCGCGAGCATGGTACTGGTTGTCGTCTTACCGTGCGTACCGGCCACACAGAGCGCCTTCATCTGACGCGTCACGAGTCCTAATACCTCCGCGCGCTTGCGGATATCAAAACCCTGCTCACGAAGATAGGTATAGATGCTGTTTTGCTCCGGTACAGCCGGCGTACGAACCACTAAAGTATCCGCAGGAGAAAAATCTAAAATCTTAAATTTTAAATCTTCAATTTTTAAATGATCATCCCCATAGATGATCGCTATTCCTTCGTCTTCCAACTCTTTGGTCAAGGCAGAAGGTGTACGGTCATAACCGGAAACGGGATATCCGCGGTGATGAAAATAGCGCGCCAAGGCACTCATTCCGATGCCTCCGATACCCAAGAAAAAGATATTTTGTATGTCGCTATGCGAGATCATGAATCGTAACTACACAAATCGGGCGCAAAGATACAAAAAAATTTGCATATATCAAAATATTTTTGTAATTTTGCAGCGGATAATGAGAAATTTTTTTGTTTGCATATTGTTTTTTGCCTGTTTACAGGCATTGGCACTCCCTCATTATGAGTTAGCCTACCGGTTGAGCGGGTCGGGCGCGATGATGATGAAGGACGGCAAAGTGGATCAATGGATTCAGCGTCCGGTCTTGGGAGGACAGTTTGCAGTCGAGTTTCTGCCAACCGGTCGATGGCATTGTTTGCAACAATGGAACAACGCCTCCATCGGTGTCGGCGTGAGTTATCTGAATCTGGGCAACGACAAGTACTTAGGCAGCGCAATCGCGGCCTACGGCTATATGAACCAGCCTTTCTACAACGGTACGCATTTCCGTATCGGCATTCGCCCCACGGTGGGTCTGGCGGCGGTGACGAAGACTTATGCCAACACCCTACCCGACGATGTACCGCCTTATACGAAAGCGCGCGATAGTGAAGGTAAGTTGATAGCCAACTGGTCGATCGGTTCGATTCTCAATGCTTATCTGGCGCTGGAGATGTACATGGACTTCCCCATCAAAGACGGCTGGGAAATCACGCTCAGCGGTGGTTGGCATCATATCAGTAACGGTTCTTTCATGCACCCGAACGCGGGATATAATATGTTCGGAGGCGAGCTGGGACTGCGCTACACGCCCGGAATGGATGAAAGGGTGAAAGGATTAAAGGATGAAGGGTATCAGAAGCCCGAACCGGATGTTCCTCGCAAGCTCTATGACGGCGTCGATAAGCCTTGGGCGGTGGAGATCAGCGCTACGGGTGGTGCGAAGCAGAACTACTATGCCGACAATCAGAACGGTCAGCGGTTCTACGGCGTAGCAACGCTCAAAGCAGCGGCTTATTGGGTTCCGGTGTCGATCTTCCGTATCGGTGCGGGTGTAGACGCTTTCTACGACGGCTATTACAGCGCCGTGAACGATGAGTACAAGAACGATAACCCGGGTGCGCCCGTCACTTATTTCGGAAAGACCTACCTGGCCAAGAGTGAGGTGAAGAACTGTTTCCGCGTAGGTATCAGTCTGCAACCGGAGTTCATCATCGGTAAGCTCACCGCCGGTATCCATGTGGGATTCTATGTGTTTGACCCGGTCAAGAACCTCGAGCCTTATGACGAAGCGAAAGCGGCTGCACAGAAAGGTGAATCGCTCGATCGGGGTGTTTTCTATAAGTATGATTTCTCGAAAGCCAGCAATTATCAGGACGGCTGGTGCTATATGCAATTCGTGCTCAAGTATCATGTACTTGACCACCTGTTCGTTCAGTTGGGTCTAAAGACCCACGGTGTACGGGCTGAGTTTATAGATGCCGGTTTAGGCGTTGCTTTCTAACAACTTATCCTCTAATATATAGACGTGCTCCATGGGGATGCCATGATCGACCAAAGCGCGTCGGTCAGGACGGAAGAGCGAGAAGAACTCTTTCGATGAACCGCATAGTTGGCGGGCTTGTTTGTAGTTCTCAAAAGCCATCATCCGGTCGCCTCGCATCAGCAGACAATGGGCATAATTGATATAGTCCATCGGGGTATTAGCGCCATCTCGTAAACGCTCCAGAAAGACTTTCTCCGCGATATCCGGATAGTTCCACATCATGTCGCGTACGCCGGCTTTGAGACAATGGAAAGCGAACTTACGCTCGCGCTCCGTAGAGCCTTCAATGAGCAAGGCATAGAGCCACGTATCCGGTATGAGCGGGATGAGTTGCGTCACATATTGCTCGTTTCCGCCGGGTAACATTTGCATGATCATCTCGTTGCGAATAAGCGCGCAGAGCAAGTCGAACACATGTTCGCCGCTGTCACTCTCGCCTATTGCTGTCACGAAAGCGTCCTGTATCTGCGGGAAGAAATCGATGCGTACGTCGTATTGAACGAGCAGCATCAGGGTGTGCGCTACGCACATGCCGGCCGCCATCTCGTTCTCGGCATTGATGCCGTCGATGAGCGCCATGAAGGAGTCGATAGAGAAACAGGTACGGAGGTTAAAAGCCATGCCTGTGACGGCTATCAAAGCGACTTCCGTACGATTCGGATCATTCAGTATGTCATGAAACCATTGGTAGTCCTCGGGGCGCAGACGCACGCAGTTCTCGAAATAGTGCATCACGGACTGCGCCGAGTCCCCGTTGAAGCCGTGCATTTCCGGTGACAGGCCGCGCTTGAGACGGATATCCGCATAGACGGCGTCCACCAACTGATAGGCTTCGCCGGTCATCTTAGTCAGTTCTTCGTCTGCGTTGGGATCGTCTATATTGAGCCATTGAGAGAACAAGTCGCGGTAACGACTCTGCAGCGAGGTATACGCCTCTTCATAGGGGTTGTTCTCCCCTATTTCGTTGAGCCATGACCGCACGACAACCAGCGCCGTGTCGATCATACATTCGCCTAACGCGCGCTCAACTACCGCTACTTGTTCCTCCAAGGATTGTGCCATCAGATCTCTTCTTTGATCAGATAATCATTACGGCTCGGGCTGTTGCGGATGACGAGTTCTGCCAGGAAGCCGGCCAAGAACAGCATACAACCCAAGATCATCATCAAGATCGCGATGTGGAAATACGGGTTGACGCCCACGAGCATAGCGGCTACACCATGCGACAGGGCGTAGAGCTTCATGCTGCCCACTACGATGACCGCGATAAAACCGATAAAGAACATCAGACTGCCCACGAGGCCGAAGAAATGCATGGGTTGCTTGCCGAACTTATTGAGGAACCACAAGGTCATCAGATCGAGGTAGCCGTTCACGAAGCGGTTGATACCGAATTTAGAGGTACCGAACTCGCGTTTGCGGTGCTGAACGACCTTCTCGCCGATCTTTGTAAAGCCCGCATTCTTAGCCAGGTACGGGATATAACGGTGCATCTCAGAGAAGACCTCGATATTCTTCACCACTTCGTTGCGATAAGCCTTCAGGCCGCAGTTCATATCGTGCAGTTGGATGCCCGTCACTTTGCGCGCGGTGGCGTTGAAGAGCTTGGACGGCAGGTTTTTGGTCAGTTTGTTGTCAAAGCGTTTCTGCTTCCAACCGCTCACGAGGTCGTAGCCGTCCTTTGTGATCATGTCATAGAGCTCGGGGATCTCATCCGGCGAATCCTGCAGATCGGCGTCCATCGTGATCACTACATCACCCTGCGCAGCCTTGAAACCGCAGTACAACGCAGCCGACTTGCCGTAGTTACGACGGAAACAAATGCCACGAACGTGCTCATCCCGTAACCCGTCACCCGTAACCTGTAACCCCTGGATGACTCGCCACGAGTCATCCGTGCTGCCATCATTCACGAAAATAACCTCATAGGAGAACTTGTTCTCCTTCATCACGCGTGCGATCCACTCATAGAGTTTCGGCAGCGATTCCGCCTCATTAAACAGAGGCACTATAATCGAAATATCCATACTTCTCATCTGCATAGTTTATCCTGCTCCGGTTCTAAACCGGCCTTTGCGGCTGCAAAGGTACTGCTTTTTTACGACATATGCAAGTTTTCGCGCATTTTTTGCTCTATTCCTTTCGTGCCTGATATATCATCGCCCGCACAAATGCCGGTAACTGCACATAGCGTTTACGCGCTCCGGTGGACGGATCAATCGGTGCTTGCGGATCGGGCTTGGTGCCCTTTGTATAGGGCAACTGCGCCTCAAATCGTAATTCCCAATTCAACCGCATTTCCGGATTCGCCAATTCCTCCTTGGTCTGCGTACAAACCTCACGCCAAAGGTTATGGTACTCCAACTCTTTACCTACCATCGGATTGTGTTTGAAATTCCGCGGATTGGTAATGAAATACCCTTCTTGCTTACCATAAGCAATTATTCTGCCCTTCCGATCCCGATACGTCTTTTGCCGCGTGATCATTCCGCCTTTCGACAGTGCACCTTGTGTACCCTCTATCGCAGGGTTATACTCAACTTTTGCCATACTTTCCTCCTTCTTTTTTCGTTATTTCCTTCTATTTGTTATATAATATTGTTGTGTTTCTCATATGCCGTTCATATGATAATCTTATGTGATTCATATGTTATTCTTATGTTATTGCTATGTTATTCATATGATATTTTCCTAATTATCACCTAATTATCTCGTAATTATTACGTACATTTCCGTACCGTTTTAATTACATACTTAGGAAAATTTGCGACAAAGGTACAACAAAAAATCGACATATGCAAATATATGCCGACTTTTTGTACGAGTTTTTAATATTTTCCTATCTCACCTCAAATGGTTTTATCCTTTGATGCTGAAAGGCCAGCAGTACGATTCCTCTTGATGAACCACATGCGGGAATCGTAAAGCAACCTCGAGAACGAAGTTGAAGTCATACAGGTGCGTTGCTGCTATATAGGCTTGGTTTTTCGCTGCTGCATATGCTGCGGTTATTTCGCCGCCGTTGCGGATCTGCTCGAGTTGGTTGTCCAATTCAATCAGACGCTCCATCATGGCGGTCATTTTTACATCGTATGCTTTCACTTCCGCGAGCCATTTCTCTGCTTGTTTCCTGTTATAAGCATCGATGAGTGCATTCTCCGATTTGCGGCCTTCAATCCACCATGAAGGATAGCAAATGGTTTGTCCTTCTTTGGCATTCTTGCAGCAGTCCCAGTTATCCAAGCGCGCTGCGAGCTGGTCTTCCATTTGGATAGCACGCTTGCACTCTGCGGACGTAGGCCAGCCGTCAATAATCTGAGCATAGAGGTCCTCCAATTCATTGGTGGGCAGACCCAGCGCCGCACCAACGCCCATATGCATCAGGTCGGCAGAATTGATGTGCGCATTGTGTTGCACATGCTTCACCATGTCCATGTTATTATTCCTAAAATCGAAGGCTTCGTTAGCCAGCGCAGAGAGTTGCTCACCCAATGCACCGTATTCGTTTTCGTGCGGGTCTCCGGCATTGACATTCTCATTGCCAAACTGCGCATTGGCCGCATAAAGACGGTTATAGAGGCTCGGATGATTCGATTTGAGATAGGCTTCCGTTCCTTTGGGATTGGACTGCGCCATATTGATGATTTTGATGTACTCCTGTTTGGAGATCCCCCATTTCGCGGCGAACTTTCCGGCCATAACATCCATCATCTGCGCCTCGGACATTTTCTCATTGATCTCACCGGACATATAAAGTTGCATCATCTCTTGCTGCGAAGGCATGAGTCCGGCGTTCACATTGGCGTTATACTGCGCCATGGCTTTTTGGTTGTTCTTCGACTGTTTTTTGCCGTATTCAATGGTTTTCTTATTCAAGTCCTCTTGCTGTTGCAAGATCGAACTGCGGAAATTAAGGGTTCCTTTATAATAAGCGGCAGCACCTTTGCGGGCGTAAGCGGCTTTGGCTTCGGGCGTAATAAGATCATTAGCCGCAGGCATCGCCGGACGCTTGTTGATAAGGTCTGCGAACGTGTTAATCTTCATCGCAGGGATGTTTTCTTCCAGTTCATAGCCTCCATCGGTTATAAGGGCTTCAATTTGATGGTCGAATTCTTGCGCCATACCCGGCATGGCCAGCACTACGCCAGCCAATACCGTAAACAATACTTTCTTCATAGTTTTACGCTTTTATTCGTGACAAGAATCCGGATCTGTTGCGGCTGCAAGTTCGTAGGAAGCCGTACCCATACCGGTACTGATGATTGCGTCTACTTGTGCTTCCGCTTCTGCTTCTGTGCCCCAATAGTAGGAAACTTGAGTTACGCCCATTACGGTTGCTGTAATCTTCCAGCAAGCTTCCTGACGTTCTTGACTGTCTTCGAGTTGATCACAAGCATCCTCATTGTCAGCCTCTGTTACATGACGATAGGTATAATCGATATTGATCAAATCGTACATCATCACGATAACTTTTTCCGTTTCCCAACGATAGGTGACTATGGTCATACCGTAAGCCTCTTGCGTGATTTCCCAGCATTTGAATGTTACACTATCATATTGGCTGTAATCTTTCTGCTCTGGATCCGGAGGAGTTACAATAGTCGTATCTTCCGGATTCATTGCCCAGCACGCATCTTTGTCAGTTTTGTCCGTTACGCGCTCGTATGTATGATTAGCCACACCGATCTGCTCCAGTTTTGCCATGTAATAATCATGACGCTCTTTCATGTTTGCCTCCGGCATCCAACCATACTCCTGACTGGTGTGCTGTCCGCCGAGAGAATCGATCCAGGTAATGGTCTCAAGCCAGCACTCAGCGCCTTCCCATTGACGAGCCAGACATGCCTCTTCCGTATTCTCTTCTACCAGATAATAGCGGTATTTCTTGTGATACTCACCAAACACCTTCATTTCTGCCTGCATGGATTGATCAATCATCCAAAGCAGTTGAGCTTCTGTTCCCCAGAACGGTTCTACGCCAATGGTTGTTCCATCGCACCAAACATGCCAATCCCAGCAGCTATAGGTAGAGTCGTCTACCAAGGTCATGTCAAATTGCTCCGGAGAAGTAATCCATGTGTCTCCGGCATACGTTGTGCCATCAGTCGGCTCGTCATTGCCACCCGATTTGCCTTTTTGTTCACAAGAAACGAACATTGTCACACTGGCAAGCGCTACAAGCGCTACATAAAAATACTTTTTCATAATACTAAAATTTATTTTTTAACAAATTCTACACGTCTATTTTTTGCACGACCTTCGTCGGTCGAATTATCCGCAAGCGGGGCGCTCTGTCCCATTCCTTTAGCGGACAGGCGGTTGGCAGCGAGGGGTTATATCGCTACCGTAAACGGATCGACTTGAGTCACTACACCATTCTCACTAAAAATGAGCGGTTGATTGTCACGACGATGTTGCTCGACGATCTTACGATACGATTGTTTCAAGCCAACACTAAGCTTGGCCTCTAATTCACGTTCACTCATATTTTTGAGATTAATTGGTTCCACATTTCTTTTTCGTATACCTGTATACTCCCCGTTGATGAGGCACGTTTTGCAATAAGAATAGCCTCTCCATGTGCGTTATTATATACCAATACGTTATCACACACAGGCATATACAAGTTGATGAGGTTATAGATACCTCGTTTAAAACGACGACGGATATCTTCTTCGGGGATGTTGTGCCCGCCGTTGCTGACACGTTGCGCCACACGTTGGATAGCTTGCTCTTCGTTCTCCAAAAAGAAGAAAATCAAGTGTACCTTATATCCAAGTGCTTGCGCGCGACGAACAAGTTGTACGTACGAACGAGTTGCAAGGGTTGTCTCAATGGCGAAATCAACTTTTTGCGGCAAGAGTTCATCAATGCGTTGAAGCATAATACGTCCCGCTTGGAAAGCCACTATCTCCGGGGCAAAAGGTGATAAACCACGCGCTATCTCATCTGCGTTTACAAAGTTTGGACAATGCAGCACATCGGGGAGCAAGTTAAACGAAGCAGTTGTTTTTCCTGCACCATTCGGACCGGCTATAATATATAAATTCGGTGTCTGCATATTCATTACAAAACCTTTGCGCTCGCAAAGGTACAACAATTTTTTGATATATGCAAATAAAAATGCAAAACGGCCACAAATATCAATAAAAATGCACAAAGATTTGCATATATGCAAAATTTTTATTACTTTTGCAGCGCAAAATATGTGAAACCATGAAAAAGTCTATTTTTCTTCTTGCTTTTTCCCTATGTCTGATAGGGTGTCAACAACACAATCACATGGCCGGAACGATCGGGGCATCGAATCCTATTATGCCGATTCGTATGACAAGCGACACGATGCATGTCGTGCTGACGGATTATGTGCCGGCATTGTACGGTGATCCCAAGGCGTGGAAAGGTCTGCAGTGGACGACGAGTGAGTCCGTGGAGTGCCTGAACATTAGCGGTGCAGCGCCTGTCATCGACGAGATGGATATCGTTAACCGCGACCGTTCGATCCATGCGTTCACGATGCATGACAAGAGCGGCAGTTTTGCCATCCCTATCCTACCCAACAAGCCCGTTCGGCAGGCCTTGATATCCTTGGGCTATGCGGATAATAAGCTCATCTTCGGTTTCTATGACAGCGTCACCAATCCTTCTTTTGATGCCTATATCCAGAACACCCTCATCGACCATGAGCGTATCAGCGCCAATGAGGATGGGACATGGACGTTGGATATTGGAAATTTGACATTGGATAATTTACAGGGACGCACGTATCTGCGGATCTTTGCCGAGGATGACACGTACCTCTACAACGACCTGTTGCTTCCGATGCAGGATGGTCAAATCATTACGGATGCCGCACAACTGAACCGCCATGACCAACAGGCGCAAGTGCTCTACTCGCTGATGATCGACCGTTTCTACAACGGCAATAATGCCAACGACTGGAAGATGAACAGTCCGGAAGTACTGGATATCGTGGATTACCAAGGCGGCGACCTCGCCGGTATCACGAAGAAGATCTCCGAGGGATATTTCGATCAACTCGGTGTGAACACGCTCTGGATCAGTCCGATCACGCAGAACCCATGGGATGCCTGGGGCTGCTACCCGTTCAAGAACGGCAACAAATACGACAGCACGAAGACCTATACCAAGTTCAGCGGTTATCACGGTTATTGGCCTATCTATGCAACCAAGTTAGACGACCGCTTCGGTACACCGGACGAGTTCCGCACCTTGTTAGATACCGCGCACGCGCACGGGATCAACGTCGTGCTGGACTACGTAGCGAACCACATGCATATCAACTCCCCGACCCTGCAGCAACACCCCGATTGGCATACAGACTCTATCCTACCCGACGGACGCCGTAACTTCGAGTTATGGGACGAAGCGCGCTTGACGACATGGTTTGACAAACATATCCCGACGCTGGATCTGGAGCGCGAGGAGGTTTGCGAGCAGATGACGGACAGTGCGTTATACTGGCTGGAGAACTACGAGTTGGACGGTTTCCGTCACGATGCATGCAAGCATATTCCGGAAGGTTACTGGCGTATGTTAGGACAGAAGATCGCAACGCGCTGGCCGGGACGTCCTATCTGGATGATCGGCGAGACCTACGGCAGCCCGGAACTCATCGGCAGTTATGTGAAGACCGGAATGCTGAACGCGCAGTTCGATTTCAATGTGTATTTCACTACCCGCGAGGCCTTGATGGGTCTGACCGGTATGGATCAAGTGCTTCAGAACGAGTTGACGTCGCTCCGCACCTACGGTGCGCACCACACGATGGGTAACATCAGCGGTAACCACGACCAGATCCGTTTTGCTTCTATCGCCGGCGGTGCCATCGATATCCATGCGTATGGCAAAGAGGAAGGCTGGACACAGGAGATCGGTATCGGCGATGCAGAAACAGCGTATAAGCGTGCGTTGCTGCTCGAGGTGATCAACCTGACGTTGCCCGGTGTGCCGTGTATCTATCAAGGCGACGAGTACGGAGAAGTGGGCGGCAATGATCCCGACAACCGCCATATGATGCGCTTTGACAATATCAACGAGCAGGAAAAGGCAATGCGCGACAAAGTGGCAGAACTGATCCATTACCGCCGCCACTCGATGCCGCTGCTCTACGGCGATATGATTCCGCTGATCGACCGTCCGGACGAGATCATCTACCAGCGTATCTATCTGGGTAAGAAAGTGACGGTGATTATCAATCGTAGCGATCTCACGTATGAGATCATTGAAGATTGAAGATTGGAGATTGGAGATTGGTGATTGGTAAATTTTATATATTATGAAAAAGACACTCTTTTTTGCGCTGGCTCTGATCGGTTTGATGAGCTGCGCCAAGCAAGCAGAGGAGTTGCGTCACCCGAAATGGGCGTATGACGCTACTATCTACGAGTTAAACACCCGTCAGGCCACGCCGGAAGGTACGTTCGCCGCTGCGGAAGGTTTGTTACCGATGCTCAAGGAGAACGGCATCGACATCATCTGGGTGATGCCCTGTCAACCGATCGGCGTTATTACCCGCAAAGGTACGCTGGGCAGTTACTACTCGATCATCGATTACTGCGCCATCAACCCCGAGTTCGGTACACGTGCCGACTTTGAGCATTTCCTGGCGAAAGCACACAAAATGGGCTTTAAGGTGATCTTGGACTGGGTGGCTAACCACACGGCACCGGACAGCGAGTGGACGAAGATGGTTCAATACGACTGGACGGATATCTCCAAACTGAACTACGAGAACCAAGACATGCGCAACGAGATGCTCAAATGCATGCATTGGTGGATGGACTCGATCGGCATCGACGGTTTCCGTTGCGACGTAGCGGGTGAAGTACCGACTGATTTCTGGAACTGGGCAATGAGCGATCTGCGTCAAACCCACCCGGACATGTTCACCCTCGCAGAGGATGAGGACAAGGCCGACGAGTTGACCGAGAGTGCGTTCGATATGTACTACGGCTGGAGCCTGCATCACGTGATGAACGATATCGCACAAGGCAAGGCTACCGTAGAAGACCTGTGGGCTAACCTCGCTAAGACAGATAGCACCATTCGTCCCGAAGCCATCCGTATGAACTTCATCACCAACCACGACGAGAACAGCTGGAACGGCACGGAGTTCGAGCGTATGGGCGACGCCGTGAAACTGTTTACCACCTTGTGCTATTTCCTCCCCGGCATGCCGATGATCTACACCGGTCAGTTGAGTGGTAACCACCATCGTCTGGCGTTTTTTGAGAAGGACGTGATCGATATCGACGAAGAGCACGCGCAGGCTGAGTTCCTCCATAACATGAACCTGATGCGTAAGCACAATCCTGCGTTGTTTAGCCCGGAAAAGGGTGCTCCGCTGGAGCGTATCGGATGCGACAACGAGGCTATCTTCGCCGCCAAACGATGCTTGAGAGAAGGCAAAAAGGTGAATGAAGTGATTGCCGTAATGAACATGTCCGACCAACCGCAGAAAGTTACGCTGGAAAACGGCGAGACGTATGAGTTCGAGCCGTGGAAAGGTATGATTAGCTTCGAGCAGGGAAAGAAGGAATAGATTATTGATTATTGATTATTGATTATAGAGAAAATAAATCCCGCGAGATGCGGGATTTATTTTTATGCCATGGCTCCGTTGACTTGGATGACTTGTCCGGAGACGTATGATGCCAGGTCGCTCGCTAAGAAGAGTGCGACTTTTGCTACTTCTTCGGGTTCGCCTCCACGGCGCATCGGGATGAGCGTCACGAACTGCTTGAGCGTCTCTTCCGGCAGTGCTTTGGTCATGTCGGTCAAGATAAAGCCCGGCGCAATCGCGTTAGCACGTATTCCACGAGCACCGAGTTCTTTGGCTACCGACTTTGTGAGGGCAATGATACCGGCCTTAGAAGCGGCATAGTTGGCTTGTCCGGCATTACCGTTGATACCCACTACCGAACTGAGGCTGATGATGGAACCGCTGCGCTGACGCATCATGACCGGCGTGGCAGCATGCGTGAAGTTAAACGCCGATTTGAGGTTTACTTGAATGACGGCATCCCACTGTTGCTCAGTCATACGCATGAGCAAGGTGTCGCGCGTGATACCGGCATTGTTCACCAAGATATCGAGGCTGCCGAAGTCGGCAACCACCTGCTCAACCACCTTATGCGCTGCCTCAAAATCTGCGGCATTGGAAGCGTAGAACTGCACCTTTACGCCCAAGGCAGCTATCTCATCGCGCGTAGCCTGTGCGGCTTCGTTGAGTTCGAGATCCGTGAACGCGATATTGGCTCCCTCGCGGGCATAAGTCAAAGCTATCTGCTTACCTATTCCACGAGCGGCACCCGTGATAAGGGCTGTTTTATTCTCTAATAACATATTTATTCGTCTTCAATGGGGAAGACTCCCGTTGGATTTAAAATGGTATATTTGCTCATGTCTTCGTTGGAGTCAAACCCTACTCCTTCGATGATGTTCTTCGCGCGCGTGATAATAATAGAGGAGTCGGAGAAGATACGATGGGTCTTCTGCTGCCAGATCAGTTCCTCCGTATCAAATTGCTCGCCTTTCAGATTCAGCGCGTGTACATGTCCCCGCAGCGTCCACTGCTGCGCCGTTTCGTCATAATAGGCGTAATCGGACTTCAGCGAAGCCTGTACACTCAAATCCGCATCAAACTGCTCCAGATAAACACCTTTCGGGAATTCCTGATAAGGCGGTTCGGTCTTATCGTACACGAGCCATTGTGGCGTCTCGATGCGGTAACGCGTGATCCCGGAATCGGAGATAAGAGTCGTGACGCTATCGGTGATGAGCGCAGCTATCTGTTCACGCGGAAGAGACTCGGCGGCTTGTTTGACCTCACTCTTTCTGCACGAAGAGAAAAACATAGCGAGCGCCAAAAGGACACTCGCTATGATGATACTATTAACGGATCGTTGTGGTCTCACCAATCCATCCTCCTACGTAGTAGGTGTTACCAGAGAACTCGTTCGGAAGGTCGAAACGCTCCTCTTTGGTCGGATAGTACTTGCTGTACGAGCTGATGAACTCAGAAGCCTGTGCCTCTACCGACGGATCGATCTGTTTTGCTTTCACGAACTTATCTACAGCAGCCCAGTAAACGGTCTTGTTGAGGATACGCCCCTTGGCATCCTGCGGATACAACTGCGTTGAGGCATAGCACATACCGATGATGATGTAGCAACGTCCCTGACCTTTGTTCATACCCATACCGCTCAGGGTAGCAATCGAAGCCAAGGCGTACTTACGAGCCTCTGCGTATTTCTTGAGGTTGTTGTAGCAATAGAAAGCAGCGTTGTACTGATAGTCTGCTACATCCTCCAGTTCATCCTCTACCATCGCCAGCTTGATAGCCTGATCGTAGTAAGCCACCGCTTGCTCGTAGTCCCCTTTCTTGGCGGCCATCGAAGCGCATCCTGCTGCCGACTCATCGGTAGGTTGCAGTTTGTGAGCCGCCTCACATGCAGCGAAATACACATCACTCTCCGTGCAACGAACACGTTTGTACAATTTAGCAATCTTGGTCAACATATCCAGATTGTTCACATTGTCCTTCACAGCGTTTGCATAGATCTCATCGAGTTTGGAGCAATCAGCAGCACCGGAGATAGCGAAGATGTTATCCACATAATCCTTCTGCTTGCCGGCAACCTCAGCATTCTTGTTATTCGCATTGCCGGCCTGCTCGCCCAATAAGTTGCTTGCCAACTCATAATCCGCGATGAACTGCTCAGCTTTATCGTTTGCATCTTTCTTATACACTGCATACGAAGCGTCTACGAGTTTCACGAGCACCATGATCTTGCTGGCACTACCCATACCCTCAGCCGAAGCGCGTAAGCACTCGCGAGCCTCTTCGAGTTTGTCATCCCCGTAGAAATCCAAGTATGCCAAACCCTTCTCACCTAAGATATATGCCGTCGGGTATTTGGGGTCGTTTCCGAAGAAGCGAATACGCTTGTCTTGCATTTCGACAGCCAACTTCGCCAATCGTTCTTTCTCATTCTCATCCGAAGTAGCACGATACAATGCCTCTACGATCTTCATACCATCGGAATAGATGGATTTATTCGCATTCGGGCAGGTTTTGTACACCTCAATCCAAGGCTCATACGCATCTGCGTACATCTTGTTCTTTACTGCCTCATGGAAGAGCGATACGTTCATTACACACTCTTCGGTGATAACCGGATCTTCCTCTACTGCTGCGGGAGCTTCCTTAACCGGAGTTTCCGCACTTACTTTGGTCGGTTTCTTAGCACATGCCAGCGCCGGTACAGCGGCTGCCAAGGCTACAACAAGTAATGATTTCAGTTTCATAATATAAATATTTTGTGTTAGTAATTTTCTCTTTTTAGGATCCTAGGGTCCTAGGGTCCTAGGTTACTAGGTTACCAGGTTACAAGCAAATCCTGTGCCAAACTACAATTTGCGTTTGAAGAACCAGTTCTCCGCGATGGAAGCGCCGATGGTAAAACGCAATGCGTTCTCTTCCAGTCCCGCCAAACTGCCACGATGGGTGTACTCGATGGTTGTATTGATGACCGTACCGATCGTCCAAAGCGGGAAGCCGATACCTATCGAGGCTGTGACACGTTTCGCACCGACCATCGTCAGATACTCATCTTGCACGTTTATGCCGGCACGCCAAAGCATACGCTCCACATACTTACGTCCTAAGGGATTATGGCGGTACTCGACGCCGAACGCGAAACGATTCTTGTCCTGTAAGCCGCTGTAACGTCCTTCTGCGCCGTTATACAACGCATCAGCCATGCATTGGCGCTCAAAATCAAAGCCTATCGTCAAGCGATTGGCCCAGTTATAACTGGCACCTACACCCCATACCATCGGTAGTTGCCAACCGTCTTTGTAGATAGGAATCGAGTCAGAGGTCTGGGTCTCTATCAGAATAAAATCGCTGTGCAGTTTCATCTTGCTCTCAAAGATCGCACCGAGGTTCATGGTGTGATTGCCCCAGGTATGAAAGAACTGCGCACCATAACGGAAACGCACATTGCTCACGCTCAGGATGACATCCTGGATCGTCGTATTGAGCCCGCTCTCCTTGAAGGTCAATGCACGAGCATGGGTGAGATCACCCCACATATAATAAACGTTCGCGCCTACGGCAAACCAGTTCAGCACATTAAAGCTCAAACCGCCATAGACCTGGCTGATATTTCCGTCTCCGACATAGGTCTTTGCATAGTGGTACTCGCCTTTAGCGGTTGAGTCACTCAGTTCAATATTGTACCCCACCGAACTATAGGGCAACAAACCCACCGACATCGCGATCCAACGCTTGTACAACGGGAACTGCAAGGTAACGTACTCCAGGTTACCGTTAGCCTTGTTTTTCTTTCCTCCCGCGTCCGCATAACGACTCCAGTTCGCGCTGGCTGCCACATCCATCATGAAGGTAAGCGTGTCGCAGGAAGTATAGGAAGCCGGTTGAGAGGGGTTGATAGCGCGGTTGTTACGCATACCAAAGCCTACTCCACCCATCGCACGATAGCCGGTCGGTACGTTCTCATTCAGATCACCATACGCTTCGCGCGAGTACGGCGAACTCGTCATATTCTGCGCCCCAGCCCCAACGCTCATCAGCAACGCAGCGATACATACTATAAATTTGTCAATCTTCAATTTTCTATCTTCAATTTGTTATAAACCAGTATATTATTCAGTCCTATCAGCACCAGATGTTTCTCGAAACGGATCTCCCGTTTCTCGTTGCGCGAGGAGCGCACGTTGTTGAGGATGTACGGTGCGTGCCCTCCGGTGAGAAAAGTCTGATAATGCGGCATTTTCTCTTTGAGTGTACGCATATATCCCTTCACCTCATACGCCACGCCCCGTATCACGCCAGCCGCGATCGCATCGCGGGTGTTGGCTCCGAAAAGCGGAATCAGTTCGTTCTCCTCCGCCTCCACCATCGGCAGTTTTTTGGTCATGCGTTGCAGCATCGTGAAGCGCATCTTGATGCCCGGCGCAATGTTTCCTCCCATGTACTCACCCTCCGCCGACACGAAGTCATACGTGATGGCCGAGCCGGCATCGATGATGAGCAAGTTCTCGTTCGGACACAGACTCTTCGCTCCTACTGCCGCTGCCAACCGGTCTTGCCCCAAGGTCTGCGGCGTATCGTAACGATTCACGATGGGCACAGGCGTCATATGATCGAAGAGGACGAAATGTTGCGACCGACGATGAAGCGTATTGACCACAGCCGCCTCTATATCCACCACCGACGAGATGATCGAGTCCGTGATGTCATACAGATCAAAGAGACGCTCTACATCCGCTGAGGAGAAGGACTTATAGATGAGATGCTTCATGATCTTGCCCTCATCCGTCATCAGCGCCACTTTGGTTCGGCTATTTCCCTGGTCAATACAGAGGTTCATTGTACCATATTCGTATAGAGGAAACGCTTGATCGATTTCTTCGGCGTCTTCTCGAACTCGTGCGGATAGAGTTTGACATGGGATATCTGCTCGTACGAAGCCAACTCGGAGTTAACCTGTTTGCGGGCATCTTCCATATAGTCATTCAACTGTTCTCGCGTCATGCCGCTGGCGTCCACTTCGGTATAATCCGGACAAACCAAGGCTACCAAACGCGTGTCTTCCTGCTGGAGAACCAACGACTCAAGCACAAACGGCATGTTATTGATCTTCGCCTCGATCTCCTCCGGATAGATATTCTGTCCGCTGGGCCCGAGGAGCATGGTCTTGCAACGTCCTTTGATATGCAGGAAACCGTCTTCATCAATCAGACCGAGGTCCCCCGTACGCAGCCATCCGTCTTTGGTAAAGGCCTCTTTGGTAGCCTGCGGGTTCTTATAGTATCCGGTCATTGTGTTCTCACCCCGGGTCACGACCTCACCGATACCTTTGCTGTTCGGATCCAGGATCTTGACCTCCATGATGCCTGCCAGCGGTTTACCGCAAGAGTACAAACGACTACCCTCATCGTAAGGCGTGAACGTGATCAACGGAGCACACTCGGTCATACCATAGCCCACCGACATCGGGAACTTAATACGATAGAGGAAGGCTTCCACTTCCGGGTTCAGGGGCGCACCGCCAATGATGATCTGTTTGAACTCGCCACCGAAAGCCTGCACCAGTTGTTCGCGGATCTTACTGCAAACAATTTCGTCGAGGAAAGGCACTTTGAGCACCCAACTTACAGGCGGTTTCTGGATCTGCGGCACGATCATCTTCTTGTATATCTTCTCCAGAATGAGCGGCACCGAGAGGATCAGCGTCGGCTTGATCTCCGCAAAAGCCTTCAGCAGGATCTTCGGCGAAGGCGTACGACCGATCAACCATTCATGTCCGCCCGCAGCGAGACAGGAGAGGAAGTCGAACGCGCATCCGTAGGCATGCGCCAGCGGGAGGAAAGTCACGAAGCGTGAGTCAGCAGATACCAAGCCCGACTCTAAACCGTAACGTACGTTACCTGCCAAGCCGTTGAGCGGCATGATGACGCCCTTGCTAAAACCGGTTGTTCCGGAGGTATAATTGATCGAACCCACCTTGTCATTGCCGCGCTCATCGAAATGGACATCTTTTGCCCAATAGCCGTCCGGGTGTTTCTCCTTGAACTTCTGCGCGATGGCATCGTAGTTGATCTTCTTCGGATTGAGCGCCAACGAGATCGGATGCCAGTCATTGAGGCTGACCGCTGCCAGCACCTTAGGGATCTGATCCAGATCAAAGCCCTCAATATTGATATCGCTGATGAAGAGTAACCTGGAACCGGAATGGTTAATGATGTGAATAGCATCGTTCGCGCGGAAATCCTGCAGGATCGGCACGATGACGGCTCCGTAAGTGATCGCTGCCAGATAAACAGCCACCCAGTTACTGTTGTTCTTACCCATTACGGCAATCTTATCATCCTTCTTGACACCGCACTCCTTGAAGAGGATATGCAGTTTCTCAATGTTGATAGCCAATTGTCCGTAAGTCAATGTTACATCTGTCCCGTAATCGGTGACAGCCGGCAAGTCCCAGTGTTCCCGGAACGAGCGCTCGAACATTTTGACAAAATTGTATTTTTCTTCGGTCATCATAACGAATTACGATTTATAGGTCTTGCTATTTAACGTTTCACCGGGGCAGCCACATAGACGCTGTCCACGATAAACTGGCTTTTTCCGCGCCAAGGTAAGGAACCCAGATAGCGCTTCCAGTGCAGCTTGACGCCGGTGTTCGTTCCTTCGTCCAACTGTTTCGCCACATTCTTGTCCACTACCGAGAACCTAAACTCATTCGACTGAATAGATCCTTGCACTTTCGTGTTCTTTAATCCGGTCTGAATCATCTTTCCCTCATAGGTTTTGAATATAAAACCTTCGCGCTGGAAATAGTTGATGTCACCTTCATTCACGCCCTCAGCGTACACAAAACAGAATTTAAAGAAAATGAACAACGACAACGCCAAAACGGCTATTACCGACGTCCATGTAATCACTTTTCCTGATGTACTCATAGTTTGCATTTTTACAATTTGGGCGCAAAGTTACAACTTTTTTTTCATATACGCAAGCGCGCGAGCGTTTTTCGTTGTTTTTTCCACTTTTTCTTGCATATGTCATTTTTTTTTCGTACCTTTGCGCCACAAAGCCGGTTTAGTATGACAGACGAACGCTATTTACAACTACTGAGTGAGAAATTTCCGAATGCGCAGAGCGTTATTACGGAGTTAATTAACCTGCGTGCCATCCTGTCCCTACCGAAGGGAACGGAGCATTTTGTGAGTGACCTGCACGGTGCATCAAACGCGTTCATTCACATGATTAAGAATGCGTCCGGTGTGGTACGTCGCAAGGTCGATGAGGTGTACGGCTATGCGATGGATGAGGAAGAGAAACGTGCCCTCTGTGCGCTGATTTACTACCCCGACGAGCGCATTGAATACGAGCGCACCGTGCAACCGGACATGAAAGCGTGGTACAAGAAACGCCTGCATCAAGTGGTAGATATCGCGCGCGCCGTGACTATCAAATACAGCCGCTCCAAAGTGCAGAAGATCCTGTTACCGGATTACGCGTACATCATCGGCGAGTTACTGCACGAATCGAACCTCGAGCAGCGCGACCGTAAGACCTACTACGATGCCATCATCGATGCCATCATCGAGACCGGTTGTGCCGACCAGTTGCTCATCGTTATCTCCTATCTCATCCATAGCCTGACCATTGATACGCTGCATATCGTCGGCGATATCTTCGACCGTGGTTCAGGTGCTGCTAAGATTCTTGACGTGCTCTCTACCGTACGTGACTATGACATCCAGTGGGGTAACCACGACATCGAATGGATGGGTGCGATGGCGGGTAACTTAGCCTTACTGGCGACCGTACTGCGTGTATCGATCCGCTATGCCAATATCGAAACCCTCGAAGAGGGTTACGGTATCAACCTCTTGCCGCTGGCGAACTTCGCCATGACCGTTTACGGTGACGACCCGTGTACGATCTGGCAGACCAAAGATTTCGAGAACAACCCGCGTCTGACGCGTTCTGCCCAGCTCATGGCGAAGATGCATAAAGCGATGTCCATCATCCAGTTCAAACTCGAGGGACAGACCGTACTGCGTCACCCGGAATGGAAGATGGATCACCGTGCGCTGCTCGATAAGATCGATTATAGCAAGGGAACCATCACGTTAGAGGGCAAGACCTACGACTTACTTGACACCAACCTGCCGACTATCGACCCCAAGAATCCGTACGCATTGAATCAATACGAGCAGGACTTGATGGATCAACTATGGCGTTCGTTCCGTAAGTCGGAGAAGATGCAGCGTCATCTACGCATGCTCTATGAGCATGGATCGCTCTATCTGGTTCGTAACGGCTTCCTACTCTACCACGCCGCAATACCCCTCAATGCCGATGGTTCATTCGCCGAAGCGGAAGTATGCGGCAAGCGCGTTAGTGGTAAGGCGCTCATGGATCGTACGGATGAAGTGATCCGCCAGGCTTACTACGGTGTAGGTCAAGAGAAACAGAACGCACTGGACTACATGCTCTACCTCTGGGAAGGTGAGTTCTCGCCGCTGTACCACAAAGATAAGATGACCACTTTTGAGCGTTATTTCATTGCCGACAAGGACATTCAGCACGAAGCGAAAGGCGCTTATTTCACCCTTTCTGACGACGAGAAGATCTGTGATAAGATTTTGGAAGAGTTCGGTTTGGATGCTGCGACGGGGCGCATCGTGAATGGTCACGTACCCGTTCGCACCATAAAAGGCGAAACTCCTATGCGCGCTAACGGCAAGCGATTTGTGATCGATGGCGGGTTCTCAAAACCCTACCAGGAGAAGACCGGTATTGCCGGTTATACGCTCATTTATAACAGTCACGGCATTCAGCTCGTGGAGCATGAGAGTTTCGAGAGTCGCGAGCAAGCGATCCTGTCCGGAAACGACATTCAGAACCGTACGCTGCTGCAAGATTTCTCCGGTCATCGTATTCATATCAAGGATACGGACAAAGGAAAAGAGTTGCTCGAGCAGATTCACTATCTCGAACAACTCTTACAAGCTTACCGCACGGGAGCGTTTAGACAACACTGATCATACGAGAGCCTTCACAAGGCTCTCTTTTGTTCCCGGAAGCAGATCGATCGGAGCCAACTCTATCATTGTCTTAGCACCATACTCACCACGCTCTTTGAGACGCAGTGCCGCGCGTGCACAGGAGACCATGACTTGGCCGGTGAGGGCGGGGTTGTTGATGGTCATATTGAATTCAAAACGCTGGTTATGCGTTTCTCCCGAGACACCATTACGAACGAGGTTCACGCCATGGGCGACGTTATTGAGCGCGTCCACGCTCTCGACGGGAATGACATGCGTCTCATCGTGGGCGAAATAGTCGTCCGCGAGGATCGCGGCTTCGACTGCTTTGAAGTCAGCACCTTCTTCGAGTTCGACATAGACCATACGGCGATGGATACCTGTACCCAAGGGGATGGTCATCGAAAGGGCATTCTTCACGCCCGGTTTGGACTTCGCAGCCACGGTATGGCCCATCGAACGACCGGGACCGAAGTTCGTGTAAGTGAGTCCTTTCGGCGCCAGCGCCATGAGCAGCGCACGCACCATAGAGTCCGATCCCGGATCCCAACCGGCAGAAATGATACTGACGGTTTGGTTGGCCGTACAAACGGCGTCTAAGGCGCTACGAAGCGACCATATCTGACCATGGATATCGAAACTGTCGACCGTACAGATTCCGCGTGCAGCGAGCACGGTGGCGAACTTCTGCACTTCGCGTGTCGGCGTACAGATGAGCACGGCATCTGCATCGATACAATCGAGACAATCATTATGATGGAAGATACCAGCTAACTCTATATCGGGAGCAGCCTTAATGGCTTCTTCGGCGGCTTTGCCTATGTTGCCGTAACCGAGGATCGCTACGCGAATTTTTGATTTTTGATTTGACATTTTTGATTTATTCTACTGTTACTGATTTAGCTAAATTACGGGGTTGATCGACATCGCAGCCTTTGACGACGGCGATATGGTAGGCCAAGAGCTGAAGAGGAATGACGGTGAGCAACGGTGTGAGGCACTCTTCCGTAGCCGGTACCTCGATGCAGTAGTCAGCTATCTTGCTAACCAGTTCATCTCCTTCGGTAACCACCGCGATCACCCTACCCTTACGGGCTTTGATCTCCTGGATATTACTTACCACTTTCTCATACGTACCACAATGCGGAGCAACGACTACAACCGGCATCTCTTGTGAGATCAGTGCGATGGGTCCGTGTTTCATCTCCGCAGCCGGATAGCCTTCGGCATGGATATAAGATATCTCCTTGAGTTTGAGCGCCCCTTCGAGTGCGACCGGGAAATTATATCCGCGACCGAGATAAATGAAGTTCTGGGCATAGGAGAAGATCTTCGCGAAATCGGAGATCCGTTTGTCTTCGCCGAGCACGCGTTCAATCTTCGCCGGTATCTGACCTAATTCGCGCACAATGGAGACAAATTGCTCTTTGTCGATCGTTCCTTTCTCGCGACCGATACAGAGGGCAAGCATGGTAAGGGCGGTTACTTGCGCCGTGAAGGCCTTGGTAGAAGCAACACCTATCTCCGGGCCTACGTGGGTATAACAACCGCTATCCGACACACGCGGAATAGAGGCACCTACGACATTACAGATCGAGAAGATAAACGCGCCTTTCTCTTTGGCGAGTTGAATAGCTGCGAGTGTGTCCGCTGTCTCACCGGACTGTGAGATAGCAATCACCACATCGTCTTTGTTGATGACCGGTTTGCGATAGCGGAACTCGGAGGAGTACTCCACTTCGACCGGTATCTGGGCGAACTCTTCGATGGCATACATGGCGATAAGGCCGGCATGCCAGGAGGTACCACAAGCCGTAATAATGATGCGCTTGGCATTGAGGAAGCGATCTTTGTTATCGATGAAACCGGAAAGGGCGATATTATCCTGGCGCACGTTGACACGGCCACGCATTGAGTCGGTCAAAGTACGCGGCTGCTCGAAGATCTCCTTGAGCATGAAATGCGGATAGCCGCCTTTCTCGAGTTGCGAGAGGGAGAGCTCGAGGCGCTTGATCTCGGGCGTTTTAGCGACGTTGTTGATGGTTGTGATATCCACTTTCTCGCCTAAACGCAATGCCACGATCTCTTCGTCCTCCACGTAGATCACTTGATCGGTATATTCCACGATAGGCGTTGCGTCGGAAGCCAGGAAATACTCGTCTTCGCCGATACCGACGACGAGCGGCGAACCCTTACGGGCGGCGATGAGGGTATCAGGATGCGTCTTGTCGAGGATCGCAATGGCATAGGCGCCAATGACCTGCTGAAGGGCCAGTTGGACGGCCGTTTTGAGATCGACATGGCGGTTGACTTGGGTGTACTCAACCAGTTGCACAAGCACTTCGGTGTCCGTATCCGACTTGAAGGTATAACCCTGCTCCATGAGTCCGGCTTTGAGGACCGCGTAGTTCTCGATGATGCCGTTGTGAATGATCGCCAATCGCTCCGACTCCGAATAATGCGGATGGGCGTTGACCGTATTCGGCTCACCGTGGGTTGCCCAACGCGTATGGGCGATACCGATCATGCCGCCTATATCTTTGCTTTCGCAGAACGCCTCCAATTCGGATACTTTGCCTTTGGCTTTATAGACATTGAGTTGCCCTTGCTCGTTGATGAGCGCGACACCGGCACTGTCATAACCGCGGTACTCGAGACGATGCAGACCTTTAATCAAAATCGGATACGCTTTGCGTTTTCCGATATATCCAACTATTCCACACATACAAACTTCGTTATTTGTGATTTGTAATTTGTGATTTGTAATTTAGCCTGCAAAATTACTATAATTTTTTGAATTATGCAAGTGTTTTCATTCTTTTTAGTGCCTCTTCGACGTCTTTTCTATTGGAGAATGCCGAAAAACGCACAAATCCTTCGCCTGTAGGCCCGAATCCGGCACCCGGCGTACAAACGATTTGACAAGTATGGAGCAGGTGGTCGAAGAACGACCAGGAGTCGTATCCTTGCGGCACACGGCACCAGATATAGGGCGCATGCACGCCTCCGTACACCTCGTATCCCAGTTCGCGCAAGCCCTTCAAGAGCACTTGTGCCGTCTGTTGGTAATAGGCGATGTTGGTTTGAATAGTGGCCTTACCTTCCGGAGTATAGGTTGCTAACGCGCCTCGCTGCGAGATATAGGACGTTCCGTTGTATTTGGTGCACTGCCGCCGGAGCCACATGGCTTGCAGGCCGGTTGCTTTCGGTACGATGGTATAGCCGCAGCGCACACCGGTAAAACCGGCTGTCTTACTGAAACTGCGCACCTCTATAGCTACCTCCTGCGCACCCTCTATCTCATAGATCGAATGCGGGATATCGGGCGACTGGATGAACGCCTCGTACGCGGAATCGAAGATGATGACACTCTTGTGCTGCTGTGCATAGCGCACCCATTGCGTCATCTGTTCACGCGTCAAGACAGTGCCTATCGGATTATTGGGATAACAGAGATAGATGATGTCCACATGCGTCTTCGGCAGTTCGGGTACGAAGTTATTCTCCGCCGTACAGGGCAAGTACTCAATAGGCCGTCCTGCCATCATACTCGTGTCCTCATACGCAGGATAGGCCGGATCTAAGATCGCCACCGTGTTCTTCGTATCGAAGAGTTCGCTGAGGTTACCCAAATCGCTTCCGGCACCATCGGAGATAAACACCTCGTCAAGGTCCAGACGGATGCCTCGCGGCGTATAGTCATTATCAATGATAGCCTGCCGAAGCCATGCATATCCGTTCTCCAGACCATAGCCACGGAAGGTATCCGGGTTTCCCATCTCTTCCACCGCACGATGCATCGCTTCCACGATAGGTTGCGGCAACGGACGAGTGATATCCCCTACTCCGAGACGCAAGACCTTCGCGTCCGGATGCTCCGTCTGATACGCCTTGGTGCGATTGATGATCTCCGTAAAGAGATACCCGTCCTTCATCTGCTGAAGATGCGTATTGAGTTGCATATCACACTATTTTAAATTCGCCTCTGAACACCTCGGTCGCCGTGCCGGTCATGAAGACCGATGACAGATCGGACTGCCACTGTATCATCAAGTCGCCACCGGGCAGATGCACGGTCACCGTTCGTTCGGTCAGACCGTGATAGATAGCGGCTACCGCAGCTGCACAAGCTCCCGTTCCACAGGCCATCGTTTCCCCCGAGCCGCGTTCGATGACACGCACGTCGAGTTCTTTTTTATTTCGTACATGCACGAATTCTATGTTCGTGTTGACCGGTAATTGAGGGATGGTATCGCGGAAGAAGACGGCATGGGGATTGCCCATGTTTACCGCCGTATAACCGATCGGATCCTTACCGCCTTGAATAGAATCCGGCTGGATGACCGGCTTTCCCATATTCACCGTCACTTGATCTACTATTTCTTTATCCACATGCAGTGCCAGTGCACGGATACCGGCGAGGGTCTCTATCTGCATGTGTACATCGCGACAAAGACCACTCTCGAACAGGTACTTCGCCACACAACGGATCGCGTTGCCGCACATTTCCGCTTCGCTACCGTCGGCATTAAAGATACGCATTTTGGCGTCGGCCTCTTTGGAAGGCAAAATCAGCACAAGTCCGTCTGAGCCGATACCGAAATGTCGGTCGGAGACAGCACGTGCCAAAGCCGGCAGATCGGTCTTGGCAAGGATCTGCGCCGTGGTCTTTTGGAAACAGTCTATATAGATATAGTCATTCCCCAGACCATGCATTTTGAGGAACGGAAGGGTTGTCATTTGTCCTTTGTCGCTTTAATACATGCCGCTACAAAATCCAAGAACAACGGATGCGGATGTAAAACCGTTGAACTATATTCCGGATGAAACTGCGTACCGATATACCAACGTAATGCCGGTATCTCCATGATCTCCACGAGATCCGAGGAAGGGTTGATACCCGCACATTTCATTCCGCGTTTCTCATACTCATCCTTGTAGGAGTTATTAAACTCGTAGCGATGGCGGTGTCGTTCCTTAATAAGCATTTGACCGTGATAGGCCTGCGCGGTACGACTACCTTTGGTTAAGGCGCACTCATATGCACCAAGCCGCATCGTTCCACCCTTCTGTGTGATATTCTTCTGTTCTGCCATCATATCAATGACATTATGCGGGGTCGTTTCGTTCATCTCACTGCTATTGGCATCTTGGTAGCCTAACACATTACGCGCGAACTCAATCACCATTATCTGGAAACCGAGACAGATTCCAAAAGTCGGTATATCGTGCGTACGAGTATATTCTGCGGCCAGGATTTTGCCTTCTATACCGCGTTGCCCAAACCCGGGACAAATGACAATACCGGCCATTCCGGATAGTTGTTCGGCTACGTTCTCGCGCGTGATAAACTCACTGTTGATAAAATGAATCTTCACCCTATATCCCCTATATGTGCCCGCATGCGCGAGGCTCTCACGAATACTCTTGTACGCATCTTGCAGGTCGTATTTGCCAACCAGACGTATATGGAGCACTTCGTCTGCACGCTTGCGACAATCCAAGAAGTCCATCCACGATTTCAAATCGGGCTTAGGAGGTCTTTTGATGCCCATCTTACTCAGAATCACCTTATCCAATTGATGCTCATACATATTGATGGGCACCTCATAGATACTCGGCAGGTCTTGACTCTGAATCACCGCTTCGGGGGCAACGTTGCAGAAATGCGCTACTTTATTGCGCAGTTCATCGCTCAGATGGTGCTCCGTACGCAAGATAAGTATCTCCGGTTGGATTCCGAGTCCTTGCAGTTGCTTGACACTGGTCTGCGTCGGCTTGGTCTTCAGTTCATCTGCCGCGGCCAGATACGGTACATACGTCAGATGTACATTGAGTGCCCGTTGGGGTCCAAGTTCCCACCGTAACTGACGGATCGCTTCCAAGAAAGGCTGACTCTCAATATCACCAATTGTACCCCCTATCTCCGTTATAACGAAGTCCAGCGGTTGTTTGGTCGCATTGAGCAGGATACGCCGTTTGATCTCATCCGTAATATGCGGAACGACCTGTATCGTCTTACCGAGATAATCCCCGCGGCGCTCTTTCTCTATCACACTCAGATAGATACGTCCGGTTGTCACACTGTTGTCACGTGTAGTTTCGATACCCGTAAAACGTTCGTAATGACCGAGATCGAGGTCGGTCTCCATCCCATCCGCCGTCACGTAACACTCACCGTGCTCATACGGATTCAGCGTCCCCGGATCGATATTGATATAAGGATCGAATTTCTGGATTGTTATCCGATACCCACGTGCCTGGAGTAACTTACCCAAGGATGCTGAGATGATGCCTTTACCTAAAGATGAAGCAACTCCACCGGTAATAAAGATATATTTGGTGTCCATTTTTATTATGAATTCAAATGAATAGTTGATAAAGTACATATGCGGTAGAGGTTGCAGCCGATGAAGTTTCCAAATACGATAGAAACGTAATACGCGAGCAACGCTCCCCATGGGATATCGGTGGTATTAAACAGATAGACGCAGCAGTAAAAAGCGTCTGCAACACAGTGCGGGAAGCCGCATAGAATGAACGCCGGCACGGCAAAGAGGAGCGGCAGCCAATCTGATAAATCCCTGTTTCGTCGAGCAAAATCCACGGCAAACGACATGAGCAGTCCGCATCCGATAGCAAGCAGTCCGGTGCCGAGCCACCCAACGCGAAGACGTGCATCGATGATGCCGATGGCAGCTTCGGGAAGTGCGAGCGGTGAATAAAGGGACACGGCAGCCACCGCCATACATCCGACAATATTGCCGAGCAAAATCACCAGCAACGGTAGCACATCGCCCCACCCCGTCAAAAATCCGGCCGTACCGGTATAGAGTTTTACTCGGTATTTGACCACACCGATGAGTCCGACACAGAAGAGAAACATACCTAACTCGGGGTTCGCAAGAAAACCCCATCCGGCAATCGCAATAAGTATTCCGGCAAAGAAGGCGGATATTGGTAATTGGTAATTTGTCATTTTAATAATGCTGCAATGCGGGACATAGCGGTACGAATCTCATCCTCGCTGATAGCATAGGATAGCCGGATACATGAAGGACATCCGAATGCGGAGCCGGAGACCACGGCAACATGAGCTTGCTCTAGCAGACGTTCTGCTATCTCATCGCCTGTCCCCCACGGGCTGACATCCGGGAAGATATAGAATGCCCCTTGCGGATGATGGAACTTGAGATTCCGGATTTCACTTGCCAATTGGCAAATCAGGTCTCGTCGGCGTGCAAACACCTGCCGCATCTGAGCCACACACTCCTGATCGCCCGTTAAGGCTGCTTCTGCGGCTTTCTGCGCAATCATTGTAGCGCAGGTAACCTGCTGACCTTGCAGACGAATACAGGCGTTGACAAAGGCTTTGTTCTTTGACATAAGCCATCCGATTCGGTAACCTGTCATAGCATAGGCTTTGCTGACACCGTTGATAATGATGAGGCGTTCAGCAAAGTCAGCGAAATTGGACAAAGACATGGCGGGTTCGTAGATGATCTCGTTGTAGATTTCATCGGATAGGACATAGACATCCGGAAACTCGCGGAGGACCCGCATCAGGGCGTTGAGTTCCTCCTTGCTATAGACGCTGCCGGTGGGGTTATTGGGCGAACAGAGGATGAGCATGCGGGTCTTGGGAGTCAAGGCCTTGCGCAGTTCGTCCGGCGTGAGGCAGTAACGGTTTTCATACTTGGTCTGCACGGGCACCACTACCCCATCCGCTAACTTGACCATCTCGGTATAGCTGACCCAACTGGGCATGGGTATGACCACTTCATCGCCCGGGTTTACGGCGGCCTGGATGGCATTGTAGATGGCCATCTTGGCTCCGGCAGAGACCAGCACATCATCAGCAATCCAAGGGATGGCATTGCCATTCACGCCGTTTTGATAGTTAGCTACAGCCTCCCGCAAAGTGGGCGTACCGGCTACGGGACCGTAGTGCGACCAATGGTTGTCTACCGCCTCCTGCGCCGCGCGACGGATATGCGCTGGTGTATCCATGTCGGGCTCTCCGAGGGACATGCTGACCACATCGATTCCGGCTGCTTTCATCGCCTTCGCTCTTGCTGCCATAACTAGGCTCTGCGAGGCTTCTATCTTGAGTATTCGTTGTGCTATTTGCATTTGTTTAGGGAGTTACGGGTTATGGGTTAGAGGGTATGGAAGGAAGAACCGTCGAAACAGTGGGTACAAACTTGTCCGCGGGGCAAGCCGATGGCACGGATGAGGGTCTCCAGTTTGGTGAAACGCAAGGAGTGCAGTCCGAACTTGTCAGCGATACAATCCACCATACGTTTGTATTCAGGCGAATCGGTGACGGTATATGCCTTGACGCGCTCTTCGTCGGCTGCAGCATCTTCTCCCTCCAGCTCCGCGATGACGCGGCGGGTGATGAGTTCCATGATGGATTTGGATTCCGAGAAATTGATAAACGGACATCCGTAGAACAGCGGCGGGCATGCCACGCGCATATGTATCTCTTTGGCACCGCCCTCGAGCAGACAGCGGGTGTTGTCCCGCAGCTGGGTACCGCGCACGATGGAGTCATCGCAGAGCAGCACGCGGCGATCCCTCAGGATGGCGTTATTCTGAATGAGTTTCATCTTCGCCACAAGGTTACGCATATTCTGGTTCGCCGGCATGAAGGAACGGGACCAGGTAGGCGTATATTTGGATATCGCGCGACGGTACGGCACGTTGTGCCCCTCGGAATAGCCGATGGCCATACCAATACCGGAGTCCGGCACCCCGCAGCAGCAGTCGACCCGGGTGTCATCTTCCTTACCCATGGCAAAACCGATATAATTGCGCACGTCCTCGACGTTACGGCCTTCGAACGACGAGGTGGGGAAACCGTAGTAAACCCAGAGGAAGGAACATATCTGCATATGATCCGGCAGAGGTTCCGCCAGCTGCTCCATGCGGTCGGGATAGAGGCGCACCACTTCGCCCGGGCCGAGGTCGCGCACGAAGGTATAGCCTAAGTTATAGAACGCAGAGGGTTCGCTGGCAGCACAGAAAGCGCCGTCTTTACTGCCGATGATGACCGGTGTACGTCCCCACAGGTCGCGGGCACAGACGACGCCGTCTTCGGTGAGCAGCATGAGCGAGAGCGAACCTTTGATCTTCTCCTGCGCATGACGGATGCCTTCCGCCAGCGAGGGTTTCTGAATGATCATCAGGCCGACGAGTTCGGTCGGGTTCACTTTACCGGACGAGAACTCGGAGAGGTGCATGTTGTGGTCGAGCGCTTCCGCAGCCAGTTCATCCAGATTGTCGATCTTCCCTACCGTCACGAGGGCAAAACGACCTAGGTGGGAATTAAACAGCAGGGGTTGCGCATCCGTATCGGAGATGATACCGATACCCGCATTGCCGATAAATTTCGGCAGTTCCTCCTCCATCTTGGTGCGAAACGCAGCCTGCGAGATAGAGTGAATAGCACGGTTGAAATGCCCCGTCGGGGCGTCATAGGTTGCCATGCCACCGCGACGAGAACCCAGGTGCGACTGATAATCCGTACCGTAGAACACATCCTGCACACATGGAAAAGTGCTGATTGAACCAAAAAATCCAGCCATAAAACTATCTTAATTAAACAGACTAATGATATAATTTATTTCTGCAGATAATCGCATATATTTTTCTCGATACGTGCTGCAAGATCGTCGGTAGGTGTCTCGACAAAGGAATCTCCCGTGATACCCTCGTAGAGCTCGACATAGCGATCTGTGATATTGCGCACGATGGTCGGCGTCATCTCGGGTACCTGTTGGCCTTCTTTGCCCTGGAAGCCGTTGTCCATGAGCCACTCGCGCACGAACTCTTTGGAGAGTTGCCGCTGTGGTTCGCCCTTGGCAAAACGGTCCTCATAGCCCTCCGCATAGAAATACCGGCTGGAGTCCGGGGTATGGACTTCGTCCATGAGCATGACCTGACCGTTATAGGAACCGAACTCATACTTGGTATCCACAAGGATCAAGCCGTGCTGCCGTGCTATCTCCTGTCCGCGTGCAAAGAGTGCAAGGGCATACTGCTCCATGAGTATGTATTCGGCTTCGGGCACCAGTCCGCGTGCAAGGATCTCTTCCCGCGAGATATCTTCATCGTGTGTGCCGATCTCGGCTTTGGTGGTCGGCGTGATGATGGGCGTAGGGAACTGTTCGTTCTCGCGCATGCCTTCGGGCAGCCGGACGCCGCATATCTCGCGTGCTCCTGCCTTGTAGGCTCTCCACGCAGAACCGCAGAGGTAGCCGCGTACGATCATCTCCACGGGATACCCCTGGCATTTATACCCGACCGAGACCATCGGGTCCGGGGTAGCCAACAGCCAGTTGGGCACGATGTCACGGGTCGCGTTGAGGAATTTCGCCGCGATCTGGTTGAGGATCTGTCCTTTGTACGGAATACCTTCGGGGAGGATGACATCGAAGGCCGAGATGCGATCGGTAGCTACCATACAGAGCATGTCCTCGCCGATGAAATAGACATCGCGTACTTTACCATGATAGACACCCGTTTGACCGGGAAAAGAAAAATCAGTTGCAGTTAAAGCTTTCATATGATTGTCGATTGTGGATTGTCGATTGTGGATTATTTGTATTCACTCCATTCGCGGATAGCCAGAGAATCGAGTGGCACATCGAGGAAGGCCTTGATGAAGGCTTCGGCGAGGCGGGCATTGGTGATGAGCGGGATATTGAGGTCCACGGCCGTGCGGCGCATGCGGTAATAGCTGTCATGCACCGAGTCCGCCAGGGTATCCACCGGGATACCGACGAAGAGTTCGATCTGCTTGTTATGCATGAGGTCCGACACGACAGGTTCCTTGCGTTGCCCGTTCTCATCGACATGCTCGTTCTTATACACCCGAATATTGGGTACACCGAGTCCGTTGAGGTATTCGCTGGTACCGCCGGTAGCATAGATAGTATATCCGCGCTGCACGAGTTTCTTGATCGTATCGAGCATATGTGCCCGCTGTTTGGGACCGCCGATGGCGAACAGGATATTCTTCTGCGGAATACGCATGCCGACGGATAGCATAGCTTTGAGCAATGCGCATCCTGCATCTTCTCCGAGGCATCCTACTTCACCGGTGGAAGCCATATCCACACCGAGGATAGGATCGGCATTCTGAAGGCGGTTAAACGAGAACTGCGAGGCCTTGACGCCGACATAGTCGAAGTCGAAGAGCGATTTATGCGGCCGTTCGATCGGTAAGCCCAGCATGATACGCGTAGCAATATCGATGAGGTTAATCTTGAGCACCTTGCTCACAAAGGGGAAGGACCGCGATGCACGCAGGTTGCACTCGATGACCTTGATCTCGTTCTCGCGAGCGAGGTACTGGATGTTAAAGGGTCCAGAGATATTGAGTTCTCGCGCGATCTGACCGGAGATACGCTTGATACGGCGTACGGTCTCGACATACAGTCTCTGCGCGGGGAACATGATGGTGGCATCGCCGGAATGCACACCGGCGTACTCTACATGCTCGGATATCGCATAGGCAATGATCTCGCCGTCCCGGGCTACGGCATCCATCTCCACCTCTTTGGTATTGGTCATGAACTTGGAGATGACCACCGGGTGCTCTTTGGACACTTTGGCTGCCAGCTGGAGGAACTTATGGAGTTGCTCCTCGTTGGAGCACACGTTCATCGCAGCGCCGGAGAGCACGTACGAAGGCCGTACGAGCACGGGGTAACCTACTCTGCTGACAAATTTCTCCACGTCTTCCATCGAGGTGAGGGCACTCCATTCGGGCTGGTCGACGCCGATACGGTCGAGCATGGCGGAGAACTTGTCGCGGTCCTCGGCATTATCGATGGACTTGGCGGACGTACCGAGGATAGGCACGTTCTGTTTGTCGAGTTTCATCGCCAGGTTATTGGGGATCTGTCCGCCGGTGGAGACGATGACGCCGTGCGGGTTCTCCAGTTCGATGATATCCATGACCCGTTCAAAGGTCAGTTCATCGAAATAGAGGCGGTCACACACGTCGTAGTCGGTAGAAACGGTCTCGGGGTTGTAATTGATCATGACAGACCGGAAACCGTTGTTGCGGATGGTATGCAGGGCTTGCACGCCGCACCAGTCGAACTCGACGGAAGAGCCGATACGGTAGGCACCCGACCCGAGGACGATGATGGACTTGTGGTCGCCTGTGTACTGCACATCGTTTTTCGTGCCGCTGTAGGTAAGGTAGAGGTAGTTCGTCTGTGCGGGGAACTCACCGGCGAGGGTGTCGATCTGCTTGACTACCGGCAGGATACCCAATTGTTTACGGTACGCGCGCATCTTGAGCACGGCGTCCTCCATGGACATGGACTGGCCGAGCCCTACGGCACGTGCGATCTGGAAATCGGAGAAGCCCAATTGTTTCGCCCGCAGCAGGAGGTCATGCGACAACTGCTTCATGCCGCCTACCTGCTTGAGTTCGGCATCGAGGCGGATGATATGCTCCAGGCGCTGCAAGAACCAATTGTCAATCTTGGTCAGCTCATGGATTCGCTCCACGCTATATCCCTCGTACATCGCCTGTGCGATAGCAAAGATCCGCTTGTCGGTCGGTGCTTTGAGCGCCGCATCCAGGTCTTCGACATGCAGGTCTTTATTCTCCGTAAAGCCGTGCATGCCCTGCCCGATCATACGGAGGCCTTTCTGTATCGCATCTTCGAACGTGCGACCGATGGCCATCACCTCGCCGACGGATTTCATCGAACTGCCCAACTCACGGTTCACGCCGCGGAACTTACCCAAGTCCCAGCGCGGGATCTTACAAACGACGTAGTCAAGAGCCGGCTCGAAGAATGCCGACGTGGACTGCGTGACGGAATTGGTGAGTTCAAACAAGCCGTATCCCAGACCGAGTTTGGCAGCCACGAAGGCCAGGGGGTAACCGGTCGCCTTGGATGCCAGCGCCGACGAACGGCTTAGACGTGCGTTCACCTCAATGACGCGATAGTCCTCCGATTCGGGGTCAAAAGCATACTGCACGTTGCACTCACCGACAATGCCGAGATGGCGGATGATACGGATGGCGAGGGCGCGCAGTTTATGGTATTCGGAGTTGGTCAGCGTCTGAGACGGCGCGATGACGATCGACTCGCCGGTATGGATGCCGAGCGGGTCGAAATTCTCCATATTACAAACGGTGATACAGTTGTCATAGCGGTCCCGCACCACTTCGTACTCGATCTCTTTCCATCCTTTGAGGGACTTCTCCACGAGCACCTGCGGCGAGAAAGAGAACGCTTTCTCCACCATAGTGTTGAGTTCCTGCTCGTTGTCGCAGAACCCCGAACCGAGTCCGCCTAAGGCGTAGGCGGCACGTATGATGACGGGATAGCCGAGTTCGGCTGCCGCACGCCGTGCTTCTTCCGCCGTCTCGCATGCCTCCGACTTGATGGTCTTGACGTCAATCTGATCGAGCTGGCGCACGAACAATTCCCGGTCTTCGGTATTGATAATCGTCTCTACCGGGGTACCCAAGACCTGCACGTTGTATTTGTCCAACACACCGGCACGGAATAACTCGACACCGCAGTTCAACGCGGTCTGTCCGCCGAAGGAAAGGAGGATGCCGTCGGGGCGCTCTTTGGCGATGAGCCGCTCCACGAAATACGGGGTTACCGGCAGAAAATAGATATGATCTGCCACACCTTCCGAAGTCTGCACAGTTGCGATATTGGGATTGATCAGAACAGTCTCGATACCTTCTTCCCGCAACGCCTTGAGGGCTTGCGAACCCGAGTAGTCGAATTCACCGGCTTCACCGATTTTAAGTGCTCCCGAACCGAGTACGAGTACTTTATGTATGTTTTCAAATTTCATATCGATCCTATTTATTGAGTAGCTTTATGAAATCATCGAAGAGGAATTCCGTATCGACCGGTCCGGAACATGCCTCGGGATGGAACTGCGCCGAGAACCAGGGTTCATAGATATGACGTATCCCTTCATTCGAACCGTCGTTCATATTGACGAACAAAGGTTGCCAATTAGCGTCCAGTGTGGAAGTATCCACGGCATAGCCGTGGTTCTGTGAGGTAATGAAGCAGCGTTCAGTACCCACCATACGAACCGGCTGGTTGTGCGAGCGGTGACCGTACGGCAGTTTATAAATAGTGGCACCGGCGGCTTTGCCCAATAGTTGGTTGCCCATACAGATACCGGCTATCGGTTTATGGGTCTGCATGTACGTGCGGATATGATCCACAAGCACCTGACAGGTATCGGGGTTACCCGGACCGTTAGATAGGAACAGACCATCCGATTCAAGGGTATTGAAATCGAAGTTCCAAGGCACACGGATCACCTCTACCCCGCGGGCAATAAGGCAACGGATAATATTGTGCTTAACACCGCAGTCCACAAGAATCACTTTCTTTCTCCCCAGCCCTTCGTTGTATCGAATCACCTCTTTGCAAGACACCTCTGCCACAAAATTGACATCCTCGTACTTTGCCTCAGGAGCGGGTGCACAGCCTTCGATCTCGATGGATCCTATCATCACGCCGTGCTCGCGCAGCAACATTGTCAAAGCACGTGTGTCGATACCAGTGATGCCCGGCACACCTTCTCTTTTGAGCCACTGAGCGAGGGTCTCGCGACCGTTCCAGTGGCTATATTCACCACTGTATTCCGCACATATGATAGCGCGAGCATAGATGCGGTCACTCTCCATGAACGTAGCCAAGCCGTCGGGACGGAAAGAGAACTCCGGGACACCGTAGTTACCTACCAGAGGGAAAGTAAGCGCCATTAACTGACCGGCATAACTGGGGTCCGTGAGCGACTCGGGATAACCCACCATCGCGGTATTAAACACCACTTCTCCGCTCACCGGCACATCAGCTCCGAAACTGTATCCCTCAAAGGTTGTTCCGTCACTGAGTCTTAGTATTGCTTTTTTCATTCTCTCCATATAGTTGCTTCACGATCCGGGCCGACAGAAATGATTTTAATCGGCGTATTCAGTTCGCGCTCTAAGAAATTGACATAATTGATAAAGGCTTGCGGCAGTTCCTCCTGTTTGGTGCAATGTGTGAGGTCCGTCTGCCATCCGGGCAGTTCTTCAAAAACGGGCTCTACATTCTCATCGATGGAGAACGGAAAATCGCGTGTCAACTCTCCGTTGATACGGTAAGCCGTGCAGGCTTTGATCACCGGGAAGGTATCGAGCACATCGGATTTCATCATCAGCAATTGGGTCACACCGTTGAGCATGATCGTATAACGAAGCGCCACCAGATCGATCCATCCGCAGCGACGTTCACGACCGGTAACAGCGCCGTACTCATGCCCGATATCGCGTATTTTCTTCCCTGTCTCATCAAACAGTTCGGTCGGGAACGGTCCCGAACCGACGCGGGTGCAATAGGCTTTGAAAATACCGTACACCTCGCCGATGCGGGATGGCGCTATGCCGAGTCCCGTACAAGCACCCGCGCAGATAGTATTGCTCGACGTAACGAAAGGATACGAACCGAAGTCCACATCGAGCAGCGAACCTTGAGCGCCTTCACAAAGGATCGTTTGATCCTGTGCAAGGGCTTTGTTAACGAAATGCTCGCTGTCGATGAGACGGAACTGACGCAGGTATTCGATGGATTGCATCCACTCCTGCTCCAGGTTCTCCAGACCGTCCAGTGACACGGGCGTACCGCCTTTGGCAACAGCCGCTTCATTGAGTGCATGAATCATCTCCATATGACGCTGGTGCGCGAGCGCATATTTCTCTTCAAAACGATCGAGGATATCCCCTACCCGCAGACCGTTACGACTGATCTTATCGGTGTAGGTCGGTCCTATACCCTTGCCGGTCGTACCGATCTTAGCCTTGCCTTTTGCCGCCTCATTGGCCTGATCCAGCAGACGATGGGTCGGTAGGATCAAATGCGCTTTCTTGGATATATACAAGCAGTCATGCAGTTGGTGTCCGCTCTGCGCCAACTCTTCCGCTTCCTTACGGAACAACACAGGATCCAACACCACACCGTTTCCGATGAGGTTGATCTTACCGCCTTGGAAGATACCCGAAGGGATGCTGCGCAGCACATATTTCTGTCCTTCGAACTCCAAGGTGTGCCCTGCGTTTGGACCGCCCTGGAATCGCGCGATGATGTCGTACTTCGGGGTCAGGAAGTCCACCATTTTCCCTTTCCCTTCATCGCCCCACTGGAGTCCTAAAAGAATATCTGCCTTTCTCATATTCCTAATTGATTGAAAATATAATCTACGTTTTTCATATAATAGTCGAGCGTGAAGCAATCGTCTATCTCCTTTTCTGATAGTTTCTGCGTCACTTCCGGCGTAAGCTTAAGGTATTCCTGCATTTGACCGCCTTCCATAAGCGTACGCATCGCTACCGGCTGCACCAGGTCGTAGGCCTCTTCACGCACGAGACCTTTCTCGATAAGGGCATTCATCACGCGTTGCGCAAAGATGGCGCCGTGCGTCAAGCCGATGTTATGCAGCATATTCTCCGGATAGACAACCAGATTATCGAGGATATTCATCAATCGCGCCAACATATAATCAAGCAGGATCGTAGCGTCTGGCAGTACAATACGCTCCGTCGAAGAATGCGAAATATCGCGTTCGTGCCAAAGGGCAATATTCTCCGATGCTGTACACATGTATCCGCGCATAACACGCGCACACCCGCAAATATTCTCCGATGAGATCGGATTGCGTTTATGCGGCATCGCAGACGAACCCTTCTGTCCCTTCCCGAACGCTTCTTCTACCTCACGCACTTCCTGACGCTGCATATTGCGTATCTCGAGCGCAATCTGCTCCAGCGAACCGGCAATAACGGCGAGGGAGGCCAAATAGAACGCATGGCGATCCCGCCCCAGCACCTGCGTAGCGATCTTGGCCGATTCGATACCGAGGTGCTCGCATACATACTGCTGAATGAAGGGCGGTATATTGGCGTAGTTACCAACGGCGCCGGACAACTTACCGGCTTCCACGCCTTTGGCAGCCATTTCAAACCGCTCGATATTACGCTGCATAGTGGCATACCAAAGCGCCCATTTAAGACCGAAAGAAGTGACATCTGCATGCATGCCGTGTGTGCGACCGATGACAGGCGTGTACTTGAATTCATTGGCGCGTTTCTGAAGCACCGCCAAAAACTGCTTGAGATCCTCCCGCAGAATAGTATTGGCTTGCTTGAGCAAATATCCATTCGCAGTATCTACTACATCGGTCGATGTAAGACCGTAATGTACCCATTTACGCTCCTCACCCAGCGATTCGCTCACCGCACGGGTGAAAGCCACTACGTCGTGACGGGTGATTTCCTCAATCTCATGGATACGGTCCACATCGAAGGTTGCTTTGCTCCGCAGTTGGGCGACATCTTCCTTGGGTACCACACCAAGTTCCGACCAAGCCTGTGCGGCGAGCAACTCGACCTCCAGGTAGGCTTGAAACTTATTCTGTTCTGTCCAAATATTGCGCATAGCTGCGCGGGAATAACGCTCGATCATAATTATTGTACGTTATACGAGATACATTGATACGCTTTCTCTGCTTTCTGCAGCGCTTTCTCCACAGTCTCATCTGTAGCGAGAATAACACCGTAGCGGCGGTGTCCGTGCACAGCCGGTTTACCAAACAGACGAACCTGTACGCCGGGGATAGCAAGGGCTTTTTCCAATCCTTCGAACGTCACCCGGGTGCCTTCCCCTTCGATGACGATCGCTTTGCTCGCAGACGGTTGGAAGAAACGTACCTCCGGTATCGGCAGACCCAATACAGCACGTGCATGGAGCGCGAACTCACTGAGGTCCTGACTGATCATCGTGACCATACCGGTGTCATGCGGACGGGGACTGACTTCCGAGAAGATAACATGGTCACCTTGCACGAACATCTCCACGCCGAAGATACCGTACCCGCCCAAGGCGTCCGTCACTTGTTTGGCGATATGCTGTGCCTGCTGCAGGGCGCTGTCCGACATCGCTTGCGGTTGCCACGACTCGCGGTAGTCACCGTCCACCTGATGGTGACCGATCGGATTGAGGAAGGTCGTACCGCCTGCATGGCGTACGGTGAGTAAGGTGATCTCGTAGTTGAAATGCACGAAACCCTCTACGATCACTCTACCACCACCGGCACGACCGCCTTCCTGCGAAATCTTCCATGCCGTCTCCACTTCCGCTTCGTTGTGTACGGTCGATTGACCGTGACCGGAAGAAGACATGATAGGCTTAACCACGCACGGAATCCCGATCTCCTGAATAGCAGTAAGAAACTCATCGTGGTTATCGGCGAATTTATACCGTGCTGTCGGTAAATGCAACTCTTCGGATGCCAAACGACGGATCGCTTCGCGGTTCATCGTCAGGAACGCTGCATTGGCTGTCGGGATCACATGGTAACCTTCTTTCTCCAGTTGTACCAGGGTCGGCGTAGCAATTGCTTCCACTTCCGGGATGATAAGCGATGGATGCTCTGCTTCAATGATCTCGCGCAGACGCTGACCATCCAGCATATTAAATACATACGAACGATGTGCCACCTGCATAGCAGGGGCATTTTCGTACCTGTCACATGCAATCACTTCCACGCCGTAACGTTGGAGTTCCATCGTGATTTCTTTACCTAATTCTCCGCTACCGAGCAGCAAAGCGCGCGTAGCAATAGGAGTGAGGGGAGTTCCGATTTTCATATTTGTATGCGTTATTTGTTAATTCGTTTGAGATAACATGCTATCGTATTCTGCATTAGCATAGTAATGGTCATAGGTCCTACTCCGCCCGGAACCGGTGTGATAGCGCCGGCAACAGGAGCGACGGCGTCAAAATCAACATCACCTACCAGACGACCGTCCTTCGTGCGGTTGATACCCACATCAATAATAGTAGCCCCTTGCTTCACCATTTCGCCGGTAATCATCTTTGGTTTGCCTACCGCCACAACCAATATGTCCGCCTTACTGCAAATGGCACCTAAGTCTGCCGTGCGGCTGTGTGCAAGAGTGACAGTGCAGTTCTTGTCGAGCAGCAACTTGGCAATCGGTTTGCCTACGATATTACTGCGCCCTACTACAACCGCATGCTTGCCTTCCAAGCTCGTTTGACTTTCTTCGAGCAGCGCCATGATACCGAGCGGCGTGCAAGGAACGACAGCAGGGTCGTTGAGCCATAACGCCGCCACATTGGACGGATGAAAGCCATCCACATCTTTCGCCGGATCAATAGCCTCAAGAACGGTTTGAACATCGATCTGTTCGGGTAAAGGCAATTGTACCAGCAATCCGTCCACATCTTCTTTTTTATTACATGCGCGGATGACACCCAGCAGTTCGTCCTGACTTATCGTCTCCGGCAATTGAATCAGTTCGCCGCCGATACCGCAGTATGCCGCTGCTTTGCGTTTACTGCGCACATACGACATACTGGCTGGGTTCTCGCCGACGATGATGACATCCAGACCGGGTGCACGACCGTACTGTTTCGTATAGCCGGCTACTTGTTTACGCAATTCTTCTTTGCGCTGTTGTGCTATTTGTTTTCCGTCTATGATCATAAAGCCCAATGTGCTATATCTTTGCGATAGAATAAGTTGGTACAGTGTATTTTTTGTATCTGCTCGTATACTTTGTGTTGCGCCCGGGGGATATCGTCGCCGTGCGCGATACACATCAGGACGCGACCTCCGTTGGTGAGCAGTTTATCGTCCTGCACTTTCGTACCCATATGCAGTACGAGTCCGTCGAAATCTTCTACACCGGTGATCTCCGCCCCCTTGGTATATTTACCCGGATACCCGCAGGATGCCATTACGACACCTACTGTGGCTTGCTTGCGCCATTCGACAGCCGGCAGCTCTTCTCCGGTAGCGATTGCGTGGAAGACGGTGTATGCATCCGTCTCCAACAAAGGCAGCACCACCTCCGTCTCCGGATCGCCGAACCGGGCGTTGAACTCAATGACACGGATGCCGTCCTTGGTCTTCATCAGTCCGCCGTAGAGCACACCGGTGAGCGGTAAACCCTCCTCACACATACCATCGGCAACAGCTTGCAAAATATGTTCCAATGCCCATTTTTCCTCCTCTGCCGAGATAAACGGCAGCGGTGTATATGCACCCATTCCGCCGGTATTGGGACCTTTATCCCCGTCAAAGGCGCGCTTATGATCCTGACTGAGCGGCATAGGATAGACCCGGTGATGATGGACAAACGCCATGAACGAGAACTCCGGTCCTTCCAGGTAATCTTCAATCACTACCCGCCCTTTACCGAACGCTTCGCCCACAAGCATGCTATGCAAAGCCTCTTGTGCCTCCTGCTCATCCTGCGCAATGACCACTCCTTTACCGGCTGCCAGACCGTCGTATTTGAGCACCGTAGGATACGAATTGCGTGTCTGCACATACTGCAGTGCCTCCTCATAGATAGCAAAACTGCGGTAAGCAGCTGTCGGCACATCGTAATTAGCCATCAGCTGTTTGGCAAACTCCTTACTGGCTTCGATCTGTGTAGCCGCTTTCGTATGTCCGAACACAGGAATACCTGCTGCACGAAAAGCGTCGGTCACGCCAGCTGCAAGGGCTGCCTCCGGACCAACGACACAGAGGTCGATCGAATGCTCCTGCGCAAATTTGACGAGCTGCGCCACATCCGTGTCACCGATCGCCACACACTCGGCCAACTGCACGATACCGGCATTTCCGGGTGCACAGTAGATATGCGCCACCTGCGCACTGCGGCTCAACTGATACACAATCGCGTGTTCCCGTCCGCCGGATCCTATGACTAATACATTCTTTTTCATCAGTGTTTGAAATGACGCATGCCGGTGAAGAGCATCGTGATATGATGGTTGTTGGCAGCCTCGATACTCTCATTGTCGCGAACGCTACCACCGGGTTGTACAATAGCCGTGATACCGTATTCGGCAGCGCTCTCTACGCTGTCGCCAAATGGGAAGAAACCGTCGGAAGCCATCACAAGTCCCGCCTCGCGGATATCTTTTCCATCTGCGGCCAGACTCTCCTGCGCCTGCTTAAGCGCAATAGCAGCCGATCCTACCCGATTCATCTGACCAGCTCCGACACCGTATGTGCGACCGTCCTTCACCACCACGATCGCATTGGATTTCACATGCTTGACGATCCGCCATCCGAACTGCAGATCCGTCATCTGCTCCTCCGTCGGTTTAACCTCCGTCACGCACATATTCTCCGTCAACGTGATCGTCTCCGTATCCTGTTGCTGCGCCAACAAACCGCCGTTCACCGATACATACTGCATCTTTTTGCCGCTCAGCGGACGCATATCCACTTCGAGCAAGCGCAGGTTCTTCTTCGTCTCCAGCACTTCAAGGGCTTCGTCCGTGAACGAAGGCGCCATAATAATCTCCAGGAAAATAGGTTTCATCAGCTCCGCCATCTGCTTATCTACCGCGCAGTTGGTGGCTACAATACCACCGAAGATGGACACTTTGTCCGCCTCATAGGCTTTCGTCCATGCTTCCACACCGTCTTTGCCGATGGCAGCACCGCAGGGATTCATATGCTTGAGCCCTACGCAGAAAGGCGTGTTACCGAACTCGCGCACGATATTGAGTGCCGCGTTAGCATCCTGGATATTGTTATACGACAGCTCTTTGCCGTGCAATTGACGGGCACTTGCCAGCGAATACGGCACTTGCTCCATCGAAGCGTAGAATTTCGCATCCTGATGGGGGTTCTCGCCGTAGCGCAGGCCTTGCTTGAGGTCGTATTCAAGGAACAGCTTCTCATTCAATCCCGCTGCCTTACGCATATACGTAGCGATACACATATCGTACTCCGCAGTGTGGGTATAGACTTTGGCACTCAGCTCAAGACGCGTCTGCTTGCGCGTGTTACCTTCGGTCTGAATCTCGTGCAGCACCCGCGGATAGTCCGTCGGGTCGCATACTACGGTGACGTCATTCCAGTTCTTGGCGGCCGAGCGCAACATCGACGGACCGCCGATATCGATCTTCTCGATAGCCTCCTCCATGGTGGTACCCTCTTTGGCTATCGTCTGACGGAAGGGATACAGGTTCACGCATACCAAATCAATCAGTTCGATCCCGTTCTGCCTCAATGCCTCCATGTGGGACGGTTCGTCACGACGGGCCAACAAAGCCCCGTGCACCTTGGGATGCAAGGTCTTCACACGACCGTCGCAGATCTCCGGAAAACCCGTCACTTCACTGATACCGATGGTCTTTACACCACTCTCTTCCAGCAGTTTCTGTGTACCGCCGGTTGCAATGATCTGCCATCCTTCTGCTTGCAGACCCTGCACGAACGCCACCAAACCGGTTTTGTCACTTACGCTCACTAATGCTCTTTTCTGTACCATATTTGAACTCTAAACTCTAAACTATAATCTCATTCCCTCCTTCTTGCACGCGACCTATGATCTGTGCTTTCTCGCCCCACTTCGCTAGGATCTCAATAGCCTGCTGCGCCTCTTTCTCGTCGATGGCCAGCACCATACCAATGCCCATATTAAAGATATTGAACATCTCGCGGTGAGGCACGTTTCCATGCTTCTCAAGGAAGCGGAAAACAGGCAGAATCTCCCAGCAGCCCTCCTCAATACGGAATCCCTGTCCGGGCAGGAAGATACGGGGGATATTTTCATCGAATCCGCCACCCGTGATATGTGCTACGCCGTGTACGTCCAACTGACGAATCACTTCCAGCACCGCCTTCACGTATATCTTCGTCGGCGTGAGCAGCACTTCGCCTAAACACTTATTGGCATCCAGCTCCGGATAGACGGTATGCAGGTCCAGTTGCGCATCCTTCACGATCTTGCGCACCAATGAATAGCCGTTGGAGTGTACGCCCGAGGATGAGATACCGACCAGTACATCGCCTGTCTTCACTTTCGTGCCGTCGATGAGTTTGCTTTTCTCCACCACACCGGTCGTATAACCTGCGATGTCGTACTCTCCGTCGGCATACATACCCGGCATCTCGGCCGTCTCACCGCCTACAAGGGCGCAACCTGCCTGACGGCAGCCTTCCGCTACGCCGCTCACGATCGCCTCCACTTTCGCAGGGATATTGTGCCCGAGCGCGATGTAGTCGAGGAAGATGAGCGGTTCTGCTCCCTGTGCCAACACATCATTGACGCACATGGCTACTGCATCAATACCGATCGTGTCGTGTTTGTCCATCTCGAAGGCAATCTTCAGTTTGGTGCCGACGCCGTCCGTACCACTAACCAAAATCGGTTCTTTCACGCCTAATGCCGCCAAGTCAAACATGCCTCCGAACGAACCGATCGAACCCATCGATCCGTGCCGTTCTGTCGAACGTACATGCGATTTGATCCTACTTACCACTTCATATCCGGCCTCCAGATTCACGCCGGCAGCTTCGTAATGTTGCGCCATAAGTATGTTGTTTTATTACTGTTTAAAATAGTTCACCGCGTTCACGAATAGCGGCTGATATTTATTACCGTCGATATTCGCGAACACATTCTCCTCCCATCGTTCACTATGTCCCATCTTGCCCAAGATCTGACCGTTAGGCGAGAGGATACCTTCGATCGCATAGAAAGAGCCGTTGGGGTTGTAAGGTGCTTCCATCGTCGCTTGCCCTGTACACGGATCGGCATAGCGGAATGCCACCTGTCCGTTCTCAAACAACTGACGAGCCAAGTCTTCATTGACCACGAACTTGCCTTCACCGTGACTGACCGCAATACTGTGCAGCTCTCCGATCGACATACCTTCTAACCAAGGACTGTTGGTCGATGTCACGGTAGTCGTCACCATCTGCGACACGTGCCGGTTGATATCATTGCGGAACAAAGTAGGACTGTCGGTCGTCACCTGTCCTAACTGACCATACGGCAGCAGACCGGACTTCACAAGCGCCTGGAAACCGTTGCAGATACCGAGGATCAGTCCGCCACGTGCCAACAGGTCTTCGATCGCCTGACGGATCTTCTGTTGATACAGCACCGACACGATGAATTTCGCCGAACCGTCGGGTTCATCGCCCAAGGAGAAACCACCGGCTAACATCAAGATCTGTGCACGGCGGATATGACGCTCCATGTCATCAATCGACGAGATAACATCCGCTTCCGTAAGATTGCGGAACACCGTCGTTTCCACCTCTGCACCAGCTCTGCGCCATGCTTTCATACTGTCGAAATCGCAGTTCGTACCGGGGAAAACAGGGATATAGACCATCGGCGCTTTGCCTTTTAAGTCTTCATGTCGGAGCGCCTTCGGTTGAACCGTCGGAATCGTGTTCAGTCCCTTCGGTAACAGGTCCGCATGTTGCGCCGGTACAGCTGCAGGATAGACCTTGTTGAACGGTTCGGTACATGCCTTATACAGATCCTTTCGCCTTACAGCCTGTCCGTTAATCACGATAGCGTCCCCATCCGTCACGCGCCCTAAGTACAGCGCATGCGCAAACGACAGGTCTTGCGTGGACTCCACCAATATACTGCCGTACTGATAGTTGTACAGCAACGGTTCATCGATCTGTATATCCGCTCCTTTCTCGTTACCGAAACTCATCTTCGCGAGCGCTTCGCTCACACCGCCGAAACCGATCGCGTATGCCGAGACGATCGTACCCGCCTCTATAGCCTGCGTCGTATCCAGCCACAGTTGTTGGACTTGCTCTGTGTTCGGCATATAATTGCTTAGCGGCGTATGTTGCAGCAGATACAATCTGTTGCCTGCCTGCTTGAGATCCGTACTGATCACTCGATCAGCCGGTACCGTCGTGATACCGAAAGCGATCAGCGTAGGCGGGACGGATATATGCTCGAATGTACCGGACATCGAGTCCTTTCCGCCGATGGAAGGCAGACCTAACGCCGTCTGCATCTTCAATGCACCCAGCAACGCACTGAGCGGTTTGCCCCAACTGAGCCTGCTCGTCATACGCTCGAAATACTCCTGATAACTGAAGCGCATATGACGGTAATCCGCACCGGCTGCAACGACCTTACTGCAGGCCTCCACCACCGCATACGCGGCGCCGTGATACGGACTCCACTCCGAGAGAAAGGGGTTGAAACCGAAAGCCATCACCGAAGCGGTGTTCGTCACGCCGTCCACCGGCAGTTTCTGTACACTCACCTGCGTCTCGCTGCGTTGCATCTTTCCGCCAAAAGGCATCAGTACCGTCGATCGACCGATCGTAGCGTCGAACTGCTCAATCAATCCTTTCTGACTCGTCACATTCGGAGAACGTAGCACCGCACACATGCGTTCTTCTAACGTATCTCCTGCCACCTGCTGCTCGAACGGATTGCGTGCTTCCACACGTCCGATCGTCGCTTGTGCATAGTGTTTGGCACCAGCCGAGTCAATGAACGCACGGCTCAGGTCCGCCACCGGCGTACCCTTGTAGAACTGCCGCATGCGCCCCGTATCGGTCACGTCGGCTACGTGCGTCACCTCGATATTATCTTGCCGGCATAACTGCTCAAACGCCGCTTGGTCCTTTTTCTCCACCACCACCGCCATGCGCTCCTGTGATTCGGAGATCGCCAGCTCCGTCGGGTTCAAACCCGCATATTTGGTCGGCACACGGTCCAAATAGATATCCAAACCGTCCGCTAACTCGCCGATCGCCACACTCACGCCGCCGGCGCCGAAGTCATTCGATTTCTTGATGAGGCGCGTCACCTCTTTGCGGCGGAAAAGACGCTGAATCTTGCGTTCCTCCGGTGCATTACCTTTCTGCACCTCGCTGCCGCAAGCCTCTAGCGATGCCTCCGTATGTTCTTTACTCGAACCCGTCGCACCACCGATACCGTCCCTACCCGTCCGTCCACCTAACAGCAGGATCACATCGCCGGGTGCAGGACTCTCGCGACGTACCAAATCGGCTTTCACAGCCCCTACCACAGCGCCCACCTCGAGGCGTTTGACTACATACGAAGGATGGTATATCTCACGCACATGCGTCGTCGCAAGACCGATCTGGTTGCCGTACGACGAGTAGCCCGAAGCGGCTTTACGGGAGATAATCTGTTGCGGCAGTTTGCCGGGAAGCGTCTGGTTAACAGGGGCATAGATATCGCCGGCTCCCGTCACGCGCATCGCCTGATAGACATAGGCACGACCGGACAGCGGGTCACGTATCGCCCCGCCCAAACAGGTGCTTGCACCGCCGAACGGTTCAATCTCCGTCGGATGGTTATGGGTCTCGTTCTTGAACTGCAGCAACCAGCGCTCGCTCTTCCCGTCCACGTCCACATCGATAAAGATCGAGCATGCGTTATTCTCTTCGCTCACCTCCAGATCGTCCAGCAGACCTCGTTTTTTCAAGTATCGCGCGCCTATCGTCGCCAACTCCATCAGACAGAGCGGCTTCTGTTCCCGTCCCAGCTCCACACGGATACGACGGAAAGCGTTCAGTTCTTCTTCTATATCGTCCTTGATGAACGATTCTTCCACTTCGATATCGTCGAGAATAGTCGTGAAGGTCGTATGCCGGCAGTGATCGGACCAATAAGTGTCCAGGATACGCAACTCCGTCTCTGTCGGATCACGTTGCTCTTTGCGGAAATAGTCCGCTACGCATGCCAGATCATCGGCGTTCATCGCCAACCCCCATGATTTGCAGAAAGCGGCGTATCGCTCCTTCGGCATCGCGGTAAAGCCCTCCAAAGAAGACAAGGGCTTGACGTCTGCTGTCTGCTGACGGTCGAGCACACTTAGGTCTTTCTCCCGTGCTTCCACCGCGTTGATGCAGTAATGACGAATCTTTTCCATCTGCGCGGCGCTGATCGCCTCCTCAAACAGGATCAGACGTCCGGAGCGGATATCGATATCCGCGTTAGGGTCAATCAGATGCACGCAGTCAATAGCCGACGAGGCACGCTGGTCGAACTGACCCGGGATATATTCGATCGCCAGATACTGCTTCCCCTCCAGATCCACTCGGTCCGTCACCACATCGGTCACTCTTTCCCCGAAGACGCTGTATCGGCTCTGCTCCAACAGTGCTTCGCTGAATCCGAACAGGTCATACACACATAGATAGCGCATCGCTTGGATGTGCATCTGCAAGTGCTCGTTCAGTTCGTTTCGCAGGCTTTCTGCCTCTACGCGGAAACCTTCTTTCTTTTCTACATACAACCTGTAATTCATATCAGATCACAGCTGCTAAAACTTTTTCTGTTTGTTGTTGACGGAATTCGATATACTGTTGGCGCAGTTTGGCATCATTCAGAGCCAGGATGCTGACCGCTAACAGCGCGGCGTTCTTCGCGCCGTCAATCGCCACGGTAGCCACCGGTATTCCGCTCGGCATCTGCACCATAGACAGCAGGCTGTCCAAGCCGTCCAGGGTCTTGGAACGAACCGGAACACCGATCACAGGAAGATGTGTCAGACCGGCAATCACACCGGCTAAGTGCGCTGCACCGCCTGCGCCGGCGATGATGATACTCAGCCCGCGCTCCTCGGCGCTCTCCGCCCATTCCATCAAGGCATGCGGAGCACGGTGTGCCGAGATAACCCGTTTGTCCACTTCGATACCGAAATCCGCTAACGTGTCGATAGCCGCCTGCATCACCGGCAGGTCGCTGGTCGAACCCATGATAACTCCAACTCTCATATTATTCCCATTCTATAGTTGCAGGCGGTTTGGACGAGATGTCATAGCATACCCGGTTCACGCCTTTCACTTTGTTAATTATCTCATTACTTGTCTTTGCCAACACCTCATACGGTATATGCGCAAAATCGGCTGTCATCGCATCGCTGGATGTCACGGCGCGCAGGGCTACCGGATTCTCATACGTCCGCTCATCGCCCATCACGCCTACCGACCGTACCTCGCTCAGTAAGATCGCACCCGCTTGCCAGATCTCGTCGTATAGACCCGCTTCACGCAGGTTGCGGATGAAGATATCGTCCGCTTCTTGCAAGATGCTTATTTTCTCACGGGTGATGTCGCCTAAGATACGAACCGCCAAACCCGGACCCGGGAACGGATGCCGTTTGATCAGATGATCGGGCATACCCAGACTGCGACCTACGCGACGCACCTCGTCTTTGAACAGCCATTTGATCGGTTCGCATAGCTGCAAGTGCATTTCCTTGGGCAGACCGCCTACGTTATGGTGACTCTTGATCACTTTGCCCGTGATATTCAGACTCTCGATACGGTCCGGATAGATCGTACCCTGTGCCAGCCACTTGGCATCCGTGATCTTACGGGCCTCCTCTTGGAACACCTCCACGAAATCGCGACCGATGATCTTCCTCTTCTGCTCCGGTTCTTTGACACCCGACAGATCGCTGAGGAACTGCTCACTCGCATCCACACCGATGACGTTCAGACCCAAACCCTTATAATCGTTCATCACATCGCGGAACTCATTCTTGCGCAGCATGCCGTGATCCACGAAGATACAGGTCAGCCTGTCTCCGATAGCGCGTTGCAGCAATACCGCCACCACCGAGGAATCGACCCCGCCGGACAGACCGAGGATCACCCGGTCATTGCCCAACTGCGCTTGCAACTCCGCTACCGTTGTCTCCACAAACCGCTCGGCACTCCATTCCTGCTTCGAACCGCATATATCAACCACAAAATTCTGGAGCAGCAACGTACCCTGCAGCGTGTGATACACCTCCGGATGGAACTGGGTACCGAAGATCGGGCACGCCTCTTCGATATAATACGCCGCATTCCGCACCGTCTGGGTAGAAGCGATACACACCGCTCCTTCCGGCAGACGGGTGATGCTGTCGCCATGCGACATCCATACCTGCGAGTGCGCCTCGAAGCCTTTGAAAAGCGGATTATTGCCGTCAATAAACTGCAGCTGCTGGCGACCGTACTCACGCGTACCGGCACTCTCCACCTTGCCTCCGTTGCAATAACTGATCAACTGCGCACCGTAGCAGATACCCAATATCGGTTTGCGACCGCGAAAACGGTTCAGGTCGATATGAAACGCATCCTCCGCATACACGCTCAGCGGTGAACCGCTCAGAATCACACCGATCACGTCCGCATCGTTCTCCGGGTATTTGTTATACGGAAGGATCTCGCAGAACGTGTTCAGTTCCCGCACACGGCGACCGATCAACTGCGTCGTCTGACTGCCGAAATCCAAAATGATAATCTTCTGCATGCGCGTTGCTTATTGTTGTGAGTAATTCGGTGCCTCAGAGGTGATGGTGATGTCATGCGGATGGCTCTCGTACATACCCGCCGAGGTGATGCGCACGAACTTCGCCTCACGTAACTCCTCCAGGTTATGTGCCCCTACGTATCCCATACCGGAGCGCAAACCGCCGATCAACTGGTAAATCGTCTCGCATACACTGCCTTTGTACGGCACACGACCGGCGATACCTTCGGGCACTAATTTCGATACATTGCTCTCTCCGCCTTGGAAATAACGGTCCGCACTGCCTGCTTTCATCGCTTCTATGCTACCCATGCCGCGGTAGGATTTGAACTTACGGCCGTTGAAGATGATCGTGTCTCCGGGGGCTTCGTCCGTGCCGGCGAACATCGAACCGCACATCACGCAGTTACCGCCTGCCGCCAGCGCTTTCACCACATCGCCCGAATAACGCAGACCGCCGTCCGCAATCAAAGGTACACCCGTGCCCTTCAGCACGTCCGCTACCTCGAAGATAGCCGTCAACTGCGGTACACCGACACCGGCGATGATACGCGTCGTGCATATACTGCCCGGACCGATACCCACTTTGATGCCGTCCGCGCCGTTCTCCACCAGGAAACGTGCCGCTTCTGAGGTCGCAATATTTCCTACCACCACATCCAGCTCCGGATACTTGGCTTTGATAGCCCTGAGGGCGCTGACGATATTCTTGCTGTGTCCGTGTGCCGAATCCAGCACCACCGCATCCACGTGCTCCTTCACCAGCGCATCCACGCGATCCATGTAATCGGGCGTGATACCTACCCCGGCTGCGCAGCGCAGATGACCTTTCGCATCCTTGTTCGCATTCGGATAGTCACGCAGTTTGGTGATGTCTTTATACGTCACCAAACCGATCAACTTCCCTTTCTTGTCAATCACCGGCAGTTTCTCCACTTTATGCGTCTGTAGCGCTTCCATCACCGTGTGATTGTCCGTCGAACCGATCGTGATCAGGTGCTCAGCCGTCATCACCTCGCTCACCGGACGATTCCTATCCGTCTCAAAACGCAGGTCACGGTTCGTCACGATACCCACCAGCACATGCTCCTCGTTCACTACCGGGATACCGCCGATGTGATTGTCATGCATCAACTGCAGCGCATCGCCTATCGTCTGGTGACCGAAGATCGTCACCGGATCGGCGATCATGCCGTTCTCCGCACGCTTGACTGCGCGCACTTGCGCCGCCTGCTCGGCGATAGACATGTTCTTGTGAATCACACCTATACCGCCTTCACGGGCAATAGCAATAGCCATACGCGCTTCCGTCACGGTATCCATCGCTGCACTCACTACAGGGATATTAAGCGATATATGCCGCGAGAACTGTCCGTTCAGACTTACCTCACGGGGCAACACTTCGCTGTACGCGGGAACCAACAACACATCATCGAATGTCAGTCCTTCTTTCATAATCCGGTCTTGATACATATCGGTTCAATTTACAATATACAATTAACAATGTACAATTTTTAGAGCATATGATCGCAGTAGAAGCAGCGCTTGACGCCGTCGGCATCGATATACGATTTCTGCTCCACGGGTTCGGTGGTCGCGATACAGCGGTCGTTGTGGCATGCACAATCACTCGCCTCGCCTTTGTGTCCTGTCGGCGCTGCCTGCAGGTACGCATCGCTCAGCAGCGTGTAGATGATCGCCTTACGCACGTATTTGCCGTTCTCCACCTGTCGGAAATAAGCCGCACGGGGATCCTTGTCCACACCTACGGTGATCTCGTTCACACGCGGCAGCGGATGCAGCACGATCATCGACGGTTTACCCAATGCCATCAACCGCTCATCCAGGATGAACGAGTCTTTGAGTCGCTCGTACTCATCGCGGTCCGCAAAACGCTCCTGCTGAACGCGGGTCATATAGAGCACATCTACGATCGGCATCGCCTCTTCCAGCGTCGACACCTCCGTGTACGCATCGCCTAACTCCGCTTTCATATAATCGGGCAGGGCCAACTCTTTCGGCGCAATAAGCACGAAATGTACCCCTTCATAGCGCCGCATCGCTTTGATGAGCGAATGTACCGTACGTCCGTATTTCAGATCGCCGCACAGACCGACGGTCAAGTGGTCGAAACGACCCAACTCACGACGGATCGTCAGCAGGTCGGTCATCGTCTGCGTCGGATGACTGTGACCGCCGTCACCGGCATTGATGATCGGGATACGACTGAACTCACTCGCTACGCGCGGTGCGCCTTCTTTATAATGACGCATCGCGATGATATCGGCAAAAGCACTCACCACACGTACCGTATCCGCCACCGTCTCGCCTTTGCTCACCGACGACGAACGCGCATCGCTGAATCCTAACACCTGACCGCCCAACTCCATCATCGCAGCGGTAAAACTGAGGCGGGTACGCGTACTCGGTTCATAGAACAGCGTCGCTAATTTTTTACCCTTGCATACCTCCGCATACGCTTGCGGATGCGCGATGATATCCAACGCACGCAACACGATCTTCTCAATCTCCTGCGTCGTCAGGTCGGTGGAATCTAATAGATGTCTCATAGCTTATTTCTAAATTGTATCAGTTCGTTTTTCTCCTCTTCGGATATATACCCTTCCTTCACGGCTACGTCCGCCAGCACATCCAGGTTACTAAGGCTGTGGTTTGTCACCTTATGCTCCGCCAGACGGTCCAATCCTTTCTGCATGCCGTAGGTGAAGATCGATACAATACCCAGCACTTCCACACCCGCTTCCCGCAGCACTTCCACCACCTCGATACAACTGCCTGCCGTCGAGATCAGATCTTCCACTACCACCGCTTTCTGACCCTTCACTACCTTCCCTTCTATCTGGTTCTGCCGTCCGTGATCTTTGGCGCCGGACCGCACATATCCCATCGGTAACCCCATCTTGGTAGCCGTGATTGCCGCATGGGCAATACCCGCCGTAGAGGTACCCATCAGACATTCCGCCTCGGGATAATGCGTGCGAATCAACGCAGCCAAACCGTTCTCCACATCTTCGCGCACCGCCACATCACTCAAGGTCAGACGGTTGTCGCAGTAGATCGGACTCTTAATACCGCTTGCCCAGATAAACGGATCCTTCGGACGCAAGAACACCGCTTTTATCTTCAGCAAGTCCGCTGCTATTTGTTCACTTAAACTATTCATCTCTAAACGCTTTTACACATTGTTTATACGCCGCAACGGGATCTTCTGCTGCCGTTATCGGTCTGCCTACCACAATAAAATCGCTTCCTATCTCTTTGGCTTGTGCAGGGGTCGTGATACGTACCTGGTCGCCTGCCGTTCCCGCGTCCATGCGGATACCCGGCGTCACGGTCAGGAACGCTGCACCGCATTCCTTCTTCACCATCCCTGCCTCCAGCGGCGAACAAACGACGCCGTCCAGCCCTGCCTCCTGCGCCATCTTGGCGTAATGGCATACACAATCGCCTATCCTGCCGGAAATCAGCAACTCTTCGTGCATCCGTTCCTCGCTCGTGGACGTCAGTTGCGTCACAGCCAGCAGGATCGGACGCGAACCGTCCGCACGGGTCAAACCCTTCAGTGCCGCTTCCATCATCGCTTTCGTACCTGCTGCATGCAGGTTCACCATGTCGATATCCAGTCTCGAGAGCACCGTCATCGCTTTCTGTACCGTGTTGGGGATGTCGTGCAACTTGAGGTCCAGGAAGATCTTATGTCCCCGCTGATGCAACGCCCGCACGATAGACGGACCCTCCGCATAATAGAGTTCCATTCCGATCTTCACGAACGGCTTCTCGTCCGTAAAACGGTCCAGGAAAGCCAGCGTCGTCGCTGCATCCGGAAAATCACAGGCTATGATCACATCTCTTTTCATACGATGCCGATAATATCTTGTAAGTGGTTTATCTTCAATTCTCTCATCACGCGCGGCAGGTCCTCTATGATCTGCCGGCACACGCCGGGCTGCTGCAGGTTCGCCGCGCCTATCTCTACGGCACTCGCGCCGCCCATCATCATCTCAATCACCTCTTGCGCACTGCTCACGCCGCCACAGCCGATGATCGGTACACCCGGGCAGGCTTTACTCACCTGGTTGACCATACGCAATGCAATCGGGAACACGCCTGGACCCGAATAACCGCCATAACGGTTCGCTAACACCGGTTGACGGCGACGGATATCGATCCGCATACCCAACACCGTGTTGATCAGACATAGACCGTCCGCACCGCTCTCCACGCAGGCACAGGCAATAGCCGTGATATCCGTCACGTTGGGACTCAACTTCATATACACCGGTTTGTGCGTCACTGCCTTCACTGCGCGTGTCACCTCCGCCGCGGCTTGCGCACTCGTGCCGAAAGCCATGCCGCCGTGCTGTACGTTCGGGCAGGAGATATTCACCTCCAAGATCGCCGCATCCGTCTCGCGGTCGATACGCTCGCATACGTACGCATACTCTTCGATACTGAACCCGCTGATGTTCGCGATGATCGGACCCTTATAGACACGCCGCAGTGCCGGTATCTCATGAGCAATCACCGCATCCACACCCGGGTTCTGCAGTCCGATAGCGTTCAGCAGACCTGCCGGACACTCCGCTATACGCGGCAGTGCATTCCCGTAGCGCGCTTCACGCGTCGTTCCTTTGGTCGAGACAGCCCCCAGACAGTTGAGATCGAGCCATTCGCTCATCTCCTGTCCGAAACCGCATGTCCCGCTCGCCGGTATCACCGGATTAGCTAATTCAATATTTCCAAGTCTAACCTTCATCTCTAAACTCTAAACTTTCAACGCCCCCGCGTTGAACACCGGTCCTTCCTTGCACACGCGCTGGAACCCTTCGGTCGTCTCGATGGTGCAACCCATGCATAAACCTACGCCGCATCCCATTCGCTCCTCCATGCTGATCTGTCCGTTCGTCCCTGCCGTGCGCAGGATTGCTTTGATCATCGGCATCGGTCCGCAGGCGTAATAGAACGGCGTCGGTGTGGGCAGCACGTCGGTCACCACACCTCTCGTGCCGTAACTGCCGTCCATCGTGCAGACCGTCACCTCACATCCCATCGCGCGGAACGTATCCTCACCGAACACCTCGCCTTTCGAGTTAAAACCCATCACCACCTGTACGTGTTTGCCCGCAGCACGTAGTTCTTTGGCGGCATACATAAGCGGCGGAACACCTACTCCGCCACCGATCAGCAGCACCTGCTCACCGGCTTTGGTCAGATCGTATCCGTGTCCGAGTCCCGTCAGTATATCGAGCGTCTGTCCGCTGCTCATCTGCGCCATGCGTGCCGTCCCCTCGCCTACCATCTTGTAGATCAACGTCAGCCTGTCGTCCGTCACGTCGCCCACCGATAACGGGCGGCGCAGATAACAACCCGGCACCAGCACCTCCACGAACTGACCCGGCGCTATACCCGCCGTGTCCCCGCGCAGGATCATACGAAACACCCGCTCCGCGATCCGCTCATTGCTTACTATGTGCCATTCACTCTTCACTTTTCACTCTTCACTTTCAAAAACGACCATGCCCCGCACTTCGTTTTTGATACATCTTCCATATACTTTCCATCCCGCGAACGGGGTGCTCTTGCCCATCGACACGAACTGCGCCGGATCGATGATATACGGGGTCTCCAGATCGAACGTCGCCCAACTGTCTTCCTGCAAGCCCATGATCTCGCGCGCACGTGTGCACATAATTTTAATAAGGTGTTCCATCGACAGCATGCCGGTTCGTACCAGATAGGTGTATAGTAACGGAAAAGCGATCTCTATTCCTACGATGCCGCAGGCGCTGCCGGCAAAACCGCGGCTCTTCTCCTCGGCGCTATGCGGCGCATGGTCGGTAGCGATGACATCGATCGTGCCGTCGTTGATCCCCGCCAGCAGCGCCATCTGATCTGCCACCTCCCTAATCGGCGGATTCATCTTCCAGCATCCGTCATCCTGCACCATCCGGTTGTTGAGCAGCAGGTAATGCGGCGCCGTCTCGCAGGTCACCGCCACACCGCTCTTCTTGGCGTCGCGGATCAGACTTACACTCTCTTTGGTCGATATATGGCATACATGCAACCGGCAACCCGTCTCGGCACTCAAGCGGATATTCCGCTCCACTTCGCGCCATTCGCTCTCCGGTCCGTTCCCTAAACGTTTCAACTCGCAATGCTCCACGATCATACTCCCCGCCGCCGCGATCCGCTCCATCGCCGCACGCATCAGTCCTTCGTCCTCTATACCGCGCCCGTCGTCCGAGAAACCCGGCACGAACGCACTCAACTGCTCTATATTAACGAGTTCACCCTCGCCTTGTTGGCCGAGGGTGATACTTGCGTACGGATGGACGCCAATACGGCTGTCGCGCGCAATGATCGCTTGCTGAACACGCAAGTGATCCAGGCTGTCGGGTACAGGGCACACGTTAGGCATCGTAAACACATCGCTGTATCCCGCACGCATCGCTGCCGCGCTGCCCGTAAGGATCGTCTCTTTATACGCGAAACCGGGTTCACGGAAATGCACATGCAAATCCACTAAACCCGGAATTCGTATTTCCTTAAACAGACTCATGCGATTTATAACGTTTATACTCCCTTTCGGAAGCAGTATCAAAAATCGAGTGCAAAAGTACAAAAAATTTCTGAATTATGCAACTTATTTGACAAGAAAAATCATCTTTTTTTATTTTGTAAACTCAACTTGTCATTCTGCCTTTTTTTAGCGAATAAACATCAATTCGCGGTACTTGGGCAGCGTCCATAACTCATCGTCCACAATCAGTTCCAGCGAGTCCGCATGGTCGCGGATATCCGCCATCAGCGGCAGCACATTGTCGTGATACGCAATCGCTTTACTGCGCTCGTCCGGTTGACGGTTCGCTTTGTGCCGCGCCTCCGTCATCGCTTCCACGCCCTTGAAAATCGCTACGGAGTGATGCTCAATCTGACGAATGATGCTGTAGTCCATCTCGTTCAACGAGGCGGTCTCTTCGGCGGAGAAGACCTGCTTCACGGTCTGTACGTTATTGAGCAGCATTGTCTGATAGCGCTTCGCTGCCGGCAGCACGTGGTTGATCACCAAGTCACCCAGCACGCGGCTCTCGATCTGCAGTTTCTTCGCATACGTCTCCCATTTGACCTCGCTTCTACTGTGCAACTCCGCTTCGTTGAGCACGCCCGTGGATTGGAACATACGGATCGTGCCCTCCGCCAGATAACGATCGATCACCAGCGGCGCACTCGTCTCGCAATCCAAACCGCGCTTCGCGGCTTCCTGCTTCCATTCCTCGCTGTAACCGTTGCCTTCAAACCGGATCGCTTTGCAGGCTACGATATAATTGCGGATGATATCGAACAGCACGCGCTCTTTCGGTTCGCCGGCCTCTACCCGACGATCCACCTCCTGCTTGAACATCATCAACTGCTCCGCCACCGCCGCGTTGAGCGCTAACATCGCCGCACCGCAGTTAGCGGACGACCCTACCGCACGGAACTCGAACCGGTTTCCCGTGAAGGCGAAAGGTGACGTACGGTTGCGGTCCGTGTTATCCAGCAGGATCTCCGGGATATTACTTACGCCTAACTTCATCTCTTTCTTGGCATTGATGATGATCGCCTCCTCGGCACTCGCGTGCTCTAACTTATCCAGCACTTCCGAAATCTGTTTACCCAGGAACACGGATATGATTGCCGGCGGTGCCTCGTTCGCACCCAAGCGGTGCTCGTTCGTTGCACTGACGATAGAGGCTTTGAGCAGACCGTTATGACGGTGAACAGCCATCAGCACATTCACTAAGAACGTGACGAACTGCAGGTTCTGATACGGGTTCTTACCCGGCGCTAAGAGGTTCACGCCCGTGTTCGTCTCCAGACTCCAGTTACAGTGCTTACCGCTTCCGTTCACGCCCGCAAACGGCTTCTCGTGCAACAGCACACGGAAATGATGCTTCTCCGCCACCCGCTCCATGATACTCATCACCAGCAGGTTATGGTCGTTCGCCAGATTCACATCCTCATAGATAGGCGCCATCTCGAATTGGTTCGGCGCTACCTCGTTATGACGCGTACGCACGGGTATGCCTGCACGCAATGCCTCATATTCAAGATCGCGCATGAACGCGAGCACGCGTTGGGGTATCGCACCGAAATAATGATCCTCCAGCTGCTGACTCTTGGCGCTACCGTGTCCCATCAGCGTGCGCCCCGTCAGCATCAAGTCCGGACGCGCCGCATACAGCGATTCGTCCACTAAGAAATACTCCTGCTCCCATCCTAAGTTGGCATGCACATGCTTCACTGTCTTGTCGAACAGACCGCATACCTCGCGTGCAGCATGACACAGCACCGCCGTCGAACGGATCAACGGGGTCTTATAATCGAGTGCTTCACCGGTATAGGCCACAAAGACCGTCGGGATACAAAGCGTGTCGCCGATCAAAAAGACCGGACTCGAAGGATCCCAAGCGGAATATCCACGCGCCTCAAACGTATTACGGATTCCTCCCGAAGGGAAGGATGAAGCGTCCGGTTCTTGCTGATAAAGACTATCGCCGCTGAACTCCTCCAGCAGTTCGCCGCTCTTGCCGAGCGTGAAGAACGCATCGTGTTTCTCGGCTGTTCCACCTGTCAGCGGCTGGAACCAGTGCGTGAAATGCGTAGCACCATGATCCATCGCCCACTTGCGGATGCCGATCGCTACCACTCCCGCGATGTCACGGTGGATCGTACGACCGTTATCCACATCGTCAAACAACTGATCCAATACATCCTGCGAGATGTACTCCTTCATTTTCTCACGCGTGAACACATTCTGCGCAAAATAATCCTTCACTTTGCCTTCCGGTACCTCTACTGCCGCCGGTCTATGCTCAAAAGCGGCTTTTAACGCATCAAAACGAATATTACTCATACTTTTGACGTTGATTTTTGTTTTTAATCCGATCAAATTTCAAAATCGATGGCAAAAGTACAATAAAATTTTGAATTGTGCAAGTCTTTTTGCATTTTTTGCATAAAAAAGAGCCCCGAAGGGCTCATTTTATCGATTCGAGAAGATTTTTAGCGTACAAGTATCTTTTTCGTGTGCCACATTCCATCGTAATAGGTCTTGATGAAATAGACGCCTATCGGTAAATGATCGGTCGGGACAGTGCCTTCAAAGATACCCAAGAGTTTACCGCTGACATCGATCAGATAGTGCACGCCTTCGCCATTCGGGATAGTCGGATCGGCCTCCAACTCTTGCGGTGTGAACGGATTCGGCAGGAAATACTCATTGTCCGTCAGTTCGTCGGTCTCCTCGAGCGGTTGGCATTCCGGCATCTTACTGAACTCGACGATCGTACGCACGAGCATATCGTTGAGGTGCTCCACTTTCAAACTATCCGTCGTCGGCTTAAGGTGCGGGTTACCGATTCCGGAGTCGTCCGTCAGGAAGAAGGACGTTCCGTTAGTAGCCAATGCCATGGCACGCAGCAGGTATTCCGCACTCTTTTCTATTCCGCTGCACACTACGGGAACGATTCGTACGCCCATCGCAGCGGCATTCAGGATCTGCTCATGCATCAGCGCCAAGGTAGCCGAGTCTTCGTGGCAGGGCGCATCTAAAATAAGGAACGTGATGCGCGCACGCGCGTTGTCATTCCATCCCGCACTGTTCAACGCTGCCATCAATGCCTCAGGTACTGCCTCGGGATAGTCTCCGCCACCGTTGGCGTGTTGATGCTCTATAAACTCCTGCGTGGTGGCAATATTGTCCGTCAGACGCGAGATACGCGTCAAGTACTCATCCCCATGATCACGATACACGACGGCGCCCGTACGGATATTCAAGCCTCCGGTAGCTGCCGATGCGCGAGAGATGACATCCTTCATTTCTGCCTGCAGATAGCGTAACTCATCGCCCATCGAACCCGTGGCATCGAACACGAATAGTACATCTACTGCATCCGACACCTCGCAAGGCTCGTCCAAAACAATCGTATTGAGTCCTTCTTTCCATTCGCCATTTGCCTTTCGTCCATTCGCCATTAGATTGCCCCACAATTCCGCCTTACCGGTGTTGTCCGTCATAGCTTGGAAAAGGGTGTTGCCTTTCTCGTCCTTCAGTTGTACGGGATAGTTCGCTACCGGATAACCGTCTTTGGTCTTGACTTGCACAGTATAGCGCTGGCGCGGCTCGATGCCCCAGGTCTTGATGAACTGCGCATGCGTGCTGTCCAGCATCTTCGGCCAGAAGTACCACTTGGCAAAATCGTTCACCTCACCGGCGGTTAGTTTGCCTGCAGAGATATTATTAGCGCTTTCACCGTAGTACGGCAGTATATGCATCTCACCATCCGCCTCCTCATCCGCTACGATGCCCATAGTTTCCACTTCCATCATCGGAGCAGCAGCCAACGTGACAGCGGCTTTCTCATACCGCACACCGCCACGCGCGGCGCCTAAGGTATAATAGACCTCTTTGTTTCCTCGACCTTCCCTACCCGGCTTAGCCGTTAAGATCACGATCTCCAGCGGCGCATCACTCAGCGCCAACTTTTTTGACTCGAAGCCTTCGCAAGAGATAGTCAACGAGCTAAGACCTTGGATCTGCTCGGGTTTCAACACGATACGACCGTCGAAAGACGAGGTATAGGTCGTCTTACCGATTTTCACTTGTGCCCCGTTCAAGAGCGCTTGCGTACTATCCATCACAATGACGGTAAGCGGGTTCTCGCGTACCGGCACATTCTTTTTCATACAGGCATTGGCTGTCGTCAAGCACAGCACTGCAACCAAAAGAGAGACAATTTTCTTCATAATTCTTCCATTTTTATAAAAATATGCGCAATAATTATGCCAAACGCTTGCGTATGTCAAAAAAAAGCAGTAATTTTGCGGGCAAAATTCGCAAATAACAAAACAAATACAGCTATATGGCAACACAAGAAGAAACATTTAAGAAAATCGTTGCGCATTGCAAGGAGTACGGATTTGTCTTCCCGAGCAGTGAGATTTACGACGGTCTGGGCGCTGTATATGACTACGGTCAAAACGGCGTAGAGTTGAAGAACAACATCAAGCGTTATTGGTGGGACTCCATGACGCTGCTGCACGAGAACATCGTCGGCATCGACGCTGCTATCTTCATGCACCCGACAACGTGGAAAGCATCGGGACACGTAGATGCATTCAATGATCCGTTGATTGACAACCGCGACAGCAAGAAGCGCTATCGCGCAGACGTACTGATCGAAGATCAGATCGCTAAATACGACGAGAAGATCGCTAAGGAAGTAGAGAAAGCCCGCAAGCGTTTCGGTGAGTCGTTTGACGAAGAGATGTTCGTTGGAACGAATGAACGAGTGAAAGAATTAAAGAACAAACGCGAGGCACTCCATGCGCGTTACTCTAAGGCGATGAACGATAACAACCTCGAGGAACTCAAGCAGATCATCCTCGACGAAGAGATCGTTTGCCCGATTAGCGGCACACGTAACTGGACCGACGTGCGTCAGTTCAACCTGATGTTCTCCACCGAGATGGGTTCAACGGCGGACGGCGCGATGAAGATCTACCTTCGTCCGGAGACAGCGCAGGGTATCTTCGTGAACTTCCTCAACGTCCAGAAGACCGGTCGTATGAAGATTCCGTTCGGTATCGCACAGATCGGTAAGGCTTTCCGAAATGAGATCGTAGCTCGCCAGTTCATCTTCCGTATGCGCGAGTTCGAGCAGATGGAGATGCAGTTCTTCGTTCGTCCGGGCGAGGAGTTGAAGTGGTTCGAGCACTGGAAACAATTCCGTCTCAAATGGCATAAGGCATTGGGTCTCGGCGACGAGAAATACCGTTTCCACGACCATGACAAATTGGCGCACTACGCGAATGCCGCTACGGATATCGAGTTCTTGATGCCGTTTGGTTTCAAGGAGGTAGAGGGTATCCACAGCCGTACCAACTTTGACCTGAGCAGTCATGCAAAGTATAGTGGCAAGAAGATCGAGTACTTTGATCCGGAACTGAATCAGAGTTACACGCCGTACGTGATCGAGACCTCGATTGGCGTGGATCGTATGTTCCTGAGCGTAATGTGTTCGGCGTATGAAGAGCAGGCATTGGAAGGCGGCGATACCCGTGTGGTTCTGCACTTGCCGGCAGTACTCGCTCCGGTGAAGGCTTGTATCATGCCGCTCGTGAAGAAAGACGGTCTGCCGGAGAAAGCCCGCGAGATCATGAACGAACTCAAGTTCGACTTCAAGGTAGCCTACGACGAGAAAGACTCGATCGGTAAGCGTTACCGTCGTCAGGATGCAATCGGTACACCGTTCTGTATCACCGTGGATCACGACACAGAGAAAGACGGCTGCGTCACCGTTCGTTACCGCGACACGATGGAGCAAGACCGCGTTAAGATCGAAGATCTGCACGAGATCATCCGCAAGGCGACCGATCCGAAGGAGCTCTATCGCAAGATCGTCGGTGACTCGATGGAAGACTCCATCGAGTAGTTGAAAGTTGAAAGTTGAAAGTTTAAAGTTTAAAGTTTAAAGTTTAAAGAAAAGCCCGCGGTTGCGGGCTTTCTTTATGCTTTATACGCTTCCAGTGCCTTTCTAAGCACGAGCATCGCTTTGGCGAGGTCTTCTTTGTTGAGGACGTAGGCCATACGGACTTGGTGACGACCGTCTTCGGGGTTGGTGTAGAAACCCGTTCCCGGCGCCATCATAACGGTGGCACCCTCGTATTGGAAGTCCGTCAGACACCATTTGCAGAATTTCTCCACATCGTCCACCGGCAGTTCGACCATGACGTAGAAAGCGCCTGTCGGTGCGGGCGCAAAGACACCCGGGATCTGGTTGAGTTGGTCGATGAGGAAATTCCGGCGTCCCAGATACTCGTCGTACACCTCCTGCATGTACTCCTCCGGCGTAGAAAGCGAAGCTTCAGCCACGATCTGTCCGAAGAGAGGGGGCGAGAGGCGTGCCTGACAGAACTTCATGACGGACTCACGCACGGCTTTGTTCTTCGTGATGAGTGCGCCGATACGAATTCCGCACTCGGAGTAACGCTTGGAGACACTATCCACGAGCACGACGTTCTGCTCGATACCCTCGAGGTGACAAGCGGAGATATAAGGCGACTTGGTGTAGATGAACTCGCGGTACACCTCATCAGAGATGAGATAAAGATCGTATTTCTTAACGAGATCGCGGATCTGGCGCATCTCCTGCTTGGTATAGAGGTAACCCGTCGGGTTGTTGGGGTTACAAATAAGGATTGCGCGCGTCTTAGGCGTGATCTGCTTCTCAAACTCCTCCACCGGCGGCAGTTTGAAGCCGTTCTTGATGTCAGTCTTCACGGACTTCACCACCGCTCCTGCCGAGATAGCAAATGCCATGTAGTTCGCGTAACTCGGATCGGTCACAATGATCTCATCTCCCGGGTTAAGGCACGACATGTAGGCAAACATAATAGCCTCCGAACCTCCGGCGGTGATGATGATCTCGTCCGGGGAGAGGTCAATGCCGTACTCGGCGTAGTAACTCACCATCTTCGTTCGCAGCGATTTGAGTCCCTGCGAGGGCGAGTACGCGAGGATATCCTGGTCAAAATGTCTCACAGCCTCCATGGCTTGCGGCGGGGTCTTGATATCCGGCTGACCGATATTGAGGTGGTACACGTGTACACCGGCGAGTTTGGCCTCGTCCGCGTACTTTGCCAATTTACGAATCGGGCTTTCAGGCATCGATTGCGCCCGTAAACTAATCTCCATAAAATCTATTTACCATTTAATCATTTACCATGTACCATTTATTGGGTCATTGAGCCATTTGTTCAATGTACTCTCTCAATTCTTCTATATTTTTGAACACGTCGGTTAATTCTTTGATGTTGGCTACCCGCTGCCGAACGGATGCGACGCCGTGTCTGGCGAGTTTCTCTTTGGTCGGCGTGATGGCCTTGGTCAGTGCCTCGAGGTTGACGTCATAGAGCATCGTGCCGTGAACGATCGTACCTGTAGGACAGGTGTAACACGCCCAACCAGACACTTTGCGGTTGTCCACGAGGATGTCGTTATGATCGGTCGTCACCGCCGGAAGTCCTTTGGCTTGCAGCGCCTTGGCAATAAGCGAGAGGAAGTCTGTAAAGACCTGCTCACTATGCGTTGAAGGCGTGACGAACGAGATCATCAGGTTGCCCTCATCGGCATAGACGCATCCTCCCCCGCTCTTACGCTGCACGACGGCAATACCGTGCTCCGCGCAGTAGGTCTCGTTGACCTCCACTTCGGCGGACTGATGATGTCCGTAAATCACCGTCGGCGACACGATCCACGTGAAGAGCGTCGGCTCTTGCACATGCTGCACGAGTTCCTGCTCCTTGGCAAGGTACTCAGCGAGCGTGAGGCCTTCGGGATAATGAACGATCAGCATTCAGAATTCAGCATTCAGCATTCAGTTTACATGACGGGCTCCGTTAATTCGACACCGCGGCAGAAACGACGTTTGATATCGCGGTCGTCGCCGAGGTAGATATAGCGCTCGAGCCGTTGCTCGAGGGTATAGTTGTCATAGTTGAGATACGAGTCATCTACCAGCAGGGCATCGAACTCATAACCCGGTTCAAACGAACCGACCTTACCGAAGAACGAACCACCGCCTTTGGTTGCGAGGTAGAAGACCTCACTGAGGCTGAGGAACTGCATCTCACCTTTGGTCTGGGCGTAATTGAGTTTGCTGACCTGGATCGCGTACTGCATGACGCGCAGCATGGACATGTGGTGACCGGCCGAAACATCGGTTCCCAGCGCGACGTTGATGCCGGCGTTGAGGAATTTACGGATCGGTGCCATACCCGACGAGAGATTACTGTTCGACATCGGACAGTGTACCACATAGACGCCGTTCTTACGCATGAGTTCCATCTCTTCGCCGTCGGTGTAGCAGCAATGTGCCATGAGGGTTGGTGTCTGACCGAAGAGTCCGTATTTGTTATACGCATCGCCGTAACAGGTGGTGTCCGGTTCGAGTTCCTTGACCCACATGATCTCCGAGCGGTTCTCCGAGAGGTGCGATTGTACCGGCAGACCGGTCTCCTTAGCATATTCGCCGAGCGCCGTGAGCATCTTATCGGAACAGGACGGCACGAAACGCGGTGTGATGATCGGCGTCACAAGACCGTTACCGTGCTTGTCCAAATGGGCTTTGAGCATCCGCATACCTTCCATCACTTCGGCGGTCGTGTTCTGCAGCGTGTCCGGGCTGTTGCGGTTCATACCAACCAGACCGACCATAGCTCCCATACCGGCTTGAATGAACAGGTCGGCGAGGATACGGGTTGCCTCCGGATGGATCGTCGCGAACACAGCGCTACGCATCGTTCCTTGCATCCAGAGCTCGTGTACAAAACGACGGTATAGACGACGCGCGTACTCCGGATCGGCATACTTGGTCTCCTCCGGGAAGGTATAAGTGTTGAGCCAGGGCAGCAACTCGAGATCGAGCGCCAGACCCATATTTCGATATTGCGGAGCGTGTACGTGCAGGTCATTGAACGCCGGGATAAGCAACTTATCACCGAAATCCATCACTTGACGCCGCCAGTCCATGTTCTCCGGCAACTCCTTGTAGATACCTTCCACCAGACCGCTCGACTTCACGACCACGTAGCCGTGCGGGATGATCTCCAGTTTGCCCGGAGTCGGCGTGTGGAGAATGTTCGCTTTGTAGATTTTCATGATTGTATGTTATTTCACTGTTTGTCCCTGAATGGTGTAGATCTTATCGTCCCGGAGGATATATACGTTTCCTTCACGAATCAGTTTCTGCGTCTTGTTGGCAGGGTTCGTATAAACCGCAGGCGCATCCGTCGGAGTGTTCGACTCATATACGGCGCGCAGCACGATGCCGTCATTAAGCATACCCTGCTCTACCCGCCAACCAACGAAGGTGAAGCCCTCGATATACGGCTCGTGGGGAACCGCCCAAGTCTGCGATTCCATGTAATAAAGCGTGCTATCCTGCTTGAGATAAGTCACATTAACGATCTGATCCTCGAACTGCAAGTCGGTCGCTACACCGATGATATTGGTAAAATCCTTCCATACATCTGCTGCGCGGTAGAGGTTGATATAATCGATCGGCACATAGAGAATACAGGTCTGCTTGTTGACATTATTAACCGCACGCGACTGAAGGGATTGCGGGGTGATGGCGTAGTTATGAATGCTCATCAGTTTGGAGCAGTTGTAGAACGCATCCTGACCGATTGTCGTCACCGATGCAGGGATGATGACATCCTCCAGCGCTGAACAGCCTTCCAGCACACTGGTAGCCACCGTCTTGATGCCCTTCGGGAACTCGAAGTTCTTGAGGGCAGTACAGGAGGCGAATCCGTAGGTACCGATACTCGTCACCGATGCCGGCAGCGCCACGCTGTCCAGTTTGTTCATTTTGTAGCACAGATAGCCGGGAATAGTCTTCACGCTGTCACCGAAGACAAAGGAGGTGATCTTAGAACTCGTGCTATAGAACGGCGAACTTTCTCCCGTTCCGATGGAGCAGTTAGCCGGAAGCCAGACGACGGTGGTCAAAGGGTTGGCTTTGAAGGCGCCGTTTCCGATGCTGGTCACCGTGCTCGGGATCGTTAACGATGTGAGTTTGCAATTATAGAACGCACTCTGTTCGATGGTCGTCAGACCTTCGTGGAGATTCACATTAGCCAATTTGGTGCAGCCATAGAAAGCATACGTGCTGATCTTAGTCAAGGTAGCCGGCAGTTCGATCGACTCCAACTCCGTACAACCTTCGAAGAAACTGACAGGCAGCGTCTTCTGCGTCACCGGCAGGTTGATGGATTTGAGATTCGTACAATTAGCGAACGCACACTGACCGAGTGATTTCACCGACGGAGGAAGCACCACCGTATCGAGCAGACTCATGTTTTTACATAAATAGGAAGGAATCGTCTGCACGCTGTCGCCAAAAACAAACGAGGTGATCTTGGAACTTGTGCTATAGAACGGAGCACTGTCGTCGGTGCCGATAGAACAGGTCTTCGGCAGCCACGTGACAGATGTCGTCGGGTTGCCTTTGAACGCTCCGTTACCTATCGACGTCACCGTACTCGGTATAACGATCGTGTCCAACTTGCAGTTATAGAAAGCACGCATATAGATCGTCGTCAGTCCCTCATGCAGGTTTATGTTCTTCAGCGAAGAACAACCGTAGAATGCATCCTGATTGATGGTGGTCAAGGTAGCCGGAAGCTCAATCGACTCCAAGGCCGTACAGCCCTCAAAGAAACTAGCAGGCAGCGTCTTCTGGGTAGCAGGCAGGTTGATCGATTTGAGGCTCGTACAGAGCGCAAACGCATATGTGCCCAGCGAAGACACCGATGCCGGCAGCACGATCGTATCCAGCAGATTCATACCGTAGCATACATACTGAGGTACCAGTTGCACTTGATTACCGAACGTGAACGAAGTGACTTGCGACGTAGCGTTGTTGAACGGGGCGTACTCCGAGGAACTGAATCCGCACCGAACCGCATTCCAGATAATCGTTTTCAAGGGGTTACCATAGAACACATTCTTACCCATCGAATTCACCGTACTCGGGATTGTGATGAACGAGAGGTTACAGTTGTAGAATGCACGCTGGCTGATGGTGGTCAGTCCTTCCGGCAAGTTCACACTACCTAATTTACTACAACCGTAGAAAGCATCCTGGTTAATGGAAGTAATGCTGTTCGGCAAGGTCACTGCCTGCAAATTCGAGCAGCCCTCAAAAGCCGAAGTAGCGATGGTTGTCACCGGATAGGTGTAGTTGTTGTAATACACCGACGCCGGGATGGTCACAGTTATATAAGCCGAATAAACGGACTTGCCGGAAGTCGGGTCCGGTGCTACTTGCGCCGTCGTGTTACCGAGGTTGTAATACAAGCCGTCAATCAGCACGGCATCTGCAAAAAGTCCTGCACTGAATAGCAGGGCCATAAGTGAGATAAGGATTTTTTTCATGATTCTTTTGGTTTTTTAAAAAATATTAAACAAACAAGGTAATTGATACATCCTCCGATGAAGATGACCACATAACTGATGTAATCGTCTCGCCAGTTCGGCAACAGATCGATCATCAGCGGAAGGAGTCCCAACTGGATCACGAGATTGAATGCACGCGCCACAAGAAAACCACCGGCATTCTTGATATCGGGCTTCGTACCGAACGTGTACCAATTCGTGAACAGATAGTTGGGAATCATCTCCAAGACATATCCGATTCCGAACGCCACATAATAGAGCGCTACGCCTTTCTCGGGATGTCCAAAGAGCAGCAGCGCCGCCATAAAGAACCAGGTCTGTATGAACATGCCTGTTGTTCCGACCACGGCAAAGCGGACGGCACTGCGGATCTTCGGGGGGAGATATGAGGTAGGTAATTTCATCATTTCAAATTTTCCAACAACTCATTCATCGCAGCATTCAGGCCGTTGACGTCACGACCACCGGCTGTAGCGAACCACGGTTGACCGCCACCACCGCCTTGGATATTCTTCGCCGCGGCTTTGATCATCGCGCCGGCGTTCTTGCCTTCGTCCACCAGCGGTTGACTCAAGAAGACCGCAATCGTCGGCTTCTCATTCCAATGAGTAGCCGCTACCACAGCAAACTTCATATCGGTGAATTTACCGCGCAACAACGGCATCACACCACGAATCATCTCCGGGTCTTCCTCGCCTTCGATACGCACCAGTTTGATGTCACCGAAACTCTCCGCGCGACCGATGATATGATCACGGTACTGCTCGAGCTTCTCTGCCGTGAACTGCTCGATCTGCTTCTTGAGCGATGCATTCTCGTCAATGAACTTATGGATTGCGTTCACTACGTCGGGCGCATTGTTAAACAGCACCTTCAGGTTATTGAGCGTATCTTGCGCCAAGTAATAAAGTTCGTCCGCTTTGGCTGCGGTCACTGCCTCAATACGACGTACACCGGCAGCGACACTGGTCTCCATGATGATACGGATCGCACCGATACGACCGGTACTCGATACGTGACAACCGCCACAGAGTTCTACCGAGTCACCGAACTTGATCACGCGGACATCATCGCCGTATTTCTCACCGAACAGCGCCATCGCACCCATGGCCTTCGCCTCAGCGATCGGCGTATGACGACTCTCCTCCAAATGGAAATCGCGACGCACAAACGCGTTTGCAACCTCCTCTACTTTACGCAATTCTTCCGGCGTCACTTTCTGGAAATGGCTGAAGTCAAAACGCAGACTCTCTGCCGTCACCAAACTACCCTTCTGCTCTACGTGCTTACCCAGCACCTCACGCAACGCGTGGTGGATAATGTGGGTAGCCGAGTGGTTACAAGCAATCGCCTGACGGCGCTCCGCATCGACGGTAGCCGTCAAAGTCCCTTCGAGATCTGCCGGCAGTTCAGCAAGGATATGTACGGGCAGGTTGTTCTCCCGTTTGGTGTCCAGTACGCGTACGTTGCCGAGCGTACCGGTATCACCTACCTCTCCACCCATTTCGGCATAGAAAGGTGTCTTCTCCAATACGACTTGATAGAAGCTCTTACCCTTCTGGCTCACCTGACGATATCGCAGAATATGTGTCTCTACGGACAACTCGTCATATCCCACAAACTCCGTATCGCCTTCGCGAAGCACGTTCCAATCGCCCAAATCCTGCTTATTCGCTTCGCGGCCCATCGATTTCTGATGCTCGAGGGCTTTGTTGTACTCGTCCTCGTTGGTCGTGTATCCGTTCTCACGGAGAATGAGTTCGGTCAGGTCGAGCGGGAAACCGTAGGTATCTTTGAGCGTGAACACATCGACACCCGAGATCTCCGTCTTACCGGCTTGTTTAGCCTCAGCCATCAGTTTGTCGAGCAGCGTGATTCCCTTGTCGAGCGTACGCAGGAAAGCCTCTTCCTCGCTCTTGATGACCGGTGTGATCTGCGCCTCTTGTGCCTTCAGTTCCGGATAAGCGGTACCCAGGTCAGCGATCAGTTGCGGCACGAGTTGATAGAGGAACGCATTGCGCATGTTCAAGAACGTATAACCGTAGCGTACAGCGCGACGCAGGATACGACGGATGACATAACCCGCTTTCTCGTTCGACGGCAACTGACCGTCCGTGATAGCGAACGCGATCGTACGGATATGATCGGCGATCACACGCATCGCGATATCGATCTTCTCATCCTTACCGTACTCACAACCGCAGATAGCACCGATCTTGCGCAGCATCGGCTGGAAGACATCCGTATCGTAGTTAGAGGTCTTACCTTGGATCGTACGCACGAGACGCTCAAAGCCCATACCGGTGTCGATCACTTTCTTCGCAAGCGGTTCGAGCGAACCGTCGGCTTTGCGGTTATACTGCATAAAGACGATATTCCAGATCTCAATCACCTGCGGGTGGTCTTTGTTGACCAGTTCACGACCGGGCACTTTGGCGCGTTCCTCGGCAGGACGGCTGTCCACGTGGATCTCACTACACGGACCGCACGGACCCGTATCACCCATTTCCCAGAAGTTGTCGTGCTTGTTACCGTTCAGGATATGATCTGCCGGCAGATGCTTTGCCCAGATAGAAGCCGCCTCATCGTCACGCGCCAGACCTTCCTCGGGAGAACCCTCAAAGACGGTTGCGTACAGGTTAGCGGGGTCGATCTTCAGTACATCCACGATATACTCCCATGCAAAATCAATCGCCTCTTTCTTGAAATAGTCGCCAAACGACCAGTTACCCAACATCTCAAACATCGTGTGGTGGTAGGTATCATGACCTACTTCCTCCAGGTCGTTATGCTTACCCGAAACGCGCAGACACTTCTGACTGTCCGCCACACGCGGGTACTTGATCGGATCATTGCCCAAGATGATTCCTTTCCACGGGTTCATACCGGCGTTGGTGAACATCAACGTAGGATCATCTTTAATCACCATCGGCGCCGAAGGAACAACTTGGTGACCTTTCGATGCCATAAAGTCCAAAAAGGACTGTCTAATCTCTTGTGAAGTCATATATCTTTTTTACTTTCTACTTTCAACTTTCAACTTTCTTGATATTTCGTGGTCTTGAAATCAATGAACTCGCGGCGCGGACGACCTTCTTTGTCATCCCGCTCGATGAACGGCAGCGGGTTCGCCGTCAGCTCATCGTACTCCTCACGTTGCCGCAGCACATCGATCGCCATAAAGAGGGCGTTGCGCATCGAACTCTCATCCGCCTGGTTCTTACCCGCGATGTCATATCCTGTGCCGTGATCAGGGGAAGTACGAACAATATTGAGTCCGGCGGTGAAGTTCACACCACTCATATCCAGCGTCTTGAACGGAATCAGGCCTTGGTCATGATACATCGCCAGTACGGCATCGAAATGCGCAAAATGTCCCGTTCCGAAGAATCCGTCTGCAGCATACGGACCAAACGCCCATATGCCCTGCGTCTTCGCTTTCTCGATCGCCGGTACGATGATCTCTTGCTCTTCTTTTCCCAATAAGCCCTTATCGCCTGCATGCGGATTGAGCGCCAACACCGCGATACGGGGTTTCTCCAATCCGAAGTCGCGCTTGAGCGATTGATTGAGCAAAGTCATCTTCTGCAGTATTCGTTCCTCGGTAATCTGCGCAGGAATCTCAGCCAGCGCTACATGGTTGCACACCAGCGCCACACGCAGGTTGCCCGAACAGAGCATCATCAACTCGTCGCCTTGGAAGCGTTTCTCCAAATATTCGGTATGACCACCGCCCAAAGCCTCTTTATTCAGCGGCGCGGTCACGAGTGCCTGTACTTTGCCTGCCTGCAGGTCTGCGCATGCGCGATCAAGCGCCGCCTTAGCGGCTTTATTGGACGACTCGGTGTTCTTGCCGAGTTCAACGGGCAGGTTATCGGTATAGCAGGTAATGAGGTTCAGACGACCATCTTTCGCTTGCTCGGGACTGTCGATGAGATTCCAGGTGATATTGCGGTACTCCTCGTCCAGCGTGTGGATATGCTGTTTGGCGACCGCCGCGTTGCCGTAGATCACCGGACGCATCACCTCGAACACATACCCGTTCAGCAGGCTCTTGATGATCACTTCGTATCCTACGCCGTTCGTATCACCGGCCGTTATTGCAATGATAGGTTTCATTATGTATCTTGTCGTATTTCAGTTTTGTCAAATCGTAGTTCTGTCTTTCTTCATCGGGGTAACCGAGCGCAATCGCGCAGAGCACCACTTTATCCTCGGGGATATCAAACAACCGCCGTGTCAACTCAGGAGCGCCTTCGCGTTCGTATACATGGCACCAGCACGCACCGACTCCCTGCTCCGCCGCAGCCAGCAGGATATGCTCCGCCGCGATCGCACCGTCCGCCATCCACGTGTTATCGCATAAGGTCGGATCGAGCGCAATGATAATCGCCGCCGTCGCGGTGTTAAACATCTGACTGCCGTAAGTGCGGCAACCCGCCAGCGGACGTAACTTCGCCTCATCGCGCGTCACGATAAACTCCCAAGGGCACGTGCGTTTGGCACTCGGGCTCATCAACGCGCAGCGCAACATATAATCGATTTTTTCCTGCTCTACCGGTCGGTCGGTGTACTTACGAATCGACCGCCGATGTTGGCATAATTGCTCAAAAGAATCCATAATTATCCAAATTAGCGTGCAAAGGTACGAAAAAATTTGCATATGTGCAAGAAAAATCGTATCTTTGCAGCCGATTTTGTACATTTATGCCGATGAGTGTCCGAAAAATTACATTTTTGTTGCTGCTGATAGCCTTTCCCTTGATGGGTCATGCGACCTCCAAAGGACTCAAGTTCTTCTATCGTATAGGAGAGCGTGTCGATCGCTATCTGCTGCAGAACGTGGACACGAACTATATCACGCTCCCCGAGCACTGCTGGCGATTTGCATATACCAACACGATGGTAGGCATCAACTCCTATTATGGTACGCTCTTCCCCGGTACGACACAGCAACTAGCCATTATCTCGCGCACGACACCGAGTGTCGATCTGGGTTTTTATGCGGGTTATCGGGGGTTAGGATTCGGGTATAGTTGGGACGTTCTGCATGCGTACGCCAACAACCTTAGTTTCTCTCTGGGCAGTAAAAGTCTGGGCATTGAGTTTCAGCGTCAGGTGAGCACCAACATCTCCGGTAAATTCATCGATCCGGACGCACCTAAGACCGCTTTGGGCGAGTTGCCGAGTGGTTTAATTTGGATGAGAAATGCGAATCTGACCATTTGGTACGCCCTCAACTCCGGGCACTACTCCCATAACGCCGCCATCAAACAGTCATTCATCCAGAAACGCAGCGCAGGTTCGTTGCTGCTATCGCTCTCCTATCTCTATACCGACTTGACCGTACAGGATACACTCACTCTTGCGGGAATTCCGGTGCTATCCTTGCTCATGGATGGTGTCAAGAGCGCCGTCACCCAGCAGATTGCGGTGGGCTTGGGATACGGTATCAACTACACGCCGAACAAAGGCAAGGTCATCTTACATGCCGCGGCAAACCTGCAGTTGGTGTGCTACTCCATCAACCAGATAAGCATCGCTTTCGACGACTCGCTTAAAGCCTATCTGCCCGGCGAGGCGATGTTTGACATTAAACCCCAATACCCGGTGCATGTCACGGGCAACCTCCGTGCGGCGGTGAGTTGGGAGATTAACCGTTGGGTACATCTGGCGCTCTGGGCACAGGCGAACAATATCCGTTTTCAGTCGCGCGATAAAGAGATCTCCTACATCCGTATGCGGAACTGGAACTGGCAGGTGCATCTCAATATAGGTGTACGTCTGGGTGCAGGAAAGAAACGCGTTCGCGAAGCACTCATCGACGATCCTATTCCACCCTCTGTACCGATTCGTACGTCCAAGTTACCAAAGTGGATCACCGATTATTTCTACTCCCCCAGATTATAATGAAGATCTCGTTTACTACATTAGGATGCAAGCTTAATTTTGCGGAGTCAAGTGCCTTGGGCAAGGCGCTCATTGCGCGTGGATATACGCGAGCACTCAAAGGCGAAGAGGCGGATATATGCATCATTAACACCTGCTCTGTCACCGACGCTGCCGATCATAAAGACCGGCAGATGATTCATCGTATCCGTCGGCAGAACCCGAATGCGATCCTGATCGTCACCGGCTGCTACGCCCAACTCAAACCCGATGAAATCGCGCATATTGACGGGGTCGATTTTGTGCTCGGCCAAAACGAGAAGTTCAATCTGGAAACCTTTATTGAGAAGTTGGAAAATCACCAATCTCCAATCTCCAATCACCAATCTCCAATCTATACCTCTCCTATCCGCGAGATTGACGATTTCTACGGAGCCTATAGCAAGGATGACCGCACACGTTGTTTCCTCAAAGTGCAGGACGGTTGTAATTATTTCTGCTCCTACTGCACCATTCCTTTAGCGCGCGGCAAGAGTCGTAACCCCTCGATCGCTACGCTGGTGCAACAAGCACAAGAAGCGATTGACGGCGGTGCCAAGGAGATCATCCTTTCCGGTGTCAACATAGGTGATTTCGGGCGGAGTACCGGTGAACATTTCATTGATCTGGTGCGAGCGATTGACGGTCTGAACGGCGACTACCGCGTACGTATCTCCAGTTGCGAACCCAACCTCTTATCCGATGAGATCATCGATTTCGTAGCGAACAGTCGGCATTTCGCACCGCATTTTCATATCCCGCTGCAGTCGGGCAGTAATACGGTCCTCAAGATCATGGGACGGCGTTATACGCGCGAATTGTTCGCGGAGCGCGTGGCGCATATCAAGTCCGTCATGCCGCATGCGTTCATCGGCGTCGATTGTATGGTAGGCGTTCGCGGAGAGACCGAAGAGTGTTGGCGCGATTATATCGATTTCATCGAGTCTTTGCCCGTGAGTCAACTGCATGTCTTCACCTACTCGGAGCGCGCCAACACCCGCATGCTCGAAATGGATCTGTATGTCGTGCCGCAGAAGGAACGGGAACGCCGCAGCAAACAACTCCACGAGATATCAGCTCGCAAGACACTGGCCTTTTACAAAGAGCACCAAGGCTATCAAGCCACGGTGCTCTGGGAGTCTGCCAAAAAAGAAGGGCTGATGTACGGTTTCACCGAGAATTATATCAAGGTCTCCTGTCCGTACGATCGCGCTAAAGTGAACACGTTTGAGCGCATAAACGTGCAGCATCGGGATTCGGAAGACATTCCAACCGATACACAGGACTGATCTCCAGCAACTTAGCAATCGACTCAAAGAGTCGGTCCATCATCTCCGGCATGATCTTCAGTCCGCTGACGGACGCCAATATATACGGATACGCTTGCGACATACGCAGGCGTTCTATTTTGTTCTCCGGTGCTTGCACTAATTGCACCAAAGCCTGCACGGGAGCCTGCGCGTTCTTGTAGCACGGTGTCTTACCCGACCAGGGCGAACCGTACACGATCACCTGATGGTCCATCACACGCACCGCCGGGTTATCGTCGTTGAGCAGTTCTGCCCGCTCAAAAGCCGCCTTCCATTGTTGCGAGTGCGTACTCTTGCCGGTTCCCGAATGACCGAGGAACATATACGCTTTGCCGTCCAGCATCGTCACGGACGAATGGAAGAGCAGCGTCGCTTTGTCTGCGGTGGCAAAAGCATAGACGAGCATCGCGGCATTGTCGATGGCAAAACGGGCACTCTCCGGGCGCATGTATAACTCTACCCGCCTCCAGTCAGCCGAACAACGCATCGCGCATTCGACCGCGCTGTCGCGGTACACCGACACGCAGAACAACCACTCCTCGCCCTGCTTGTACATCTCAATACGCGGCATGTCCTCATCGGATTGATCCGTATAGACGTTTTCCCAACCTTCCGTAGAAGGAATCGGTTCGTCATGCACCCTCACGGTAAACAAACAGTTATCCGCGTTTTCATCGGTTAAAAACGGCGCATAGTTAGGCAACAACGCGAAGATCTCGGTCGCTGCGTCCAGCGCAAAAACATGCTCTGCTACTTTATAATACTTTTTCATCATTCTATCATTCCATCATTCCATCATTCTACTAGAATTCCTTCGGTTGGCGTCCGCACAAGCGGAAGAACGGACAGAAACTCGGGCATTGACTCTCCTCGCATCGCGGGAAGTCCGTAGTGGTTAATACCTCTTTTATTTTCGTGCGTAAAGCCTCGTAGAAAGGCGCTTGTATCGCGCGGTAGTCATGCACCGTCTCGTTCGCCACATCCAGCGTGGTGACGATATCCGTCAGCTTGCGGCGACAGAAATAGAGGTTCGGTTCGATCGGCAAACCCGTCTCATCCTGCGTCATGACCGCATGGCTGTAGATCATCGTCTGACGGACGTACCCTTTCTCTTCCGCCTCCATCAGTTCGTTCCAATCAGCCGACATCTTCTCCGCATGCGTCTTGTCGTTATAGCCGCCGGACTTATAATCGATGATACGCAACCTCTCGTTTCCCGGCGTACCGTATATATCGAATCGGTCTATCTTACCGCCCGTCTGAATGGTTCCTATGCCTTCTATCTCCACGGGGAAATAGCGTTCTTTTTCCAGCAGATAAACCTGCAGTCCCACTTTCGCATCCTCGCGGTCACGCTCCAGGATATTGCGTACATACCCCTTAATGACCACATTCTCACTCACGTGTTCATCGGGGTTATAGGTCTTTCCTTCCTCCTCCTGCATGGCCTTATACGCTGCCATGAGTGCCTCTTGCAGCTTGGTCTCATCCGTACGAATCGCCTCGATCGCATCGGGCTTAATACGCGTCGGATGCTCGTTGTCACAATGCAACAAATGCTCGTAGATATACTGCATCGCATGGTGTACGAACGAACCCATCGTGCTGGACTCGAACTGCACTCCCTCATCCTCTTTGGGGCGCAGCCGCTCGATATACTGGTAGTAGAACGACCGCGGGCAGGATATATACGTATTGAGTGCACTCGGCGAGAGACGGTGCGGGTTCGTCGATAAGAACGACACTTTCGGCATCTCCAACTCTTCCACCGCCGCGATAGCGTTCTGCTCTTGCAACTCAGCGCGCGTGACGTTGAACGCATCCGAATAGAGGATCTGCATGATGAATCGCGACATACCCCGACTGCCACCTATCGTGTCCGGTTGACCGTATAGCAGGGTTGTGTGCCCCGAACGACTCAGCAGACGGAAGAAGTTATACGCATAAATAGTGGCCTTTTCATCGGAGGTCTGCATGTGGTACGCCTTACGCAGATAGAACGGAATGAACGAACTGTCTGCCTGACGTTGCGGGATGATGCCCTCGTCCACATTGAGCATCAACAACTTGTCGAAGTCCAGCAGACGCGTCTCCAGCACACCCATCACCTGTATATCGGTCACCGGTTCGCCGTGGAAAGGCATGGTCACGCTCTCCATCGTGCGCCGCATCAAGAGCCGCAGCAGCTTGAGCGTGAACGGTACATCATCGATGCCCGTCGCGATCAGCAGACGCATCTGGTTCGCTATCTTACGCACCTGATATTCCGACTCTAAGATCAGCAGTTCCTGCCAAGTCAGCGGGGTGTCGGGTGTTTGTAGCTCTTCGGAATTCTCCTCTTGAGCGGGGAATAGCGCCTCCAATAATCTATCGATGAATTCGGGCGAAACGAGGTCTTCGACCTTACCGTTTTGCTTATCGTACAGCCACGCAATCGTGCGGGCGTAAATCGCCGTGTTGCGCAACGGGAAGCCTTTCGTTATATTCACCGGTTCCGCTTCGTCCTTGCCCTCCAACCGGATCGCCGGCAAGGCATAGATAACAGGCTCCAGCATCGTCTCGTCGCATATCACCACGCCCACCTTCTGTCCCTTCGCGGTGTAGTTTTCTTGCAACCACCGATGGACGTACTGCGCCTGCGCCTCTTTCGACACGCAACTTATCACGGTTACATCGCGCTTTTTCGTCCACGATTGAGGAGGTAATACGCCACCTAAAATACCGCTATTGAGTCGGGCAAAAGAGAAGGCTTTGGTGTTCGTCTCAAAATCCGCCACAAAATCCCAGTAGAACAGCGCGTGATCTTGATCGCGTAACAACTGCATCAACTCGCGCTCCACCGGTAACAGGTAGTTAAAGCCCACGAAGATATAAGTGCGTCCCTGGATCTTCTGCTGTATCTCCTCGCTGTTCCACTCCTCTATCACCGCGCGCTGACGAAGACCGGCATAACCTTTCTGCTCCGCTTTCATCGCGGTCCGCAGACCCGTATAGAGTTCGTACAACTGCCGCCACAAGACTTCGTATTGCGCCTTGACAGAGTCCTTATCATCATTTGCATCATTCCCACCATTAATCAGTCCCCTCAATCGTTCTTCCACTTCGGGATCCAATTTCCACTCGCTCAACTCATGGGCAGCGATCGTATTCTCAAAGAAATTCGGCACTTGCTCTGCCGGCATCGAGGCATCCACGTTCGTGAAGTCCGATAGCATCTGCCGTCCCCAGCCGTAGAACATGTCGAGCGGCATAAGGTCTGTATCCTGATTTCGGACTCCTAACTCCCGGTACAACTTGTATAATCGTACAATTGTGAACAACTCATCCTCCGCGTACAGCGGACTCAGACTGTCCTGCAACTGTGTCAGCGTCTGTACGGTCGGTGCCCAGATAGCCTGCGCGCGCTGTGCCTTTTGCAAGCGCATCAGTTCATTCTTCAACACCAATCCGGCACGGTGAGACGGCAGCACGAGCGTCGTGCGGCTTAACTGCTTCCATTCGATACGCTCGATAATGGAGCGTGCTACTTGTTCCAAAAAACTATCCATGTACCTCCATTAATTTGTTTTTCCGTGCAAACCAAAGATATCCTTTCACCGGGTTATACCCCATCCTTTGCAAGGCTTCCATATATTCGCGTACTTGCGTGGTATAATGTTCGTTCCATTGTCCGAACTTATAATCGAGCACAATGGCCTCCTTCGTCTGCGGGTTGATCATCACACGGTCAGGACGCAACTCCCGCTCATCGATATAGATCGCCTCCTCGAGACGTAATTCCCAGGGCGCCGTGAACCAATCACGCATCTCCTGGCTACCTTCCCATGCCGATGAAATCAAGACTTTAATATCTTCGCGTTGCGCTTTGTCGCGTATCTCGCCGCGTGTCTCGAAATCATCAAGCACCGCCTCCAGCTCATCTGCTTTGCGGATATTGGCGAAGATCTCATGGCAGAGCGTTCCCTCTTCCATCCGCGCCACACGCCGATAGGCCTCGTCGCCGTTCTGCGTATAGAGCGCACCTTCCTGCGACTGCACGAACCGCACCTGATCACTGTTCGACCATAACTCAGCGTCAAACCGTTCACTCTTTAATTCTTTCACTCCTTCTTTCTTTACAATCGGCTCTCCCGCTTCGTAGCTTTCCCCGAAGCAGTCCATCAGGTACTTGCCTACATGGTTGCATACGCCGCGTTTGCCGTCTTTATTCTCGGAATAGGACGTGAACACGAACAGGTTGTCCTCGGCGCGCGTCAAGGCCACATAGAGCATGTTCAGGTTATCCACCCGCAGATTGATCTGCTCCTCGGCATACGATGCACTATAGTCTGAATCCGCCATCTCCGTGCCGTACTGAATCGGCACAAAATCCCCGTTGTCATCGACTTTTTTCGCCACCTCGCACCATACCTTCGGCTTATGCCGTCCGTCCTCGCGCTCCCATGTGCAGAAGGGAACAAACACGGTCTGCGCCTGCAAACCCTTGCTGGCATGGATCGTCATGATCCGGATGGCATGCGAACTGGTCATCGGGATCGGTTTGGCATGCATCGTGTCGTCCCAATAAACCAAGAACTGCGCGATATCGCTCCCATACGCACCCACATACTCGCGTGTACGATCTAATAAGGAGTTGACATACGCCGTCTCGGTGCCTTGGTACTGTCCCGCTTCGTCCGTCAGCAGGATACGCACCAGTTCGCAAACGGCCTCGTACAGCGGGGTCTTACTACTGATGTCAGATAACTGATCCCTGATCGCTGACCACCTCTCTTCTCCGATGTTCTGCGCGATGAACCGCTCGGCCACCACATCCTCCGACACGCGATAACGCAGCGCGGCGATCACCAGTTGTACGGCAACCGAAGCGTCTAACTGAAAACTGTCGGCGGACACGATCGGCAGATCGGTCATGGAGCAGATGAGGTTCGCCTCGCTCTTGGAGCGCACGAGGATCATAATATCCGATGGATTCGCGCCTTTTTGTAGCAACGACTCGATCTCTTCGAACATCCGCGTCGCCAGCTCATCGTTCTTCGCATTCGGGTACGCGCGATATCGCACACACCCGCCGGGTTTCTTATCGGCCTGATAGAAATTCTTCAATTTCGCCTCTTCATATCCCTCACCGTAGATACGCGCGGTCAGCTCATCGCCACTCTGCGCGATGATACGGTCGAAGAGCGACAGGTTGAACTTCACCACCTCTTCACTGCTTCGGAAATTGCGGGTCAGCGGCATCAGATGACCGGTTAAGCCGTCCATGATATGCCAATCGCCATTCCTCCATCGGTAGATGGACTGCTTGATATCGCCTACGATCAACAAGGTGTTTCCTGCGCCGGCCAACACATCGCGCAGCAGCTGCTCGATCACACTCCATTGTAGCTGGCTCGTGTCCTGGAACTCATCGATCAGCACGTGCCGAAAACGGATACCGGCTTTCTCCAGAATAAAATCCGCATCGCCTGTCCGCAGCGCCTTACTCAGCGTGCTCGCCGTACGGGCTAACAACGCGCAGTTGGCTTCCGCCAGATTCCGTTGGATAAGCGCCTGCAGGGACGACATCAGTTCCATGTCCCTGCTGAAACGGGTCGTCAGGAAAAACGTGTTATAATCGCGTGCCAACTCCTCGGCGATAGCGGTAGCCTGCGCCATCTCATCGGCATTGCAGTATTTCTCACTCACCCCGCGGAAACGATCCTTGGCAGAGAGCTTCTCCGGCGCTTCCACCGAGCGTTTGAGCCGCTCGTACGCCGGCTTCGTATAGCGATTATAGTCGGTAGTATCGCAAGCATCGAGAATTCTCTTTAATTCCTTCACCCGTTCATCCTTCAACCATCGTTCCTCCACTTCCTCACGCCGGCGGGCAATCGCCGCGGCATCGAACAGGATCTTCCCGTCCGCATCCAACATTTGTACCGACTCGTTATATAGCTCTTCCGCCAAATCGCACAAACTCTTGCGTACATCCCACGAACTCTCCTGATCGAGTTTGAGTTGCATATAATCCTCCAAAATCTCCCGGTCGGCATCCGTCAGGTCGGTAGTCAACAACTGATCCACCGCCGTCTGAATCACATGCTTCACGTCCAGTTCGGTATTCAGCCCCGCACTCATCCGCAGCACACCTGCCAGTCCGCCCAGCAGCGTCTGCAGAAACGAATCGATCGTCTGCACCTGCACATTGTCAAAGTCCAACAACATTTGCTGAAAACACTCCCCTGCCCTGCGACGCAGCAACGCCTCGTCCGCATGGTTGTCGCGCAGCATGAACGAACGGGCATAGTTCAGAAAATCATCCGCACCGCCCTCCGCGATGCTGTGCAGAAAGCCGAGGATACGCTCACTCATCTCCGCCGTCGCTTTGTTGGTAAACGTGATAGCGAGGATCGAGCGATAGTCCTCACCCGACAGCAATAATCCTACGTAATACGCCGCCAGCGTGTACGTCTTTCCCGTTCCCGCCGATGCCCTGCATATCGTCACCGGTCTGTGTTTATCTGTCAGTGTCTGCATATCTGCCAATGTTTGCGTCTCTAAAAACCTTTGCGTCTCCATCAATGTTTGCGTCTCCATCAATGTTTGCGTCTCTAAAAACCTTTGCGGCTGCAAAGGTAATACAAAAAAATGATATATGCAAGCCCATACATATATTTTTCATCACTTTACCTATGTTTAGTAGGTGATTAGTAGGTGATTAGTAGGTGATTAGTAGGTAATTAGTATGTGATTTATATATATTATGAATAAATATTGATTTTTTCTTTGCACAATTCATTTTTTTTTTGTACTTTTGCAGCGGATTTGGGAAATGGGGTCTCATTTGTCAAATTTTTTCCAAGAATATATTTTATTTTATTTATGCAATACGATTTACAAAAACTCGAGCGCATGACGCTCGACCAAGTGCGCGAAATTGCGCAAGAGATGGGTCTGAATCCCCGTCGTAGCCAGTCGATTCGCGAGATCAGTTACGCTATCTTAGATGCGCAGGCGGATCAACGTGCGGCGGTAGTACAAGCCAAGGAAGATGCCCGTGCTGCTGCCGGTCAACCGGGTAAGCGCGAGCGCAAGCGCGGTGTGAAAGCTGCGCCGAAGAAGATCGAGATCGCAATCGCCAAGAAAGAGATCGGTACAGTTGGTACAGAGAAAGAGCAGCTGGCGGCGATGCAGGAGAAGATCGAGGCAGACGGCCATAAGCCGAACAAAACCGTCAAGGCGGTGAAGCCGCTGGCGGAAGAGCCGAAGGAAGCGAAGAGCGAAGAGGTAAAAGCTAAGAGCGAAGAGCCGAAAGTCAAGAGTGAAGAGCCGAAAGTCAAGAGTGAAGAGCCGAAAGTCAAGAGTGAAGAGCCCGCCGTAGAAGCTCCGAAGAAAAAACGCGGTCGCCCAAAGAAGGAAGAGCAGCCTACCCCTGCCCTCCCCCAAGGGAAGGAGGACGCTCCGCTACAGGACGCTGCTGTAGCAGCTACAGGAAAAGAGACAAAAGTCGAGCGTGAAGAGCCGAAAGCGGAAGAGCAGCCTACCCTGCCCGATCTGGGAGAGAACGTGATTGCCATGGGTACGTTGGAGTGCGCTCCGGACGGATACGGATTCCTGCGTTCTGCCGATTACAACTACTTGCCGAGTCCGGACGATGTGTATGTAAGCAAGGATCAGGTACGTCAGTACGGTCTGAAGCCGGGCGATACGGTAGAGTGCACGATCCGCGTGAACCCGCAGCCGGATAAGTTCTTCCCGATGGACAAGGTGATCCGCATCAACGGTCTGGAGCCGGAGTTGGCAAAGAAACGCGTAGCGTTTGAGAACCTCATTCCGCTGTTCCCGGATCAGAAGTTCAAGCTCTGTGTAGGTAACCACCGCGACAGTCTGAGCGTACGTATGATCGATCTGTTCTCGCCGATCGGTAAGGGTCAGCGCGGTCTGATTGTTGCCCAGCCGAAGACCGGTAAGACGGTGCTGCTGAAAGAGTTGGCGAACGCGATTTTGAATAACAACCCCGAGGTCTATATGATCGTGCTGCTCATCGACGAGCGTCCGGAGGAGGTGACCGACATGCAACGCAGCGTGAACGCCGAAGTGATCGCGAGCACGTTTGACGAGCCGGCCGACAACCACGTTCGCGTAGCGAATATCGTGCACGAGAAAGCGAAACGATTGGTAGAGAGCGGTCACGACGTGGTGATTTTGCTCGACTCGATCACACGTCTCGCTCGTGCATACAACACCGTGGCTCCGAGTAGCGGCAAGGTGCTGAGCGGCGGTGTGGAGGCACAGGCGCTGCACAAACCCAAACGTTTCTTCGGTGCGGCACGTAATATCGAGAACGGCGGTTCGCTGACGATCATCGCTACCGCCCTGACAGAGACCGGCTCCAAGATGGACGATCTGATCTTCGAGGAGTTCAAGGGCACCGGAAACATGGAGCTGCAGCTCGACCGCAAGCTCGCTAACAAACGTATCTTCCCGGCTGTGGATATACCCGCATCGAGCACGCGTCGCGACGACCTGCTGTTGCCGGCTGACGTGCTGAGCCGCATGTGGACGATCCGTAAGATGCTCAGCGACATGAGCGGGCAGGAGGCGATGGAGAAGCTCAAGGCGTATATGGAGCGCACCGAAGACAACGACGAGTTTTTATTAGCGGTCAACGGTGCACGGTAACAGCGTGTAGCGCTTCGCTGTTTAAAAGTTTATTGCTTCGCAGTTTATGCGTATTCTCATTTTAAACGGACCGAATTTGAATCGTTTGGGGCTGAGGAAGCCGGAGATATACGGTTCAAAGACGATGGCACAGATTTTGCTTGAGATACAGCGAGACCTGCCGGAGCTCTATCTGACGTACTATCAGTCGAATCATGAAGGCGATCTGATTGATCAGATACAAGCCTTTGATGGCGACGGGATCGTACTGAACGCCGGCGGGTACAGTCACACGAGTGTGGCGCTGCGCGATGCGGTCGAGGAATGTGAGAAGCCGGTGGTGGAGGTGCATATAAGCGATATCACCCAGCGGGAGCCGTTCCGGCAAGTGAGTCTGCTCACGGACGTGTGCGCACATAGTATAATAGGAAAAGGTACAAAAGGTTATGAAGAAGCTGTTACATACCTTATTGCTGCTGTTGGTCGCTAATGCGGCATTGATGGCGGCAGAGGTGACAGGTAAGGTGATTGACGCGGGCACAAAGCAGGCGATTGATTTTGCGAACGTGAGCGTCATGGCCGGCGACCAGGTCATCACCGGCGTAGTGACCGACGAGAAAGGTGAGTTCAAGCTGGAAGTCAAGGACGGTCAGTATATCCTGGCTGTCTCGTTCATGGGTTATACGGAGGTGAAACGCGAGTTGACGGTTGCCGGTAAGCCGGTGAACGTTGGTCGTATCCAACTCAAGGAAGACTCGAAAATGCTGCAAGACGTCGAGGTAGTCGGTCAGGGTTCGTCCATGCGCTTCGAGCTCGATAAGAAAGTGTTCACCGTCGATCAGAACATCGCTTCCGCCGGTGCATCCGTGACGGATGTGCTGGAGAATATCCCGTCCGTGGATGTGGATCAGGAAGGCAATATCAGTCTGCGTAACAGCGACGATGTGGAGATCTGGATCAACGGCAGACCGGCAGGACTGAGCGGCGAGAACCGCGGACAGATCCTCAAGCAAATGCCGGCAGGAACGATCGAGAAGATCGAGCTCATCACCAACCCCTCTGCCAAGTATTCGCCTGAAGGTACGTCCGGCATCATCAATCTGGTGATGAAAAAAGATCGTCAGGCGGGTTATTACGGTTCGGTCCAAGCCGGTATCGACTACTCCTTGGCCAAGCCATGGAACGTGCCTCCCGGAGCGAATGCAAGCTTCAGCATCAATTTCAATGCGGGTCCTGTGGACGGCTATTTCAACCTCGGTTACCGCTATCACGTGAGCAACGGCGGTAGTGAGACGAATCGCTATAACTTGAGCGGCATGGGAAGCGAGAAACTGGACTCGAGTCTGATCATGAGTCACCTGACGCAGGAAGGTCAGCAGAACCACCGCGGCGGAGGTATGTTCGGTCGAGGCGGACTCAATTTCCATGTGGCGGAAGGTCACACGATCGGTATCTCGGGCTTCGGTATGGTGAGCGACCCGAAGGTGTTCAAGATGAGTAACTCCAACCACCGTACCTACACGTATGTGGACTATCTCAATAGCGCCAATAACCGCAACTACACCCGTGATCAGACGTCATCAGGCAGTCACCCGGGCGGCAACGCGACGCTCGACTATACCTTCGAGATGGACGAGTATAAGCTGTATGTGAGCGGTACCTATCGGAACTTCGGTTTTAATATGTACACCGACTACACACAGACGGAAGAAGGGGTGAGCACGCTCTACCAGAACCAGAACAGCGAGAGCAAGGATCAGGGCGTGGAGGTGAAGGCCGATTTCGAATGGAAACCGACGCCACAGAGCCGTCTGGAAGCCGGATACGACTACACGCGCAACTGGAACAACAGTTCGGCGGACGCGTTTAACACCGACGCCAACGGGACACACCTACAGGAGTTGAATGAGTACTTCGCGCAGTTCGACGGTCTGAATCAGAACCACGCGCTCTATATCACCTACGGCAACCGGTTCTGGAACAAGTTATCCATCCAAGTGGGTCTGCGCGGCGAGTACTACATGCGCCACCTGAACTCGTACTACAAAGACGGAACAGGTGCTCTCCAGGACTCCTACGCCAATTTCCCCAACAAGCGGGACACGGCGTATTTCCAGATCTACCCGAGTGCGTATATCAGTTATGACTTCGGCAACGGCCATGAGTTGCAACTCAATTACACGCGCCGTGTACGTCGTCCTTGGGGACATCAGATCAACCCGCGTATGGACTTCAGCGATAGCACGAACATCAGTTACGGTAACGTGGACTTGTTGCCCTCCTACTCCAACAACCTGGAGCTGAACTACCTCAAGACCTGGGAGCGCCACACGCTGAGTGCGGGCGTGTTCTGGAAATACAACGAGGGAGCGATCCAGAACGTCAAATACATGGACGGCAACGTAATGAAGAACACCTACCTCAATGTCTCGACCCGTCAGGAGTTAGGTATCGAGTTGGTGGCTAAGAACCGTCTTTTCGGCGAGTTGCTGCAGTTGACGACGAGTGCCAATTTCTATTGGAACAACATCGCCAAGGTGGATGAAGACATCTACCACTTGGGTGACACGATTCCCGTTCATCTGGCGGGACAGAATATCTTCGCCGGTTCGGTGCGTATCAACGCGCAGTTCCTGTTCACGAAGAACTTCAGCGGTCAGCTCACCGGTGCGTATCGTTCGCCGCGCGTCGTAGCGCAGGGAACAACGAGTCATTCCTACTCGATCGATATCGGTCTGCGTTATACGCTGCTCAACAAACAGCTGGCGTTGGCACTCAACGTACGCGATATATTGGATTCGCGCGCACGGCGTAACACGACCTGGGGCGACGGCTTCTGGCAGTTCAGCGAGAACCGTTGGCACAGCCGTAGCATCAGTTTTACCGTCACGTATAACTTCGGTAACCAGCAAGGTCGTCGTCGCGGTCGTTCGGATGGCGATGTGAGCGGAGGAGGCGATGATTTCGACGATAGCGGAAACAGTAATACGGATTATTAAAGTCAATAGTTAATAGTTGAAAGTTGAAAGAAGCATATTAATCCTTGCGCTGTGTTCTTTGCTCTTTGTTCCTTTGCAGGCACAGGAGTCGCAGAACAGGCCGTATGTGGACGATAAACTCTTCCACTTCGGTTTTCAGTTGGGCGTGAACTTCTCCAGTTTCGGTGTGACGGACAGCGAGTTGGAGCTCGAGGATCCTGTTACGGGCATCAAGGAGATCTATCACTCCCGCGTGAGCAGTGTGCTGCCGGGTTTTCATGTAGGCTTCATCACCGATCTGCGCCTGTGCAAGTACCTCAACCTGCGCTTCTGTCCGGGCATGCAGTTCACAAGCCGCACGCTCACGTATAAGACCGAAAGCGGTAACCCCGTGAAGGGTTCGATGAACAAAGGTGCGTCGGTGGATATATTGGCGATGCCGGTGTATCTGCCATTATACCTGAAGTTCTCCGCAATGCGCGAGGGCAATTTCCGTCCCTACGTGATTGCCGGCGGCGGCGCGAGCATCAATGTGAGCCGCGACCGCGAGAAACCCGTGCTGCTCAATCTGATGGATTATTTCGCCGAAGTGGGCTTTGGTGTGGATTTCTATTTCCGCTGGTTTAAGTTCTGCCCGGAGATCACCTATCGTATCGGCTTTGCGAACCAACTCTACCCTGCCGACCAGCGCATGGAGTTAGCGCCGCAGGATGCGTTCTACACGAACTCAATCTCGCGTCTGACCAATCACAGTATATGCCTCACGTTTAATTTTGAGTAAAGGTTATGGGTTACCGGTTACGGGTTATAGGATATATGGTCGCACTGTTCCTTATGGTCAGTTGTAAGGAATATCAGGTGAGTGACGATCCGTCGATGCGGTTGTCGTTCTCGGTGGACACGCTGCGTTTCGATACGGTGTTCACGGAACAGGGCAGCGCAACCCTGCAACTCAAGGTCTATAACGATAACAAACAGGCACTCGTCATCCGGAGCGTCTCGCTGGCGGTCAATCAGGTCTTCAAGGTCAATATAGACGGCGAAGCGAACCTGTCGCTGCTGCGCGATATCACGATCTACGGCGGGGACAGCATGCAGGTCTTCGTACGCGTGACGGATTTCGGCAAAGTAGGCGGTAACGATGCCGTGCTGACGGAAGACCTGTTGCGTTTTCATCTGGCGAACGGTGCCAGCCAGCAGGTGGTGCTGGAAGCCTACGCACAGAACGCCGTGCGGATCGGACACGTAGGATGCCAACGCACAGAGATAACGAGTCCCTACACCTTTACCGCCGACCTGCCCTATATCATCTTCGACACGCTGATCTTCGGTGCACCGGTCACTTTCGATGCCGGCGCACGGCTGTTCATGCACCAAGGCGCTTGTCTCGTGGCACTCGATGATGTCACGGCAAACGGCACAAGACAGAACCCGATCATCATCCGCGGAGACCGTCTGGACCGGCTTTTTGACTCCGTGCCCTACGCCTATGCCGGCGGTAGTTGGAACGGCATCTACCTGCAGGCCGACCAACCGCACACCTATCAACTGAACTACATGGACATCCTGTCCGGCAACGTGGGTTTGTCGTGTTACAGCGAGGGCACGGACGTATTACCGAACTTGCGCATGGACGGTTGCCGCATTCACAACCATACGCTCTACGGCTTGATTCTCAATAATATCGATGCGTATGTGACGAACACCGAGATCAGTAACTGCGCGTCGTACTGCGTCTATTGCGACGGCGGCAAGCATGATTTCGTACATACGACGGTGGCGTCCTATTTCGGCTTCACCAACATCCGTATTCAGGCCGCGAGCAAGGAGAACGTGGCAGCGGTTTATATCAATAATCTCAGCAAGAAAGAGCCGACGACCAATACCTCGTTCTACAACAGCATCATCACCGGCTATCTGCCCGACCAACTGGTGGTGGCCACGCCCTTGGAGAAGTACTACCCGGGGGAGTTTGTGGGCAATTATATCGGTCAAGACACGGCGAAGATCTTCGTCAATAACTACTATAAATACAAGGAATACGTGTATTATGATTTCCGGCTGGACAGTCTGAGTCCGGCACGGGGCATAGGCGACACGCTGGTCGCGGACACGTGTAAGACAGATCGGAACGGCGTCGTGCGCGTAGGCGAAGGAATCACTCCGGACGCAGGGTGCTATCAATATCAGCCTTGATCTGCTCCCGCAGTTCGTCCAGACTCTCGAAATGTTTCTCTTCGCGTAAGAAACGAAGGAAACGAATCTTCAGCACCTGATCATACAGATCGCCCTTGAAGGAGGGAATATGGGCTTCGATGAGGCCCTGTTGGTCGATGTTCACAAAGGCCGGCGCATCGTCCATGGTAGGCGTATTGACCGTCGCCACATAAACGCCCGCTTTCGGGATGATCTTGAGCGGGTCGAGCGGCGCTATATTCGCCGTCGGAAAACCGAGTGTACGACCGACCGCTTTGCCATGCACCACCTGCCCGCGAAGGGTGTACGGATGTCCCAACAGTTCGTTCGCCATGGCTATATTGCCGTTCTCCAGCGCCGCACGAATCTCCGTGGAGGAGACATGCCATTCGCCCTCTATATACTCGCTGAGCGTCAGTACCTCGATGCCGCATGCCTCACCGACACGGCGGTAATCCTGCGGGTGCTTGAGACGGTCCGAACCGAAACGATGGTCATATCCCATGAGCAGCGTCGTGACCTGATAGTCCGTTTGGAGACGCATCATGAACTCCGCCGCGGTGAGGGGTTGGATCTGCTCGAAGGGCAACATCAAGACCTCTGCTTGTTTGCTCAGCATCGTTCGGCGCTCCTCGACACTCGTCAGCAAGCGCGGGATATAATCGGCGTCCAGCACCGCACGCGGGTGCTGCTCAAACGTGACGATCAGCGGCTCGAGTCCACGCTCGTCCGCCAACGCACGCAAGTGCTCAAACAAAAACTGATGTCCGCGATGAACACCGTCAAAGAATCCTATGGTTGCGATGCGATTCAAAATCACCAATCACAAATCCTCATAATATCCGTGCTCGATGCCGTATTGAAGTTCGGCATCCTGAATGAGCTGAATCTGCACACCGCTGATGGCACGGTGGTCTTCTTGCGCCGCCTTGAGCACGTAGTTCAACTGCTCGGTCTCATCCACCTCACCGTCCAGATACTCCATCTCACCGCTCGCTTCATCGACACGCACGAGACCCTGCTCCTCCAGGAAATCATCCATGCTGTCCAACACGAACAAGATATCGTCCGGCGTCAGGTTACCAAGGTCTTCTGCGGGGATGGCATGATAGATAAACGCCACCAACTCGCGCTCTTCGGGCTCCAAGAGAGCCATCTCAATTGAATTATTTTCCATATTCGTTCTAAAAAACGCTGCAAAGGTACACATTTTTTTGCACATATCAAAATTTTTTTGTATCTTTGCGGCGTTAATTTGTGCAATTATGTCTGAATTTTGGAAGCGAACCCTTAGCGGGGCGGTATATGTAGGGGTTGTGATCGGCAGTATTCTGTATCACGAGGTGCTCTTTTTGAGTTTGTCAATCTGCTTGGCATTCCTGGCCGTACGGGAATATAACGCGCTCACCCACCCGCGCTGCGGGATGGATCTGTTCGCGGAGTTGAGTGCGGTCTTCTGTACCTTCCCCTGCACGATCGCGCTGCTGTATCCGCAGCCGTGTAGCCCGTGGATCCTACTGACCCTCCTCCTGCCGATAGCGGTGCTCATTGCCGAGTTATGGAACAAAGCGGAGACCCCGATACAGAACTGGGGACATTTCCTCGTCGGCCAAATGATGATCGTGCTGCCCTTCGCGCTGATGAACGTGCTCAATCATATCGACAAGTACCTGCTGTTGGCGGTGTTTGTGCTGATCTGGGTCAATGACTCGTTTGCGTACTGCGTAGGCGTGCTCACGGCGAAGAAGATGCCGGGCGGCAATCATAAAATGTTCCCCCGCGTGAGCCCGAAGAAGAGTTGGGAGGGTTTGTTCGGCGGTGTGGCTTTCACGATAGGCGCCGCGTTCATACTGAACCGTTTCGGTTGGTTCGATGCCATCACCAAAGAGGGATACGAACTGCTGATCGCCGGTGCTTTTGCGATGATCGTCAGTGCTGCCGGCACCTTAGGCGACCTCATGGAGAGCCTGTTCAAACGCTCGATCGGGGTCAAAGACTCCGGTAAATTCCTGCCGGGACACGGCGGCGTCTTAGACCGTTTTGACTCAATCCTCTTGGCTGCACCGATCACCTTGTTGTTCGTTTGGATGCTGATACGATGCTAAAGTTTTTCGTCTCTATATTATCCCGTTTGCCGCTCGGCGTACATTATTTCTTCGCGGACTACCTGATCTACCCGCTGATCTACTATGTAGCCCGCTATCGCCGGAGCTTGGTGGCGAAGAACCTGCGGCTCTCTTTCCCCGAGAAGACCGATCAGGAGCGGAAGCAGATCGCCCGCGATTTCTACCATCAGCTCTGCTACACCATGGTGGAGACGATCTACGGCTACCGCTGTTCGGACGAAGAGATGAGACAGCGCGTAGTGTTTAAGAACATGGACGAGGTCAACCGCCTCGTGGCGGCTGCCGGCGGAGGACTGTATATGTTAGCGCATTTCGCGAACTGGGAATGGATGGCCTCCATACAACTATGGAACGATCCGGGTGTGACCGAACTGAACGTGTATCGCAAGCAGAAAAGCGAAGCGATGGACCGGTTGATGCTCGCTATCCGCTCCAAACGCGGCGGGGCTTGCGTGGAGAAACAGCGTATATTACGCGAACTGGTGCGGTACCGTGCAGAAAAACACCCTGTGACGGTTGGGCTGCTCAGCGACCAGAAACCGCGCCCGCAAGTGACCCGTACCTGGACCACTTTCCTCCATCAGGACACCGGCTTCCTGGACGGCGGAGAGGTGCTCGGTAAGAAATTCGGTTATCCCGTTTTCTATCTCTACATCAGCCGCGTGAAACGGGGTTACTACATCGCAGAGATGAAGACGATCGCTGCCGATCCGAAGAACACCGCCGAAGGCGAGATCACCGAGCAATACGCACGGCTGTTGGAGCAGAATATCCAAGCACAACCGCATCTATGGCTCTGGACACATAATAGATGGAAATGGGGACGTCCGCAAGAATGAAGTGCAGTGTCATCATATTGAACTGGAACGGCGCCCGGATGCTCCGTACATACCTGCCGTCGGTGGTAACCCATACGACGGATGCAGAACTTATCGTGGCGGATAACGGGAGTACGGACGAGAGCTTGCAAGTGCTCAAGGACGAGTTCCCTACTGTCCGAACCATCGTGCTGGACAAGAACTACGGTTTTGCGGAGGGCTATAACCAAGCGATTGCGCAGGTGGACAGCGAGTACGTAGTGCTGCTCAACTCGGACGTCGAAGTGACGGAGAACTGGCTCAGTCCCCTACTCGCTTACATGGATGCGCATTCGGAGGTAGCTGCCGTACAACCGAAGATCCGGAGTTGGCGCAACAAAGCGCTCTTTGAGCACGCGGGTGCTGCCGGAGGCTATCTGGATCCGCTCGGCTACCCCTACTGCCGCGGAAGACGCTTCGGCAAAGTGGAAGAAGACAAAGGACAGTACGACACGGTGGTGAACGTCGATTGGACCACCGGCGCGTGCATGTGCGTACGCACGAAAATATATAAGGAGTCAGGCGGACTCGATGCAGCGTTCTTCGCCCACCAGGAAGAGATCGACCTCTGCTGGCGGATGCGCAACCAAGGATGGACGCTGGCCTGTGTGCCTCAGAGCACGGTGTACCACCTCGGCGGCGGTGCTCTCAGTTACGACAACCCGCGCAAGACCTACCTCAATTTCCGCAATAACCTGCTGATGATCTACAAGAACAGCCGGTGCCGGTGGGGCGTATTGAGTATCCGGTTCTTCCTGGACATCGCCGCGGCGTGTATGTTCCTCGTAACCGGCAAGAAAGGCAGCGCCAAAGCCGTACTGGAAGCACGCAAAGATTACCATAAGATGCGGAAAAACTATCACCATTAAATCATTAGAACATTAAAACATTATATAATGGCATTTTTCGGATTATTTAACAGAGAGAAGAAAGAGACGCTCGACAAGGGTCTCGAGAAGAGCAAAGAGTCGGTGCTCAGTAAGATCGGTCATGCGATAGCGGGTAAGTCCACGATCGACGACGATGTGCTGGACAACCTGGAGGAAGCCCTCATCACCTCGGATGTAGGCGTGGAGACCACCTTACGCATCATCGAGCGCGTACAGGAACGCGTCAAACGCGATAAGTATATCGGTACAGAAGAACTGAACACCCTGCTGGTGGATGAGATCTCCCAACTGCTGCAGGAGAACAACGTCGCCGATGTGCCGGACTTCGAGGCACCGCTGCCCGCCAAGCCCTACGTGGTGATGGTAGTCGGCGTGAACGGTGTGGGCAAGACCACCACGATCGGTAAGTTAGCCTACCAGTACAAAGCAGCCGGCAAGAAAGTGTACCTCGGCGCAGCGGATACCTTCCGTGCAGCCGCCGTGGAGCAGCTCTGTATCTGGGGTGAACGCGTAGGCGTGCCGGTCATCAAGCAGCAACAGGGCTCAGACCCCGCCTCGGTGGCGTACGACACCTTACAAAGCGCCAAAGCCAATGACGCCGATGTGGTGCTGATCGACACCGCCGGACGTCTGCATAACAAGATCAACCTCATGCACGAGTTGACCAAGATCAAGAACGTCATGCAGAAAGTGGTGCCCGACGCACCGCACGATGTGCTGCTCGTGCTCGACGGATCCACCGGACAGAACGCCTTCGAGCAGGCACGGCAGTTCACCGCCGCTACGCAGGTCAGCTCGCTCGCTATCACCAAACTTGACGGAACAGCCAAAGGTGGTGTGGTCATCGGTATCAGCGACCAGTTTAAGATCCCCGTACGCTACATCGGGCTGGGCGAACAAATGACCGACCTGCAGGTGTTCAACCGCGTAGAGTTTGTCAAATCACTGTTAGGAACAATTAATTAACACATATAATACTATGGAAAAATATCGTATCGAATCCGATTTGTTGGGTGAGCTGCAAGTGCCGGAGAAGGCGTATTACGGCGTACAGACCCAACGTGGCATCGACAATTACAAAGTGTCGAATCTGAAGATGTCCGATTTCCCGGAGTACATCATTGCTATGGCCTACATCAAGTTAGCCGCCGTGGAAGCGAACCATGACTTAGGTGTTATCAACGACGAGATCTACAAGGCGATTGCGCAGGCTTGTCACGAGATCATCGACGGCGAGATGCACGATCAATTCCCCACCGATATGGTGCAAGGTGGCGCAGGTACGACGGTGAATATGAATGCCAATGAGGTCATCGCCAACCGTGCCCTCGAGATCATGGGTCACCAGCGCGGCGAGTACCAGTACTGCTCTCCGAACGATCATGTCAACTGCGCGCAATCGACCAACGATGCCTACCCCTCCGCTTTCCGCTATGCGTTCATCCGCATGAACAAAGGGCTGGTGAGCGAACTGCAACTGCTCATCGAGTCGCTCCGTAAGAAAGGCGATGAGTTCAGCGATTCCATCAAGATGGGTCGTACGCAACTGCAAGACGCCGTGCCGATGACCAGCGGTCAGGAGTTCCATGCCTTTGCCAACAACCTCGAGGAAGAAGTAGCCAACCTCGATCGCAATGTCAAACTGCTCTATGAGATCAACATGGGTGGTACGGCGATCGGTACCGGTCTGAACGCTACCGCAGGATATGCCGAGTTGTGCATCAAGAAGATGTGCGAGTTGACCGGCGAACCCTTCTCGCTGGCGAGTGACCTCGTAGAGGCTACGCCGGATACAGGTGCGTACGTCAGCTACTCCGCAGCACTCAAACGGCTGGCGGTGAAGTTGAGCAAGACCTGTAATGACCTGCGTCTGATGGCTTCCGGTCCGCGTTGCGGTCTGCATGAGATCAATCTGCCGCCGATGGCGCCGGGTTCGTCCATCATGCCGGGTAAGGTGAACCCCGTCATTCCGGAGGTAACCAACCAAGTATGCTTCAAGGTCATCGGTAATGACACCGCAGTCACCTTCGCTGCCGAGGCAGGACAGCTGCAGCTGAACGTGATGGAACCCATCATCACCGAGTGTATCTTCGAGTCCATCACCTGGCTGCGCAACGTGATGAAGATCCTCCGCAAGAAATGTATCGACGGCATCACGATTAACCGCGAACATAACCTCGAGACCGTTAAGCACTCGATCGGTATCGTGACGGCGCTGAACCCCGTGATCGGCTACAAGGCATCGACCAAGATCGCCAAAGAGGCGCTGGAGACCGGCAAGAGCGTGTATAACTTAGTGCTGGAGCACGGTATCCTGAGCAAAGAGCAACTGGACAAACTGCTCGATCCGGCCAACATGCTGGCTGCACATTAATACATTAATACATTCATACATTAATACATTAAATAAGGTGCCCGTCTGTAATGAACCCCAAAAGTTGAACACAAAACTTTTGGGGTTTGTTATATGTATAAGAAACATCCTTATGAAGAACGGTTGCTTGCCGTAAAATTATGTTTAGGAGGTCGTCCTCTAAAGTCTGTAGCTCGTCAGTTGGGCATAAACAAAGATTATATATCAGAATGGCTACTCCGCTACGAGCGAGAAGGCGAATCAGGTCTACAAAAGAGGAGTCCCAAAAAGGCTAATTATGCTGAAAAATGTAAAATTGTTTGCAAATATGCAAAAAAAGGTGTACCTTTGCGGCAAATTTGTGTAGAGCATAATGTTTCCAAGGACACAGTTGAACGCTGGACGCGTATCTACAGACAAGGGGGATATAAGGCTTTGCGCACTATGAAATCACAAGGCAGACCTAAAAATATGGGACGTCCAAAGAAGCAAGAACCGCAGACAGAGTTAGAGCGTCTGCGTTACGAGAATGAGTATTTGCGTGCAGAGAATGCATTGCTAAAAAAAGTGAGGGCTTTAATGGAAGAACAAGAAAAGCGTCTACACGATATTGGGCGCAAGCCATCCAAACATTAAAGCCCGAACATAGCCTTGATTTACTCCTTGGAATTAAGGGGATGGCTCGTACTACGTATTATTACAATATCCGTCCGAGAGAGGATAAGTATGCGCAATTACGCAAGGATATAGTACGTATATTTAATAAGAATAAAGGACGTTATGGGTATCGGCGCGTATACCAACAGTTGCGCGCAGAAGGCATAGAAGTCAACCATAAGACTATAGCCAAACTAATGGTAGAAATGGGCTTATATGCCCGGAAACCTAAGTTGCGTTACCGCTCTTATAAGGGAGAAGTAGGTAAGATAGCACCTAACCTGCTGAAACGCGAGTTTGAAGCGGACGCGCCTAATCGCAAGTGGACGACAGATGTATCACAGGTAGATATAGGAGGTAAAAAATGCTATATATCACCTATACTGGATATGTGGAACGGAGAGATTATTAGTTACGTGATCTCTGATCGTCCGGACTTAAAGATGGTAGTAGATATGTTGCAGAAAGCATTCCACAAACATCCGCAGACAAAAGGCTTGTTAATGCACTCGGATCAAGGATGGCAATATCAGCACTCGCGCTACCAATATCTGCTACGGGAACATGGTATCACGCAGAGTATGTCCGGTAAGGGTAATTGCCTGGATAACTCTGTTATGGAGAACTTTTTCGGTCTGATGAAGAATGAGCTGCTCTATAACAACAAGTGGGAGAGTATGGATGACTTTAAGGCAGCGTTGAAAGAGTATATCCGGTACTACAACAATGATCGCATCAAACTAAAATTGAAAATGAGCCCGGTACAATACCGAACTCACTTTCAAAATCAAGTCAAATAGATTTATTAATCCGTCCAACTTTTTGGGGTCACCTCAGTCAGGACACCTTATTTTTTTATCTCCGTCTTCCTCCACCACCGGAAGGAGCCGAACCTCCGCTGCTGCGACCACCGCCGCCGCTGAATGTACCTCCGCCGCTACTGCGACCGCCACCGCTATAGGTGCCTGAGCTACGTGTGCCACCGCTATAGGTTCCTGAGCTTCGCGTGCCGCCGCTATAGGTTCCTGAGCTTCGCGTGGAGCTGCTTGAGCTGCTGCTGCGACCACCGCTATAGGTGCTGCCTGTCGAGCGGGTGGCTGTGCTGGTAGAGCGCGTGCTGCTGCTCGTAGAGCGGGTTGCCGTACTGCTCGTCGATCTGGTCGAACTGCTTGTACTGGTCGATCTGGTCGAACTGCTCGAACTGCTGCTCGGCGTACGAGCTACCGTGGTGCTCGTAGAGCGCGTGCTGCTGCTCGGCGTACGGGTAGTCGTTGCGCTGGTAGAGCGCGTTGTCGTGGTGCTCGGCGTACGAGTTGTCGTTGCGCTCGTAGAGCGCGTTGTTGTAGTACTCGGCGTACGGGTCGTGCTACCGAACGTGCTGCGCGTCGTGCTGCGATTTGCATCGCTCGCTACGCGGGCCGTGCCGGTCGTGCGGGTCGTGCTGCGTATCTCGCGGGCGTTGGTCATGCCGCTGTTACGACGACTGAACGAACGATCCGGATAAGCTACCGCATATTCCCTGCGACTTACGCGCTCATGCATCGAGTAATAGCCTTGATGAGGACGGGGCGCGTGACGGAAAGAGCAGTAGTAGTGGTGATGATGCCATGCGTAGCAGCGATGCCAGTACCAGTCGTGTGCCCAGCAGCTGTGTGCGTACCACCAGCCGGGGTAATAACCCCAGTACCAAGGACTCGTCCATGCATACCATGCGTCGCACCAGAACCAATCGTAGATAACAGGTCTGAAAACATATACCGGCTCTATGACGTAGTTCTCTCCGTACACATACTCGTCGCCAACTACCTGAACGGATACCTCGTTGTTCTCGTCTTTCTCTACATATATCGAGGCTACATCTTGGAAGATATCCTTCGCAAGAACGGCTTGTAATACGATCAGACGCTTGTTGCCTTCGCCTGTCTCTACGACACGCAGGTAATCGACTTGTCCGTCGCCGTTCAGATCCAAGTTACAGAACGCGCTGTCCGGATTGTTGAGCATCGTCTCGAACTCTTCCAGGTTCTTAGCCTCTGCGAACAGTTTAGCTACAACCTTCAGATCGAGTCCTTCCGAGATGTCAGTACTCTTTGCGGAAACCGTGATGGTCTCTTCCGCCCACAACGCTGTCGCCATCAGCATCAGCGCCATCAGAAGTGTAGTTAATTTTTTCATAATTGTATTGTTTTTAAATTGTTTTTTCTAGGTTCCTAGGTTCCTAGGTCCCTAGGTTCCTAGTTAATCCCTCCCAAAAACCGTGCCAAACGCTACACGAGTTTCAGATCATGATGCATTTTTTCTTTTTTGGTACGCATGTAGCGTTCGTTCCAGCGGTTCGGCGCGATCTCGATCGGCACGTTCTCCACGATCTCGATGCCGTAACTCTCCAACCCCACCCGCTTGACGGGATTATTGGTCATCAGTCGCAGTTTACGCGCTCCCAACTCGCGAAGGATCTGCGCACCCACGCCGTAGTTGCGTTCGTCCGGACGGAAACCTAAATGGATATTCGCCTCCACCGTGTCATCCCCCTGCTCCTGCAACTTATACGCGCGGATCTTGTTCATAAGGCCTATACCGCGACCTTCCTGATTCATATAGACGATGATACCTTTGCCCTCGGCCTCGATCATTTGCATTGCTTTGTTCAACTGCTCGCCGCACTCGCAACGCTTGGAACCGAAGATATCGCCGGTCATACAACTCGAGTGAACACGGCACAGGATCGGTTCATCGGCTTTCCACTCGCCCTTCGTCAGCGCCACATGCTCCAAGCCCGTCGTCAGATCCCGGAACGGCGTCAACATAAACTCCCCGTTCTGCGTCGGCAGGAACACCGTCTCACCTTTCTCGATGAGGCTATGCCCTGTAGGCTGCAGGCCGTCCTGTAGCGAAGCGTCCTCTGCCCTATCCCCTTTACTGAGCCGATAGGCGATCAAATCTTTGATCGTAATGATCTTCAGGTCGAACTCTTTCGCCACTTCCTGCAACTGCGGCATACGTGCCATCGTGCCGTCCGCGTTCATGATCTCGATCAGTGCAGCCGCCGGTTGGAAACCCGCTAAGCGCGCCAGATCGACACCCGCTTCGGTATGACCTGCCCGCTGCAGCACACCACCTGACCGCGCATACAGCGGGTTGATATGTCCCGGACGACCAAACGTCTCAGGTTGGCTCTTCGGGTCGGCAAGCGCCCGGATAGTAGCGGCACGGTCAGCTGCCGACACACCCGTCGTACAGCCCTCGAGCTTATCAACCGTCACCGTGAACGGCGTGCCGAGCATCGAGGTGTTAGTCGCCACCTGATGCATCAGATCCAACTGCGCACAACGCTCCTCCGTGATCGGACAACACAACACACCACGACCGTGCTTCAGCATGAAATTCACTTTCTCCGGGGTGATCTTCTCCGCCGCAATGATGAAATCGCCTTCGTTCTCGCGATCCTCATCGTCCACCACAATCACGAACTTACCCTCACGAAAGTCCTGTAACGCTTCTTCTATTGTATTTATCTGCATATATTCGTATTTTTTCTTTCATTCGTCTCCATCCGATCACCCACGCCTCGGGGTTGAAGAGCGGCGAGTCGGTGGCAGCTTTGTACGTAAGGAAAACACCCAAGGGGAACAGCACAAACGAACTGAGCCACATGCCTGCCCAACAAGGCCACAAAGCCTCACGCGCCATCTTATATCCCGTGTTATCGATGATATAATAGATGATAAACAATATCACCGAGATCACCACCGGAGCACCCAAACCGCCCTTACGGATGATCGCGCCGAGCGGGGCGCCGATGAAGAAGAACACCAGACACGCAAAAGCTAACGTGAACTTACGGTGCATTTCTATCGCGTGCTTGCGGATATAGCGCTCGGCATCGTCCAGCATGATCGCGTTATACTCGATCTGGTCGCGGTAGTTGATCGCTTTCTCCAGCGCAAAACGCTTCACCAACCAGATCTGCTCCAGCGTCGCCGACGCCCACAGCGAGTCCAGGTTATACGCCTGCTGCTCCTCCGGCGTCAACACCTCCGGGATAGCCACCTCGGCATGCGTGTTATCGCGCCCGAAATAGCGGTTCTGTATCAGATCCGTACTCTGCTCCTCGAAGCGCGCCTGAGACACCGTTCGCATCGAGTCGATCGAGTGCTGCAACTGAGACAGGTTCTTGCTCACGTGCTGGTCCTCCAGCAAGGACTCGTCATACCGACTGAAATCCGTTGCGAAATCAATCACCACGCGCTTATGGGAGAAGGTCTCGCGCCTATACGGGATACTCTTGGTAGTTCCCGTCGCGCGCTGCTGCTTCTTGTCCAGATTCTCAAACGACTCCCCGTTGATCAGATCCAGCATCAGAAAACGCTTGTCCGCACTCGAACTCAAACGACCCGTGTCCGCTACCGTCACCGTCGCGTTCTCAAAACCCTCCGAGTAGTCGTAGATCATCAGGTTCAGCAACTCGCCCTTGTGCGTCTTATCCCGCACGTAGATATGAAAGCCGCTGATCTCGTCGTAGAACTCCCCCACCGGAATCTGCAACTCCGGACTCTTCTGGCGCAACGAGAAGATCAACGCCCAGAGCTTCATCTGGGACTTGGGCAGCACGTTATTGCTGAAAAAGAATGCACCGACACTCAACAGCGAAATCGCCAAGGCCAACGGACGCAGGATACGGAACAGCGAGATTCCCGCCGCTTTCATGGCCGTCAACTCGAATTGCTCCGCTAAGTTACCGAAAGAGATCAACGAACTGAGCAAGATCGCCAGCGGCAAAGCCAAAGGCACTACGGAGGCTACCGCATAGATAAAGAACTCCGCCAGCACACCGATACCGATTCCCTTACCCACCAGATCGTTCACGTGCATCCACATGAACTGCATCAGCAATATAAAGATACAGATAAAGAAAGTAGCCAAAAACAGCCCCACAAAATTGCGGAGCAGATAAATGTCTATTTTCTTAATCCATCTCAAATATACCCCCTAGTCTCCTAGTTTCCTAGTATCCTAGTTTCCTTTTGTTTACTATCCTTTGAGATTTTCACTCACAAAAATCAGCGGCAGCAAATCCGCTGCGGAATCAAACACATACGTCGCATCCTCGCCATACAGCAGCACTTCCATCTTTCCGCCATACCGGTGCTCGGTCTCCAGCATCACCTGACGGCATGCACCGCAAGGCGCACCCGGCTCCTTCGTAAAATGACCGTCCGTAAAACAAGCGATCGCCAACTTCGTCACCGGCTGTTCCGGGTACTGCGCACCCGCAGCAAACAAAGCCGTACGCTCGGCACACAAGCCGCTCGGATACGCTGCGTTCTCTTGGTTCGCACCGCGAATGATCTCGCCGTTAGCCAACAACGCACCCGCTCCTACATGGAAACCGCTGTACGGACAATAACTGTGCTGCGTCTGCTCTTTGGCTACCGCCACCACCTTACGCTGCTCGTCCGTCAACTCGTCCCAACTGTAGGCACGCATCTTTGCTGTCAAATTGTACTCTTTCATACTATCGATTTGGTTAAATTTTATTTTCAAAACCTTTGCGGGTGCAAAGGTACTACATTTTTATGACATACGCAATAAAAAAGCAGAAAAATATTTGCATATATGCAAAAAAAGTTGTAATTTTGCACGCTTTTTTGAAAATAACAATACAATATATGGAATCAAAGTACAATCCTACCGAAATTGAAGCCCGCTGGTATCAGTACTGGCTGGACAACAAACTCTTTCATTCAGAGCCCGACGGGCGTGATCCGTTTACCATCGTGATTCCGCCGCCCAACGTAACGGGTGTGCTCCATATGGGCCACGTCCTGAATGAGACGATACAAGATATCTTGGTTCGTCGTGCGCGCCTCGAAGGCAAGAACGCCTGCTGGGTGCCGGGTACGGACCATGCGTCGATCGCTACCGAAGCGAAGGTGATCAAGCGCCTCAAGGAGCAAGGTATCAATAAATCCGACCTGACCCGTGAGCAATTCCTCAAGCATGCTTGGGACTGGACCGACGAGCACGGCGGCATCATCCTCAAGCAGCTGCGCAAACTCGGTTGCTCCTGCGACTGGGACCGCACCGCCTTCACCATGGACGAGACGCGCTCCAAAGCCGTCATCAAGGTGTTCTGCGACCTCTATAAGAAAGGACTCATCTACCGCGGTCTGCGTATGGTGAACTGGGATCCGGAGCGTCAGACTGCCCTCTCCGACGAGGAGGTGATCTACCACGACGAGCATAATAAATTCTACTACCTGCGCTACGAAGTAGCAGAAGAACCGGGTAAGTATGCCATCGTGGCGACCACCCGCCCGGAGACGATCTTCGGCGATATCGCCGTGTGCATCAACCCCAAGGAGGAGAAGAATCATTGGCTCAAGGGCAAGCATGTCATCGTACCGGGTGTAGGGCGTAAGATCCCCATCATCGAGGACCGCTACGTGGAGATCGGTTTCGGTACGGGTTGCCTCAAGGTGACGCCGGCGCATGACGTGAACGACTATATGCTCGGTCAGAAGTATAACCTGAAAACCATCGATATCTTCACGCCGGATGCCCACCTGAACATGGACACGGTGGAGGACGAGTTGCAGCCGAACGTACGCAAGTACCACGGCATGGACCGTTTCGATTGCCGCAAGCAGATCGTCGAAGATCTGCAGGCTGCCGGTCTCGTGGAGAAGATCGAGGATTACGATAACAAGGTCGGCTACTCCGAGCGTACGAACGTGCCTATCGAGCCGCGGTTGTCTCTCCAGTGGTTCGTGAAGATGCAGCATTTCGCTGACATCGCGCTGCCGCCGGTAATGAACGACGAGATCGTTTTCTATCCCGCCAAATACAAGAACACCTACCGCAACTGGCTCGAGAACATCAAAGACTGGTGTATCTCGCGTCAACTCTGGTGGGGTCACCGTATCCCGGCATACTACGACGCCGACCTGCTCGCTCAGACCGGTCTCGAGAACTACCCGGACGACAAGATCATCGTTTCCGAGACGAAGCCCGAAGGCAACTACGTACAGGACGAAGGCGCTTTGGATACATGGTTCAGCAGCTGGCTCTGGCCGATCAGCCTCTTTGACGGCATCGAGCACCCCGACAACCAAGAGATCAATTACTACTACCCCACCGCTGACCTCGTTACGGGTCCGGATATCATCTTCTTCTGGGTAGCCCGTATGATCATGGCGGGTTACGAGTACGTAGGTAAGATGCCGTTCAAGCATGTCTATTTCACCGGTATCGTACGCGATAAACTCGGACGTAAGATGTCCAAATCCCTCGGTAACAGTCCCGATCCGCTGGATCTGATCGAGCGTTTCGGTGCCGACGGTGTCCGTATGGGCATCCTGCTTTCCGCACCTGCCGGCAACGACATCCTCTACGATGATTCGCTCTGCGAGCAGGGACGTAACTTCTGCAATAAGATCTGGAACTGCTTCCGTATGGTCAAGGGCCTCGAGGTAGCGGATATCCCGCAGCCGGAGACAAGCCGATACGCGATTAAGTGGTTTGATGCCAAGCTTGGCGAAACAGAGGCAGAGATCGCGGACTTGTTCAGCAAATACCGTCTGAGCGAAGCGTTGATGGCAATCTTCAAACTGTACTGCGATGAGTTCAGCGGTTGGTATCTGGAGATGATCAAACCCGGCTATCAGCAACCGATCGACAAGGCCACCTACGAGGCAACGCTCGCGTTCTTCGATCGCCTGCTGCGTGTGCTCCATCCGTTCATGCCGTTCATCACGGAAGAGCTCTGGCAGAACCTATACGAGCGTAAGGACGGCGAGTCTATAATGACTTCGTCATTAGAGAATTCAGAAGTCAGAAGTCAGAATTCAGATATCCTCGCCGAGGTCGAAGACCTCAAGGCAATCATCGCCGGTGTGCGTAACGCACGCGCATCGAAGAACATCCCGCAGAAAGAGCGCCTGACCCTCATCAGTCCGGTGGCTTTGAACGCACTGGTAGATAAATTGGCGAATGTTAATATAGTCGAGAGTCAAGAGTCAAGAGTCGAGAGTGGCAACTGCTCCAAGTTCATCGTCGGCACGACAGAGTTCGCGATCCCGATGGATGCGTTCATCAACGTGGATGAGGAGCTCAAGAAACTCGAGGCCGATCTGGCTCACCAGCAAGGTTTCCTCCGCGGCGTGATGGCGAAGCTCGGCAACGAGCGCTTTGTAGCCAACGCCAAGCCGGAGATCGTGGCGCTCGAGCAAAAGAAGAAAGCCGACGCCGAAGCCCGTATTGCGGCTTTGGAAGAGGCAATTAAAGCATTAAAAGGATAAATCGAATGCATTATTTATTTACATCAGAATCGGTGTCGGAAGGACACCCGGATAAAGTAGCCGATCAGATTTCGGATGCTATCCTGGATAATATGTTAGCGCAGGATCCGCAGGCTCACGTAGCTTGCGAGACGCTGTGTACCACCGGACAAGTGGTCATCGCCGGAGAGGTGAGTTGTAAGGGATGGGTCGATCTGCAGGTCGTTGCCCGAAAGACAATCGCCGAGATCGGTTACACCAAGTCGGAGTATAAGTTCGAGGCAGAGAGTTGCGGTATCCTGGCAGCACTGCACGCGCAGAGTCAGGACATCAACATGGGTGTGAGCCGCGAGAAAGAAGAGGAACAAGGTGCCGGTGACCAAGGTATGATGTTCGGTTATGCCACCGACGAGACGGATAACTACATGCCGTTGACGCTCGATCTCGCCCACACCTTGGTGTACACGCTCGCACGTATCCGCAAGGAAGGTCAGCAGATGACCTATCTGCGTCCGGACAGCAAATCGCAGGTCACCATCGAATACGACGAGCAGAATCATCCGGTTCGCATCGATACGATCGTGCTCAGTACGCAGCATGACCCGGGCGTGAGCAGCGAGCAGATCAAACGCGATATCATTGATATCGTCTTGCCGCGCGTAGCCACGCGTGACTCGCGATACAGCCACCTGCTCCATGCTTTCCTGGAGGAACAAAACGCGAAGTTGTTAGTCAACCCGACGGGTAACTTCGTGATCGGAGGTCCGCACGGCGACACGGGTCTGACAGGTCGTAAGATCATCGTGGACACCTACGGTGGTCGCGGTGCGCACGGTGGCGGTGCATTCAGCGGCAAAGATCCATCGAAAGTGGACCGCTCGGCAGCCTACGCAGCACGTTGGATAGCGAAGCATTTGGTGGCAGCCGGTGTAGCCCATGAGGCGCTGATACAAGTGAGCTACGCCATCGGTGTAGCCAAGCCGGTGTCGCTCTACGTCAACACCTACGGCACCGCCCAAGTGAAGATGAGTGACGCGCAGATCGCACAGATAGTAGATCAATTGTTTGACCTGCGTCCGGCAGCCATCATCCGCGACCTCAAGCTCACCCAACCGATGTATCAGGAGACCGCCAAGTACGGTCATGTAGGTCGTACGAACGAGGTAGTCACCAAGACCTTTATTGACGCGGACGGAAACACCTTCAGCCGCGAAGTAGAATTATTCACATGGGAGAAATTAGACCGCTTAGCAGCCGTCAAAGCCGCGTTTGGCTTGTAACAGGCATTGTGCTCGGGGCGGTGGTGATTGACCAGTTCATCAAGCTCTATATCGCCACCCACTACACCCTCGGCGAGAGCCGCGAGGTCTTCTCGTGGTTCTGGCTGTGTTATATCGAGAACAACGGCATGGCGTTCGGCATCGAGTGGTTCTCCAAACTGGCGCTGACCCTCTTCCGTCTCTTGGCGGTGGGGCTGCTGGGATGGTACATCGACACGCTGATCAAGAAGCCCGAGACACCGACCGGTTATATCGCTACGATCGCGTTCATCATCGCCGGGGCATTGGGCAACATCATCGACTGCGTGTGTTACGGCAAACTCTTCGGTTATGCCGGTTGGTTCTTCGGGCGCGTGGTGGACATGTTCTACTTCCCGCTCATCCGCAACAGTGCCGGCGAAGTGATCTTCTTCCGTCCGGTGTTTAACTTCGCAGACAGTTGTATCACATGCTCCGTCATCGTCATTCTGCTTTTCTATCTCAAGCAACTGAATGGTAAAGAAGATTAGTCTTTATATTATTCTGGTGTTTTGCCTGTTCGGTTGCCGACCGAAGGGGATCCTGCATTCATGGGAGATGCGGGATCTGCTGATTGAACTGCATCAGACGGATGCGTTGTTGCAGGCCAAGGGACTGACCAATAATCAGGAAGTGAAGGCGATCTACTACTCGCAGGTGCTGGACAAACACGGCCTCACGCAGTCGCAGTTCGACTCGTGCCTGGTATGGTACACAGCCCATCCGCAACTGTTCGATAAGATTTATCCGAAAGTGGTGGCAAAGTTACAAGCCGAAAAGGATGAGTTCCTGGCGCTGTATCCGGAGTTTGCCGCACGTATGCGCGACGAACTGCAGGCGGACACGATCATCGTCCCCGCGTTCACGCGCCGCGAGTTGGACAGCATCTACCAAGTGACGCAGCACGGCTACGTCAACAGTTGGTTCCCCTTGTCAGTGCATGATACGATAGATCAGCTCTTTCCACAGATCGGCGTCCCGAGCGGAGGGGTTGTTGATACCCTTCAGACGAGCGTCGGTTTCACGGAGATAACCCACAATTAAGAACGTCTTCCCGGCAGGATAACGTCTTGCCGCCATTTCATAATCCTTTACGAAATACGGATTGATACCAAGCTCCCTCGCCACCACGGCGGGGGCTTTTATTGGCATGTAATGATACATGAGCAGGTTGGAGAAGAAGGTATAGAGCGGCGCCATCTCACGAATCATCGGGTGATCTTTGGATGAGGCGAAATACTGCGCGATACGGTTCGCTTTGACGATGTCGCCGCGTATCAACGCCGCCTGCAGTTCCATAATGTTAAAGTCCTTGGAGATACCTATATTACGCTCCACCAACGCGGCATCGATCGTGTTGACGCCTTCCGGACGACCAGCAATGAGCTTATCGAGTGCGCCTACAATCGCAGAGAGGTCGGTGCCTAAGTGATCCGCCAAGAGCGGTGCTACCTTCGGGTCGATCTGCAGTTCCGGATGCTCTTTCTTGAAGTCCGCGATATAAGCCGTGATCCATTTCTCCACCTCATAATCCCGCAGTTTGTCCGACTGCAGCCATACCACCTGCGGATGCTCCATCACACGCTTCCAAATATTCTGCCGCTTGTCGGGTTTGCCGTTGTAGCAAAGCACGAGGACGGTCTGCTCCATGATCGCATTGAGATACGCATCCAGTGCCTCCCATTTCTTGACCGCCTGCGCTTCCCGCACGATGATCACCTTACGTCCACCCATCATCGCATACCCGCGTGCGGCGGAGATAACCGGCGCTATATCCGCTCCGGAGAGGTCACGACCATAGATGAGTTGCTGGTCGAACTCGCGCGCCATCTCATCGAGGGCGTTGGCGGCAATGAACTCAAACACGCGATCGGTGTAATACGGTTCTTCGCCGCAGAGCACGTAGATCGGGGCGTACTTACCGGCCTGCAAGGCGGCCATGATGTCATTGAATTTAGCAGTCATCAGTATTCAGTTTTCAGAGGGGATATAAATCATGTATTTGTATGGAGAGCGGTCGAGGACTTGGTAGCCTTCGTCACGCAGCATGTGCTCAAAACAACTCTGTTGGTCTTGGTAGGTCGGTTTGGTCTTGAACTGCGGCGAGTAGGAGCAGAACACGATAGGACGCTCGGTGCCAATGATCTCGCGGTACTTAGCCGTATAGACGGAGTCGTATATATTCGACCAGAACTCATTAAACCGTGCCGCCTCACATCCCGTCACCGCACGCATGAGATGATTCTCCTGTCCTACAGACAGGATTTTTGATTTATGATTTTTGATTTTTGATTGGAGGCTATCGAAGTCGGCTTTGTATTGGAGCAGGCGGTTCTGTTCGGCTTGGCGGATGGCGATACCGTTATACGGAGCCACCGTCGCGATCGTCTGCACTTTGGTGAGGTCGTTATTGCCTATGCTGTTGGTTGTCATGCGATAGACCACGACCGCACTGAAGATAGCCAGCACAATAAAGAGGTATCGTCGCACAGGGGCTTCGTACATAAGCGCTGCCACCGGCAGCAGACACAGCACCGCCGGAAAGAGCTTGAGCCAAGCGGTGTCAGTACCTAAGGTCGCTATCATCAAGATGATAGCTCCAATTGGTAATTTGCCTGCGGCAATCACAAGGATCAACGCCGAGAGCATGTACGTCAGATCCGTATTATACCAGTGATGCGGTTTGGTCGTATAAATAGCCACCAACGCTAACAAGACACCAATGACAATAGCTGATAGCTGATAGATGATAGATGAACGATCTTTGATTCGTTGACCGATAGCCAGCACGCCGATAGCCATGAAGGCATACAGGATCAACTGCCCGCTGTTCTCCCATAACTTGGTCAGCATCGCTATCAGGTCGTGACTCGTCATCGCCGCATCCATCGGAGAGGGTGTCACGAAGCAATACCCTAACAGATACACCACGCCGGCGCTCACCGCCGCGATAGGGATATTCCAAAGCGATTTCTTTTTCCACAACGGAATCAGTACCAATAACGCCAATATATTCGGGAAGCGTGCGGCGACTGCGAGACCCAATACAATCGGACTCTGCGTCACCCAAAGGGCAGAGAGCAGCAGCACCGAGAGCGTGCCGGGACTGAACTCCTGAAACGCACCGTACCCCATGAGCACGAACGCCAAGGCAAGCCAATGAAGGTTGTTACGCTTTTGTTCTTTATCCAACAGACAGCAATACGGGAGTGTGATCGCCGTCACCGTACACAGCCAACCGAAAAGACGCAGCGGCAGCAGTTGTGCACCGAACAGCCGCACGATCGCCCCACCGGTGAGCAGCGTGCCGACAGCCATCCAACCGCCCTCTAACGACTCGTACTTATACAGCCAGTAGAGCGGGTCTTGGTGGTTCCCAAAACCGGCAAACACAAACCACAGGGTGTACGCCAACGCGGCGACCGGCAGGCTTATTGATAATATGCGTGAATGAGATCGCAAATGGTGTGTACTTGTTCTTGGGTCAGATCATAGAAGAGCGGCAAACGCACGAGACAATCCGCGTAGCGGTCGCAGTTAGGCAGTTCGCGACCGTCATGACGGTTCTTATAGTACTCGCTCGAATGCAGACTCAGATAATGGAACACCGCACCTACCCCGTTGTCCTTGAGGTACTTGATGAACGCCGTGCGCTTCTCAAGGGACGGCAGCACGAGGTAAAACATATGTGCGTTATTGGTGGCGTACTCGGGTATATCCGGCAGCGTGAAGTATCCCTTCTCTGCCAGCGGTTTAAGACGTTTGAGATAGGTCTCCCAAAGTTTCTTACGCTTAGCCTGTATCATGTCGAGGTTCTCTAACTGCGCCCAGAGGAAAGCGGCATTCACTTCGCTCGGCAGGAAAGAGGAACCCAGATCCACCCATCCGTATTTATTCACCTCCCCGCGGAAGAACTCAGCACGGTTAGTGCCCTTCTCCCAGATGATCTCTGCGCGACGCACAAAGCGCTCATCGTTCACCACCAGCAGTCCTCCTTCGCCTCCGGCGGTGATGTTCTTCGTCTCATGGAAACTAAAGGCAGCCATATGACCGATACCGCCTAACGGCATTGGATATTGGTTTTTGGTGATTGGTGATTTGTAGTAACTGTCGATGGCTTGTGCAGCGTCCTCTACGACGAGCAGGTTATGCTTCTTGGCGACCGCCATGATGGCGTCCATGTCGCAGGCGATACCGGCGTAATGAACCGGCACGATGACCTTGGTACGCGGCGTGATGAGTGCCTCCAAACTCTCTGCATCGATATTGGGATTGCGCTGCATCGAGTCCGCAAAAACGACCTTCGCTCCTTCGCGCAGGAAAGCCAAAGCCGTGCTCACAAACGTATAAGACGGCACGATCACTTCGTCACCCGGCTTCAGGTCGCAGAGCATGGCGCACATCTCCAGGGCGTCCGTACCGGACGAGGTCAGCAGGGTCTTACGAAAACCGTATCGCTGCTCGAACCATGCCTGGCAACGCTTGGTGAATGTACCGTTTCCGGACAACTTGCACGTATAAACGGCTTCGTACATGTAATGGGCTTCCTTGCCCGTCAAATGAGGTTGATTGAAATTAATCATATAAAGAATACTATTACTCCGAGGATAATGAGACCGATAGCGATCGCTTTGCGCTTTGTAATGGTCTCCTTGAAAAAGAGCCAACTAAGCGCCGGCACAAACAGATACGCCATGCTCTCGATGATACTCAACTCTTTGAGTTGCAGTCCCTGATGCATGCACCATATATTCGCGATCATGGCAGCGAACAGAATGGCATACCCGCTGATGACCCAGGCGTTGACATATTGTTTCCACCAAGTCGTATACGTTTGGCGTGCTCCCTGCTTGAGCAACATTTGTGCGCAGGCAGAAACGAACACAACTACTATAGCAATAAGCGCGTATTTCATGAGCGTGCCAAGAGGGTTATACCGGCAATGATGATGACAGAGCCGATGATGTTCGGTATCGTGATCGCTTCGCCGAAAAGCAACGCGGCGAAGAGCATGGTGAAGATCAGGGTCGTGCCCTTGAAGAGATAAGCGGTACTGAGTTCGATACGCTTGAGCACCTGCTGCCAGAGCATCGCATAGAGGCCGATGACACCGACGGCACAGATAAACCACAACAGATAGAGCGGCGAGAGGAAAGTCTCCCGCGCCGCCAGCTTCGTGAAGATGCCGGTACAAGCGTACAGCAGGTTGATGCCTATCAGTGCGCTGAACGTAAGAACTTTGCCGGGTTGCCTACCCATATCTCTCGTTCTCCTATGTTTTTAGTCAGTACAGCCCCCATGCCGAGCGTGGCATAGTTGCCGATCGTGAGGTTCTCGCGAATCGTGGCGTTAAATCCGATATGTACGCCGCGACCTATCTTGAGGTAACTGCCTACGCAGGCCTGTGCCGCGATATGACAGAACTCCCCTACTTCATTGTCGTGCCCCATGGTTGCCCCCACCATCATAATGGATCCCTTACCGAGTTTGGTGCCGGGCGACATCGCTACCTGAGGCATGATGATCGTGCCCGCTCCTAACTGCACACTCGGCGCTACGTATGCCATCGGGTGCACGAACGAAGCCAGACGGTCATCGGGGATCTGCAGGTCTTCGAACATTTTAATACGTTCTTCATTGCCGTCGATACGCAGGATCGCGTTGATGAACCAATACCCCTCGTCCAGCAGCCGTTTGGCATCCTCTACCTTCCCGATAACAGGGTAGCGGTCGATGAACTCGCCCACCGGCGTACGGTCATTGAGCAGACCTGCCACCTCGAGGTCGGTAGCACCCATACGTGCTGCATGCTCGATCGCGGCGGCGATCACCACCGCATTGCCTTGACCACCTAATATCGCTACTTTACGACTCATAACACTTGTTCAATAATATAGTTCGGACGTTGTTTGGTCTCCAGGAAGATACGCCCTATATACTCGCCCAAGATACCCAAGAACGCGAAGTTCAGACCGAACAGGAACAGCATCAGTACCATCATAGAGGTCCAACCCGTGAGGACATTACCCATCAGCTTGTAGATGATCAGCGCCACCGCAGCAATCATACTGCCGAGGCACAGGAACGCACCCATGTAGGTCACCATCCGGATGGGGAACATCGAGAAAGAGAAGATACGGGCGAAAGTGAGGGCGAGCATCTTACTTAGGTTATATCCGCTCTTACCGGCAAAACGTGCGTCGCGCTTGAGCGGCACCGCTACGTACTTACTGCCGATGAAATAGAGCAGACTGACGGCGGTAGCGGTCTTCTCCGGGAAGCGGCGCAACTCTTCCACCACGCTCTTCTTCATCACCCGGAAGATACCGAGGCGCGGCATGGTGTGGATGTCCGTGATGGCGTTCGACACGCGCTGGAAGAGACGCGAGACGGCGATCTTCAGGCGGCTGTCCTTGCGCTCTTCCCACATAGCGATCGCCATCGTGGCTTCCTTATCCGCCAGCAGCGCATCGATCAGCACAGGGATATCTTCGGGACGATCCTGCAGGTCAGAGTCCATCAGCACGATCAGGTCCTTGGTCGTGAGCGAGAGTCCCGCCGCGATCGCGTTCTGCTGACCGAAATTACGGCTCAAGCGGGCGATACGCAAGTGCTGGTATTGCGTCCGCGCTTCGTTCATCACCTCCCAGGAATGATCACGACTACCGTCATCCACGAGGATGATCTCGTACTCCTTGACGATGTCCTCTACCACCGCCGTCAGACGACGGAGCAGTTCGGCTATGACCTCCTGGTCGTTATAGATCGGTACTACCACCGAAAGACTTTGTTGATACATATCTCCAATTACCAATTACCAATTACCAATCTATCATCTTGATAGATTCTATATCCTGTTCTGTCTGCACTGCAGGTCAACTCTTGCGGAGCATCAAAGACCACGCTGCTGCGTGCGAGTGCTTGTACCTTCACCTCGATCGGCTGTCCTAAGGCTACCTCGATCACGCCCTTGAGGAAATCATAACCGGTACTGAGTGGCACGAGGTCCGAACCGATGAAGTCACCACCCATACGACCGGCGATCTCCATCACAACCACCCTGCCCTCTTTCGTGATCTTATACTCCGAATGACTCGCGCCGTTCGTCAGGCCGAGTGCATCCAAAGCGCGGCGGGTGATGGCGAAGATACGCTGCTGCAGGTCCGCCGGCAAGGTGGACGGCTGATGATGCGCCAGTTCCACAAAATGCGGTGCTCCTGTCGTCGTCTTATCGGTGATCTGCAGCGCATGATGCACCCCGTTCTGCGAGATCATCTCTACGCTGATCTCCCGCCCTTCGATAAACTCCTCCACGATCGCCTCGCCGTGCAGCGACAGCGCTTTCGCATTCGCAATCGCCGCCTCGAGTTCTTCTGCCCGTTCTACTTTCTGTACGCCCAGACTGCCGCTGCGATCCGTCGGTTTGACGATAAGCGGGAACCGGAGATCAGAGATCGGACATTGCAGATTGGACAACGGACAGTCCACACCGGCAGCGGTGAGCATACGGTGCATGAGTTGTTTGTCATGCGCTCGTACCGCCGCTTCGTACGGATTGCCAGGCAGACCCATCTTTTCCGCTACGTACGCCACCGTCGGCGCTGCCACATCGCTCGCGATCGTACATACGCCGTCGATATGCTCTTCGCGGCAGAGACGCAGGATCTCGTCTTGCTCCGTGATGGACACGGGATAGAACACATCGCAGATATCCTTGCAAACCGCCCCTTGAGGCCACGCAAAGCATATCGTTCGCAGTCCCATTTCCTTGGCGCGTTCCACCAGCGGCTGCTGCAAATAACTCGCTCCTATAATTGCTAAACTCTTCACAATAATCAATAATCAATAATCAATAATCAATAATCAATAATCAATTACCAATTACCCTTACCCCTTCACCTTTACCTTCACCAGCGCATAGCGACTGTTGCGACATTTCCATCGTATCTCGGTCGGTACACCGTAGTGTTTCTCTATCTGTTCGCACACACGCTGCAACGCCGTATGTTCGCGGGTGTAGTTGATGTCCGTGAAGACGTACATATCATCGCGCAGCAACGCGCGGTAACTGTGTCCGACTGCTTTATTGAACGGGCACCAGGTCAACCATCCGAGCGTGTATTTGCGGCTCTCGTACGGCCATACATGCCAAGGGTTCGTGGCTTCCATAAACATCGAGGTACCGATCGTCGTCACATAGGCATCTTGGGGTACATACTCCAGCAAGGTCTGCTGCATATGGCTCCACATAAAGCGGTTATACACCGCCGTGGTCCCCTCTTCATAACTCTGATAGCCGTACCATGCACTCATGCCGATCAAGGCGATACCGATACCCCAGCGGCGTTTGAGACCTGTTGTGTTCGGCAGCAGCATGAAATCGGTCATCAGCATAGGCGCGAGCATACAGAGGAAAACACGGTTCTTGAGGAAGCCGTCCAGACTCACATGCACCACCAACGCCATGAGGAAGACCGAGTACAGCACCAAAAAGATACGTTTGTCGCGGTTGCCGGTCGTAAGGATCATCAGCACGAGCAGCGCCAGCAGGATCACGATCTCCACCGCGTACTTATCCAGACGATGCAAGTTCTGTATCTGTTGCTTGACCGGCACGGCTCCCACCACCGCACTCAACTGTCGGATAGCCGCCAGATCGATCTGTTCGGCGTCGGGCACGAAGCGCAGCAAGAGCTGGTAGTCCATCGGATCGATGCCCTCCGGCAGTTGCGCAGTCGTCATGCGGTACGCATTCGGGTTATCGTTCAGTTGTGCCCGCAGCTGGTTGTACTCGCGGTAGTATTTCCATTCCGGATCGCGGTCATACACGGCTTTGTTCGCCATGCGGCATCCCACCACCGCTGTCAGCATCACCACCACCGCGATGTACTTACGCCACTCCAGACGGTAGGTATAGACGATGATCGGAGCCATCAGCAGCCCCACCAGCCCCGCGGCCATGAAACGGATCAGCGCCGCAACGATCACAAGCAATACGCCGCTCCATCGGGCTTGCCAACTGCCGCGTAGCAAGAGCATGCAGCCTGCCAGACAAACCAAACCTGCCGTGGTCGTGAACTGTAGCGCGACGATGACACGTGTCCAGAGTACATACAGCACGATCAACCACAGAATCCGCTCCCACCAGGCACGGTTCGGCGTGGTGAGGATGCAGTAACTGATGACCGACATCGAGCATATATGCAGAATCGCAAAACAGAGCGTGTACCATTCGATGGCTTGCGTGAGGCTGTACAAGGCTGCCAGCACCGCACCGTAGATCACGTTGATATAAACCAGGTGATAGTCCGGCGAACCGCTGTACGTACCGTTGGCAATCATCGCCATCATCACATCGTCGTTCTCCTCAAAACCCAGAGGTAACAACCACGCCATCACCGCAAAGAACGCGATGTTAAACAGCAGAACAATATATTTTAACCAATTACCAATCACCAATTACCAATTACCAATTTATTCCCAATGCCTGTCTTTTGCGAAGAGACGGCTTGCGCCGTGAATCAATGTCGTCGCGATTAGATGTCGCCCGTAAGCAGGACTATACTGCCCTATCCGTTTGGCGTTCGCCAGGCGCTGACGCATGGTGAAGAACTTACGGGCAAAGCGTCCGCGCGGTGCATCTTCGGTATGCTTCGGTTCCACTAATCTTCCTTCTAAGAGATCGTTCAATAATCTCTCAGCTCTAAGCTCTAAGCTCTTAGCTTCATCATAGAACAGCGCCTCTTCTTGCTTCAGATCCAGATGATGCACAAGAATATACATAAACAACTGCCAAACGTCCATCAGGTGCAGGGACTTCAGATAGCGTTGGAGCCGCTTCGCATCGATCTGACCGGCATAATGATGCAGCACGAAGGACACGTCGCATAACTGCCGAACGCAGGCTCCTTGCGTCATCATATGTTCCCATGCATGCAGCATGATCAGCAACGCATTGAAGGTCGGCTCAAAAATCTTCAATTTACAATTTCCAATCACCAATTCGCATGCGTGCATCGCTGCGAACCGCTCCATCTTCGCATACCGCCGGTGGTCACACGGATGCTGCAGATCCACCGTCACACGATGCACCTCAATCGAGACGCCGTCTGCGATGAGGTTATAGTGCTTGTAGTGATCGAGTTCCTCGTCGAACTTCAATGCATTCGGAAAAGTATCGCGCATCACAGCGCAGGCCGGATGGTACTGCTCCACCCCCACAAACAGATCGATGTCTCCATACGCCCGCTGTTCGGGTGAGGGATAGAGTGCCGCCAAACCGGCTCCTTTCATGAGCACAGGCGTGATGCCCGCGCGCGTAAGAGCCTCCCATGCCATACCTAATGTGTGCAAGATCTTCACCTGCTGCTGCATGTTATGCACGCACACCGCTTTCATCCCGGCGCTGTTAGCGGGATCGAGACCTTGCTCCAAGCGTTTGGGAAAAACCATCGGGCCAACCCCTTGTATCACGCATTGCTCATATGTGAGAGTATCCAAGATCATGCTGAATGTGTTTTGCGTGTCAAGATGGACCGCATGGTGAGGAAGAAATACTTGATATCCGTACGTATCGGATGCTTCAAGTACTCCGTGAGGTATTTGTCTTCGCTCGCAAACAGTTCGTCAAACGTGTCCGGATGATCGATATAGAACGGCGGAATCAAACCCGGCTTGCAGCGCGTGCGTTTGTCCTGTAACCACTCGGGATAGGAATCGAACATCGTTCGGCTCAGCGGACGTACGCCCACCAGTTTGACATCGCGTTTGAACCAGTTAATGAGCATTGGCAGTTCGTCCAGCCAGTACTTACGCATGAACTTACCCCAGGTCGTAATACGGAAATCGTCGTTACTCTTATCGGCGATATCCATACCCCCGCGGGCATCGAAGACGTATTTCTGGATGTACTCGGCGTAGGGGTGCATCGTGCGGAACTTATAGAAGAACTTGATCTCTTTGTTCTTGCATACCCGCGGCAACTTGATCAGCGGACCATAGACCTTGATCTGTTCTTGCGGGTACGGCTGGGACCTACGATGAGCGAACACATATTCGATATGCCCCATAGGCACGATATCGTCCACTTCAAAGCCGCAGTAATACAGTCGTCCGAGCACCTCGGTCTTACTCAGCATGCGCTTCCTACCCTTCGTCAGGTCGTAGTACAAACGACTCGTGAGCATCAACCGCGGCATCACCCGTTTATGGAAGAAATAAATACTATAGATGATCCAGTTCAGCCCCCACGGGTACTTTTTCAAGATCTTTTGCTTGATATATTCCTGCGGACGGTAGCAGCATACATACCTGCCCTCGTCCGGCAGTTTTTGATTGACGATACAGAAGCGGCGGTTGATACCTTTGGCATCGTTGAGCAGCGTCAGATCGACAATCGTCTCGTATTGATAGTCTTGGATTTGCAGAAAAGCGAATCGGTTGCGGTCACACACCACCTTCGTCAAGCGGCTGTCCAGACGTGCTTTCTTGCGGAGCATGTAGTAATCCGCTTCGGTCGTGACGGACAGCACCGACTGGTGGATGGACTCGATGGACGCTTTGGTGCGCTTCTCATCTTGATTGGCCACCTGCGCGTTCTGACGTTGCTCGATCTGTATCGCCGGCACCGTCATGTTCGTCGCATACTTCCAGTAGTGCTCCATCACAACCACGAAGGTCTCGAGTGCACCCACGATCAGAATCGTCCACATCGCCACGCGCGGCGAGAGGTTATACGGCAACTGCGGCAGGATCCACCAGCAGAGACCGATCAGTATTCCGGCATCGGCTATCAGCGACAGCAACGACTGCCAGAGCCAGGTTTCTTTGTACGAACGGTAGAGTTGAACGACGAAGCCCACGAGGATCCATGCCGCAGTCAACACGCCGAACAGCGCCCAGTAATGAACGATCTCGCTCTTGTTGGACACCCAGCGCCACAGCATACACAGCAGCGCCGCCAGTACCCATACCAGCACGTCCACCACGATCCTCTTATGCCATCCTTCGCGTATCATCCGTTAAACCGGTTCTTCTTGCCATAAACCACCCATTTATCCAGCGCCACGAGGACGGCAGGCACTACCGTCAGTGTCAGCACGATCGCCACGAAAGCACCTACGGCCAGACAACCGACAATATTACTGATCATCAGATCATCGATGAACAGCGCCATCACGCCCGGACCGAGCACCATGATCAGACCGGAGGTCAGGATCGTGCGGATCGAACCCTTATACGCGGCGCAGATAGCATCCACCTGCAGCATCGTCTTGCGGTTCTCGCGGTAGTAATTAGCGAACAGGATACCGTAGTCAATCGTCGCTCCCATGAGGATGGCCTGCACGATGAGGTATGCCAGATAGAGCATTTGGCCGGTCACCCAACCGGCTACCACCACGTTCATATATACCGCCGTCATCACCGTCACCACTAAGATTGTCGGCACGATGACGGACTTGAAGGTCAGCGCCACAATGAGGAAGATAGACAGAATCGTCAACAGCGATACCACACCCATCTCATGATCAAAACCGCCCCTCATCTCCGCGTACATCACCGACTCACCCACATAGTAATGCTCGTGCAGCATACAATCGTCGGCCACCGCCGTGAGCGTATCAACGAACGCGTAGGTCTGCGGGGACTCTTTGGGCAAGGTGGACAGCACCACGAGCAGCGAGTGATCGGGTTTGCGTAACTGTCCCAAGCCATCCTGCATCTGGGTCTTGATATCCTTGGCTTGCGTCTGCACACTATCCGGCAATATATCCGCCAGACGCGGGTCGTAAACGAGCGTGTCGCAGAGGAAACTCAGCAGCGGACCAAAGCCCATACGGAGCGTATCGCTCTGTCCGTTCACCGCATAATAATAATCATATAACAAGGACATTTGTGCCGGAGTCACCGGATCGGCCTTGACGTTCGAGAGCTTCATCAAGCGCTCTAACTTATGCGCCATATGCTCGGCATCATAGGTCTTGCCGCCGAAAACCAACTCCGTGAACAACTCAGCCTGCAGATCTTCGCGACTCGGACCTTTATGTTTCTTCTTCTCCACGGGTTTCTCCAGCACACCGGTCGGTTGTGCCGCACGTGCCGTGTCGGTACTGTGCAACGAACGCTGCATGTCGGCGATCGCCTTCACGATAGCCTCCGTGTCCAACTCAGACGGCTGTTTGGCTACCTGCGGTGCTTTCGTCTGCGGCGGGTTGGCAAAAGCCAGTAACTCTTCGTCCGTGAACGAATCGATACCGAAGGCATGCAGCAGTATATTCAGTTCCTTGGGTGTAAGCGATGCGTTCGCATTCGCCAAGTCCATCAGGTATGTACGCTGTCCTAACTGCGTGCGCTGCTCGTCCGATACCATGCCGGCAAGTCCCTTTCGGTTGAACAGGTCGTCCACCAGCAGGTGTACGTACTGCAGCGGGGTCAGTTTTTTCGCCTTACCCGGTGCATAACCATAGACGAGTTGTGTCTGGATCTGGGTTGAACCGATGAAGTAAGACATCTCCTTCGTGGTCATCGGCAGACGGATAGCCGCCGTGTCGGTCAACTTATGCATCTCTACGGAGATAGCGGAGGTCTGCAACGCATTCAGACGCGTGATAAACGGAATGAGGGCGATCTTCTCCACCTGTACTTCCGGAATCTCCAGGCTGTCTTCTTCGATGGCTAAAGCCGCAGGATGGACAAGCAGCGGAGCGATCGTCTCGCGCGCCGGAACCACCGTATCTTCGAGCTCTTCTTCCTCTACCGGCTTCTTCGGCTCTTCTCTTTCTACTTTCGACTTTCGACTATCGACTTCTTCCTCCGCCGGCACATCCAACATCGACTGCAGATCGGCAATCTGCTGCTTCATCTCATCGTCCAGATAGTCCGCGAACAGCGGATTAGAGGCTACGTGAGTATGGAGGAAGCGGGCTAAGTCCGGGAAACTCATCTCTGTTTCCGTCGAGTCCTTGGCGCGCATGTAATAGAGCAGCTGCACCATCTCCGGATTGATCATATCCAGTGCCTCGGGCGGAACGGTCGTTCCTTCGGGCATGAAGTCCTTGAAGTCTGTGATGAGCGAACGCACATGGTGCGCCATCTCGGCGGGCGTCAGCGGACGGGACATCAAGGTCGGATAACTGATCACCGACTCGATACCCGGCTGCGCTAACAGATCGTCCACCAACCCGTACACCGAATCCTCGTCCTGCGTGTCATAGACCAGCACGAACGGGTTCGGACTCGGGAACACTTTCTCTATCTGCGACTCCGCCTCGGCAGAGAAGAAGATCGTTGTCTGCCGGCTCAGGTACCACGAGGCACCGAACAGCAGCACCGCACCGATAGCGATCGGCAGTTTATGCCGCGAGATGAAGCGCGCAAAGCGGTCCGTCGGCGGCACATAAGCCTGCTTCGCCGTCTTGTTGATCACGCGGCGGCACAGCATCATCAATGCCGGCATAGCGGTAAATGTGCAGATAAGCGAACAAACAACACCCTTCGCCAGCACGATGCCCATATCTGCACCGATCTTCAGACGCATGAAGCAGAGCATCAGCAGTCCTACCACGGTCGTCAACGCGGACGACAAGATAGACGGTGCAGCACGTTTGATAGCGCGGTTAGCGGCTAAGACAGAGGTGTTGCGGTCCGTGTGCTCGTCCTGCTCCTGACGGTAGCGGTTGAGTAGCACGATACAGTAGTCCAGCGAAAGCACGGCCTGCAGGATCGAACCGATGAAGTTCGTCGTGATGGACACAGACGGCAGCAAGGCGTTCGTTCCCATATTCAGTAGTATAGCCAGCCCCGCTGTGATGAGGATCACCACCGGCTCGAACCAACTCTGCGCCATGAGGAACAGCACGCCCATGATGATGAACGCCGCGATGATGATCACCGACACAGGCGGTGTCGCACCGTCCTGACTCGTCTCCACCACGCAGTTGCCACCGAAACGCGTACTGATCTGCTTGCCCAGCGCTTTCTGATCCACCGACTTCGGCACGTCCAGATCAAAGACCGTGTGCGTACTGTCCATCGAATAGCGATAGGTCACGCCGTGAACGTCTTCATAACTCTCTAACAACGTACGGATACCCGGTACCTCCTTGGGTTTGACACCCTCGAACATCACGTGTACATCGGTTCCCGACATTTGTGCCGAAGAACCGAACTCATCCATCACGATCTCCAGACCCCGCTTCATCTGCGAGTCATTCGGCAGGTACTTCGTCATGTCCGCATTGACGTTCGTATGGAACATCGCGAACCCGCACACGATGGCTAATGCCACCGTCACGAAGAACAATATGTAATGAAGACTTCTTTTCACTCTTAACTTTCGACTATCGACTTTCGACTTTTATCACCAATTCCCCATTTGGAGGTAAGCCACCTCTTTCGGGGTGAGGAAGCGCCACTTGCCGCGTCCTACGTTCTTCTTGGTCAGACCGGCGAAAGACACACGGTCCAAGTTAACCACCTTGTACCCTACCTTCTCGAAGATACGGCGTACCACGCGGTTCTGTCCTGAGTGGATCTCCAGACCGATATGCTTGCGGTCCTCTTTGGGGAACTCTAACGCATCGGGGATGATACGCTCGTCGTCCAGCACCACACCGGCACGGATGATCGCCTCATCTACCTCGTCCAGCTCCTTATCGAGCGTCACGGCGTAGATCTTCTTCTTGTTGTATTTCGGATGCGTCAGTTTGGCTGCCAGATCTCCGTCATTGGTCAGCAGCAGCACACCGGTCGTGTTACGGTCCAGACGACCTACCGGATAGATACGCTCCGGACAAGCATTACGTACGATATCGATCACCGTGTGACGTTCCTGCGGGTCATCCGTGGTCGTCACGGTGTTCTTCGGCTTGTTGAGCAGTATATACACCTTGCGCTCGCGACGAACCGGCTGGTCGTGGAAACGGATATCATCCGTCGGCAGCACTTTAGCGCCCAGACTGTCCACCGTCGCACCATTCACCGTGATCACACCGGCCTGAATGAAATCATCCGCCTCACGACGACTGCATATACCCGCATTAGCCAGGTACTTGTTCAGACGAACCGGCTTGGTCGGATCCAAATGCTCCTCGATGTACGCTTGTTGTTTACGATGGGAATACACTCCGTTGTTACGTTTAGGTTTACCGCCGAACGGCTTGTTCGGACGTTGCGGGCGCTCGCCGTCAAACGAACGTTGCGGGCGCTCTGCGCGCTCTGTCTTAAAACCAAACGGCTTAGGTCTACTCTCTCCGTCCTCGTGACGGAAACGCGGGCGAGCACTCACCGGCTCACCTTCTCTACGAAAACGCGGACGAGGTCTGCGTTCTCCGTTGTTGGAACTGTTTTCAAACATTTCTTTAAACTTTTAACTTTAATCGTTAAACTTTAAACGTTAAACTTTAAACTTTATCAAGTAACTCTCCCGAGCTACGTACGTGCGTCACGCACGCGTTAATTAAATATAAGGTGAAAAGGCAAAAGGGGTATAAACCACCTTTTACCTCTTACCTCTTAGCTTTTACCTTTCTTATTAGGCTTCTGCTTTCTCGATAGCCAGTTTACCACGATAGTAACCGCAAGACGGACATACAGTGTGGTAGATGTGCAGTGCGCCGCAGTTCGGGCAGGTTGCCAATGTCGGCGCTTTCACTACGTCATGCGTACGACGTTTTGCTTGTCTGGTGTGGCTTTGTCTTCTTTTAGGATGTGCCATAATTATATAAACTTTTAAACTTTCAAAATATCAAATATCAAATATCAAATATCAAATATTATCTTCGGGTTCCGGCTCGTCACATAGGTGATCATGGAGGAGAAGTTCCATTTGCTTGTTGCACTCACCCGCTTGGTGACTGTGAACGATCGGAATATTGATACTTACTATTTCATACGCGAGCCAGGAGAGATCTAATTGGTGATTGGTCATTGGTGATTGGTCATTTTCCTCCTCATCAGACCAGATCTCTTGCTCGTCTTCTATTTCAATGTCCATCGGGTCGAGGCACCGATCACACACAACAACCACAGTTCCGTGAACCGCTATGTTGAGCTGATAGTCCTCCTCCCGGAGATTTAGCGTAGCTTGTGCCTCCACGTTTCCGCCTAAGACTTCCGTTTTCTCCAAGCTTTGGAAGAACCCGTCATCCAGCGTAATATCAAAGCTATGACGACCTACAGGAAGGCGTTTCAAGTCAATGATATAGTGGTCTTTTTCGCTCATTACGCAAAATCGGCTGCAAAGGTACTGCTTTTTTTTGAATTGTGCAAGATTTTAGTGAAAATAATCGTTTTTTTTCTAAAAATAAGACGTTTTCACTAAAAATTTTTAGCACGACTCAAATTGGCGCAAGAACCGTACGTCATTCTCTGAGAACAACCGCAGGTCTTTGACGCGGTATTTGAGGTTCGTGATACGCTCAACGCCCATACCGAACGCATACCCGCTGTACTCCTTGCTGTCGATGCCGCAGGCCTCCAGCACGTTCGGATCAACCATACCGCAACCCAGAATCTCTACCCAACCGGTTCCCTTACAGAACGAGCAACCCGTTCCGCCGCAGATGTTACAACTGATATCCATCTCGGCACTCGGCTCCGTGAACGGGAAATAACTCGGACGCAGACGAATCTTCGTCTCCGGACCGAACATCTCCTTGCTGAAATACAGCAGCGCCTCGCGCAGGTCGGCAAAGCTCACGTTCTTGTCGATATACAGTCCCTCTACCTGATGGAAGAAGCAGTGTGCACGCGCCGAGATCGCCTCGTTTCTATATACACGTCCCGGGCAGAGCACACGGATCGGCGGTTTCTGACTCGTCATCACGCGGGTCTGAACCGAACTCGTATGCGAGCGCAGCAGCACGTCCGTCGGCTTCTGCACACCGATCTCTTTCTCAACGAAGAACGTATCCTGCATGTCGCGTGCCGGGTGCTCCGGAGCGAAGTTCAGCATACCATACACGTGCTTGTCGTCCTCCACTTCCGGTCCCTGCGCAATCGTGAAACCGATACGGGAGAAGATATCCTCGATCTCTTCGCGCACCAGCGACAGCGGGTGACGCGTACCCAACGCGATTGGATCCGGAGTACGGGTCAAGTCCAACTTACTCTCGGCTCTCGACTCTCGACTCTCGACTGCTTCGCGCAACGAAGCGATACGCTCTTCGGTCGTCTGACGCAACTGGTTCAGCAGCTGACCCAACTCGCGTTTCTCCTCCGGAGCCACGTTACGGAACTCATTAAACAGCGCCGTGATCTCGCCCTTCTTACTGAGGTATTTAATACGAAGTGCCTCCAGCTCCTCGGCGTTGTTCGCCTTCAACTCATTCACCTGCCCAAGCAGCGCTTGGATATTATCTTTTAATGCCATAATGACGTTAATTTACAAAATCGGCTGCAAAGGTACTATAAAATTTGCATATATGCAAGAAAAAAACAAAAAATCACAATTTATTGTTCAAAGGGATGCAATTTTTTGTATTCGTGAATGAGGGAGTTGTATTTCCAGGCACGAACGGTGGTGTAGGTTTTGTCATTGGAGGCAATGTGGTGAGCTGCCTCGAAGTCGGCTTCTAATTGAGCTTTGGCTTCCGGAGAGGTCAGGAGTTTGAGTTGAGAATTGGCGTACTTAAAGGCGGCAGAGTTCCATTTCTGGCGAGGAGACTGATTTTTCTGATAATCTTCGTCGCGTTCACGATAAAATTGTCTGCCATTTCGTGTGTAATAATAACCTCTGTCGCGGTTATACGTCTTACCGTGGATTTGTTCGATGCCTGAGGATGCTATTATTCTTGCCATAAAAAAGAGGGGTTTAAAAAGTATATTATATATAAATATATAATATAGTATTGTTCATAAATTCTGGGGTTTTGTCGGGTCGACCTTGGCTTTACGTTGGCTTTGACTGTCGCTTGACCGTCGCTTGACCGTCGTTCGACCGTCGTTCAAAGTACCTAATTCGGGTGCAAAGGTACACAAAAAATCCCACATATGCAAATTATTTTGCAAAAATCTAAAGTATATTTAATATTTTATGCATTTTTATCAAAAATATTAAGTATATTTACCATTAATACAACACACGGGCGACTCGCTGAGCCGCCCGCTTTGTTCCTTTGTACTTGGTACTTAGTTACTTGGTCACTTTACCAGCGCGCCTTGCGCATTATAAATCTTGTCTCCGCGGAGGATGAGGATTTGGCCGTTATGAAAACAGGTACGTATTTTGACGAAGCCAATGAATGAATATAGGATCGGAGAATGAAATGTTTTTCCCCTCAATCTCGATTAATTCTTTCTTCTGCAAGGCCTTCTTAATAGTCGCAATATTCGCGGAACTGCCCAATTCAAATTCCTCGATGATCTCTTTGCGATTAATCTCAGATGCTTTGCCTGCCATAATAGCTCGTATGAAATGCAACTGATAAGAAGTGAGCGAATTGATTTGCTCCATAAATAAGGCATGATTCTGGTGCAACAAGTCCTGTTTCGCTTCCGATAATATTTCTGCGTTAACCTCTTTGTCAGTGCGCGCCCAAACAAGCCAGCTTAGTTGCTGAACGTAAGAGGAATTGCCATCTACGTAGGTATAGATGTCGTCCACAAAGGGTGCGTCTATATGTTTGCCGGCTTGTATAAAGCGGCTTTGGATATACTCATACCAATATTCAATAGGTATTCGTTCCAAAAACAACATATCACCAAATTTATAAAAAGGATAACTGCGTTTGCCGAACATATTCATCAAGAGATGGCGTTTGCTACCATATAGACAGTAGGAAACAGCGTGTTGATGCTGCCAGACGGAGCGCAATTTTTTCTGGAAGGTAACGGAATCGCTCAATTCGCCAATTTGTTGGAACTCGTCAATACAGATGATTAAATGAATACCTTTTTCTTTAGCGATTCTTTCCGGTAATGTCAGCACGTCTTCCCCATATTCACGATTCACACTCTTCAAACTGAAGGAAACAGGATTCATGGGATCTGCAGACATCGTTACAACGGGCACGAGAGAACTAAGAAAGCGCTTGGCATTTTCGAGTAATTCTTCCGTACGTGTAGCTGTTTGCTTAATGATTTCAGTAGCGAACAACCGATAGAAATCTTCTTGTGTGCGCACCGAAAATGCGTCCATCCGCACAATGTGAATTTGTTGATGGTCTTTCATCAACTCGAACACTCTATTAACCAGAGATGTTTTTCCCCATCGGCGCGGAGAGATTATAATGGTATTGAGACCATTTTCAAAATTAAGCAATAAACGTTTGGTCTCATTTTCGCGGTCCGTAAAGTACATTTGTTCCGCTGCTACTCCATAAATAAAAGGTGTATTCATAGCTTGTAATTTGAAAATCCGCTGCAAAATTACAAAAAAAAAATGAAACTAACAAATATATTAGTAACAAAATTATTAGTAATAAAATTGTTACAAAGATAAAACACTGATAATATGCTGTTTATAAAACAAAAAGTGAGCAACATTTTTGCCGCTCACTATTTATTATTCAAAATTCGCTGATGACCTTATTAATCATTGGTGATGGGTCATTGGTGATTTCGTCTATGCCTTCTCCCTTGAGTGTCGCGATGTATTGCGCTGTATAGTCTCTATCAGCATTGGCTATTACGATAGTTGGCAACCAACCGGTGAACTCATACGTGTATAGCTCATCATCCGGCCGTGTCGGCGTTTCGCCGGTGTATTCAGGCCTTTCTCCTTCAAGCACTTGCGTATTCTGCAATTCTGTGCCATCCCAGTTGAGGAAACGGATGGTATAATAAACAGGCTGTGGTTTCGCTATCGGTAAGTATTGCGCGGTGTAGTCGGCATCTTCCGTTACAGCAACAATAGTCGGACTCCAACCGCTAAACGTATAGGTGTAGTTGTCGTCTTCGGCGCGTGTAGGTGCTGCGCCACTATAAGCAGGCATTGTGCCTTCTTTTACCTGCGAAGATTGCAAAACCGTATTATTCCAATTGAGGAAACGGATAGTGTAATACTCCGGTTGCGGTGTGTCTCCGACACAGACAGCGGTTAGAGTTAGGTTCTTTATCTCCCATGTAGCGTAAGCAGAGGCAGTACTCTTATACTTAAATGCGAATACGGTGTTTGCGCCAACCATCGACACTGGGACATTAATCGTCACATTAACAAATGTCCAGTTAGTGTTACTTGCGTATGGTGAGATGGTCAGTTGTTGCCACTGCGAGGCTGCTACGCTGCCTTTGTAATCGGGCGTCATCCACAAAGTGAGTTCGTCAGAAGGATTGCTTGCATAGCGGTGCGCGTGGTTGAAGGCGAGAGTGACAGTCTGCATTCCGTTCAGGTTCTTTGCAGGGGTCATCAGGTAAGCAGTATAGCCGCCTTGCTTCTTACCTACAGCACCGTAACTGCTGTTATAAGTCCATACAGATGTATTGTCTGTTGTGATTTCTCCCAAGCCGCTTCCGCCGGTCTGCAGCCAACTACCGCTGACATTCTCGCATTCAGAAACCGTTTTCTGAGTTGCCGTGTATTGAGCCGTGTAGGTGGTATTGGCGGTTGCAGGAACAATCACC
>CADBWK010000004.1 GCA_902798385.1 uncultured Bacteroidales bacterium
CAAAACGCCTGTTCAGACGAGGTACGTGCGAGAAAACGGCTGCTTTGAAAAGTGTCTTTACTCCCCAAGGGGCATAGGACTTTACGCTCTTCAGTAGTTCAGTGAAAGAAGGCGAACCAAGGGCCTTTGCAAATTCCTTGGGCGTATAGCGTTTTTCGGAGAGGATGGTTACCAAACTCTGTTTGACCAGTTCCCATTGCTCGGTATTGCGCATAGCGGTCATTTTTCTATTTACATTTTTTGCGACTGCAAAGGTACAACAAAAAATTGACATACGCAAGAGATAATGTTTTTTTTGTCCCAATATTTGCATATATCAAAAAAAAGCAGTACTTTTGCAATCGCAAAAGTTTTGAACAATGAAAAAAATACAGATTTGGATTATGGCAGCAATGACTTTGCTGGGAATGAGTTGCTCGAAAGAGCAGAAAGCCGATGAAGGTAAAGCGCCTATCACGAAGCCGGAGATCACGATCGAGGGCGGACGCCTGACGCCGGAAGGCCTCTGGGCTATGGGACGTATCGGAGCGGTGAGTTCGGACATAGAGACCGGTTGGGTCGCTTATACGGTCAGTTACTACAGCGTAGCAGAGAACAGATCCACGACGTGGATCCGCGTATGCAATCCGTTTGGAGAGGTTACGGGTGACGGGATACAGGTTACGGATGAGTTTGTGGGGTATGACCCGGCATGGTTCGGCGCGAGCGGTTGGCTCGCCTACATGCGCGCCGGACAGCTCTACCTGCGCCGCGACGGCGAGGAGATCAAGGTAGAAGGAGCAGACGATATCGACGGTTTCCTCCTCTCCCCGATGCGCGACAAGATCATCCTGATCAAGCAGGTGAAGACCGTTCAGAAGACCGTGGACAAATACCCCGACCTGCCGCTGGCTACGGGACATATGCACGAAGACCTGATGTACAAGCATTGGGACGAATGGACGGAAACCGCGCCGCAGCCTTTCGTATGCGATCTGGAGATCACTTATTACGGCGAAGGCGAGCGTATCCAAACCGCAAAGGTGGGCGAGGGCGTGAATATCCTCGAGGGCACGGCATATGAGTGTCCGATGAAGCCCTTCGGCGGCATCGAGCAATTGGCATGGAACCCGAACAATGAGGAGATCGCTTACACCTGCCGTAAGAAAACCGGTCTGGACTATGCCGTTTCGACCAACAGCGATATATACCTTTATGATATCCACACGCGCACGTGCAAGAACATCACCGCGGACAACAAAGGGTATGACACCAACCCCGCTTATTCGCCGGACGGCAAGCGCATCGCTTGGTTGTCCATGGAGCGGGACGGCTATGAGAGCGATCAGAACCGCCTGATGGTGATGAACTTCGCGACCGGCGAGAAGAGCTTCGTCAGTCATTATCTGGAGACGAACGTGGATGAGTTCGCCTGGTACAACGACTCGATCCTGCTCGGTACCGCTGTTATTCAGGGTACAATCCACCTCTGGGCGATGGGACTCGAAGGTTGGTGCGCGAAGATGACCGAAGGTCAGTTCGACGTGAGCCTCGGGGACGTATGCGATCATTATGCGTACCTGCTGAAGCACTCGATGCGCGAGGCGAATGAGATCTACGTGCTGGATATCGAGGCCGGTTTGGCGAAAATTGACGGTTATGTGGAGTTGAAACAACTGACGCACGAGAACGATAATATCTACAACCAGATCGAGCGCTCGACCGTTGTAGAACGTTGGATGAAGACGAGCGACGGACAACATATGCTGACGTGGATCATCTATCCGCCGCATTTCGATCCGAGCAAGAAATATCCGACGATCCTGTACTGCGAAGGCGGTCCGCAGAGTCCGGTGAGCCAGTTCTGGTCCTTCCGCTGGAACTTCATGATGATGAGTGCGGGCGATTATATCATCGTAGCGCCGAACCGCCGCGGTCTGCCGGGCTTCGGCAACGAATGGAACGAAGAGATCAGCGGCGACTATGGAGGACAATGTATGAAAGACTATTTCACCGCGATCGACGAAATGTGCAAGGAGCCGTATGTGGACAAAGATCATCTGGGTTGCGTAGGTGCATCTTTCGGCGGATTCAGCGTTTATTGGATAGCCGGTCATCATGAGGGACGGTTTAAGGCGTTCATTGCGCATGACGGTATCTTCAACCTCGAGATGCAGTACCTCGAGACCGAAGAGAAATGGTTCGCTAACTGGGACATGGGTGGTGCGTACTGGGACAAAGACAATAAGATCGCCCAACGTACCTTCGCTAACAGTCCGCATAAGTTCGTTGATAAATGGGACACGCCGATACTCTGTATCCACGGCGAGAAAGACTACCGCATCTTAGCGAATCAGGCCATGGCGGCGTTTGATGCGGCGAAGATGCGCGGTGTGCCGGCGGAGTTGCTCATCTTCCCCGATGAGAATCACTGGGTGCTCAAACCGCAGAACGGAATTCTTTGGCAGCGCGAGTTCAGGGGATGGCTCGACAAATGGCTTAAGGAATGATGGAATGATGGAATGATGGAATGATGGAATGATAAAATGAAGTATAATTACGAATACGAGATAAAATATCAGGAGGTGGACGGGAAGAAGAAACTCCGTCTGTTCAACCTGGAGAACTACCTGCTGGAGGTAGCCGGAACGGTGGCGGATGAGTTGGGTTTCGGTATCCAAGTGCTGCATCCGCGGGGTTTGACGTGGATCCTGACGCGGTTGAGCGTTGAGATGTACGAACTGCCGACGCACTGCGAGAAAGTGCGCTTTGAGACATGGATCGAATCGAACGTACATATGCTCAGTACGCGTGACTACCGGATATATAGCGGCGACAAGCTCATCGGACAATGCAAGAGCGTATGGGCGGTGCTGGATCTGGAGAAACGGGAGATCGTCAATGTGTTCGACGATCCGATCTTTGCGGACTGCGTGGATGGCGAAGTGATCGAGATGACACGCGTACGCATGACCACCATCCCCGAACCGACGGGCTGCGAGCCGCATAAGATCGTGTACTCGGACATCGACTACAACGGTCATTGTAACAGTTGCCGCTACCTGCAGGCCATGACCGATGCCTACCTGCCCGACTACTACGGCAAGAAGGTTCGGCTCGATATCCATTACAGCAAAGAAGCCATGCTCGGCGAGACGCTGCAGACGAACTACCTCATCACCGAAGACGGGGTACAGTACCAACAGAAAAACGAAAGCGGCGAAACGAGTTGTTCCGCGAAAATAACGATTAACGATTAAGGATTAACGATTATGGAGATGCAAGATGGTTCAACCCTATTAAAACGTCCGACGGAGTTGGAGGCGGATGTGGTTCGCTTTCAGAATCAGAAAGACCGCTGGATCGCGTTTGTGGGTTTGAAAGACGGTCGTCCGTATGAGATCTTCACGGGTCTGGCGGATGACGAAATGGGAATCGCGCTGCCCAAGAGCGTGACGAAGGGCAAGATCATCAAGATCGTGCAAGCCGACGGAACCAAGCGCTATGACTTCCAGTTCGTCAACACGCGCGGGTTCAAGACGACGGTGGAGGGCTTGAGTTATAAGTTCGACCGCGAGTTCTGGAACTACGCCCGTCTGATCTCCGGCGTGCTGCGATACGGCATGCCGATCGACCAGGTGGTACATATGATCAGCGGTCTGCAAATGGACAACGACTCGATCAATAACTGGACGACCGGTGTAGCGCGCGTACTCAAGCGCTATGTTCCGGGAGCAGAGATCCTTCCCGAAGACGAATAAAGCCGGCGTTTGCCGGCTTTATTTCTTTCTCACTTTTCTGCAATAAACCGTGTCTCGAGCATTCCGAGTGATTGGTTTTCCACCACTTTGATGCCGTACTTACGCCGCCATTTGCTGGCGAGGGAGTTCCACCATCCGCGCGTGACGTACGCGTAAATATAAGGATGTAGGTGGAGCTGCAATCCCCGTCCGTGTTGGTCGTACTCGTGATGGATTTGCTCGATGATCGTGTCCGTGAAGAGGATAGAGGGTTGAATCTTACCTTTACCTCCGCAGGTGGGACATACCTCTTCGACCTTCATCTCGACAGCAGGACGTACCCGCTGACGTGTGATCTGCATGAGACCGAACTTGCTGAGGGGCAGCACGTTGTGCTTGGCGCGGTCACGCTCCATGAGTTTGCGTACATAATCGTACAACTCCTGCTGATGCCCTTTGTCATCCATATCGATGAAATCGACGATGATGATTCCGCCTATATCCCGTAGGCGCAATTGGTGAACGAGTTCATCGGCTGCCAGCATGTTGAACTGGAACGCGTTTTGCTCTTGGTCCTCGTAGATCTTCTTACTGCCGGAGTTGACATCTATGGAGAACAGTGCTTCGGTCTTGTCGATGATGAGGTATCCCCCATGCTTGAAACCGACCGTTCTGCCGAGTCCCGTCTTCATCTGGCGGGTGATGTCGAAATGATCAAAGATAGGCTGTGTACCTTTGTAGAGTTTGACTATCTTGGCGCTCTCGGGCGCGATGAGCTCGAGGTAATGGCGCACTTCGTCGTAGATAGCCTGGTCGTTGATCTGAATGGTGGTGAAGTCCGGACTGAGCACATCCCGGATGATACCGAGGGTACGTCCCATTTCTTCGCTCACGAGGCTGACCGGTTCTTTCTGTTGGAGCGACTTGACAGTCTGATCCCAACGCTCGACGAGTAGTCGCAACTCATTGTCTAATTCCGCTACGCGTTTGTCCTCCGCCACGGTGCGTACGATGATTCCGAAGCCCGCAGGCTTGATAGAAAGCATCAGCTGTTTGAGGCGTTGACGTTCTGCTTCGCGTTTAATCTTCTGGCTTACCATGACGCCGTCGGAGAAAGGCATGAGGACGATATTACGTCCTGCGATAGAGATCTCGGCGGTGAGGCGCGGACCTTTGGTGTTGATGGGCTCCTTGGAGACCTGCACCAGGATCGGATCGCCTACTTTGAGTACCTCCGCTATCTGTCCTTCTTTACCCACTTCGGGCTGACGCGGGGTCTTCGTGATGAGCGGCACACGTCTTCTGTCCGAAACGGCTTTGGTAACAAATGTCTGCAGTGTACGAAACTGAGAACCTAAATCCAAATAATGCAGAAAAGCTTCTTTCTCATGACCTACATCCACGAAAACCGCATTGAGCGCCGGCATGACTTTCTTGACCCTACCGTAGTAGATATTTCCTACGGAGAAATTATCCTGGTCGCGTTTCTCACGCGCCACCTCCTGTAAGCGGTCATCCTCCGTCAGCGCTATAGCGATCTCTTGCGGCTGCACGTCCACAATCAATTCGCTTTTCATACTGTGTTGAGTTTTGTAATAAAAAATAAGCCTTGTGGCAACTTGCCTACACTTAGACAAGTTAACGCCACAAAGCTAAAATCCAACCGTCAATTACTTATGCTTATGACGATTCTTACGCAGGCGTTTTTTGCGCTTGTGCGTGGACATCTTGTGTCTCTTATGCTTCTTTCCGTTTGGCATAATTGTGTAATAATTAATTTGTTATTGAATGTTATTTTGCTTCTGTTTGGATCTTATTTCTTGATCTTCACGTCGTGTACGGCCTCTCTAAACTCTGCTCCAGGTTTGAATACCGGTACACAATGCGCAGGTACATAAACCGAGGTACGCTTGGTAATATTACGTGCAATCTTCTCTTTGCGGGCACGAAGGGTGAACGAACCAAATTGGCGCAAGTACACTTCCTTGCCTTTGCCTAAGTTCGCCTTGATACCAGCCATGAGAGCCTCAGTGATCACACTTACCGTCGCCTTGTCATATCCCGTTGTAATCGCTACCTCGCTTATCAATTCAGCTTTCGTCATAATACTAATTTTGTTTTAATCGTTTTCTCAAAATCGGAAAAATCGCGCAAAGTTACTATAAAATAATGAAATACGAAAATTTTTCGTCAAAAAAATTGCAAATTTGTGTTTTTTTTTGTAATTTTGCACCGAAAATGAACAATTTATACCGTCAATTATATAATTGGTACGCTCAAAACCATCGTGTTTTGCCTTGGCGAGAAACCGACGATCCGTACGCTATCTGGTTGAGTGAGATCATCCTGCAGCAGACCCGTGTGGCGCAGGGGATGGAGTACTACATGCGATTCCTGAACCGTTGGCCGACCGTAGAGGCGCTGGCCGCAGCGGATGAGGCGGAGGTGCTGCGCGAATGGCAGGGACTCGGATACTATTCCCGGGCACGCAATCTGCATAAGGCAGCGAAGCAGATAGTCGAAACGGGTTACGGGTTACCGGTTACAGGGGACGGGGGACATTTGTTTCCTCGGACCTTTGACGAACTCCGGGCTTTGCCCGGTGTGGGCGATTATACCGCCGGGGCGATCGCCTCTTTTGCGTATAACCTGCCCTACCCTGCCGTGGACGGCAATGTGTACCGCGTGGTGGCACGCCTATTGGATATCGACGAGGCGTTCGACACGAGTGCCGGTAAGAAGCTTTTTCACCGGAAGATCGAGGAACTCTTAGACCGCGACAACCCGCGTCTGTTCAACTCCGCCATCATGGAGTTCGGTGCACTCCAATGCGCGCCGGTCTTAGGCGATGCGTGTGCGAATTGTCCGCTGCAATCGATGTGTTTGGGGTACGCGCACGGTACGGCAGAGGTGTTACCCGTCCGCAAACCGAGACCCAAAGTGCGCGACCGATGGTTGACCTACACCATCTACACCGACGGTCTTTACACGCTCATCCGGCGGCGGGAGAATCCGAAAGATATATGGTATCATCTGTATGAGTTTCCGTGCGAGGAGAGTAATGGCGAATGGTCAAAGGCGAATGGCGAAAGGGCGATCGAGTTCACGCACGTGCTGTCCCATCAGAAGATCCATGCACGGTTCCTTGTACATAAGGTACAAAAAATGCCGGACATCGCCGGCACTATCTGTATTCGTTGGGAAGACCTCAATGATTATGCACTTTCCCGATTAACGCTGCGAGCGCTTGATACACTTCGCTTAACTCCTCAGAACTGAATTCTGATTTCTGAATCCTGAATTCTCTCAAGATCTCCAGATGATGGCGGATGACCGCTTGGTCTCCGCGTTGTGCCGGTCCGGTCTGTGCCTCGGCGGGTTTCATCGCGTGCACTTTGGCGGCGGTGTTGTCGATCAGCGGCAACAAAGCCTCGAAGGGAATGGATGTGTCTTTGAGCACCTCCGATGCGATGCGGTACATCAGGTTGGTGTAGTTATTGGCGAAGATACCGGCTATATGCAGCCGCTCGCGATCGTGCTGGTTCGCCTCGTAGATATGACTCGTGAGGGTCTGCGCGAGGCTGTAGATAGCGGCGATGTCGTCGATGTTACGACCCTCGATGAAACACGGGATGCTACTCCAGTCGTCGATGAGTTGGGTGCGACTGAACGACTGGAAGAAATACAGGATACCGGCATGGGGTTTGTCTGCACCAAAGACCTCGATAGGCATCGAACCCGAGGTATGCAGATGCAGCGCTTTGGGTGCGTTCACCTTCGAGACCACCTCTGCGAGGGCATTGTCCGCGATCGCATAGATATAGACATCTGCCTTCGGCAGATTGGTCATTGGTGATTGGTCATTGGTGAGCGGTCGTGCATGGACGAGTTCTGCCCGGATACCTTTGAGTTCCAATCCGTGATGGAGGTTTGTACCGACACTGCCGGCGCCTAAGATAGCTATTTTCATAACGGCGAATGGCTAATGGTTAATGGCGAATGCTTTATAAAACTCTGCTACCGCGATGATACCTTTCTCCCATACCTCGAGGTCCATGGACTCGTTGGGCGAGTGGATGGCGTTCTGCTCGAGACCGAAGCCCATGAGGATGGTCTTGCAACCCAGGATCTGCTCGAAAGCCGCGATGATAGGTATCGAACCGCCACGACGAGCCGCCAAGGGTCGTTTGCCAAAGGCGATCTCAAAACCTTTCTCGGCTGCCTTGTACGCAGGTATATCGATCGGACAGACATAACCTTGACCGCCGTGCATAGGAGTGACGTTTATACGAACTCCGTTCGGTTTAATGGCGTGTAGATAGTTTATAAACGCCTGCGAGATCTTCTCGTGATCTTGGTTGGCTACGAGACGGCAGGACACCTTAGCGAAGGCCTTGGAAGGCAGCACAGTCTTGGAGCCTTCCCCGGTATAACCACCCCATATACCGCACACATCAAAGGACGGACGGCAGGAGTTGCGCTCAAGCGTCGAGTACCCTTCTTCTCCGAAGACATCATCGACACCGATGGACGTGTTGTATTTTTCCTGCGAGAAAGGTATCTGCGCGATCATATCGCGTTCAGCTTGCGGGATAGGCAGCACGTCATCATAGAAACCCGGGATGGTGATACGCCCATGTTCATCCACAATCTTGGAGATCATCTCGCAGAGCGCATTAACCGGGTTCTTGACCGCTCCACCAAAGTGTCCGGAATGGAGATCACGATTCGGACCGTCCACTTCGATCTGCCAATAAGCGAGTCCGCGAAGGCCGGTGGTGATAGACGGTGTATCCTTTCCGATCATGGAGGTATCGGACACGAGGATGATGTCCGATTTGAGAAGTTCTTTATGATCCTCGAGGAAAGCCTCGAGGCTTGGCGAACCGATCTCTTCCTCGCCCTCGAAGATGAACTTGACGTTGCAACGCATCAGGCCTTCATGCACCAGATACTCAAAAGCCTTCGCCTGAATCATCGCCTGTCCTTTGTCGTCATCGGCACCGCGGGCATAGAGACGTCCGTCACGAATGGAGGGTTCCCATGGATCGGACTGCCAGAGTTCTAACGGCTCTACCGGCATCACGTCGTAGTGAGCATAGACCAAGACGGTGGGAATCCCTTTGAGCGAAGCGTCCTGTAGCGAAGCGTCCTGTACCCTATACTCTCCATAGACAAACGGATTGCCCTTAGAGGGCAGGACTTCGGCGCGTTGGCAACCGGCGGCGAGCAGCAGTTCTTTCCACCGCTCCGCACAGCGGAGCATGTCCGCTTTATGCTCGGTTTGACAACTCACACTCGGGATACGGATGAGGCTCGACCACTCGTCCATGAACCGCGCTCTATGCGCATTTATGTAATCTTGAATAGACATAATTCAAAAAATTTTTGCAAAGTTACACTTTTTTTTGCACATGTCAAAATTTTTTTGTACTTTTGCGCCCGATTTTATTTTGCGGTATTGTGCGTATACGCGTACGGGGACATATTATGATGGTGATTTTCCTACTCTGCTCGATGGCAGTGTGGGCGGAGGACAGTATCCCCGGAGGGGTATTCAGCACGATGCGTGAACGGCCGGATACGTTATGGGGTATGGGGCAGGATTCCGCACGGGTCGACAGCGTGCAGCCGAAGAAGCAGAGTGCGTTGGCCGCGCCGGTTCATTACCAGTCGAAGGACTCGATGGTGATGATGGCGAACGGCACGGCGTATCTGCACGGTAGCGGTGAGTTGAAATACGAGAAGATGGAGTTGGAGTCGGAGTACATCCGCATGAACTTAGACTCGAACCAAATTTACGCGCGGGGCGTGTATGACTCGATCAACTCCGAATGGAAGGGCAAGCCGGTGTTCAAGGACGGGAAGGATAGTTATCAGACGAATGAGATCACGTATAACATCCGCACGCAGAAGGGATATATCCGGCATGTCGTGACCCAGCAGGGCGAAGGCTATATCATCGCGGACAAGACGAAGAAAGTAGAGGGCGATGAGATGATGATTGCCGGCGGTCAGTACACGACCTGCGATCATCACGATCATCCGCACTTCTACCTGAAGATGACCAAAGCGAAGGTGAAGCCGGGTGATTATATCGCGACCGGACCGGCGTATATGGTAGTAGGCGACGTACCGCTGCCGTTAGCTATCCCGTTCGGTTTCTTCCCGTTCAACAGCAAGTACTCAAGCGGAATCATCATGCCGCAGTTCGGCGACGACTACACGCGCGGTCTGTATCTGAGTAATTTCGGATATTACTTCGCGATATGCGACTACATGGATCTGGAAGTGACGGGCGATATCTATTCCCGCGGAACATGGGCGGTGCGCGCGAAGACGCGGTATGTTTGGCGGTACCATTTCAGCGGCAACCTGAGCATCAACTACCGCAACGACGTGACGAGCGAGAAGGGCCTGCCGGACTACTCGGCGCGGAGGAACTTCAGCGTCCAATGGACGCACAGTCAGGACTCGAAATCCAATCCGTACAGCACGTTCTCGGCGAGCGTGAACTTCGCGACGAGCGGATACAACCGGAGTAACATCAACAGCTACTACAACTCGAACCTATATTCGGAGAACACGAAGAGCAGTACGATCAACTACACGCAGCGTTTCCCGGACAGTCCGTGGAGCCTGAGCATGACAGCGAGCCTGACGCAACGCACGAGCGACTCGACGATCTCGCTGACGGCTCCGCAGCTGACGGTGAACATGAGTACGATATACCCGTTCAAGCTCTGGCGCCAGGCTACGCTCAAGCGCAAAGGATTGGTGGGCGGCAAGGAGAAATGGTACGAGAAGATCAGCATGAGTTATTCGCTGAACGGCAAGATCTCGACGAGTAACATGAAGGAGAGTTATTTCCCGCACTCGAATTTCCTGCGCGACTGGCAGACGGGTCTGAGTCACAGTTTGCCGATCAGGGCTTCGTTCATGCTCTTCAAATACCTGTCTATCTCGCCGAGTATCAGTCTGCGCGACCGTATGTATTTCACCCGCGTGGATCAACGCTGGGACGACGAGACGCAGGCTTTGGCACGGGACACCACGAACGGGTTCTACAACGTGTTTGACTTCGATGTGGGCTTCAGTATGAGCACGAAGATATACGGATTCTACACGCCGCTCAAGCGTCTTTTCCCGAACGGCAAGGTAGAGAAATTCCGTCACGTGATCACGCCTTCTCTGGGCTTCACCTACCATCCGGATTTCGAGAAGAGCTTCTGGGGGTATTACGGCAGTTATGAGCAGCCGGTATATGACGGTACGGACTCGATCACGGGGCGCAAGACGCAGAAAGTAGATGCCGCGGGCAATCCGGTTTATCAGCATCAGGTGTACTCGCGTTTCCCGAACGGTATGTACGGCAACGCCTCGCGCGGCATGGCAGCGTCGATCAATTTTGCGCTGGAGCAGAACTTGGAAATGAAGATCGTGAACAGCAAAGACACGACGGGCAAGAACCCCTACAAAGTAGTGAGCATCATCGATAAGTTCGCCGTTTCGGGTGCGTATAACTTCGCCGTGGACTCGATGAACTTCAGCAAGTTCAATGTAGAGTTGCGTCTGAAGTTCCCTTACCTGAACAACTACACGCTGACGCTGAACACGCACCTCGATCCGTACATGTATGAGTTGAACGCGCTTGGTACCCCGGTACGCACGAACAAGCAGTACTGGCACAACGGCCGGTTCCCGCATTGGGACGGTCTACGATGGAACTTCAGTTATACGATCTCCAACCAGACTATCAAGAAATGGAAGGATAAGATAGAAGGAAGGAAGAGTAATGATGGAAATGGTGGAAATGATGGAAATGATGGGAATGATGGGAATGATGTGAACATGGACTCGATCGAGAAAGACGGCGAAGGCATGGATCGGAACGCCAAGCAGAACAACAAGAAAGAGGAAGAGGTGGACGACGGTTATGTGAAGACCGAGTTCCCGTGGAGCGTGTCGATCAACTACTCCTTAGCGTACCAAGAGACGAGCACGTTCGACTACGAGCGCATGTACCCGAAGATGAAGCTGACGCACTCGCTGTCGCTGTACGGCAACCTCGGTCTGGGTCAGGGATGGAAGATCAGCGCGAACATGACGTATAACTTCGACTACAAGAGAGTGACGGCCTGCACGTTCAACGTGAGTCGTGACCTGCACTGCTGGAACATGAGCGCGAGCATCAACCCGATCGGGCCGTTCAAGAGCTTCACGTTCCATATCGGAGTGAACGCGTCGATCTTGTCTGACCTCAAGTACGACAAGAGCAGTAACTCGAGTACGGATTCGAGGACGGATTGGTGGTAATGAAAGTTGAAAGTTTAAAGTTGAAAGTTTAAAGTTTAGAGAAATGATAGAGAAATTAAAAGTAGTAAGCGCCACGTATGAGTTGTATATCAACGGCGAAGGCGGGAAAGAGGAGTTAATGGAAAAAGCGACGGAGGAGGCTCCGTTGACGTGGTGTCAGGGCGAAGGGATGATGCTCCCGGCGTTCGAGGCGCAGATGGAAGGCAAAGAGGTCGGGGATCATTTCGACTTCGTGCTGGCAGCGGCAGACGCCTACGGCGAGTACATCCAAGAGGGTCTGATGGATCTGCCGAAGAAGATGTTCTTCAACGGCGACGGTGAGTTCGACGAGGAGCGCGTGTATGTAGGTGCGATCGTGCCGATGAACACCGTGGACGGACAGATCGTGAAGGCACAGGTGTGCGAGGTGACGGACGACCAAGTGACGATCGATCTGAACCATCCCTATGCCGGAGAGGACCTGCATTTCAAAGGCGTGATCTTGAGCATCCGCGATGTGACGGAAGGCGAGCTCAAAGCAATACGGAACCCGCATCACTGCGGCAAATGTCACGGTCAATGCAACGACTGTGAGAAAGGAGACTGTAATGGCGAACATTGTGGCAATTGTGGGGAGGCCTAATGTAGGCAAATCCACGCTATTTAACCGCTTGACGGGTACCCGTCGGGCGATTGTGATGAATACGGCGGGCACGACGCGTGACCGTCAGTACGGTAAGGCCGAATGGTGCGGTCGGGAGTTCTCGGTGATCGACACCGGAGGATGGGTTGTGAACAGCGATGACACCTTCGAGAGCGAGATCAACCGTCAAGTGGACCTTGCTATCCGCGAGGCAGATGTGGTGATGCTTGTGGTGGATGTGAACGAAGGTGTGACGCAGTTCGATATGGAGGTGGCTCACCTGCTGCGTCAGGCGAAGAAACCCACCATCCTGTGCGTGAACAAAGTGGATACGTTCGAGAACCAATACGGAGCGGCGGAGTTCTACAAGCTCGGCTTAGGCGAACCGTTCATCCTGTCCGCGGAGAACGGACTCGGTACGGGCGATCTGCTGGACGAGGTAGTGAGTCGTTTCCGCAAGGAAGACGACAGCGACGAGGAACTCGAAGAGTTGCCGCGTTTTGCGATCGTAGGTCGTCCGAATGCCGGCAAGTCCTCTATCCTGAACGCGTTCATCGGCGAAGAGCGCACCATCGTGACGGACATCCCGGGTACGACCCGCGACTCGATCTACACACGCTATAACAAGTTCGGCAAGGACTTCTACCTTGTCGATACGGCGGGTATCCGTAAGAAAGCGAAAGTGACGGAAGATCAGGAGTACTACTCGGTTGTACGGAGTATTCGTGCGATCGAGAACTCGGACGTCTGCATCCTGATGATCGACGCGACGCGCGGCATCGAGGCGCAGGATCTGAACATCTACTCGCTCATCCAAAAGAACAAGAAAGGCCTCGTGGTCTGCATCAATAAATGGGATCTGATCGAGAGCAAAACCAATCAGGATATCAAGGCGTACGAAGCGGCTATCCGGGAGCGCATCGCGCCCTTTACGGACTTCCCCATCATCTTCACGAGTGCGCTCACCAAACAGCGTATCTTCAAGGTGGTGGAGACGGCGATTCACGTGTACGAGAACAAGAACAAGAAAGTGCCGACCGCACAGCTGAACGAGAAGTTCCTGCCGCTCATCGAGAACTACCCGCCCCCTGCATGGAAGGGCAAGTACATCAAGATCAAGTACTGTACGCAGCTGCCGAACACGCAGATACCGACGTTCGTGTTCTTCGCGAACCTGCCGCAGTACGTGAAAGAGCCGTATCGGCGGTTCTTGGAGAACAAGTTGCGCGAATGGTGGGACTTTACGGGAACGCCGGTACAATTATTTATTAGAGCTAAATAACACCTCGTTTTAAGAAAAAGTGTCCGATTTGCATTTTTATTTGCATATATGCAAAAAAAATCGTATCTTTGCCGCGCTTTTTATGGTGTGAATGAAAATAATCGGCTTCATATATCGTGACGGTAGCCCGGAGATGGTGCTCAAAGGCGACAGTTGTCTGCTGAACGGTCGTAAGCCGATGTTCATACCGGATTGGACGAATGAGTTGGGTGTGACGGATTGTATGATCCTGCGTGTGAGCCGTTTGGGCAAAGAGATAGCGCCTAAGTTCGCGAGTCGATACTACGATGCGGTGGCACCAGGAGCGGACTTTATCGCGCTGGATATCGCGCGTGAGGCGCAGGCCAACGGACGCCCGTGGACCAAAGCGATCGATTTCGACTACTCGCTGGCCGTTGGGGAATGGATGGAGATTGGAGATTGGAAATTGGAGATTGGAGATTGGAAATTGGAGATTGGAGATTGGAAATTGGAGATTGGAGATTGGTTAATGACACCCGATGAGGCGGTTGCAGAGGCGAGCAAGGTGATGACGATACGGCAGGGAGACCTCATTTATATCCAAGCCAAGCAAGCGCCGAAGGTTGTGCACAAAGAAGAAGTAATATGCAAGCAGATAGGCGGCGAAGAGAAGTTATATTGTAAGATCAAATGAAGCGAATACTGATCATAGTGTTATGGATGGCGTTGTGCCTGCCGATGATGGCGGGTATCCACAACTATGCCGATAACTCGGTCTTGGCCAACGGCTCATGGGTGAAGATACGCGTGAGTGAGTCGGGTGTGTGCCGGATGCTGTTCAGCGAACTGCAGAACGCCGGTATCAGCAACCCCTCCGCCGTGCGTGTGTTCGGTTATGGCGGTGCACAGAAGGATCAGGATTTCAAGAACAGCAACATCGACGATCTGCCGCAAGTGCCGGTATATGTCGGTTCGGACTATGTGCTGTTCTACGTGCAGGGTCCGATCAGCTGGACCTACAACGCGAACAGCGGACGTTTCGTCCACACGCGCAACACCTATTCCAATTACGGATATTATTTCCTGACGGACAACGTCGGCAGTCCTTTGGCACCGACCGAGGCTGCTGCTATAACGGGTACGCCGACCGACGTGACGAGCTATCCGCATTATCAGGTACATGACTTCGATTCGATCAACCTCATCGACCGCGGCGGTGTGTCCGGCGGCGGAAAGACGTTCTACGGCGAGCAGTTCACTGTTTCGCAGACCCGCACTTTCTCGTTCGCCACGCCGAATGCCAAGACCGATGAGAGCAGTAAGGTCTATATCGATCTGGCGGCGTTTGCGCCGGCTGTCTCCACTTTCACAGCGACCCTGAACGGCAGTAATACAGGCAAGACATCGATCTCCGCACCCAAGGACAATGATTTCTACACGATGGGTGTAGCGGGAACGATCAGTCTGCTCGGTACGTCGGCTGCCTCGAGACAACAGATACAGCTACAGTTCCAGAACAGCTCCGCCGGCGCGTTAGGTTGGCTCAATTATATCGAGGTCACCACGCCAAGTGCGCTGAGTATGAGCGGCAGTTATATGCCCGTTCGTACGCTCGTGAACCGCAATAACACCACGCCCGTACGCTTCCGTCTGGCGAACGCCAACGCGAGCATGCAGGTATGGGATATCACGCGCTTGGACGCTATCACCCGCATGCCGGCAACGTATGCGAGCGGTGAGCTGACATGGGTGGGTACGCAGGCGGACGGCGTGCATGAGTACGTGGCGGTCAACCCGCAGGGCTCGTCCTGGGTCAGCGCGGAGATCGTAGGCTCTATCAGCAATCAGAACCTTCACCGGCTCAATAACATCGACTATGTCATCGTATGCCCCGAGGGCTACGAGGCTGTCGCGCGCGATCTGGCCAAGGCGCACCAAGACAAGGAAGGTATCACCTGGACGGTCGTAACAAGCCAGCAGGTCTATAACGAGTTCTCCTCCGGTACACCGGACGCGACCGCGATCCGTTGGCTGATGAAGATGCTCTACGACCGTGCGAACAACGGCATCGGTCAGGCACCGAAATGGTTGATGCTCATGGGTCACGGTTCGTTTGACAACCGCAAGCTGCTGCGTACCTCCGGTTCGAGTCTGATGCCGACCTACCAAGCCGCTAACTCCCTCAACGAGGTGAAAGCCTACGCGAGTGATGATTATTTCGGTTGGCTGGATGACAACGAAGGCTCGGATGATATCAAAGCGAAGATGGATATCGGCGTGGGACGTCTGCCGGTAGAGAGCGTGGAAGAAGCACGCACCACGGTGGACAAACTCATCACGTATATCCGCAACGAGCAGACCGGCAAATGGAAGAACCAACTGGCGTATCTGGCGGACGACGGCGAGAACGGTATGCATACGAAAACGGCCGAGGAGAGCGCCGAACGCGTACGGGTACAGAACCCGGATTTCATCGTGCATAAGATCTTCCTGGACGCTTACCCGCAAGAGGTGAACGCCAGCGGCGAGAGTTATCCGCTGGCCAAGAACCGACTGACGAACCTGCTCAAGAGCGGTGTGCTGTTCTTCGACTACTCGGGTCACGGCGGTTTCAACGCCATCACCAACGAGTCGATGCTCAACCTGAAGGATATCGAGTCGATGACGAACAAGAACCAGGCTTTCTGGCTGTTCGTGACATGTAACTTCGCGCAATGCGATGCCGGCAAACGTTGTGCTGCCGAGTCGGCGGTGCTCAACCCGCGCGGCGGTGCGATCGGTATCGTGTCTGCAACGCGCACCGTGTATGCGCAGCAGAACACCGAACTCAACCGCGCTATCAGTCAGGCGCTGTTTGCGCACGAGACCACTTTCCGCTACGAGGCTACGCTCGGCGGAGCACTCGCCGCAGGAAAGAACGCACTGAATAACGACGACAACAAACTGGCCTATGTCCTGTTGGGCGATCCCGCTCTAAGGCTCAATTATCCGACGGACTACTGGGTTCAGACCAATACCCGGATCGATACCCTCAACGCCCTCAGCGTACAGCACGTGACAGGACAGATCATTGACGAGGACAGCCTGCTCGTGAGCGATTTCAACGGTATGGTGGATATCACGATCTACGACAAGATGCAATCCATCCCGACCCGCGACAACGACCAGGTAGGCGGAGATCCGGAAGTGGTAGCCTACAACGATTACCCGGGAACGATCTTCTCCGGCTCGACGGCGGTAAAGGACGGTGCGTTCGAGTACACGTTCATGGTGCCCAAGGACATCCGCTATAACTACGGCAACGGACGCATCGTGTATTATGCGCACGACACGGCTTATAACGACGAGGCGGTAGGCCATTTCGAGGCGTTCACTATCGGCGGTACGGGTTCGATCGTGACAGTAGATACGGTCGGTCCGACGATGGTGATCTACCTCAACAACGCAGCCTTCCGCGACGGCGACAAGACCTACGCTACGCCGCGTTTCTTCGCGGAACTAGAGGACGAGCACGGCATCAACACCGCCGGCGCGGGTATAGGACATGACCTGACGCTCGTGGTGGATAATGACCCGAAGCAGATATACACGCTCAATGAGTACTTCCTTGCCGCGAACGACAGTTATCAGCGCGGGCAGGTGAGCTATCTGATGAACGAACTGCCGGACGGTCCGCACAGTCTGACCTTCCGCGCTTGGGACTTGCTGAACAACAGCACCACGCAGAGCCTCAACTTCATCGTCGAATCGGGACTCGATCCGTCGATATACTCCGTGATTACCTACCCCAACCCCGTTCCGCAGAACGGCGTGATCCGGATGATCGTCAACTATGACCAACCCGATGAGCTGCTGAGCACCGAATTGTACCTGTACACGCTCAACGGGCAGATGGTTTATCAACGCACGCAAGACAATCCCGATATGGTGACAATCAACTTAGCTGAGTTAGGTCTCCAACCGGGCGTATATATGTACACCGTAAGAATCAAATCCGAGAGTAGCAAATACAGCACCAAATCGGGTAAAATAATTGTAATTCATTAGTAGCCTATGAAGCATATCGCTGGTAAAGTTTAAGGTTTAAAGTTTAGAATCTAACAAAACAACACAATAAATCAAATGAAAAAAATTCTTTTATCTCTCGCAGCTCTCGTGCTCGCTGTATCCATGAGTGCGCAAGCTGAAAGAACACCGAATCCTGTGATCACGGCGATGCCGTCTCTGTCTATCGCTCCTGATGCGCGTGCAGCAGGTCTGGGTGATGTCGGTGTTGCTACAGAAGCAGATTTTAACTCGCAGTACTGGAACCCCGCCAAGTATGCGTACATGTACACCAACGGTGGTATCACCGCTAACTACACGCCGTGGTTGCGTAAGTTGGTGGGCGACATCGACCTGGCGTACCTCGCCGGTTTCTATAACTTCGGTGACCTGGCCGGTGGTATCGGTGCGAGCTTCACGTATTTCTCGATGGGTGATGTAGCGTTGACCGACCGTGACGGAACCAAACTGCAGGATGTTCGCCCGAACGAATGGGCCCTCGACCTCAGTTATTTCCGTAAACTGCACGAGTATGTATCGATGTCTGTAGCCGTTCGTTTCCTTTATTCGGACCTGAACAACGGTGTGAACAAAGAGACGGATATGCACCCGGCATGGACGATGGCAGCCGACATCGGTCTGTACTATCGTCAACCGTTTGAGTTGCCGATGGGAACGAGCCACCTGGCTTTGGGTTTCACGCTCAAGAACCTCGGTGGTAAGATGACCTATGCCGATGACGGTAGCAGTAACTTCATCCCTGCCAGCATGAATATCGGTGCCAGCTACGAGTTGCCGTGCGACAAGTACAACTTCCTGACCTTCACCTTGGAGGCAAACAAGATGTTGGTTCCGACGCGTTACTCGAACAAGACCCCGGGCTTCGATCCGAACGATGAGACCACGTGGAAAATGCAGGAGAAGGACTATGCTGACCTGAACCCTGCCAAGGGATGGTTCCAGTCTTTCGCTGATGCTCCGCTGGGTAGCAAAGAGGAGTTTGAGGAAGTACGTTGGGGTGCGGGTATCGAGTACTCGTACAACAAGCAGTTCTTCGCTCGCGTAGGTTACAGCTACGAGAACTACTACAAAGGTAACCGCAACGTCGTTACTTTCGGTGCCGGTTTCCACCTGTCGATCGTCACCCTCGATGTATCGTACTGCGTAGGTCTGGCTTCGTCCAACCCGCTCGATCAGACCATGCGTTTCTCGCTGGGCTTCGACCTCTACGGCATCAAGGATCTGGTTAACAACCGCAAGAACAAATCCAAGTGAGAATAGGCTTTGGATATGATGTACATCAATTTTCCCCTGACCGCAAACTGTGGTTAGGGGGAATTGAGGTGCCGTACGAGCAGGGACTGCTGGGTCATTCGGATGCCGATGTGGTCATCCATGCGCTGTGCGACGCGCTCTTAGGCGCCGCCGCCATGCGCGATATCGGCTATCATTTCCCGGACACCAAAGGCAATGAGTTCGAGGGTATCGACTCGAAGATCCTGTTGCGCCGCGTGATGGAGATGATCCGCGAAGCAGGATACGAACTCGGTAACTGCGACATCACGATCTGCGCACAAGCGCCTAAACTCAACCCCTTCATCGACGCCATGCAGGCTTGTCTGGCTGAGGTGATGGGTGTAGCAACCAACCAAGTGAGCCTCAAAGCCACCACCACCGAGCACCTCGGTTTTGTGGGGCGTCAAGAAGGCATCGCTGCCTACGCGGTAGCATTGATACAATGAGTCTGTTTCTGGCTATTAGTCTTTCCCTACTTACCGAACTGTTTCAGTTAGGCGGTACTCCGCACGTGATCGAACGGGCGGAGAACTACGAGCGTATCGCCCTCACGGACAGCACGACGATGGAGGTGTATAAAGGCGACTCGATATTCGTCGTCATGACCGTCTGTGCGCCGCAGTGCTCCTCGTGCGCGCGCATATATAATAAGGAGTGGAAACTGATTGCTACGCCTCAGCCGCCCTTCTCTTCCGTCTTCCCGCTCGCTACGATCGAGAACGGACACATCATCTGGAAAGACAACGACACCTGGGAATACTGATGGAACTGCCGATTTATTTAGTGGGATACATGGGTGCCGGCAAGACCACCGCCGGACGCTTGCTGGCGGACAAACTCGGCTGGCATTTTGTTGATCTGGACGATGCGTTCGAGCAGATCCACGGCCTCAGCACGGCGGATTATATCCGTCGGTACGGCATCGAGGAGTTCCGCAAGAAAGAGAAATACGTGGTCGAAGATCTGGCAGACCAAGTGCCGTTTGAGAAGGTGATCTACGCTACCGGCGGCGGCTACCCGTGTTGGGAGGATAACATGGACTGTCTGCGCGAGTTAGGCACGAGTATCTATATCCGCTGGAAACCCGAGCACTTGGCCAAACGGCTCAGCCTGACCGACCTGAGCGAGCGACCGGTCTTACAAGGTCGCACAGAAAAGGAGCTACTTGCGTTCATAGCTCCTCAATTAGCTGCGCGTGAACCTTTCTACGCACGCGCCAATCATATTCTCGATGTAGAAGTCTGCGACGAGCAATCCGATGAGTGGATTGCCGAGCAGTTATTTCGCTTGATACGCTAAGGCGTACAGTTTCATCTGTTTGAGCATGGCAACGACGCCGTTGCTGCGTGTCGGACTCAGGTGTTCCTGCAGTCCTATTCGCTCGATGAAATAGAGATCGGCTTTGATGATCTCTGCCGGCGTATGCTCGCTCAGTACGGAGATCAGCAGCGCTACGATTCCCCTCACCAGCAGCGCATCGGAGTCGCCCTTGAAGCAGAGCTTACCGTCCTGCATCTTTGCCGTGAACCACACCTTCGACTGACAGCCGTCGATGAGGTTCGAGTCCGTCTTGTCTGCTTCCGGCAGCGGTTTCTTCTTCAACTCATTCGCATATTCCACGAGGAGTTGGTAGCGCCCCATCCAATCGTCGAAGGCTTCAAACTCCTCGATGATCTCGTCTTGTATCTCGTTAATGGATTTCGCCATTCTCAAACAGCAGTTTACGTCCGGGGTATAGTTCCGGCCAGTTCAAGTTATGCGTGGACATGAGAACCGTGATCCCCGCTTGTGAGATCGCATAGAGCAGGTCCATGATCTCCCGTCCGGTCTCGGCATCGAGGTTACCCGTCGGTTCGTCTGCGAGGATCATCTCCGGCGAGTTGAGTAGCGCACGCGCGATCACCACACGTTGTTGCTCACCTCCGGACAGCTCGTAGGGTTTCTTATACGCTTTCGTATCCATGCCTACCTGCTCCAGTACTTCCCGCACATGGTCGTGCATCAGTTTCTTGTCTTTCCATCCCGTCGCGCGGAGGACGAAGAGCAAGTTCTCCTCCACCGAGCGGTCGGTCAGCAGTTTGTAGTCCTGGAAGATGATGCCCAAGCGGCGACGCAGGTACGGCAGTTTACGGCGACGGATCTTCGTCATGTCGTACTCCAGCACGCGCGCCTCGCCCGAAGCGATAGGCAGCGCACCGTAGATCGTCTTCATCAGACTCGATTTGCCGCTACCTACCTTACCCAGCAGGTAGATCATCTCGCCGCTCTCCACCGTCAGGTTGACGTCATGCAGCACGATCTGATCCGCCTGATGAATCGCTACGTTCGTATATTCGATTAATCCCATAACCCGTAACCTGTAACCCCTTATTCCTCATCCATCTTCTTTTCGATCTCCGCCAGCTGTGCTTTGAGATCGTCGATCTTCTTCTGCATCGACTCCACGAGCTTGTTCGCTGTCTTGGACTTAGCCGTGAAGAAGAGGATGTTGTTCTCTGCGGTCTTCACCTCTTGTTTGAGTCGCTCGTGCATACGGCGTAGGCTGTCGCCGCCCTTTGCCACGAAGGCCTTGCGTTGCTCTTCGCGTTCTTTGGCACGCTCCTCACGGGCTTTCTGACGCTCGAGGTACTCCTTATGACGTTGCTCACGCTCTTTGCGGCGCTCGCGCAACTCGATAAAGAACTCTTTCTTCGTTGCGAAGAAACGGTCGCACTCGGCGCGGTAGGTCTCGTAAATAGACTGGTTGTGCTTCTTCGGTGCAAAACCGATCTTGCGCCATGCCGTCTGCAGTTCCTGTACCTTCGCCGTTGCCTCCTCCCATTTCTTGAGGTCCCAAGGTTCCCCGTTGATGATCGGCTCGTTGATGGCTTTCATCTGCTCGATGATGGCCTGTTTCGCCTCGAGGTTAGCTTGCTCTTTGGCATGCAGGTTATCGAAATACGCCTGATGTTTCTTATTGATGATCGTGGACGCGGTCTTGAAGCGGTTCCAGAGATCTTCACGCAACTCACGGGCAATCGGACCGATCTCGGCCCACTCGTCATGCAGCTGTTGCAGCGCACGGCTGGCCTCCACGATGTTATCGTTGTTCTGCAGTTTCTCTGCCGCCTCACACAGCAAGGTCTTGAGCTCGAGGTTCTTCTTGAAATCCAAGTCGCGCAACTCGATGTTGATCTTCACCAGGTCGTAGAACTGCTCCTGGTACTGCTGATACGCCTTACGGAGTGCCTGGGTCTCGGTAGCCGGTACAGCACCAATCTTCTTCCACTCCGCCTGCAGTTCGCGCATACGCTGGAGATTAGCCATCACGCCGTCGGCATCGCCGGCCTCTACCATTTTCTGCATTTCGTCCAAGATCGCTTTCTTGCGCGCCAGGTTCTCTTTCTCCACTTTGGCTTGAGCCGCCGTTTCCTCCGCACGCTGGGCTTTGTAGATACCCAACAATTCCTTGAATTGCTCTTCCTGTGCACTCGCTTCTTCCGTCACCTCTTCGGTAATGGTATAGAACTGCGTCTTCAGACGATCTACTTGCTCTTTGATGTCTGCGACGTTCTGCTCAAGCAGGGCCTTGAGTTCGTCGATAATCTCTTGTCTTGTGTTTGCCATATAAAATCAAATATCAAAAATCTCAAATCAAAAATCTTACATCCGTTCGGGCATTTCGATGCCGAGCAGACTCATTGCGCTGGTAAGCACCTTCGCTACGTTCTTCGCCAGCAACAGTCGGAGCGCTTTCTTCTGCGCATCCGGTTCGTTGAGGATACTCAGGTCGTGATAGAACGAGTTGAAGTCGCATGCCAGATCGTACGCGTAGTTACAGATAACCGCAGGCGAGAAGTTATCGCCGGCATTACGTACGACCGCCGGGTACTCCGTCAGGCGCTGGATCAACTCCAACTCCTTCGGGTGTAGTGTGCCTTCGGCACGTTTATCGGCTTCGCCGTTTATTGCGCTTTCAGCGCGTGTAGCCTTCCGCAGCACGCTCTGTATACGCGCATAGGTGTATTGGATGAACGGACCGGTGTTGCCGTTGAAGTCGATGGACTCCGCGGGGTTGAAGAGCATGTTCTTGCGCGGATCGACCTTCAGGATGAAGTACTTGAGTGCACCGAGACCGACCATACGTGCGACTTCGTCGCATTGGACATTGGACATTGGAGATTGGTCATTTTTCTGGAGATAAATCTCCTTGGCGTCCTCGATCATCTTGTCCATCAGATCGTCGGCATCGACTACCGTTCCTTCGCGGCTCTTCATCTTGCCGTTCGGCAGCTCTACCATGCCGTAACTGAAATGCACGAGTTCCTTACCAAAGGGGAAGCCCAGACGGTCAAGCAGGATAGAGAGCACTTTGAAGTGGTACTCCTGTTCGTTGCCTACTACATACACCATCTTGTCGATCGGATAGTCCTGGAAGCGGAGCTTCGCCGTACCGATATCCTGGGTCATATAGACGGATGTGCCGTCCGAACGAAGGAGCAGTTTCTCGTCGAGTCCGTCCTTGGTGAGGTCCGCCCAAACCGAACCGTCTTCGCGGCGGTAGAAAGCACCGCTCGCTAAACCTTTCTCCACTTCCGACTTACCCTCCAGATAGGTATTGGACTCGTAGTAGATCTTATCGAAGGACACGCCCATACGTTGGTAGGTCTCGTCAAAACCCGCATAAACCCAACTATTCATCTTCGCCCAGAGGCTACGCACCTCGGGGTCATTCGCTTCCCATTTGCGGAGCATTTCTTGCGCCTCGAGCATCAACGGAGCCTCGCGCTTGGCGCTCTCTTCGTCCATGCCTTTCGCCATCAGTTCGGCGATCTGTGCTTTGTACTCTTTGTCAAAACGCACGTAGTAATCGCCGATCAGGTGGTCACCTTTCTTTCCGCTCGACTCGGGCGTCTCGCCCTTACCGAACTTGAGCCATGCGAGCATCGACTTGCATATATGGATGCCGCGGTCATTGACGATATTGGTCTTCACCACCTTCCATCCGTTCGCCTCTTGGATCTGCGCGATCGAGTAACCAAGCAGGTTATTGCGCACGTGACCGAGGTGCAGCGGTTTGTTCGTGTTCGGAGAACTGTACTCCACCATCATAAGTTGATGGCGGTCGGGTTGCTGACCGTAGTTCGCATCCGCATCGATCGCCTCGAGTTGTTTTACCCAGAAAGCATCGTCGATAACGAGGTTCAGGAAACCCTGTACCGCGTTGTACTTCGCGATTAACCCTTCACCATTCACCAATAACCAATTACCAATTTCCTCCGCTACTTGTGCAGGCGCTTTGCGGGCCAACTTCACGAAGGGGAACACCACCAGCGTGATATTGCCCTCGAACTCCGGACGGGTCTTCTGCAATTGGATCTGGCTGTCGTCGGCATCCACGTTATACAACGCCTTGACAGCCGCTTTTGCTAATTGTGATATATGTTGTTCTAACTTCATACACTTTACACCTTACACTATAGTTTAGGATATTTTCTAACCCAGGAGGACATCTTAAGACGGATCACACCGAGCAGCGCCTCGCTGAAGATACCGCCGCTCATCTTACTCGTACCGAGCACGCGGTTGACGAACACAATCGGCACCTCGATGATCTTCGCCCCGCATTTGGCAGCAGTGAACTTCATCTCGATCTGGAAAGCATAGCCCTTGAAACGGATCTTGTCCAACTCGATCGTCTCCAGCAAGTGACGTTTGTAGCAGACGAAGCCGGCAGTCGTGTCATGGATCGTCACGCCGAGCACGGTGCGCACGTACTTCGATGCGAAATAACTCATCAGCACGCGTCCCATAGGCCAGTTCACCACGTTCACGCCCGTCACATAGCGGCTTCCGATCGCGAGATCTGCACCGCAGTTAGCACAAGCATCATAGAGCTTGAGCAGGTCCTGCGGGTTATGCGAGAAGTCCGCGTCCATTTCAAAGATATAATCGGCCTTATGCTCGATCGCCCATTTGAAACCGCAGATATACGCCGTGCCCAGACCGAGTTTTCCGGAGCGCTCCACGAGGTGCAGACGGTCTTTGTACTTGCCCGCCATGAGTTCCTTCACGATAGCAGCCGTACCGTCCGGCGAACCGTCGTCGATAATCAGCACATGGAACTCCAAAGGCAACTCCATCACCGCCGTGATGATCGCCTCGATGTTCTCTTTCTCATTATAAGTTGGAATAATTACCAGTCTTTCCATATCTATCATTCACTAATTCGCTAATTCTTTACTCCTCGATCATCCGATCGTTGAGTTCATACACCGGACTCGGCGTCGTACGATCCAGCGCTTTGAGGAAGATATCCTGCCCGGGCAGAATCTCTATCTCCTCCAGATACGACCGAACGGTGTCGTACGCCACCTCCGGATCGTTGTTCTCCAGCGACAGGTGACATAACCATACATTACGCAGATCCGGATGCCAGTTGCGCTCGAGGATCTCGCCGCATACATCGTTGCTCTGATGACCGCGGGGCGATAAGATACGCTCCTTGAGGTAAGTCGGGTACGGACCGTTAAGCAACATGTGCTCGTCGTGGTTCGCCTCGATCACCAGGTGATTCGCCGTGCGGATATACGCCTCCATTTCTTCGTTCACCGAACCGCAGTCCGTCATCAGCACAAAGCGCTGACCGAGATAGTCGATGCAATACCCCAAGCAGTCAGTCGAGTCGTGCTCGATGTGGAAGGTGTTGATCCGCATACCGAACAACTCCCACTCTACCCCCCGCTCGAAGTAACGGCGACTCGAACGCAGTTTCTCGCGTACGCCGTAGTTACGGTCAATTCCCTCGTGGATCTCCGCCGTCGTGTAGATCGGTAGCTTCACGCGCTCACCCAAGGTCCCGACCGCACGGATATGGTCCGCGTGGTCGTGTGTTATCAAAACACCCATGATATTCTGGAAGTCCAGCCCCATTTCACGAAGGTATTTCTGGATCTGACGGGCAGAGATACCCGCGTCAATGAGTATGCCCCGTTGACGCGTGCCCAGATAGTAGCAGTTACCGCTACTTCCGCTCGCAAAACATCGAAATATAAGCCCGTTTTCTTCCATAATAACAATTCAGCCCGCAAAATTACAAAAAAAAATTGACATACACAAGAGTGTATGGCACTTTTCGCGATTTTTTGTCTTTTTCTCCCCCTCCGCGGATGGTAATCGCAAAAATCTTGCATATTTCAAAAATTTGTAGTAATTTTGCAGCGCAAAATTGTTTGGAAACCAAATGAAGCATATGAAAAAATACGTATTTATCAGTTTAATGGCACTGGTAACGATGATGTTCACCGGGTGTCAGAAGAATGAGCCGTGTCAATTCAACAAGAAGACAATTGACCTGCTCGTGAGCACGAATGATTGGAAATTCGATGACGTAGCGCATCAGTTCTATGTTCACTACACGCTGAACGAGATCACATCGAACCTCTACACCTACGGTTCGTTCACACTCTATCGCGAAATGGTGGATGATTTCAACAAACCGTATCTGGTAGCACTGCCGATGAGTCTGTACTTACAGGATCCGGGCAGCGGAGATTTCTACACGCAGCATATCGACTACCGTGTGGGTGTAGGGTATGTAGAGATCCAGTTAACGAACTCCGACTGGGCCTATGACACGGACGAACAGGGAAGTTTTGTCAGCCCGGAGAGTATGGTTTTCCGGATGCAGATCGTTTACTAGGATTCAGTTATCGGTATTCAGACTTTTATATTAGGTCCGTGTAGTGCGGAAACGCGCGAACAGGTGATGGAGACCGCTAAAGCGATCTCCGATTTGAGATTGGAGATTGGAGATTGGAGGTTTATTTTTCGCGCGGGCGTATGGAAACCGCGCACGAGTCCGCACACGTTCCAAGGTGTCGGAGCGCCGGCCTTGGAATGGCTGAAGGAGGTGAAGGATACCTTTGGCATGGAAATTGCGACAGAGGTAGCAAGCCCCGAGCACGTAGAGGCAGCACTGAGAGCCGGCGTGGACTATCTGTGGATAGGAGCACGCAGCTCCGCAAATCCGATTGTTGTCCAATCGATTTGCTCCGCTATTGAAGATTGGAGATGGAAGATTGGAGATTTGAAGGGAGTGATGATAAAGAACCCGGTGAATCAGGATGCGGACTTGTGGTTGGGGAATATCGAGCGGATAGAGAGAGCGGTAAAGGGGTTACAGGTTACGGGTGACGGGATACCGGTGATGGCGGTTCATCGAGGGTGCGGTCATAAGCCGTGCTGGGGGATGGCGCATAAGGTGCGTTTGGCACGACCGGACATCCCGATGCTCTTGGATCCGAGCCATATGAGCGGCGATGCGGCGAAAGTGCCGGAGTTGATGGGTAAGATAGCGGAGTTAGGGCTCGACGGCGCGATGATCGAAGTGCATGCGAATCCGGAGCAAGCGCTGTCTGACAAAGCCCAACAAATAAAGCCAGAGTGTCTCCCGGAGATAATACCCTTCGGAGGGGATGGACACGACTCCGAGAGGGTACTATCTCCTCAAGGAAAGGAAAGTACTGAGTTAAATTGGCTCCGAGCAGAGATAGATGAGTTGGATGAGCAGTTATGGGACACGATCGCAGCGCGTATGGACGTGAGCAAGCGGATAGGAGAATGGAAAAAGGCACATGGGGTGGCTCCGCTGCAGCCGGAAAGGGTAAAGGTTATAGGCGAAAGATTAAAGGTTACAGGAGAAAGATTACATCTTTCTGAGGATTTTATACAGAAGATGTGGGACATCATACATGAAGAAAGTTTAAAACAGCAAAAGTGAAATATTTAAGGTACATATTGTTATTCTTGTGCTTCGCCGGGATGGTGACGGCACAGGAAGTGACGTCTATATCGGGAACGGTGGTGGACGGCGATACGGGTGAGACGCTGCCGTTCGTGCAGATCTACTTCCTCAAGTCCACGACCAACAAAGGTATGATCGCTTCGGAGGTAGGTACAACCTCGGATATAGACGGTAATTTTACGATCAGTAACAGTTCGGGGTATAACACCTTGAACTTCCAAATGATCGGTTATAAGACGGAAATGTTGACGCTGCGTAAGGGTCAGAACCGTAAGAACGTGAAGGTGAAGATGACGCCGGACGTGTACGGATTGCAGGATATCGTGGTGACGCCGAAGAACCGCAAGCGGGAGTACAAGCGTAAGGGTAATCCGGCGGTGGAGTTAATCAAGAACGTGATTGCGCGCAAGGACTCGTTCTGCGTGACGGCGAAACCGCAGTACACGGCGCAGACCTACAGTCGTATGTCGTTCGCCCTGGATAACCTGAAGATGAACTTCAACAAGGGATTCTGGAAGAACTTTGCCTTCGTGCAGAAATACATGGACACGACGGGTGTATATCCGAACGTGACGGTGAGTATCCGCGAGCATATCGGCGAGGAGTACTACCAGCGTAAGCCGCACCGCGAGAAGAAAGAGCTGAAGAAGAAACGTGTGTTCGGTGTGGAGGATATCATCGCCTCGCAGTCGTTCCAAGAGAACGTGAACGCGATCTTCAAGGATGTGGACATCACGGAGAACAGTATGAATCTGCTGTTCAACCGCTTCGTCTCGCCGCTGAGTTCGACGATCGCCGTGACCTTCTACCAGTACTACATCATGGACACGATCATGGTGGACGGATACCCGTGTATCGACTTGGCGTTCGTGCCGGTTAACTCGGAGAGTTACGGCTTCACGGGACACCTCTATATCGTGAACGACAGCACGTATCGCTTGAAGAAATACGCGATTAACATCCCGCCGGATATCAACCTCAATTTCGTGAGCAACTACTCCGTGGAGGCGAGTTACCGTCAGTTAGAGGACGGCACATGGGCGCCGGATCGGACGAGCACGTATGCGAAGTTCTATATCTTCAACAACAAACGCGGTCTGTTAGCCCGTCAGACGAAGATCTACACGGGTTGGGACTGCGAGACGCCGATCCCGAAGGAGGTCTTCTCGGGTTTTGCGGACGATGAGAGTCTGCAGACGAATGACTCGACGGCGGTGCGGTTGGTGGGTTCCGAATGGGATGCGCTGCGTCCGGAACCGCTGACGAAGTACGAGAGTTCGGTGGTGGACCTGGTGAATGAGTTCACGAGCACGCCTAAGTTCAACAGTCTGGCGCTGTTTGTCAACGCCGTGACGACGGAGTATATCCCGACCAAGCCGGCGAAGGTGATGGACGAGAGTAAGTTCGATATCGGACCGATCTATAACCTCGTGAGTTGGAACATGCTGGAGGGTGTACGCTTCCGTTTCGGCGGTACGAGTACGGCGAATCTACACCCGCAGATCTTCTTCCGCGGCTATGCGGCGTTCGGCACGAAAGACCTGCGTCCCAAATACAGCGCGACGCTCGTTTATACGTTCGACAAGCATAAGTACCACCCCTACGACGGTCTGCGTCATCATATCCAGATAACGGGTCAGTACGACGTGGAGGAACCGGGTATGCGCACGGATGTCATCAGCCGAGATCATATCCTGATGTCCATCCCGACGAGTACCCCGACCTACGGCTTCAACCAGTATGTCTTCCATGCGAAGTTGGAGTATATGAAAGAATGGAAGAACAAGTTCTCCATCAAGGCGGGTTTTGATTTCTCGAACAACGAAGCGGCTGGTGCGTTACGGTACAACAAGATGAACTGGACGCCTAATTACACGGCGACGGACACGACCTGGAGTATGTCGATGAGTACGATCCCATCCTACCGCAACTACGAGGGTTATATCGAGTTCCGTTATTCGCCGGGCAGCCGTATTCAGATCGACCGTATCGGTCAGCCGAGTGCTTTCGCGTTGGAGAAGGATGCGCCGACGGTGCAAGTAACGCACTATGTAGGATACCTGGACGACCGTCATTACGGCGGTGAGGGCTTCATCTACAACCGTACGGAGGTACTGTTCGACAAGCGTTTCTGGTTCTCCGCTTTCGGTCACCTCGATCTGCGCGTACAGACGGGTATGTTATGGCAGAAAGCGCCGTTCACGAAGCTCTATATCCCGCAGTCGAGTACGAGTATCTTGCTCGCGCAGCGCGCGTTCAACCTCATGAAACCGATGGAGTTCCTCATGGACGAGTACGTAGCGCTCTACACGACGTATTTCTTCAAGGGCTGGATATTGAACCGCATCCCGGGTATCAACAAGTTGAAACTGCGCGGTATTGTCTCTTTCTCGGGTATCTACGGCGGTTTGACGAAGAAGAACAACCCGTATCTGGAGACAGGATCGGGCTTGTATGAGTTCCCGCACACGCCTTGGGACAAGAACGCAGACGGCACGGATAACATGCAAGCCGCGTTCGATAACGACGGCTATATCAAAGATAATTTCCGTACGTCCTCGCCGATCGGTAAGTTGCCGTACATGGAGATCACGGCGGGCTTGGAGAACATCTTCAAGTTCATCCGTATCGACTATATCCGTCGTATCACGTATAACGACTATGAGTTGCCGTATATGATCCAGAAGATGGTTCCCGATCCTGCTCATCCGACGCAGTATATACCGGCGGTGGATGACAAGGGTGATCCGGTGATGATTCCGGGTCGTCGTAAGCTCGGAGGCTGGGGTCGTAACGGCGTTAAGTTAACAGTTAGAATTGCTTTGTAACCATGAGAAGACTACTAGCTATAAGCGGTTTGGCAGCTATGACACTGGTTGCCGCTGCGCAGACCAAAGACACGAAGATCCAGCAAGCGCTGGACAACGCGAAAGAGAAACTGGTTGATTTTGATACGGAGCATAAACTCGACTCGATCGATCAGGAGAAACTACCCCGTTTGGTATCGGGTGGTCTCTTGGCGGGCGCCAACATGAGTAACTTCATCATCACGCGCAATCATACGCCCATGAGTTCGCATATGCGTATAGGCGGTGAGTTAGGCGGATTCTTGGATTTCACGCTCACCAAGCATTTCGTGATCGAACCACAAGTGCTATTCTTTGCGCATCAGAACCACTTCAAGGAGGCGGACGGTATGCGTAATGACCTATGGTCGTTCGGTATGGAGATACCGATTTATTTCTTAGGCCGTTTCGGTAGTTTAGATAAAGGTTATATCAACTTCGGCGGCGGTATCTTCACGCACTTCACGTTTGCCTCGAATATCGCGAACAAGTTCAAGAACGTGGATGACGAAGTACCCACCCCCACCCCGACGCCCACAACCACGCCGGAGGTAACGTACGACTACAGCCGTTTGTACAGTCTGCACGATAACCATTTCGGCGTCTGCGTGATGGTAGGATACGAGTTCTGGTTCGGAATGCAGATCAACGCCTCGTATAAAGTAAGCCTTTCCGATATCGCCGGATTCTACAGCGAGATGAAAGGACAAGAGGTAGCCAACGCACTCATCTATCCACAGTCAGTCAGCCTGACGCTCGGATACAGGTGGAGGTAAAAGTTTAAAGTTTAAAGTTTAAAGTTAAGAGTTTAAAAAACTCCCGTGCCGGTGAGCACGGGAGTTTTCTTTTTTTATGGTAAGGTAATCAACTTACCGGATTTGAGTTTCTTCGCCTTGTTGCCGGCCAGACGTTGCATGAGCGTCTTGTCGCCGTAGATGAAGGTGTAGAAGTAGATCTTACCCGGGATGATGTTGATCACGAGACCGGAACGCGAGTTGATGATGTCGGTGAGTACCTCCTTGTTGTCGAGGTCGTTCACGATGATGGCATCATTCGGATCAGCGTTCGGTATCTGCTTGTAGAACAGAAGGTGTCCTTGCTCATCGAAGAGGGCGAAGTAAACGTCCTTACGGATGGTACCTACGAAGAGTTCGCTGTTGCTCAGACACTTCGCTACGACATCATTAGCGGTCGGTTCTTGTGCGACATTGATGTCGGAGTTCTTGAAGTAAACGAAGTAACGTCTCTCGGCCAGATCCTGTGCGGTACAGATAATGATACAGGTGTCACCGGCTGCAGCGGCCTTGACAGAAACCTCTGCGTTGATCGAGCGAGCCAAGCCTTCTACCACCGGTGTTGCGGTCGAGCCGGCAGGCAGCAGGTAGGTATAGAACGTGATCTCCGGATCGAAGCCACGCAAGGTATCTACCGTGACACTACCGTCCTCAGCGGCTACGTTGAGCAGGATCGCCTGGAGGAAGTTATCGCCGTCGAGTGCAATCGACTGAACGATGGTGTAGGTCGTCTGCGATACGCCGTCCTGTGCGGTCACGACGATGGAGATAGCTCCGTCTTCGTCCACCGATACGGTGTAGTTCGCCGCGATATCGTTGAGCATAACCTCTACATCTTCTGCCTTATAGAAGGCCGTCGAATCCGAACCGTACGGGTGTTTGTACTCATAATCGATCTTATTCGGATCGAAGCCGGGCAGCTCTTCACCGTGGATCTTGATGTCCTTAGCCTTCGTATCGTTATTACGCGTGAACTCGAAGATCAGGTTGTACTCAGCTCCGTACTCATCGTTCTCTGCGATGACGTGGAGCGTTACCATGGTCTGCTTATCATTCAACTTCGTCTCTTCCTTCCAAACGGACTGCATCGGGTCGCCGAGGATATAGTCAACGCGCGGCAGGATGTCTCGGTTGAGCGAGTCATACGGCATGACGATCGTGTAGTCGAACTGATCGGGGTTGAAGTCGAACAGGTCATGCGAGATCGGTTTTTCTTCGACCGTGTCGGTGAGCGTGATACGATCCAGCTTGATCAGCGTAGAGAGCATACGCTCGAAGGCGATCGTGTAGGTCTTGGTGTACTCTCTGTTCTCCGCCCATACGAAATAACGAATCGTATCTACGCCGGCGAGCGAGTCTTGTACGTACCGCTGACCCTCTACGTTGAGCACCGGAATGAGGTTCGGGATCTCAGCATTCTTCTCGATCTCGATCTTGTAGTTCTCACGCTCGCTGTCGAAGTTAGGTATCGCACCGCCGTTGTTGTACTTGATGGTACGCAAGGTAGCATCGATAGAGAGCTCGACAGGATAGTGGACGGTGTAGTTACGCGTTCTGCCGGTAGCGGCGGTGACGGTAACGATATGCTTGTAGCCCAGGGTCTTACCGCTCAGGGAGTCAAGCGCCGTGATGGTATCGACGGTCTGGTAGCTGTCTCCCGGTGTCCATAGGAGCGTCGGCATGCCACCAGCCAGGGCCTCGGCCTCTGCCGGTTTGAGTGTGCAGTACAACTCCGTTACCTCCGGACTGAAGCCGTCCACGGTGTAGAAGTCCTGACCGTTCTTGCTTACCTGCAGCAGCTGGAGGGCCGTGTTGTTCGAGCGCAGCTTGCGGTAGGAAACCGTATAGGTGCGGCTACTACCGTCTTGCGCTGTTACGACGGTCTGATGCTGCCATGTGAGGTTGATCGTATCGAGGGCGATCGTCATCGTGTCGATACGCGGCCACAGGTTGTCGCCCGGATAGCGGTCGTCACCGTAACTGATCTCCGGGTACTCTTCGCCGATAGGCAGGTCACGATGGAAGTACGTTCCCTTCGGATCCCAGTTATTCACCGGCGCAGTGATACCGTTACGGGTATCGTTGATTACCTCGAGGGTGTTGACGGTGTCCTTACGGAAGATAAAGGATACGTTGTATTCCGCTGTCGGGTATGCCGTATCTTGGGCATGAACCGTGATGGTGATCAGTTTATCTGCCTCGGAGCGGCTGACATGAACGAAGTTAGGATCGTTCTGGATGGCCTCATCCTCGGTGGTGTAACCGATCTCCTCTATCTGCGGCAGGGCAGCGCCGTCCGCCAGTTTGTCATAGATATACGAGTGTTTGTCCGGATCGAACGACTGGATGGTATCGCCATCGATGGAGATACTCGTCAAGCGGTTCAATTGCGGCAGGGTACGATCGATATAAACCTTGTACTCGTTCTTCGTGACACCGTCCACCGCAGTCACATCGAGGTGAACGCAGTAAACCTGATCGGTGCTCTCGATAGTGGTCTCCACCTTTTGACCGTCCATCTTGAGCATACCGATGACGCTCGGGATCTTATCGATAGGCGCTTTCACGTGGTACTGATTATTTCCCGGATCGAAGGCCTTGAGCTGCGGGTTAGACAGTTCGGCAGTCTCCTTATAGGAGATGAAGTTCATATGGTTGAGCAGGATGTCCGCCAGCTGCGCATCGTTGGACTGGTTAAGGACGTAGATCTCGACGAGGTAGTCCGCCTGTGTACCATCCTCTGCGGTGACGCGCAGGGTGTAGTTATACTCCTTACCGGCGGTGATCGGATCGATGATAGTCTCTACGCTCTTGAAGAAGCGATCCTCGCAGGTGTAGTCGATCTCGATGAGGTCTTTCTCCACGGTGGTCGAGTAGAAGTGACGTCCCGGCTCGAAGTTCGGGTCAACCAGCTTACCGTTGACGGTGATACCGGTCAGTTCGGTACAACTACTCAGTTCTTCTTGGATCTTGATGGAGTACTCCTTACTGCCGACACCGTTCTCCGGTGTTACGGTGAGTACGGTCGAGTCGCCGTTCAGTTCACCCGGTTGAACCTCTACTTTCTGTCCGTTATTCTGCGTCACGTAGGTGATGTTCGGCATCTTAACGTGTGCTTTCTTCGGTCCCTTACCGATCGGGAGAGTGATGACGTAGTCGTTGATGCTCGGATCGAAGCCGTCGATCATCACGCTGTCGAGGAGGATACCTGCGAGCGTGGAGTCAGGGCTCATCGTGCGAATCATGCGAACGGTGTACTTACGCGCTGCACCGCCATTCTCCGGCGTTACGCTGATCTCGTACTCTACACCACCCTCGGTCTCGGTCATCTTGGTGCTGATGGTCTGAACATCCTCACCGGCAACGGCCTCGATGATTTGCGTTGTATCTGCGGGCACTGGATACGGTACCTCGTTGTTGGTCGGCTCGAAGCCCTCCAACGGAACACCTGCCACGAGGATATTCTTCAGCAGATTGTTAGCCGAAGGATCGGTCGGGTATCTACGTACGTAACTGTTCGCGTTACCGACTACTTGCCATACCATGCTATCCGGTGTCTGGATGAAGATCACCTTATCCGCCGCGTAGCATTGCTCGAACAGTACAGGCGATTCCGGTTTAGCAGCTTGCTCGAAGTACTTCGTACCACCTAAGTTCTGCCACGGGGTCTCGTCTTGTACGAACTGCTTGATCTGATGATTCGTGGTCACTTCCGGTCTATGGAGCGTGATGGTGTAGGTCTTGGTGGTCTTACCATCCTCTGCCGTTACCTTCACGGTCGCGCCGTCGGCTGTATGGTTGATATCGATCGTCTGGTTGAGCGGGTTGTTCTCGCTGGTGCCGGACTTGGAAACCTCGATTGTCGGCATCACCTCACCGTTGATGGTGTAGTTGAGCGTAGCCGGGTTGAAGGTCTGTGTGAACGGAATAATATTGTCGTTCTTGTCTTTGGCAACGATGTTCTCCGGTGTAGCCACGTTGCTACGCTCCTCGCGGAAGACGTAGATCGTCGTGTCGGATGCATTGAGTTCGTTGGTCACGATGACGGTCACGTGATTACCCTCTTTGTTGACTACAAAACGCTGATGGATGTTATCCGGAGTAATTGTGAACTCCGGGAACTTCATCGTAGCGTAAGGCAGTTTGACATAGGTCGTGTCGCCCGAAACGGTCGAAGTTAACGAACCGAAATCAGCCGTGTAATCCAAAGATGCTTTCGGATCACGGTGGAGAACAACGTAATAGTGGGTACTATCGATCGAGTTCTCACCGTAGTTGATGACACGTGCGGTCAGGTTACCGTCGATCCACTCGCCATTATTCAGCCACTCGATGACTTGTGTCTGGTCATGCACCGCTTTGGAGAACTTAAGTGCAGGTTTGCCGATAATGACTTCATTAGCGCCCAAGGTATAATTGAAGGTACGCCCATCAGCGGCAGGCGTGATCGCATCACTACCATTCACGAATGCTTCGGTCAACTCGGAGTTATAAACCATGCGCATGTTACGGATCTGAAGGTCGCAGCTTTTAGCTGTAGAGCCGCCATAGATATTATAGCTATTTCCGCTAACTTCACTTGCGCAAAGCATAATGTTCAGTTTACCTACCGTTCCGTTATAAGACAGATTCGTAACGGAATTTTGCCATTGTCCCAAGTTCGCATAGGAGCCGGAGATGTCTTTACTTACCAATGCAGTACCTGCCGCGTTACCAAGGGATACCCAAGCATTCCAAGTATTAATTCCATTAACCGTCATGATCGGCTGGTATTCAAATGCGAATTGCTCCGGAGTATTACGGTATTGCACGGCGTTGGTTAGGTTCTTTTCAAATGATACCTTTGTATTTCCATTCAAGCGCACGCCATCCGGCAGGCTCAGGCCACCTAAGGTTAATGTACCCGGCATTGAGCTGTTGAGTGCACCACCACGGAGGGTCGAAAGCGTCAATTCCTTATCTCCTACTACTGTCACTTCATGACCTGTGTAATAGGTAAAGTGTGACACAGCAGCATTATAATCAATATATGCCACCAAATCCGCAGGAACCTTCCATCCTTGTGGTTTATAACCGGTGGGATCTACTTCATTCTTCTTTTTCGCTTCGGACCCGAATATACCACCTCCTAAGCTTACTTCATACCAATATGCCCTTTCTGTCTGTACGCGCTCATAAGTAAACGGCCATTCGTCTCCGGCATAGAACCAGCAGACGGAGTATTTCTCGCCGTTGTTTACGGTGAAGGTTACCTGTTTGGTCTTCTGGAAGTTGGAATCAAACGAAGCCTGTACGTTGTTGCCGTTATAATCAACAGCCTCAAAATTACCTGCGTTCGGTTCATCCGTAACGTTGATCATGTAGTTATATACGTCCGGACGGAAGTTCGGTACCTCGACGCCGTTGTATTTAAGGCTCTGCAGTTTACCTTCGGTCTCGAACTCCGGCATACGCGGGGTGATGGTGTAAGTCACGTCGTTCACACCGGTACGGTTAGCGACTACCGTGATCTTCGCACCACGACGGATACCGCCCTTGAAGAAGACGAGCGATTGTTCCTTGTAGTTCTTCGTCACACCAATGATCTCGAAGGAAGTAGCACCGAACGGCAGGTCAACAATGTTGTCACCCTTCACCGGCTCAAGGCTATCCTCTACCGGATCGCCGTTCGCTTTCGTATAACGATAAGCGATGCTGAGCAGTTTGTTCTCCTTCGGTTCGGGTTCTGCGATCGTATAGCGGATCGAATACGTACGCGTGTCGCCGTTCTCGGCTGTCACGATGATCTTCGTCACGCCGGTGATCGGTGCTTCGATGAACTCGATCAGCTGCGTCTCATCAGCCTTCTCGAAGGTAACGCTATATGGCGTGAGCGTGTTCTCGAAGTTATACTCCGTCACATTCACATCCTGATCGGTACCGTCAATTGTGAGGGTTTTGAGTTGGGTGTTACTCTTGCGTACTACCGGGAAGTCGATCGTGTACGTCGTCGAATGCAGAGGATTACCATCCTGCGCCTGTACGAGAATAGTCGTTACCTCGTTCGGCTTACCAAAGGTGGTCGTGATAGTCTGGTTGTCCAATTGTCCTACCGGATACACATTCGGAACTACGGTATCCGCCGTCGTCAACTCGATGCTGTAGTGGAGCGTATCCGGATGGAAGATCAGACGGTAATCCGATAACGGTTTTCCGTCAATGTAGATCGCCTTGAGTTTGGAGACAGCGCTCTTCACGCGCGTGTACTCTATTATATATTCTTTTTGAGTCGTGCCGTTCTCTGCTACGACGAGGACATGTTGTTCGTGATCGTTCGGCGCGTAGATCAGCACTTTCTGGTTCTTGTCCGATTTCGCTTTCGCGATGACTTGCGGCATTTCTTCGCCTTCGCCCAAATTGAACTTTCCGAAATAGGTGTTACCCGAAGAGAAGTGCGTGATGAGGTCTGTTCCGTCCTTCATGACGTGCAGGTCTTCAAGCTCCGCGTCATTGAATTTCGCGTGGTTATACTGAACGGTATAATCAAAAGCATCGCCGTTAGCAGCCTTGACCGTGATACCCCATTTACCCTCTGCGAGTTGGCCGAAGAAGACAACCTGTGCGTTCTCTGCTACCTTATAGCTGAGTTCCGGATAAGGCAGGCCGGCAGCCAGATCGTAGGTATAATTCGACTGCGAAGCACTGAAACCATCAATGAGTTGACCGTCGGCGTAGATACCCAGGAGCGCGTTGTTCGACGAAGTGGTACGGTTGAAGACGATGTCATAGACACCTTCGTTCTCGCCATCCGTCACGCGGACATAAGCTACTACAGAGTCTGCCGTGTTCTTCCAGTAGATCTTCGCGTTCGCATCTTCCGGCAGATAGGTGATCTTCGGCAGTTGGTCATCGCCGGTGTAGTTCACCTCGTAGTGTGCCTGTGAGCTCTTGAAGCCCGGAACGAGGATGCCATTATAATAGATTTTATCCAGTTGAACGGTCGCTACGATCGCTTTCGTGAACTCGATGGTGTATTGGGTTTCCTCCAAACCATCCTCGGAGATCACTTTAATAATCGCCGTACCGTCCGCGTACGGAGCAGCTACCGCTACTTTCTGTCCGGCAGCGGTAACAGGGAAGATCTGCGGGCAGGTATTGGCCTTCAGTTCCAGTATATAATCGAGCGAGTCGCCGCGGAAGTGGATATTCTCCGAATACTTCATCGAGATCGTGTCCAAATCCGGATACTTGAGCTTGATATCTTGCAGCTGCGTGTTGTTGGAAGCCGGGAACTTAAAGCGAATGGAGTACACACGTTTGGTCTTCTTGTCTCCTGCGGTGACGGTCAGATACTTCGTGTTCTTCTTCGTCGTAGTGTCCACGGTCTGTACCGCGTCGCCCAGATCCCAAGTGACAGCGGGAACGGACATGCCTTGCTCTACCGTATAAACATAGTCACGTACGTCGGAGTTGAAGCCCGCGAGCGGCTCGTTATTAAGGTAGATCATCGTCAGCGAAGCGTTCTTGGAAACCGCCAGCGAGAAGTGAATCGTGTACGTACGGCTGGCACCGTTGAGCGGCGTTACCACTACTTTGTAGTTGCCGTTCAGGTCAGCCGGCGGCGTCGGGGTAGCCGTCTGGTACTGCTCGTTACGCAAGGTAGCCGTGATAGCAGGCAGTTCGGTCGTTCCCATAGGCAGTTTAACCCAATACTCCTTGACATCAGCGTCGAAGGACACCGCATCGCCGTCTCGGTTGAGCAGCGAGAAGCCCTCTACCGTCAGGTTAGCCAAACGGTTGTCCGTATAGGTCTGCGAATAGAATGTGAAGTTATAGGTCTTCGAGTCGCCGTTACCCGCCATGACCGTGATACTGGTCGTCTGAGCCGTACCGATGATACGGGTAGACTTGGCGTAAGTCTGGAAGTCATCGCCGAGGATCGGCTCTACCGTCGGGTAGTCCTCACCGATACCGAGGGTGTCCGTATAATTGGTCACCGCCGCATCAAAGCCCGCCATCGGTTGATCGTTGATGAGCACGCCGTTTAAGTTCGTGTTCTCGGATTTCTTTGCAGAGAAGACGAGTTTGTAGATTGTCTGATCCATATTGTTGCCCGCCATGACACTCACGCTCACCGTACCGTTACCGTTGGCAAAACGCGTGGAGTCGATGGTGATAGTCTGGTACTCATCACCCGGCTGGTAGAGGATCTGCGGCAGGTAACGCGAACCCATTTCGAGGTTAACGTAATAGGTCGTCAACTCGGGATCGAACGCGATCGCTGTAGCGTCACCCTCTTGAGAGGGGTTGACACTCTGGATCTGATCGCCGATCAGCTGCAGCGAAGCGAGGTACGAATAGGTCGATGCCTCGATCTTGAAGTTCAGTTTATAGACCTTATCGGTCGTAGCACCCGGTGCGCTGACGGTAATCTGCGCTTGAGCCTGCGCACCACCGGCTTGGATCTGATCCAGCGTAGGTACGGTCATTGTGATCGTCTGCTCTCCGGCTGCGTACGCCGAGACAGGCTCTACCGTCGGAGCTTGAGCGGTATTGGTCGGCAACGACACTTTATACACGGCCTGCGAAGGCGAGAAGCCCGGAATGGACTTGCCGTTCACCTTGATATCTTTCAGCGTCACGTCCTTGAGGAGACCCACCGAGAAATTAAGCGTGTAGGTCTTTTTCGTCGTTCCGTCGGCTGCGGTCACAACAATAGTCGCCTTACCGCCAACGGTATTAGGTTGCGTGATCGTAACGGTCTGCGCCTCTTCTTGTTTCACATACGTCACCACCGGCACTTGCGTTGTACCGTACGGCAGCTCTACGTCGTACGTATATTTGCCCGGCACGAAGCCCGATACAACCGTCGTATCCGTTCCCAGAGCGTACGAGATATTCGACAGGTTGGCGTTCTTACTCTTTGCACGCTGGAACTGAATCTTGTAGTTCATCGTGCTTGAGCCATCCTCCGCCGAAACGGTGATGATCGTCGGTTTGTTCTCCAAGTCACCCTTGATGATACGGATCTCACTACCGGAGAGGGTACGTCCGTTGAAAGCCACGGTCTTACCCCTGGCGTTGGTCAACGAACCCGCACCACGTTTCGCTTCGATCGTCGGGATCTCTGTAGCAGTCTCACCTAAGGCATAGTACTGCACTGCCTCGGAGTTCGGGTCAAAGCCCTTCCACTCCTTATCGTTGATGAACAGCTGCTGGATCTTCGACGAATAGATGAGCTCTACATCATCGACATACAGCGAGTTACCGGCGTACAGACCGCTGTTGGCGCGGTAGTTAGGATAGTTGGAAGCCGAGAAGATAATGTTCATCTTCTGCGGCACCTCGTTGTTGAAGTAATAGATCGGCACGCGGATGTTCGTCCAGTTGCCGTAGGTCTTCTTCTCACGCCACATACCCTCACAGATCTGCGTGGCTACCGTCGCCGTACCGCACTCGTTACCATCCAACTCCTGGCGGATATCCGACTCCTCGTCGGTCACGGAATGGTCGGTACAGGATCCGTTCTTCGCTTTGTACTTATTACCCTGCGCGGTGCCCTTCCAAGCGTAGTAGAGGAGATAGAAGTCCTCCTTGCTGGTGTTGTTACCGGTACGCTTGATCCACACGGACATCGAGTCCGGACGATACGCCCACGCGACACCTCCGTAGTCACCGGCAGAAGCGCTGCTGACCTGCGTCAAGCTCGGCACGTATACCCAAGGCGTACCTAACGAGAAATAACCCGGCGAAGTCTCCGTGATACCTGCTGCACCGACGTCCTGGTCTTGCACCATCATACAATAGCCGCCGTTATGGCCGGCTTCCTGGTGCGCAAAGTTAAACTTAAAACTGAATTGCGTCACGTTCGATGCATTCCAACCCTTCGGCTGGATGTTGCCATCAAACTGAGCAGCTGACCAATCTTCGAAGTTTGCATTGGTCAACTGTTGTGCAAAAATAGCCGTCGGGAGCAAAATCATCGCTCCGCAGACTAATACACGTTGAAAAAATTTACTCATATTAATATTTTTATTAAATATATTACGATTTTAGGGTTCAAAACAGCCCATTTTTTATCGAGTGCAAAATTACTGCTATTTTGTCAAGTACACAATATCGTTTGTTACGAAAAAGTATACGATTATTAAGCCACACTCAAAAGAGTGTTGCTAAATAGACTTTGCAAAATGCACAAATTTTAAGATTTGAAAGAAGAAAAAAAATTTATTCGATATCTGCAAGAGTTAAAGAAAATTTTATAGTTTGGCACACTTTTTGCATGTTAATTTGCGGAAAATTATAATTACATTATACTATGCAAAATCCTGTTGATATCAGAGAACTGCAAGAGCGCGTGGAGCGCGAGAGTTCGTTTGTAGATGCCCTTACGTTGGGCATGAATCAAGTGATTGTTGGTCAGAAGCACCTTGTAGAGAGTTTGCTTATTGGTCTGTTGAGCGACGGGCACATATTGTTGGAAGGCGTGCCGGGTTTGGCAAAAACCCTCGCTATCAAGACCTTAAGCGATCTCATCAAGGCTAACTTCAGCCGTATTCAGTTTACGCCGGACTTGTTGCCGGCCGATGTGATCGGTACGCAAATTTATTCTCAGAAGAGCGAAGAATTTAAGATCAAACGCGGTCCTATCTTCGCTAATTTCGTGTTGGCTGATGAGATCAACCGTGCGCCGGCAAAGGTGCAATCCGCATTGCTCGAGGCCATGCAGGAACGTCAAGTGACGATCGGCGATGCAACGTTTAAGTTGGATGATCCGTTCTTGGTACTGGCTACCCAGAACCCGATTGAGCAAGAAGGTACCTACCCGCTGCCCGAGGCACAGACCGACCGTTTCATGCTGAAGGTTGTGATCGGTTATCCGAAGAAAGAAGAGGAGCAGGCGATCATTCGTCAGAACATCGCAAGTGAGAAGAAGACCGTGCTGCCGATCTTGAGTACCGCGGATATCATCAAGGCACGTAAGATCGTAGAGGAGGTGTACCTGGACGAGAAGATCGAGAAGTACATCGTCGATATCGTTTTTGCAACGCGTAACCCGGAAGAGTACGGGCTGAAAGACCTCAAGCAGATGATCGCTTTCGGCGGTAGTCCGCGTGCTTCGATCAACCTCGCCAAGGCTGCTCGTGCGTACGCGTTCATTCATAGGAGAGGCTACGTGACGCCGGAAGATGTACGTGCGGTATGTTACGACGTACTGCGTCACCGTATCGGTTTGACGTACGAGGCAGAGGCAAATAATATTACGACCGAAGATATTATCACAGAAGTACTGAACGCAGTTCAGGTGCCTTAAAGGAAACTAGGAGACTAGGAAACTAGGAGACTAGAATTATGACAAGTGAAGAGTTATTACAACGGGTAAGGAAGATCGAGATAAAGACCCATGGGTTGAGTCGAAACATCTTCGCAGGCGAGTACCACAGCCAATTCAAGGGTCGTGGTATGGCGTTCAGTGAGGTGCGGGAGTACCAACCGGGCGATGATGTTCGGTCGATAGACTGGAATGTGACGGCGCGAATGAACCGGCCGTACATCAAGGTCTATGAAGAGGAGCGTGAGTTGACGGTGATGTTGCTCATCGATGTCAGCGGAAGTAGGAATTTTGGTACAGTGAGTCAGATGAAACGTGACACGATGGCCGAAGTAGCCGCAACACTCGCTTTCTCCACGATCGAGAACAACGACAAAGTGGGTGTGATCTTCTTTAGCGACCAAGTGGAGAAATTCATCCCGCCGAAGAAAGGTAAATCGCACGTGCTGCATATCATCCGAGAGTTGTTGAGCTTTGAGCCAGAACACACGGGGACCAACATCAACGCGGCGCTGCAGTACCTGACCAACGCGCAGAAACGTCGTTGTGCGGCGTTCCTGATAAGCGATATGATGGATCCGGCTTTCAGCGCAACGCCCGAAAAGAAAGGGGAAGTAGCGCCGGTGGTGATCGCCGCACGCAAGCACGACCTGAACGCGATTCAGATCTACGACCGTCGTGACGCCGAGATGCCGAACGTAGGACTAATCAAACTGCGCGATCCGGAGACGGGTAAGCGTGTGTGGGCCGACACCGGTATTGCAAGCGTTCGCGAGGCGTACAACAAGGCTTGGCGCGACCAACAAACCGCCCTGGAGACCGTTTATACGAAGACGGGAATGCACAATATTTCCCTGCGTACGGACGAAGATTACGTGAAAGCTTTAATGAGACTGTTTAAGCAATGATGAGTTTATTTTTAGCGATAGTAGTGAGCGCATCGATCGACTCGACGATGCTGATGCTGGGCGACCAGACCGCCATGCACCTCGAAGTGACGCACGACGCGTCCGAACAGGTGGTATGGCCGGCGTTGGGCGAACAACTGCAAGACGGTATCGAGATCGTCGATCGCTCGGCGGTGGACACCACTACCCTGCCCGACGGGCGTGTGCAGTTGAAGCAGGACTTGATGCTGACGTCGTTTAAAGACAGCTTGTTCGCCATCGAACCGCTGTACGTGACGAGCGGCGAGGACACGTTCTGGACAGAACCGCTGGCGCTCAATGTGATTCAGCCGTTTGAGGTGGACAGCGCGAATGCCATCACCGATATCAAAGATATCGAGAAAGCCCCCATATGGTGGTGGGGCATCATCCGTTGGATCCTCTTGGCGCTGGCTCTGGTCGGTGCAGGTGTAGGGGCTTACTACCTGTGGCGGTGGTACGAGAAGAACCGCAAGCCGGAAGAGGAAGAGATCAATCCGGAACTGTTGCGTCCTGCCGATGAGGTGGCCCTCGAGAAACTCGATGAGATCAAGGCGCAGAAGATCTGGAAAGACGGAAAAGTGAAGGAATATCAGACGGATCTGACGGATGTTGTGCGCGAGTATATCGGTCGCCGTTTCGAGGTGCATAGCACAGAGAAGACGAGTGACGAGACGCTTCGTGAGATGAAACCGCTCATCGAGAAAGACTTGTACGGACGGCTGAGTAAGATGCTGCAACTCGCTGATTTGGTGAAGTTTGCGAAATGGCACACCACGCCTGACGAGAACGAGAGCGCGTTGACCACGGCCTATGACTTTGTCAATGAGACGAAGATCGTCAATGATGCAAATGATGAAAATGATGGAAATGATGTTAAGGAGGAAGAAGTATGACATTTGCTAATCCGGGATATTTGTTTTTATTGCTGCTGCTGATACCTATTATCGGCTGGTATGCGTACGAGTTGTGGAAGAGTGACGCGAGTGTGCAGATCTCGGACACTACGACCTTGGCGGCTCAGCCGAAGAGTTGGCGTATCTGGTTACTGCACGTGCCTTTTGCGCTGCGCGTAGCGGTGGTGACCTTGTTGAGTCTCGCCTTGGCACGCCCGCAGTTAACCAATCGTTGGTCATCGGAGAGCACCGAAGGTATCGACATCATGATGGCGCTCGATATATCGGGTACGATGCTGGCAGAAGACCTCAAACCCAACCGTCTGGAGGCGGCTAAGCAGGTAGCGTCGGACTTCGTGATAGCCCGTCCGAACGACCAGATAGGTCTTGTCGTTTTTGCGGGTGAGAGTTTCACGCAATGTCCGCTGACCACCGACCACGCGGTACTTGTTAACCTCTTCAAATCCGTCGAATACGGCATGATTGAGGACGGTACGGCGATCGGTCTGGGTTTGGCGAATGCAGTCAACCGAATGAAAGACAGCGAGACGAAGAGTAAGGTGGTGATCCTGCTCACCGATGGTTCCAACAACCGCGGTGACATCGACCCGCAGACGGCAGCCGAGATCGCCAAGACCTTTGGGATACGCGTTTATACGGTAGGAGTCGGCAGTTACGGTCAGACCCGCGTGCCGGTGAACACCCCTATGGGACGCCAGTACGTGACGATGGACTCGGAGTTCGACGAGGGCACATTACGCGGCATCGCCGAAGTGACCGGAGGTCAGTATTTCCGGGCAACCGATAACGGCAGTCTGAAACGGATCTACGAGCAGATTGACCAATTGGAGAAGACCAAGTTACGTGTTCGCGAGTACTCCAAACACACGGAGAACTTCGCTCCGTTCCTGGTTGCCGCCCTACTCTGCTTGTTGTTGGAAGTGATTATTCGATATTTTGTAATTAGAACTATAGCGAATTGATATGTTTCGTTTTGCAAATATAGAACTATTGTGGCTGCTGGCGACGATTCCGGTTTTTGTAGCAGCCTATTGGGCATATACCCGCCATAAACGCCGTCAGTTGGAGGCGTTCGGTGACGCGGAGTTGATGGAACAATTGATGCCGAATGCAAGTCGTGTTCGTCCGACCGTTAAGTTCAGTATCGTGATGGTAGCCTTGGCGTTGCTCATCATCGCTGCTGCCCGGCCGCAGTTCGGGCAGAGTGAGCGCACGGAGAAACGGCAAGGTATTGAGGCGATCGTGGCGCTGGATATATCGAACTCGATGTTGGCAGAAGATGTCGCACCGAACCGTTTGGACCGCGCAAAACAGATGTTGAGCAAGTTGATGGACAACATGATCAACGATAAAGTGGGTCTGGTGGTTTTTGCCGGCGACGCGTTCGTACAACTGCCTATCACCTGTGACTACGTTTCGGCGAAGATGTTCCTTAACTCGATCAAGCCGGAGTTGATCAAGACACAAGGTACGGCGATCGGTCAGGCCTTGAGTACGAGTATCCGTTGCTTTGGAGAACAGAGTGAGGCAAGTCGGGCGATTATCCTGATCACCGATGGTGAGAACCACGAAGACGATGCGGTGGCTGTTGCCAAGCGTGCCAAAGAAATGGGCATTCAAGTGCTGGTAGTAGGTATCGGTAAACCCGAAGGTTCGCCGATCCCGATGCCGGGCACGAATAACTTCCGCAAGGACCGCGAAGGCAATGTGGTGGTCAGCCGTCTGAACGAAGACATGTGCCGCGAGATTGCGCAAGCCGGCGGAGGTATCTACGTGCGTTGCGACAACACGAATACAGCCACCAAAGCCATCCAGAAAGAGTTGGATAAGTTGGCTACGCAAGAGATTGAGACGCAGGTGTTTACGGACTATAACGAGCAGTTCCAGAGCTTTGCGCTGATCGCGTTATTGCTGCTCGTCATTGATTTCTTTATCTTCAACCGTAAGAACAAATCGATCACCAAGATGGATATTTTCGGAGAACACCGCGTGCTGACGATCGCCCTGCTGTTGGTGAGCGTGAATACGTTCGCGCAGAAAGAAGCCGGTGATGTGCGGCGCGGTAACAAAGACTACCGTCAGCAGAACTACACCGAGGCCGAAGTGGACTATCGCCGCGCGCTGGAGACGAACAAGAACAGCTACGAGGCGCATTATAACTTAGGTGACGCGCTGTTCAAGCAGGACAAGTACGCGGACGCGCAGGCGGAGTTCGAGACGGCAGCGAAGATGCTGGACAAGAAGAAAGACAAAGAGCGTTACGCCAAGTCAATGCATAATATCGGCAACTGCAATTACGCGCAACAGCAGTACGACAAAGCCGTTCAGGCGTATATGGAGTCCTTGCGCGCGAATCCGAAAGATAATGACACGCGTTATAACCTGGTGAAGGCCATGGAGATGCTGCAGCAGCAACAGCAACAGCAACAGCAGCAACAGAACCAAGACCAGAAGCAGGATCAGGATCAGCAGCAACAGCAAGAACAACAACAGCAACAAGAGCAACAACAAGATCAGCAGCAGGAACAACAGCAGCAAGAGCAGCAACAGCAGAACGAAGACCAGATGGACAAAGAGACGGCAGAGCAGATCTTGCAGGCTTTGGAGCAGGACGAACAGGACACGCAGGAGAAACTGCAGCGGCAACAAGGTAAGAAACGTCGTGTAGAAAAAGAATGGTAGTATGAAAAGACAATTATCGATATTTATTCTCCTTATCGGCATCGCGTTAGGCGCGTTTGCCGATGAGGTCGTTTTTAGAGCGCAAGCGCCGAAACAGGTTGTGGTCGGACGTCCGTTCCAGATCACGTACACGGTCAATCAACGCAGTCGCGATCTGCGTGCACCGGAGTTCACGGACTTTGATGTACTGAGCGGACCGTACACGAGCACGAGTAGCAGCACGTCGTTTGTGAACGGCAAGCGTACGTCGTCGTTCGAGCAGACCTACACCTACATGCTCATGGCGCAGCGTGCGGGCACGTTCACGATCAATCCGGCGACGGTGAAGGTGGACGGCGAGAACGTGCAGTCCAACGGTGTACGGATCGAGGTATTGCCGGAAGATCAGCCGCAACAGCAGAGCAGTCAGGCCAGTCAATCGAGTCAGACCAGACAATCGAGTTCTTCCGGTCAGTCCGGTCAGGCTTCCTCGGAGAATATCTTCGTGCGCACGATTGCCAGCAAAACGAAGGTGCACGAGCAAGAAGCGCTGATGATCACGTACAAGCTCTATTTCGCGAACGTGGATGTGGCGCAGTTGACCAACAACACCAAGTTACCGGAGTTCACGGGCTTCTTGAAGCAAGATCTGGAGCAAGGTGAGATCCAGACGGAGTTGGAGCATTACAACGGTCGTAACTACCAAACGGCAGTGCTCTACCGCACGATTCTGTATCCGCAACACTCGGGTGATATAGCGATTGATCCGGCTAAGTTCGAGGCTGTGCTGCGCGTGCAGACCCAACAGCGGGCACGATCGATCTTCGATGATTTCTTCGGCAGTTATACGAACGTAACGAAGATGCTCACCGCCCCGGGTGTGACCATTCATGTAAGTGGGCTTCCAAGCGGTAAACCGGCTGGTTTCAGCGGAGGTGTCGGTAAGTTCACCTTGACGCCGAGTATCAGCCAGACAGAGTTGCAAGCCAATGAGGCAGTAACGATTAAGTTAGATATCTCGGGTTCGGGAAATATGAAACTCATCAAGACGCCGGCTATCGATTGGCCGGAAGGTTTTGAGCCCTACGATCCGAAGGTGACCAATAACTTCAAGACCACCACTTCGGGTGTGAGCGGCACGAAGTCGATTGAGTACCTCGCTATCCCGCGCAGCGCCGGTGAATACACCATTCCTGCGGTGAAGTTCAGTTATTTCGACATCGACGAGAAAGCCTATAAGACGCTGAGCACGCCCGAATATACCATTCGCGTGAAACGCGGTGCGGGTACTAACTCCGACAAAGGCGAAGAGGCGGTCGTGGTGAACTACACGCAGAAAGAGGACATCAAGCAACTCGGTACGGATATCCGCTATATCGATACAAAGGGAGTCGATAGTCGAAAGTCAAAAGTCGAAAGCATTAATACAGACCTGATTTGGCTGTGGTATGTAGTACCTCTGTTATTGGCAATTATTCTTCTTATTATTCTGCGCAAGCAGATTAAGGAAGCATCCGACCTGACGCGCATGAAATACAAACGTGCGAACAAGGTAGCACAGAAGCGTCTGAAAGCAGCTGCAGCGGCACTGAAAGCCAATGACAAAGAAGCCTTCTACGCGGCTATCGAGAGCGCTGCATGGACGTATCTGAGTGACCGTCTGAGTATTCCGACAGCGGAGCTAAATAAGGATAACATCGCCTCGATTTTGGCACAGAAAGGTGTGAGTGAAGCCCTTATCAAGGACGTTAAGGATGTACTGAGTACGGCGGAGTTTGCGCGCTACGCGCCGACGACCGATCACGGAATGGACGACCTGTATACAGCAACCACGAATTTGATTAATAACCTCGAAGATCAGAAGATATGAAACGGTTTATAATTTGTAATTTATTATTGGTCATTTGTCATTTGACCTTTGCGCAGAGCGAGTTTGATGTAGCGAACGCCGCATATGCCGACGGGCGCTATGAAGAGGCTGCAGCGGGCTATGAGGCGTTGCTGGCAGAAGGACCGAACGCTACGCTGTATTATAATTTAGGTAACGCGCGCTTTAAGCAGGGCGAGTTGGCGCAGGCCATCTTGAACTACGAGCGGGCACTGCGTCTGGAGCCGAATCACAAGGACGCGCAGTATAACTTGGCGTTTGCGCAAAGTAAGATCACGGATAATATCGTAGAGCAGGATTTCTTCCTTTCTACATGGGCAAGGACGGTGCGTAACAGTCTGCGCGAACAAACGTGGTTGGTGCTCTCTATCAGCCTGTTTATGCTGGGCTTGATCGGTATCCTACTCTTCTTGTTAGGACGCGAGCCTTGGCTGCGTAAGACGGCTTTTCATGTGGCATGGTTAGCCCTACTCTTCTCGCTGATCGCGGGTCTTAATGCGGCATCGCTGCATCAAAGAGACACCCTGCGCAATGAAGCTATCATCACACAGGGTGTCGTTAATGCGAAGTCTTCGCCTGACCGTTCAGGTACGGACCTCTTCACCGTTCACGAGGGCACCAAAGTGACCATCCGCGAGACTATTGGCGAGTGGTCGAACGTTCGCGTTGGCCAGAACGAGGGCTGGATTCGGTCTTCGTGCCTTGAGAGGATCTAGAAGAGCCGGAATTCTGCGAAGCGGAAGTGCTCGTAGAGCGCGTTGAGGTGCTCGTGGATCTAGTCGATCCGGACGAACTCTCACGTTTAACAGTAGTTGTACGACCTGTTTCATCGGTAGTTTTTACCGTGGTACGGGTCGTACCGCTTTTATTTACGCGGGTATTGACCGAGGTACTCGGCTGACGCGTAGAGCTCGTTGCAGGCTTCGTCGTAGTTGTGGATCTGGTCGAGCCGGATTGACTAGTAGAACTAGATGCAGTAGACTGACTAGTTGTAGTCGTGGATCGAGTCGAACCAGATTGGCTGGCCGTCGTAGTGGTTGCTCTGGTCGAACTCTTCTCTACCTCCGTACGCAGTTGACCGGCATTACGTACGCTGACACCTGACTGCGAAGCAGCACTTGTCACGCGACGCTCAAACGATTTATCCGGATACGCTACCTGGTAGTCATTGCGGCTGTTGGATTTGGTTATCTCCGTGTAACCGCTGTAATGCGGTTGTTGCGGATAGTCGCAGTGATGGCAGTAATGATGGTTCGTCATGTAGGTATTGACGTACGCCTGATAGTGATTCAGATAGATCGGCTTCGGCTGCGTGTAGTACGAAGGGAAGGAACCGTAGTAGTACGGGGACGACCAGCACGCGTAGTTCGAGCGACCATAGACATCCCACATCGGCGGACGCTTGACGAAGACCGGACGAACGATGTAGTTGTAGCCGTACAGATAACGATCACCGATGACCTCAACATAGAGAACATCCGGACGGTGCTCCGCGATAAGCGTAGCTACGTCTTGGAACATACCCGGCGCCAGGCACGCCTGAATCAGCAGGGCATGATACGAACCACGGTAGGTCTCAATCACGCGCAGGTAATCGATCCAACCGTCGTGGTTGAGATCGAGGTTGTTGATCATGTACCGGCTCGAGTTGATGATCTGCTCGAACTCCTTAACCGAACGACTCTCGGCGAAAGCCGCAGCCACCGCATTGAGGTCGAGATAAAAACACGGATCGGTGTTGTAGTTCGTTACCGTGAACGTAGAGACGGTCGTTACCTTCGGCGACGGTGTCGTCACTTGGGTCGTATAGACGGTCTGTACCGGCGCCACCGGCTTAGCGGTCGGCACTTCGGTATAGATGCGTGCTACCCAACAACTGGTCATGCTTAAGCCCACAAGGGCTAATAATGCTATTTTTTTCATATGATTACAGTGTTTTAGCTACTTCGATTTCTTCGAATGCCTCGAGGACATCGCCCTCTTTGAGGTCGTCATATGCCTTGAGACTCAAACCGCACTCGGTGTTCACACCGGCCTCCTTGATATCGTCCTTGACGTGCTTGAGGGATGCGAGTTCAGCGGTCTTGATCACGATACCGTCACGAATGACGCGTACCTTGTTACCGCGTTTGATCTTACCCTCACGCACAATACAACCGGCGATCGTACCGACTTTCGAGATATGGAAGGTCTGGAGTACTTCGAGCGTTGCCGTTACTTCTTCCTTCACCTCCGGCGCCAACATACCTTCCATGGCCGCCTTGACCTCGTTGATAGCATCGTAGATGATGGAGTAGATACGGATATCCACTTCTTCGGTCTCCGCCATGCGGCGTGCTGTACCGGTAGGACGTACATTGAAGCCGACGATGATCGCATCCGAAGCCGCAGCCAGCATCACATCGCTGTCGGAGATAGCACCGACGGCGCCGTGGATGACATTGACCTGGATATTCTCCGTTGAGAGCTTGATGAGCGAGTCCTTGATAGCCTCCACAGATCCGTCCACGTCGGCCTTAACGATGATGTTCAGTTCCTTGAAGTCACCGATAGCCAGACGACGACCGATCTCTTCGAGACCCACATGTTTCTTCGTGCGGATGGACTGCTCACGTTGCAGCTGTTCCCGTTTGTTCGCAATCTCACGTGCCTCTTGCTCGGTCGGCAGTACATTGAACTCGTCACCGGCCTGCGGTGCACCGTTCAGACCGAGGATCGAACACGGCTCGCCCGGATGAACCTCGGTGATACGCTGACCACGCTCATTGAACATCGCTTTGATACGTCCGTGGAACGTTCCTGCCAGCACGATATCGCCCATGTGAAGCGTTCCGTCTTGCACGAGCAGCGTAGCTACATAACCACGACCCTTGTCGAGCGAAGACTCGATGACCGAACCTTTCGCACGGCGTTTGGGGTTGGCCTTGAGATCCAACATCTCGGCTTCCAGGAGCACTTTCTCCAAGAGCTCATAGACACCAGTTCCTTTCTTCGCGGAGATCTCCTGACACTGGTATTTACCACCCCAATCCTCTACGAGGATGTTCATATTGGATAACTGCTCACGAATCTTATCGGGGTTAGCGCCCGGCTTATCCACTTTGTTGATGGCGAATACCATCGGTACACCGGCCGCCTGGGCGTGGTTGATAGCCTCGATCGTCTGCGGCATGACCGCATCGTCAGCAGCGATGATGATGATCGCTATATCTGTCACTTTCGCACCACGAGCACGCATAGCGGTGAAGGCCGCGTGACCCGGGGTATCCAAGAAAGTGATATGCTGTCCGTTCTTGAGTTTGACGTTGTACGCACCGATGTGCTGCGTGATACCACCTGCCTCACCGGCAATCACGTTCGCATTGCGGATGTGGTCCAAGAGCGATGTCTTACCGTGATCGACGTGACCCATGACGGTGATGATCGGGCAGCGCGGCTCGATGTCCTCGTCGTTGATCACCTCATCGGCGTTGATCTCATCGGCCACGTGCGCAGATACATATTCGGTCGAGAAACCAAACTCTTCGGCCACGAGATTGATGGTCTCGGCATCGAGACGCTGGTTGATGGACACGAACAGTCCAAGCGACATACAGGTTCCGATGATCTTGTTCACCGGCACATTCATCATGACAGCCAGGTCATTCGCGGTCACGAACTCGGTCAGTTTGAGCACTTTGGATTGCTCCTGTGCCTCCATGATCTCGAGTTCGTGCTTCTCGCGTTCCTGCTCACGACGCTCGCGTTTGTACTTGGAGGTATTCGATTTGTTCTGCTTCTGTTGGAGGCGGCTGAGCGTCTCTTTCAGTGCTTTATCTACCTCTTCCTGCGTTGCCTCGCGGGGTTTGGAACTCTTGTTCTTCTTGCTGACCTGATTGCGTTTGTCGTTCGGATCAACCTTGGCTGCATTGGACTTGATACGTTCGCGTTTACGCTTCTCTGCAGCCGCTTGTTGCTGTGCCTGCTGAGCCGCCTGACGCTCTTCGCGTTCTTTGCGTTTCTGCTCTTTGGTCTTCTTCGCCGGGCGAGTCGAAGTGTCAATAGAATCGAGGTCGATCTTGCCGATGACCTTGGGGCCTTTGACGGGCTCTTCTTGGACAGGAGCAGCTTTCGGAGCGGGTTTGGGTTCTTCGCTCTTAGCGGTTTCTGCAGCTTTCTTGGCAGCTGCCTCTGCAGCTGCCTTAGCCTCTTCCGCAGCCTTACGCTCAGCCTCACGTTTGGCAGCCTCAGCAGCTGCTTTCTTAGCTGCCTCTTCCTCTGCCGCACGACGAGCCGCCTCTTCGGCCGCAGCCTTTGCTGCCTTCTCCGCTTCGTCGCGTGCCGCACGTTCTGCAGCCTGACGGTCTGCTTCTATCTTAGTTGCCAAGTCTTTGCTGAACTCTTTGGCTAAGCGCAGATACAGATCATCATCGATACGTACGTTAGGGTCCGACTCGATTGTAATACCGTTCTTCTCGCACCAAGCGGTGAGAGTTGCCATACCGATATTCAGTTCTTTACATGCTTTAATTAACTTTATTGCCATACGCATGCGGCGTTGTTTAGAAAACGCTTTCTCGGTGTCGAGCGTTCTCGACCTCGCGCCGCGCGAGGGTTTTATGGTTAATTATTCGTTTTCAAATTCCGCAGCGAGGATACGGAGTACCTCATCAACGGTCTCCTCCTCGAGGTCGGTGCGACGAAGCAGGTCTTCTTTGCTCGTACCCAGCACCTCTTTGGCGGTGTCCAGACCGATTGCCTTGAAGGCGTCGATCACCCACTGATCGATCTCGTCGTTGAACTCATCCAAATAGATATCGTCCAAGTCATCCTCGTCAATCTCGCGGTATACATCGATCTCATAGCCGGTGAGCATGGAAGCCAACTTCACGTTGTATCCGCCCTTACCGATAGCGAGGCTCACCTCGTCCGGTTGCAGATAGACCTTTGCCTTCTTGTTCTCATCGTCGATCTCCATCGAGCTGATCTTAGCCGGAGCCAGCGCACGCTGGATATAGAGGTTGATGTTCGAGGTGTAGTTGATGACGTCGATGTTCTCATTGCGCAACTCGCGAACGATGCCGTGGATACGGGCACCCTTCACGCCGACACAAGCACCTACCGGATCAATACGGTCGTCGAAGGTCTCAACAGCTACTTTTGCACGCTCACCCGGGATACGGGCAATGTTCTTGATGGCGATCAGGCCTTCCTTTACCTCCGGAACCTCCTGCTCGAACAGGCGCTGCAAGAACAGCGGAGCGGTACGACTCAGGATGATCTTCGGGTTCATGTTTTTGTTATCCACCTGAACCACTACGGCACGAACCATCTCACCTTTGCGGTAGAAGTCCGTCGGGATCTGGTTCTGCTTCGGCAGGTAGAGCTCGTTGCCCTCTTCGTCGAGCAGCAGCATCTCTTTCTTCCATACCTGGTAGAGCTCACCGGTCACTACCTGACCGATCATCTCTTTGTATTTCTGGTAGAGCACCTCTTTCTGGAGCTCGAGGATCTTCGATGCCAGCGTTTGACGAAGGTTGAGGATCATGCGGCGACCGAAAGAAGCCAACTCTACTTTATCCGTTACCTCTTCGCCTACCTCTGCCTCATCGTCCAGTTTCAAAGCGTCGCTGAGGGCGATCTGGGTATCGGGATTAGCGACATCGTCATCCTCCATCACGAGGCGGTTGCGGTAGATCTCGAGGTCACCCTTGTCCGGGTTGACAATCACCGTGTAGTCTGCCGAAGGACCGTACATCTTAGCGATCACGCTCTTGAACGACTCCTCCAGCACGGTGATCAGCGTCTGTTTGTCGATACGTTTGAAGTCTTTAAACTCCGAAAAAATGTCAATCAGATTGATTGCGTCTTGGTTTTTTGTTGCCATTTGTATTTTAGAATTTTAAATCATATTTCACATATTTCGGCTCGTCATAACGCCAGGTATGCGTGACGATCCGGGTCTGCTTGCGCTTCTTGCCTTCTACCTCCACTTTCTCCTCCACATCTACCGAGAACGTCTCTTCATCGACCGACACGAGTTGTCCGCGCAGTTTCTTGCCCTCGATAAGGATCTCGACATCGTGCCCGAGGTTTTTCTCATACTGCATCTTCGTCTTGAACGGATCGGTGAGGCTGACAGATCCCACCTCGAGCGAGTAATCCGGATCAACCGCGTCGAGTTTCTCCACAAGGAAATGATTCAGTTCCGCACAGAAATCTACATCCACGCCGGCAAGGCGATCCACCTCCACGAGGATGTCATTTCCCGCTGAGACATTCAGCGTGATCAGTTCATACTCGGTACCGTTCAGGTACTCTTCAATCCAGTTTTGCAGTTGCTTTTTGTCTATCATATAGCGCACATTTTTACACAAGCGAGGGAACCTTTTCGGGTCCCCTCGTTCATTTCACGCTGCAAAAGTACTACAAAAATTGCATATATGCAAATTTTCGGGCTATTTTTTTAACTTTTTCAGCATTTTTACCATAAATACCACCTCACAAACCAGCACGATGACACTGAATAAGGCATACAAAGCCATTAATGTGTGACCCTTCGGAATCATCTGCCAAGCCGAGAACGTGCCCGCAAAAGCCATTTCGAAAACAGCTATCACGATTGCCCAGCCAAACATTCTCTTGTCGGAGAAATAGAGCGCGAGCAAGATGAACGCTGCACCCTTCAAAAGAGCGCCCAGACAGGTGTGCGAGATCATGATAGGCGTGGATATGAGCATCGTGGATTGGATCTTCCCGATCAACAGCAGCACTTGCCAAAGCAGACCGATAGCACCGTCTATAGCTAATAACGCTCCTCCCCATTTCGCGAGTTTGGAAGAGCCTTCTTTGGTTAAAAGCAGACCGATCATCAGCAGGCAGAGCGGTACGGCGGAATAGACAAAAATGCTAAAATACTGAAAAAACAAAGTCTTGGGAATCCAAGTTGCCAAACCGGAGTACAGCACGTACCCTCCAAGACATGCCAGCATGGCAATGATCCATGCACGAAGTGCTTTTGTTTTCATGGTGCGTATTATATTTTCGGCTGCAAAGGTACTGCTTTTTTTTGACATACGCAAGAAAAAGGCCTAAAAGATATCTAAGGACGATATTATTCTTGAAATAAAAAAGAGGGGCATAAAAAGTATATTATATATTTATATATAATATAGTATTGTTCATAAATTTGGGGCTTTTGTTGAGTCGACCTTGGCTTCACGTTGGCTTTGACTGTCGCTTCACCGTCGCTTGACCGTCGTTTGACCGTCGTTCAAAGTACCTAATTCTGAGTGCAAAGGTACAAAAAAATCGACATATGCAAATATATGCCGACTTTTTGTACGAGTTTTTTATATTTTCCTATCTCACCTTTTGCCCTGTGAGGGTGTAAGTGCGGGTGGCATCAACAGTCTCACCAACCAATACCGATTGTAAGGCCGACACCATGTTGCAAATATTGATTAAGAGAATCGTAATTTGCCGCTGCTTTATTGGGTGTCATATTCAGTTTATCTTTCGTCCACAACCAATTCATGTCGTAATGCAGACCAAGAATCAAATCGCAGCGATCAAACGGAATGCGCCAATCCAAGCCGACACGGGTATCGGTAATGATTGCAAAACCGCCATTAATATTACCTGTTTTCATGGGACCTGCACCGGCACTTTGGGTGATACGCGGAGCAAGGATATGTTTGCCTACCGCTATAGGGATTTGTCCTCCAACATACAGTCCAAACATAGCTCCGGCGCGCGTCTCATACCCCAATTTGGCACCAGTACCCGGGTCTTCGGTCATAGGCTGCGCAATGAGGGCAGTAACCTGGACACCGGTGGCGATATATCCCAGCCACTCAAAGCCGAATTGAGCCCCTACCTGCTGATTCATTCCGAGGTAGTTATCGTAGACCAAGCGTACGTGTCTTCTGTGATCAAGATCTTTGATAATATGCGAAGCCTTGTTGTCATAGTGTTTCGCTTTTTTGCTGTCTGATTGTATCAGACTGTCCCGCACAGCCAACACACGAATGGCTTGATCAAAGGGTAAACGCCACTCCATAGCTTTGATGCTCTTTTGCGTAGAGTCCGGTAAGTGGCGGAAGACGTACAACCACTCTTCTCCTGAAGTGGTACGTAATGCCTCAAACGCATTATCCGTGTCCACAGAAAGCGTTGATAGCGAGTTCATGAACGCTTCCACGTCTTCTTTCCCGATCGCTAATCCTACTCCCTCACGGTAAAAGGCTTTCCAAGTATTGATGCCCAATATACCGTATTTGCCTTCTGCGTTTTTATAGAGTAGCGGGCCACCGCTGCTTCCCGGATCGATAGAGGCCGTGTGTTGGATTATTCGTGTAGCCTGTTCTCTGTTGTCGATGTCTACGCGGGCATTCGAAATAGAGCCACGTGTTAACTGCCATGACGGTTTACCGGCCAGTTCGGGGAAACCCGCTGCTACAATTGCCAGATCATCATCTATATTGCCCGTATATAGCGGCAAAGCGATCATCTCTGATTCGGCAGGTAACTCTATGGCTGCCAAATCGGCAGATGAACCGATATGACTCACGCGACAATGCGGATAACGAACTGTTTTATCGTGCAGTTGGAATATAAGGGTCGCCTGTTTGGCATATCCGACCACATGCAGGTTGGTGAGCACATATTTGTTTCCTTCGTGCATTACAACAACGCCGGATCCGTAGGTACCTTCATTCTTATAGGCTCCCAGCGCACGTGACGCGCTCTGCATTCCAGCGCGCGCCATGTAGAGCGAATAATCGCTCATCAAAGCTTTGTTTGCCTCAGAGAACTCCGGCTCTACGATACACACGCTGTATCGAAGTCCTTGTGCCGATATTGCCTGTGCCATGCAGAACCACAGCACAGATAACAATACTATACGTTTCATAAAATGTAAACTATTATTCGTCATCACCAACTACGCCATTGGAAACAGAATCTATTTGAGCTTCCGGAATAGATAAAACCGATTCGTCTGCCGGCTTACCACCTGCCATCTCGTCCATGATATATTTAATATCATCTGCTTTTAGTTTGCCTGACTTGACACCGTTGTATATCTGCTCGTTGTCCTTAAAGAACTCTGCGGCTTTCTTTTTAGGAATGAATACGCCGTTAATCATGATTAGTTGTGCTTCGTTCCATTCCGGGCGCTTGAGATAAAAGAGCGTCGGAGTGTCCGGACCATTTCCGCCAACAAACTTGACAAAATTCAAATCGCCTGTCTTTTTGTCCATTTGATAGTTCTGCTCGCACTGGAAGAGCACACCCCATGCAGTCGCATAAATCGGATTTCCCCACTGGTGATCATTTTGCATATAACTCTTTTTCGCATGTACATAATATAGTACATGCTCTTTATCCGGAAAATTCTTGTGCCAGATCTTAATGCCCACAATATCAATTGCTTCGATATCGGTGTGACCTTTGTCCTCTGCGTTCTTTTTGACACCTATTTTGCTTTTGCCCACACGAGGCAATTCGATCTCGTCGAACGCCTCATAATGCCCATCAGTAAAGTACACTTCACCCGGATAATAATGAGGAGTCAACAAATTCATCTGAGTAATGAACTGCGCCTGGCCTGCCACGCAGACAAACAAAATGCACAAAGCTAAAAGAATTCTCTTTCTCATAACAAATAATAGTAATTAAATATCCTTATTTCAAATTCCACGTTTTTCTGTCTTTCAGAATAAACTCATCCTTCTTGGCATCGTAGTAATAAAGCGATTGGAAAATCGGATTTTCTGCGTCGCAAGACAGGAGAGCTGCTTTCAATTGCGCATAGTTGCTATAGGTGTCCACTACTTCATCAACGTAGGTGTAGGTAGAGTCACGACCGAGACGGAAGGTCCACGTACAACTCTTTTTGATTTTGAAAGGACCATCAGGTGTTCCGGTAAAATAATTATCCATCGTATGACCTATGAGGTTTTTCTCTTCATCCGTCAAATATTCTACGTTTTTATCGTAGTATGGATTAAAGCAAATGATTCTGCCTCCGACGTAACTGTTATCTTTTACATATTCACCAAATGTAACATCGTTGTATTGATAAGAAAGTCCATTGTCCATATACATGATACTCATTAATGGAGAAGATGAGTGTCCTCCTTGCGCAACATAACGGCAAGTGACAGAAAAACCTCCTAATCCCTTAGCGCCACCGTACGTATCAGAATAGCCGTCCGGATTGATGCCCTCTACCTTCATCTCGAATGAAGCCGTCGGTTTAACGGTTCTTTTTATTTCCTGTTCAGTCTCTTCTTTGTCTGTAGATGCTTGACAGTCAGATTCGGATTTGTCTAATTTCTTAACCTGCACAGATAGTTTGTCTTTGGAGTAACCCATTGCTGCATAACGATTTTCCAGTGCCGTAGCTTGCGCGTCAGCTCCGTTCTCATCTGCATAGATGTACATGACCTCGGATTGTCCGTTAGCAGTCAAAGTGATCTCATAACATGCTTTTTGATTGTTCTTGCATGAAGCAAGCAACAGTACCAAAAGGCAAGGAATAATAAATAACTTCTTCATTTTTTTTGTTAGTTTTTGTGCCTACTCTTCATAGGATTTTCGGCTATCTCCATTATGATTTATTGTGTTATTTGCACTAAAAAAGTGAGCTAACTGCTATTGGTTCATTCGGGCTACCACACCCTTTACCTCCAATGAATGCAGAAAGCTCACGTATACACATGAGCGTTTCGCATTATTTTGGGAAGGTAATTTCAATTTGTGGTAGTTTGAATGAATCCTCAAATAAAGCAAACGCTTTTTAGTATCAATATGTCCTTCCTGTTTAACGTCGGGAAGCGACGGCCGGTTTTTACGCTGGCGGTGGCAGCGGTATTGTTATTTTAATTTACTTGCTTGGGCTTTGGGCTCACGGCGGGTGTCCCAAAGTGCAACAATCTCAATCGTTTCAGTTTCTGTATTGATATAATATACTATCTTATTGAGACGATTTATGACCAAACAGCGATATTCAACAGACGTTTCCTCCAAGAGAGGTTCTACTTTCCCCAGACAAGGGTTGTCAGACAGATTTATTAGCAACGACCGAATCTCGTCAAGCAACTTCTGCTTGGCTTTCACACCGAATTCTTTACGGACATAAGTCGTTGTATCCTTCAGGGATTCCGCAGCCTGTTTAGACCATGAGATATTCATACTCTAAGCCCTCTCGCACATTTCCAGCACTTGCTCAGATGTATAACTCTGTCCCTTCGCAATTTGCTTGCGACCATTTTCCGCCATAGTCACCAACTCAGCAACAGTGTACGGTTCAGCCTGTTCTTCGGCCTCAACCTGCTCGATAAGGTGCTCTGCCAGCCAACGTTTGTTAGCAGTTGAAAGGTTGTACCCAGCAATTGTATCCCAAAGATCTTGTAACGCAATTGTACTCATAATTGTGTTGTTTACATTTTGCGGTGCAAAATTACACAAAATATTTGATATACGCAAGAGGGAGGGGATTTTTCTACGAAAAAAAAGCGAAAAAACGCGCGGGCGCTTGCGTATGTCAAAAAAAAAGTGTACCTTTGTGCCCGATTTTAGTTTGCGTTAATGCGCGCGTGGGTATAGAGGACTTAAAAATACTATTCGGGGAACATCCGGAACTGGCAGCAGTTCGGAAGGAACTGGCGCATAAGAACGCACACGTATTATTGAGCGGTTTGCACGCTTCTGCACGCGCGCTGGCGCTGGCACACATGAAGATGCCGCTCTTTGTGATCTTTGACAATGCAGAAGCAGCACAATATCTGTACAGTGATCTGAAGGCGCTGGGCGCTGATGCCGGATTCTTTCCGGCGGCACAGAAACGCCGGGCGGTCGATGAAGCCGCGCAGATACAACGGACGGAATGCCTGACTACCCTGCCCCGTATCATCGTCACCTACCCCGAGGCACTCGCAGAGCCGGTTCCGGCGAAAGAGGACTTGGCCAAACAAAGTGTGACGCTGAAGGTGGGCGAAGAAGTACGTATCTCCGATTTGAGCGAGATGCTCGCTGACTTAGGCTTCGAGCGCGTGGACTTTGTGTTCCAACCCGGGCAGTATGCCGTGCGTGGGTCGATCGTGGATATATACAGTTACAGCCACGACAACCCCTACCGTTTTGATTTCTTCGGCGACGAGATCGATTCGATTCGCGAGTTTGACATCGAAGATCAGCTAAGTAAGGCGAAAGTAGAGAAGGCAGAGATCGTAGGAGCTAAGAGCCAAGAGTCCGAAGTCAAGAGTTATATCCCGGACTATCTGGCGGAGGATACAGTGTGGGTGAGCAATGATTGGAGCGTAGCGCGATTTAAGTTAGAGGGGTTACAGGTTACGGGTTACGAGTTACAGGAGCGAAAGACCATCGAGATAGCGGACAAGAGTACGTTTGCAGAGCACGTGAAAGTGACCTTCGAGACGATGCCTCAGCCGATCTTCCATAAGCAGTTCGATATCCTGACGGACGATCTCAAGAAGCATATCGACGAAGGGTACAAGGTCTATATCTTGGCAGAGCAGCAAAAGCAGCTCGATCGTCTGAAAGCGATCTTTGAGAGTATTCAGCATTCAGATGTCAGTATTCAGTTCATCGGCATCAACGCGACGCTGCACGAAGGATTTGTGGATCGGGGGTTGAAGATTTGCTGTTATACCGACCACCAGATCTTCGAGCGCTACCACCGCGTGACGATGGCAAGCGAGAACGCACGACGTGGCAAAGCGATCATCACGTTAAGGGAGATCAACCAGTTGCAGATCGGCGACTACGTGGTGCATAGCGATCACGGAATTGCGAAGTTCGGCGGATTGGTAACAACGCCGGTGAACGGCAAACCGCAAGAGATGATCAAACTCAACTACCGCGACGGCGCGAACGTGTTTGTGAGTATCCATAACCTGCACCGCATCAGCAAGTACAAAGGTCGTGAGGGTTCAGAGCCTACGATCGCACGACTCGGAAGCGGTGCGTGGGAACGACTCAAGGAGCGCACGAAGGATAAGGTTAAGGATATCGCCCGCGATTTGATACGTCTCTACGCGACGCGCAAACAGCAGAAAGGTTTTGCGTACTCGCCCGACGGATATATGCAGCACGAGTTGGAGGCATCGTTCTTGTACGAGGACACACCCGATCAGGCAAAGGCCACCGCAGAGGTTAAACGCGATTTGGAGAGTCCGATGCCGATGGATCGCCTTGTGTGCGGTGACGTAGGTTTTGGTAAGACCGAAGTAGCGATGCGCGCGGCGTTTAAGGTTGCGACAGACGGCAAACAAGTAGCCGTACTCGTGCCGACGACCGTCTTGGCGTTGCAGCACTACAACACCTTCACGGAGCGAATGAAGAACCTACCGGTACGGATCGAGTACCTCAGCCGACTCAAGTCCGCAAAAGAGATCAAAGAGATCTTGGCAGACCTGGAAGCAGGGAAGATCGATATCCTCATCGGTACGCACAAACTGATCGGCAAGAGTGTCAAATGGCACGATCTGGGTTTGCTCATCATCGACGAAGAACAGAAGTTCGGTGTGGCAGCCAAAGAGAAGCTGAAGAGCCTGCGCGCGAACGTCGATGTACTGACACTGACAGCAACCCCGATTCCGAGAACGCTTCAGTTCTCGCTCTTGGGTGCACGCGACTTGAGTATCATGACCACCCCGCCGCCGAACAGGTATCCCGTTCAGACGGAGTTAATCACGGTGGACGACGAAGACATCATCAAAGAGGCGATCGAGCTCGAGATGGCGCGTAACGGACAGGTGTTCATCGTCAACAACCGCATTGAGATGCTGCCGCGTATCGAGCATAAGATACAGAAATTATGTCCCGAAGCACGTATCATCACAGCGCACGGACAGTTGCCGGCAGGAGAGATGGAAGAACGATTGGAAGCGTTTATCAACTACGATTTCGATATCTTGATATCCACGACTATCATCGAGTCGGGCGTCGATATACCGAACGTGAATACGATCCTCATCTTCAGTGCAAACAAATACGGCCTCGCGGACTTACATCAACTGCGCGGGCGTGTAGGGCGCTCGAACCGCAAGGCATATTGCTACCTGATTGCACCGGAGAAAGAACTGTTGACCGAAGATGCAAGGCGGCGTCTGGAAGCCTTGAGTACGTTTGCTGAACTTGGCGCAGGATTCAACCTCGCGATGCAAGATCTGGATATCCGCGGCGCAGGAAACATGTTAGGCTCCGAGCAGTCAGGCTTTATTGCCGACTTGGGCTACGAGACCTATCAGCGGATATTGAACGAGGCGGTGGAGGAACTGAAGGAGGAAGAAGGGTTAACGAGTGAAGGAATGAACGAGTTAACGAATGAAGGAGGCAAGCACCTCTGGTGTCAGGATGCGCAGTTGGAGACGGATATCGCGGTTTGTTTCCCGACGGATTATATCGAGAACATATCGGAGCGTATCACCCTCTACCGCGAGTTGGACGGCATCCGCAGCGAGGAACAGTTATTGGACTTCCGTAAGAAGCTGATCGACCGTTTCGGTGTACTGCCCGAACCGGCGGAAGAACTGCTCGAAGTGGTACGTTTGCGTTGGCTCTGTTGCCGTTTGGGGGTAGAGAAGATATTACTCAAGGGCGAACGAATGACGCTGTACCTCATACAACACAAAGATGCCTACTGGCAGTCGGAGATGTTCGGCAATATCGTTCAGTATGCCGTCACGCGCCCCGAGCGATGCTTACTGCATGAAGAGAAAGACAAGAAAGGTCTGCCGACCGGTCGACGGATGGTGACCATCACGAATGTAAAAACGATTAACGGAGCAATAACACTGCTCTCGAAGATCGAAAGAAACGAAATAGGAAATTAACATATATGAAATTTATTGGAATCATACCGGCTCGTTACGGGTCGACCCGCTTCCCGGGTAAGCCGCTGGCGGAGATCTGCGGCAAGACCGTCATTCGTCGTGTGTACGAGCAGTCGAAATTGGCGCTGGACACCGTTGTGGTGGCTACCGATGACGAGCGTATCTACAATGACGTAGAGTCGTTTGGCGGTAAGGTCGTTATGACACGTGCCGATCATAAGTGCGGGACCGACCGTTGTCTGGAAGCCTACGAAGCCATCACTACTCCCTTCTGGCGCGAGCAGAACGATAAAGATACGGTGATCATCAATATCCAAGGCGATGAACCCTTCATTCAGCCGGAGCAGATAGAAACGCTCATGGCTTGTTTTAACGACGAGAACACGGACATCGCTACGCTCGTTCGGCCGTTCACCGATAAGGACAGCCAAGAGGCTTTGGAGAATGTCAATACGCCGAAGGTGCAGTGGGACAAAGCAACCCATGTAGCGCAGATGTTCAGCCGCAAGGTCATTGCCTGTGCGGACGGGACACATTACCGACACATAGGTATCTACGCCTACCGCGCTGATGTATTGGAGAAGATCACCAAACTGCCGCAAAGTCCGCTGGAGATAGAAGAGCGGCTGGAGCAGTTACGTTGGCTCGAGAACGGATACCGTATCCGCGTAGGTGTCACCGACACCAAGACCATCGGTATCGATACACCGGAAGATCTGCAACAAGCTATCGAATGGTATAAACTCAATGGATAACAAAAATATTAACCTTTAAAAAACACAACATTATGGCAAAAGAAAATTGTCCTACCCCGCACATTGGTGCGCAGTACGGAGAGATTGCAAAAACGATGATCATGGCAGGTGACCCGCTGCGTGCTAAACTGATGGCAGAGCGTTATCTGGAGAACCCTGTACAAGTAAACAACGTACGTGGCATGCTCGGTTTCACCGGCACGTACAAAGGGAAGAAAGTAACCGTGATGGGGCATGGTATGGGTATTCCGTCTATCGGCATCTACACCTACGAGTTGTTTAATTTCTATGATGTAGAGACCATCATCCGCGTAGGTTCATGCGGCGCTCGTCAGATGTACGTCAACCTCGGTGACCTCGTGATCGCACAAGGTAGTTGCACCGATAGCAATTGGGATGCACAATACAATCTCCCGGGGCATTATGCACCGATCGCTGACTTCACCCTCTGCCGCAAAGCCGTAGAGGCAGCCGAGAAACGCGGATACAAATATCACGTAGGTAATGTCTTCTCCGCAGATATCTTCTACTGCGAAGACGAGCGTAAGGCTAACTGGACGAAGATGGGTGTGTTGGCAGACGAGATGGAAGCTCCGTCGCTGTATATGAACGCAGCACGTGCCGGCAAGAAAGCCCTCGTGATCTGCACGGTTAGTGATCATATCCTGACCGGCGAAGCAACCACTGCTGAGCAACGTCAGAACTCGTTCACCAACATGATGGACGTAGCATTCGATATCATCGCTGAATGAGAAAACCCCTTTTAATATTGGTATTAGCCCTTCTGCCCTTGAGTCTTGTGGCTCAAGAGCAGGAGGCTGCCGATGCCGCGCCGGCAAAAGAGACAAAGGCTAAAGAGAGCAAGTCCCGCAGTGCCTCGGAGATCTTCACAGGTTTCAGTGGAGGTATGTTACTGCACGGCGGCTATCTATTCTCTGACGACCCGAGAAAGGTCTTCAGTAACACGGGTTTGGGTAGTGAGGACTATATCAAAGGTCTGCCTAAGTCCGGTTTTACGATGGGTTTGGGTGGTTTACTACGCGTACACCTGATCAATCATCTTCACGTAGGCGCAGAGGGCTTTGTGAGTACGATGCCGCTGATGGGTACCGGATCGAATATCCGTACCGGCTGGGGCGGTGCTTTCTGCGATTTCTACACCAACTGGGGTAAGGTTCGTCCGTTGGCCGGCATGACCATCGGTGGCGGTTCGATGAAGCGTCTGTACGTACCGGACCAGGCCGAAGGCGTGGATTTCGCCACAGCCGACAGCACCCACTACAATGCGTCTTACACCAAGACGCCGTTCTTCTTCCTTGACCCATATGTCGGTCTGGAGATAGGACTCAACGGCCATATGGCCATCATGATCCGTATTGACTACATGCTGCCCTTCGGTAAGTCCCGAAGCGGTTTGGCAGAGAATGTCAAATGGAGCAATTTTATGACGCCGAGCGGACCGAGACTGTATATCGGTATTATGTTTGGCAAGCTGAAGAAGTAGAAAACAAAACAACATAGATAAATGGATAAAAATACATGGATCGGCTTTCTTTTGATAGCCGCAATTATTGTGGGCTTCACGATGCTCAACCGCCCTTCTAAAGAAGAACTGGCGGAACGTAAGCGCGTACAGGATTCGATTGCCTTCGCTCAAACAGCGTTGATCGAGGCACAACGCCTGGCGGACTCTGTCAGCATGGCATCAGGTGAAGCGGTTCCGGCAGAGCAACAACCGGTGGTCGAAGAGACCAGACCGGCGGAACAATGGGTACAATTAGAGAATGAACATTTGCGCCTGACGCTCTCTTCGTACGGTGGCGCTATTCAACGGGCCGAGTTATTGGACTATCACGCTTCAGGCGACAGCATCAACCCGCTGTGTCTGTTCCGCGCGAACGAGTCAGCGTTCGGATTTACCCTCATCACGATCAACAACCGTATCCTGCAAACGTCTAAGCTCATCTTCACGCCCGTCGAGAGCGATGCGCCGAACAAAGCCATCATGCGTTGGCAGGGTGCTTCGGAAGATGCATGGCTCGACTTCGTGTATGAGTTGTCGGAGGATTACATGGTGCATCTTGCCCTCGTGCCGCATAACATGCAGAGCGAGCTGGCGCAGAACATCAACTCGCTCGAACTTCAATGGCGTCAACTCATTCCGCAACAGGAGCAGGGACGCAAGTTCGAGGAGCGTTATGCCCAACTGCAGTATATGCTCGTGGGCGGCGAGATGGAGAAGCTAAGCGAGAGTAAAGACGACAGTGAGAAAGAATCTGCACGGGTCAAATGGATCGGTTATAAAGATCAGTTCTTCTCTACCGTCCTCATCGCCGATGACGCGTTCTCTTCGTCAGAATTTCACTCTACCCTTCAGGGTAAGCACTCGGGCTACGTCAAGGAGTATAATACCCATACCTCCGTACCTTTTGATTTGACAGGCAAGACCCAAACGGGTTTCCGTCTCTATATGGGACCGAACCATTATCATACCCTCAAGGCCTACGACGACGGTGTAGCCAAAGAAGATCGTTTGTATCTCAATAAACTCGTGCCGCTGGGATGGAAGATCGTCAGCTGGATCAACACGGCATTGGTTATTCCGATGTTTGATTTGTTCACCGGTTGGGGCTTACATATCGGTATTGTGATTCTGCTGATGACCATCGTCATCAAACTCATCATCCTGCCGTTCGTATTCGTAAGTTACAAATCGAGCGCGAAGATGCGCGTGTTGAGACCGCAGATTGAGGAGATCAATGCCAAGTTCCCGGCTGAGAAGATGCAGGAGCGTCAACAAGCGACGATGCAACTCTACCAGCAAGCGGGTGTAAGTCCGATGAGCGGCTGTCTTCCAATGTTGTTCCAGTTCCCGGTTTTGATGGCCATGTTCTGGTTCCTGCCGACGGCTATCGAGTTACGTGGTAAATCGCTGTGGTGGGCAGATGACCTCTCGACCTACGATGCCATCCTTCATTGGAACTTTAACATCCCCCTGTTGGGTGATCACCTGTCTTTGTTCTGCTTACTGATGACGATCTGTAACTTCGGTTACACCTATATCACGATGCAGTCTCAGGCGACTGACCCGAACATGAAGTTCATGAAGTACATGATGTACGCCATGCCGCTGATGTTCCTCTTCATCTTCAATGACTATGCCGCAGGTCTGAGTTACTACTACCTGCTGTCCTTGTTCATCACCATCCTCCAGACCATGATCTTCCGTTGGAGTATCGACGATCAGAAACTGCTCAAGGAGATGGAAGAGAACAAAAAGAAAAAAGCCGGGAAACCTAAGTCCGGCTTTATGGAGCGTTTGGAGAAGATGCAACGCGAGCAACAACGCTTAGCCCGCGAGCAAGCCAAAGCGGCTAATAAGCGACGCTAACTCATTGTCCACGAGGGCTTGTCCCTCGTCGGACAAGGTCACGCCGTCTTGCTCGAGCAGTTGCTCGTAATGATCACTGGCGAGCATCGGGGAAGTGATGTCGATGATATGAACACATTGCGTAGCCGCCAGACGGAAGAGCAAGAGGTTATACAACTCATGCATATTACGCAGCCGCTCAGTCTTACCGCCTAACCAGAACAAAAGGTTCTTGCGTTCCTGCATCGACATACCGCGCGTGATAAAGGCGAAGAAGCGATTCTCGTCCATAATGGGCAGACTAACCAATACCGGTTCATGACCATTCGCGCGTGCCTGCGCGATCTTATTAATATATAATGCCTTATAGGCAACCAAATCCATCTTGGGCTCGTGGTGATCACCGGGATTAGCGGCAATCGCTTTCCAATCATACAACAAACCACTCTCAGGTTGAATAATAACAGTCTTGTCCATAGTTGTAGTATTTTTTAAATTCGGTGCAAAATTACTGCTTTTAACGAAGGTACGCAACTAATTGTGACAAGTGACAAAAAAGTATGACCAAATTAGTCGTTTTGATGACTAAAATCAAAATATAGGGATAAAAAAATGAATAATTCGCATTTCGTCACACGCTCTTTGGTGTCCGTTACGACCCTACTTTTGCATGTATTTGCGATGCCGGTATTCTTCTTGGGCTTCCTGCTCATCTATGAGAGTGCCTGGATGACCCGTTTCTTGGATACCGGTTTAGGAACGATATTTAATGTATTGATGCTGACGAGTATTCTCATCGGTGTAGTGGGTATCTCCCGGATCGTCATGACGACTGTCGGAAGAAACATCCGACTCAGTTGGTGGAGATATGTGTTATGGAGCTTCGGAGAGGTGTTTGTCTTCTCGTGCTTCGCAGCATTATACATGGCGCTCATCTACGGGGATTACGGTTATTTCCCTGCCTTAGGCGAGTGCCTGCGTCTTTCTTTTGCTACACTCAGTTATCCGTACATCATCTTTGCGTTGCTCATCCCGCTCATCAGTCCGGACGAGGAAGAGGTGGCAGAAGAGGACTTGGTGCGTTTTACAGACAGCACCGGACGCTTAAAACTGGTCATTGCGCATGACGTCATTCTCTATGTAGAAGCACAGGAAAACTACGTGTCTATCCGTTATATGGAAGGCGAGAAACAGAAAGACTACTCCTTACGTCAGTCAATGAAGGGTATCGAAGAGTTGATGGCAAAGCACGGTATTATCCGCTGCCAGCGTTCGTACTTCGTCAACCCTCGTCACGTGACCGTACTGCGTAGAGATAAAGAAGGATTTATCCAAGCCGAATTGGATATCAACGGCAGTAAGCCGGTGCCCGTTTCGCCGAAGTACTACGAGCAGTTGAGCAAGATGCTGTAGGGGTTAGTGGTTCGCGGTGAGTGCGTTGACGAGCATACCGCAGGCGGCAAGGATATCTTCGCCGCGGGAACGACGGATCGTGGTCGTGATGCCGTTCTGCGTGAGGTAATCCCGGAACCACTCCATTTGTTTCTCGTCGGACGCCGGAAAATCACGATCCACGCCTTCGTGAAAACGAATCAGATTAACGCGACAATTCAAACCTTTGAGCAGTCGCGTTATTTCTTTGGCATGACGAATGGTATCGTTCTGCCCGTGCCAGCAGATGTATTCAAAGCTCACGCGACGCTGATGACTCCAGTCGTACTGCTTTAGCAGCGCAACGACCTCGGTGACAGACATGAGTTTTTCGGCAGGCATGATGAGGGAGCGCTCTGCCGGGAAGGGATTGTGCATCGAGATGGCCATATGAGCCTCACTCTCATCCAAGAAACGCTTCATGGCAGGGATACCGACCGTGGAGACAGTGATGCGTTTGGGTGACCACGCGCAACCGTAGGGTGCGGTCATGATCTCCAGAGAGCGCAGGACGTTATCGAGATTGTCCATCGGTTCGCCTTCGCCCATATAGACCAGATTGGAAAGGGGTGATTGATCATTGGAAATTGCTATTTGGTCTATCTCGAAGATCTGATTCAGGATCTCGGCAGGAGAGAGGTGTCCGTGAAAACCCAACGTACCGGTCATGCAGAAACGGCAACCCATCTTACAGCCCATTTGCGTGGACACGCATAGCGTAGCACGATCCTCTTCGGGGATATAGACCGATTCTATATAATTGGTAGTGGGTGATTGGTCATTGGTGATTGCAAAGAGGTATTTGCGCGTACCATCGACACTGACCGCTTCGCGAACAGGGACATGGCGACCGATCGTATAACGGGCTTTGAGGGCTTCGCGTCCTTTGAGGGAGATATTCGTCATGTCGTCAAAAGACGTCACCCGACGGACATAAAGCCATTCCGCCAGTTGTTTGCCGGCGAACTTCTGCAGACCGACGCTCAAGGCGACTTCCTGCAGTTCAGACAGCGTCTTGCCAAGCAAGACATTGGTCATTGGTGATTGGTTATTGGTCATTTATTCAGCATCGTCACATTGACATGCGGATAAGCGAAAGTGAAGCCTTGTGGCGGCAGTTCGGTATAGAATCGTTCTTGCAGACCGAAGAACACATCCCAATAATCATCGGCTCGTACCCAGGCACGCACTACAAAAGTGATATCATTGGCATTGAGCGATTTGAGTGCCACAAACGGCGCAGGGATAGCGTCTAACTGATAGTTAACGGTGGAGAGCTGATAGTTCTTCAGATTCAGTTCCTGGTACAACGCCGTCATATCCGTATCTTCTTGCAGCACGCGTTCATCGCTGTTGACGATTGCGAGGATCGCTTTCTTACAAGCCTCCGCATCGACGCCATAAGACACACTCACCAGCCACTCGATGCGGCGTAGCGGACGACCATTGTAGTTATTGATCACGCCGTTGGAGAGCGCACCGTTGGGCAGGATCACTACCCTGTTATCCGGCGTCAGGATCTTGGTGACGGTGATATTGACTTCGATCACTTTACCCAACACCCCTTGTGCCTCCACGAGGTCACCGGCTTTGAAAGGTTTGAAGGCGAGTAACATCAGACCGCCGGCGAAGTTCTGTACCGTTCCGGACAACGCCATACCGATAGCCAGACCACCGGCTGCGAGCAGTGCCGCCAGAGAGGTAGTATCGACGCCGAGCGTACTGATGGAGATCACCACCAGCAAGACCGTCATCGAGATAGAGGTGAACGAGGTAACGAACGAAGCGATCGTCGGTTCGGTGTTGCGCTTGTCGAATACGCGTTTGAGGATGCTCTTCACCCACCGAATGAGGAAGATACCGATAACGAAGATCAGCAAGGCTGCCAGCACTTTGAGACCGAACTGCGTGGCTTTATCCACAAAGATCTGCCAGAAATCCGACGGATTCTCTTTGGCTAACGCAATCATATGCTTCGCGCCCTCACGCACGGAGTCGCGTTTCTGCTGGATCTGTTCCGCTGTCGGAGCAGCTACCTGAAGTAAGATATAAAGCAAGTTCATACTTATCGAATTCTATCGGCGGCGCGCACGAGTGCCTCATCTTTGAGGATACGGCGCGTAGCCATGAACGTTAATACCATGCAAACGAGCGGGAACGAAGCCCAGGGCATCAGATGCCACTCCACGCCAAGCGTCATTTTCGCGAGCCATATATAAATCGCCAGCACGCCGTAGTACCCGAGGCAGAGCATGATCGTGAAGATATTGAGTCGTGCCTGCAGGATACGTTTGTTATACAGGAAGATATCGATGAGTGCCAGTACGGGGATCAGGATGGTCGTCACCAACAAGCCCCAGAGTCCTTGCAGCGGAGCACCACCCAACGCACTGAGTTCATATACTTGCAAGTCCGTTCCTTCCGGCGTCACGAGTTGAACGACCGGCAACCATATAAGGGCTATACCCAAGGCCACTACGGCCAATAAATACAATGTTTGAATTCGCTGTATCATAACCTTTTACACTTTACACCTTACATTTTACACGTTCATCGCTTCCTCGAGCGATGCAACTCTATCTCCGTGGGCGTTGACCCATCCGATCTGTCGTGCGGGGTTACCCACCATCAGGGCGTACGCCGGTACATCTTTGGTGACCACCGAGCCGGCGCCTATCATGCAGTATGCACCTAACTCATGCCCGCAGACGATGGTGGCGTTAGCGCCCACCGACACACCGCGGTGCAGGATGGTCTTGCGGTACTCATCTTTGCGGCTCACCGCCGCGCGGGGGTTGATGACATTGGTGAACACCATACTCGGGCCCAAGAACACATCGTCCTCGCAGACCACGCCGGTATAGACCGAGACGTTATTCTGGATCTTGCAGTTACGTCCCAAGATCACGTCGGGTGAGATCACGACGTTCTGACCGATGTTGCAGTTCTCGCCGATCGTACAACCGGACATGACATGACTGAAATGCCAGATCTTCGTGCCCTTACCTATCGTGCAACCTTCGTCCACATAAGACGACTCATGAACAAAATAATTTACCATTTGGTCATTTACCATGTACCATCTATTTTAGAAAAACAGTTTCAATATATCGTTTCCGTTGGCAAAGATTAACAGCGCGATGAGCAGCCAGAAACCGATTTCATTGGCTACCTCAAGGAACTTATCGCTCGGTTTGCGGCGCGTGATCATCTCCACCAGCAGGAAGAGGATGTAGCCGCCATCGAGTGCCGGGATAGGCAGGAAGTTCATGAACGCCAGAATGATACTGAGGAAAGCGGTCATGTGCCAGAAAGCGTACCAACTCCAGTAGGCGGGGAATATCTTACCGATCGCCACAAAACCACCTACCGACTGTGCACCTTCTTTGGTGAACACCAGACGGAATTGCTTCACGTACATCGTCAGGATGTTCCATCCGTATTGGATACCGGCAGGGATAGCTTGCCAGAACGAGTAGTCTTTATGCTCGAACTCGAAGATGTCCCATTTCAGTGCCACGCCCATCAATCCTTGGTCGCCGATGAACATACGCGCTTGCTGTAACTCGCCGTTGCGGTAGTAATCGATCGTCACGGAGTCGCAGGCATGCCGCTGTAGCTCTTCGGTCATCAACACGTTACAGGGCGTCGGAACACCGGCCACCGCCACGATACTATCGCCTTTCTCGATGCCGGCATAAGCCGCAGCATTATCGGGAAAGACCGAGTCTATCACACAGGGGATCCACTCCGCCATCAGCATGTAATGACGCGCATGGTAGTTCTCATCCGCACGGGCTTTCTCGCGTTCTGCTTTATCGAACGCATTCTGTTGCGCCAGATAACGCGTACCGAGGTCTTCACTCATCGTCAGTGCCACCGTATCGGTGCCGCGCAGAACGACTACCTCCCGTTTGCCCTCGATGATGATGGCTTGGACGGCATCGTTCAGCGTCTCGGGTTCTTGACCGTCTATCGTGAGGATGCGGTCTTGCTGCGCAAAACCCTCATCGACCATGATCTGCGAGTAATAGAGTCCGGTGGTCATATTGCGTAGCGGCAGGGTATCCTGTCCCCAATGCCACAAGAGCATGGTGAAGATAACCAGCGCGCCGATGAAGTTCACAAGGATACCGCCGAGGATGATCAGCATACGCTGCCACGCGGGCTTGGAACGGAACTCCCATTCTTGGGGTTCGGCACCTAAGTCTTCCGTCGAGTGCGTCTCATCCACCATACCGGCGATCGCACAATAACCGCCAAACGGCAGCCATCCGATACCCCACTCTGTGTTCTCCGGATGTTTCGACCACTCCTCATCATCATTCGGTGCAAAGCATTTCACATGCCATTTGCCGTCGAATTTCTTAAAACGCACCAGACTGATCCACGGGTTGAAGAACAGATAGAACTTCTCTACCCGCACTTTGAAGATCCTGGCGAAGGTAAAATGCCCCAACTCGTGAATCAGCACGAGAAAAGACAATGCTAATATCAGTTGTAATGCTTGAATCATAATAAACTTTCTGCAATCTTTCTTGCTTCTTTATCGGTCTCTACATAATTTTCATAGGTCGGTTTGGCGATAAACGCCGCCTTGTTCATCGTCTCGCTGATGATGTCGCTCATCTGCAAAAAGCCGCAGCGTCCTTCGCGGAAAGCGAGGTTCGCCACCTCATTGGCAGCGTTCAGCACACAGGGGATGTTGCCTCCTCGGCGCATGGCTTCGTAGGCAAGGCCTAAGTTCGGGAAGCGCTTCAGGTCGGGCTCTTCGAACGTCAGGTCTTTGAGTGCGAACAAGTCCGCGCGGGGAAAATCACTCTTGAGTCTTTCGGGGAAAGAGAGGGCGTACTGGATCGGCAGCCGCATGTCGGGTGCGCCAAGTTGCGCTTTGATAGCGCCGTCGGTGAACTGCACGGCCGAATGCACTATGGACTGCGGGTGAACGAGCACTTGCACTTTCTCTACCGGCACGCCGAAGAGCCATTTGGCTTCGATAACCTCAAAGCCCTTGTTCATCATGCTCGCGGAGTCGATGGTGATCTTCGCACCCATCTGCCAATTCGGGTGTTTAAGTGCATCCGCCGCCGTGACAGAACGCATCTGCTCGAGGCTGAACGTACGGAAAGGTCCGCCGCTCGCGGTCAGCAGGATCTTCTCTATCTCACTGCGGTCTTCGCCCACCAGACTCTGGAAGATCGCGCTGTGTTCGCTATCCACCGGCAGGATCGGGGTATGATGCTTCACCGCCAAGTCGCAGATGATCTCGCCCGCTACGACCAGCGTCTCTTTGTTGGCGAGCGCAATCGTCTTACCGGCTTGGATGGCTTCTATTGTCGGCCTTAGACCGGCATAGCCCACCATGGACGCCACAACGACATCGATACTCGGCATCGTCACTACCTCCGCGATCGCATCCGCTCCGACCCATACCTTGACGGGCATGTCTGCCAGCGCGTTCTTGAGCGGCTCATAGAGCGATTCGTCGGCGATACATACCACCTCCGGTTGGAACTCCCGTGCCTGCTCGATGAGTTTATCGATGCTACGGTGCGCACAGAGCGCATAAGCGCTGTACCGATCGGGGTATGCCCGTACGATATCGAGCGTCTGCGTGCCTATCGAGCCTGTACTACCTAATATACAGAGATTCTTCATCACCAATTACCAAACAATTACCTCCTCGGGGTTAACGAACTTACCGTCATCCCATAACTCAATGATGATATCATGCTCGCCGTCCATCACACCGATCGCGTCACCGCGTTCCACGGCTGCGCCTTGCTGCTTGAGGGCCGTCGGCACATGACGATAGACGGACATGTACGTACCGTGCTGGAGCACGAGCGTGAAGGTATTATCCGCCATGCGTTGCGCCGACACGATCGTACCGCGCATCACCGCCAGAACGTTCTCGTTCTTCGCTACCCGCAGCGTCGTGCCGTACAGATGCATATCCGGTCGAGCCGGTTGGATGATCACGCCCCGTACCGGTCGCTGGAGCTGACGAACGGAAGGCGTAGCAGTATTGTCGAACAGCAACAGACGATCTCGCTCTTTCTGCTCATACTGCGCCTTGAACGCCTCGGTAGCCTCGTTGGGCTGCGCCACCAGTTGCGCTTTCTCCACGCGCTGGAGACTGTCCAGACTCTGCACACTGTCCGTCTCGATATCGCCCGCTGTCAGCTGTTTGATCACGTCCAGGTACTGACGCTGGATCACCAGACTGCTCTGCAACGAATCGACACGCGCCGACTCCTGCAACAGGGTCTCGCGCAGACTCGCGCTGTAGCCCGGCAGCACATTACGCAGCGGGGTGTAGATGATCAGCACCGACAGCAGCACAATCAGCGAGATGATAGAGATCGTGATGATGCTGATAGCGCCCAACAAGCTCACGCGGAAATGAAACACCTCGCGCAGCGTCAGGTCGTCCAGCATCGCCAAACGATATTTATGTCTTTTATTCGCCATTACAGAATGGTACAACCCGCACAGGGTTTGAGTTGTTTAAAGAAATCATTACCCTTGTCGTCCACGAGGATGAATGCCGGGAAGTTCTCCACTTCGATCTTCCAGATGGCCTCCATGCCGAGTTCGGGGTACTCCACGCACTCGATGGACTTGATGTTATTCTGCGCCAGGATAGCCGCCGGACCACCGATCGAACCGAGGTAGAATCCGCCGTGTTTCTGGCAAGCGTTCGTCACATCGATGGAGCGGTTACCTTTCGCCAGCATGATCAGCGAACCGCCGTGATCCTGGAACTCATCTACGTACGGATCCATACGTCCGGCTGTCGTCGGACCCATCGAACCGCAAGCCATGCCTGCCGGAGTCTTCGCCGGACCGGCATAGTAGATCGGATGGTTCTTGAGGTACTCCGGCATCGCTTCGCCGGCATCCAGACGCGCTTTGATCCTCGCGTGCGCGATGTCGCGACCTACGATGATCGTGCCGTTGAGACTGAGACGTGTACCGATCGGGTACTTGGTCAATATCTTGCAGACCTCTGCCATCGGTTGATTGAGGTCGATACGTACCGCATCGCCTTCGCCTGCCTGACGCAGTTCCGCAGGAATGAGGGAAGCAGGGTTGTTATCCAGTTTCTCGATCCATATACCGTCTTTATTGATCTTACATTTGATGTTACGGTCAGCCGAACACGAAACACCCAGACCGATCGGACAGGAAGCACCGTGACGCGGCAGACGAACGACGCGTACGTCATGCGCCATGTATTTACCGCCGAACTGCGCACCCAGACCGATCTTATACGCCTCTTGCAGCAGCTGTTTCTCCAGCTCGATATCGCGGAAAGCACGGCCGGTCTCGTCGCCTGTCGTCGGCAGCGAGTCATAGTAATGCGTCGAAGCCAACTTCACCGTCAGCAGGTTCTTCTCCGCCGACGTACCGCCGATGACGATCGCGATATGATACGGAGGACAAGCCGCCGTACCGAGACTCTTCATCTTCTCCACGAGGAAGGGGATGAGTGTACCCGGGTTCTGGATACGCGCCTTGGTCTCTTGATAGAGGTAGGTCTTGTTGGCAGAACCGCCACCCTTGGTCACGCAGAGGAAACGATACTCGTTACCTTCTGCAGCCTCGAGGTCGATCTGCGCCGGCAGGTTACATTTCGTGTTCACCTCGTCGTACATGTTAAGCGGCGCGTTCTGCGAGTAACGCAGGTTGCACTCCGTATAGGTGTTATACACACCGTGGCTCAGTGCTTCTTCATCGCAGAAACCCGTCCATACCTCTTGACCCTTCTCGCCGTGGATGATCGCCGTACCGGTGTCCTGACAGAGCGGCAGTTGACCCTTGCAAGCCACCTCCGCATTGCGCAGGAAAGTCAGCGCTACATACTTATCGTTCGCCGAAGCCTCCGGGTCACGTAAGATCTTCGCCACCTGCTCGTTGTGCGAGCGACGCAGCATGAAACTCACGTCATGGAATGCCTGTTGCGCCATCAGCGTCAACGCCTCCGGTTGTACCTTCAGGATCTCGTGTCCCTCGAACTCACTGACCGACACAAAGTCCTTCGTCAGCAGATAATACTCCGTTTCATCTTTACCGAGTTGAAACATCGGTGCATACTTAAATTCAGCCATAGTATATGTGTTATTTTTTATATCCGCATAAATTGCGCTGCAAAGGTACAAAAAAAAATGCATATATACAAGAAAAAAGTAAACTTTTTTCGCTCAAAACGATCGATCTTGGCTAAGACACAAAAAAAAGACATCCGAAGATGTCTTTTGTGTCCCCCGAGAGGCTCGAACTCTCGACCCACTGATTAAGAGTCAGTTGCTCTACCAACTGAGCTAGGGAGACAGCGTTTTTTCAAAAGCGGGTGCAAAAGTACTGCTTTTTTTTGACATGACCAAATTTTTTTGCAAAAAAATGCAAATAAGGAGTCATTTTTTGACTTATAGGCTCTCAGCAAAGACTTCAGCCTGCTCTATTTGGTCAATTTTTCCCACATCCATCATGCGATAGTCAGCAGGGACGTAGGCTTTCAATGGTGCCTTATCCATGATCTCCAGATAGAAGTCTATCAACGAGAATTTATCTTGCGGCATTTCCTTTAAAAGCGCCAAAACCTCGGGACTTAAGATCTGACAACCGCTGAACGCTAAATGTCTTCCATCTTTCCCCTTTAACTCTCCGGTCTTGATATTTGTCCAGCCGCAAAGCCTATTCTGCACATCAAAACAGAGGTAACGCCGGGTGTCCCGCTCGGAGACCACCAGTTGACTAACACCCGTCTGCTCGTACGCGCGCACAAGCGCTCGCAAATCGATATTAGATAATATATCCACGTTGCAAGCTAATAAAGGATTAGCGTTTAGGGAATTAGGGTTTAGGGAGATTGCTTTCTTTAATCCTCCGCCGGTATCCAGCAACAGGTCGCGCTCGTCAGAGATAGTGATGTTACAACCCCAACCCTTATTAGCACGGACGGCATCGATGATCATGTCAGGGAAATGATGCACGTTCACGATGATGTCCGTGATCCCGGCATCACGCAGTTTTTCCACCTGCCATTGGAGCAGCGGTTTGCCGGCAAGAGGCACCAGAGCCTTCGGCATCGTATCGGTGAGAGGCTTGAGGCGCGTGCCAAGACCCGCGGCAAAGATCATTCCAACCATTTATCTATCCCCCTTTCGCGATGAATAAGATGAACTTTGATCGGATATTTCTCCATCAGATGCTGCGCCAGATGCTCGGCACAATAAACCGAACGGTGTTGTCCGCCCGTACAACCGAAAGACACCTGCAGATTGGTAAAATCGCGCTCAATAAACCGCGCTACATGATGATCAACAAGCGCAAACACGGAATCCAAGAAAGTCAGTATCTCGCCGTCCTGTTCCAAGAAGTCAATGACCGGTTGATCAAGGCCCGTGAGGGTCTTGTATTGCTCGTACTTACCCGGGTTATGGGTGGAACGACAGTCGAACACATACCCGCCGCCATTACCGGACGCGTCTGCAGGAATACCGCGTTTAAACGAGAAGGAGTAGATCGTTACTGATAGCATAGAGATACGGATATTCGTTTTGGATGGGTTCAAGAATATCATGCAGGTTCTTGAGGGCGAGCGGAATGGACTCCAAGAAATGTGGCTTGCGCTCGAAATACCCCCTATAGCCGTAGGCGCCAAGCACTTGGAGCGTGCGAAGCAGGACAAAGTGCGGTAAAGCCGCACGCCATTTGTTTTCAGCCATGCATGGCTGAATCCGCCTAAGTTCATCCAGATACGCCTCGATCATCTGCTCGCGGAAAGCGGGCGTGAAGTTCGCTTTGGCTTGCCATAAGAACGACGCGACGTCATACTGCGTCGGTCCGCGACGACCGCCTTGGAAATCAATGAAATACGGTTGTCCGTCACGAATCATGACGTTTCGGCTCTGGAAATCGCGGTACAAGAACGTCTCTGCCGGTTGCGCCAAGATGACTGCCACTAACTTATCGAACTCATCTTCTAACTTCGGCTCGGAGAACTCGATCTTCGTGCCCTTCAGGAAACAGTACTTGAAGTAATTGAGGTCCCAACGGATGGCTCGTTCGTCCATGACCGGCACCGGAAAACAAACACTCCAATCGAAGTCCTTGGCGCCTTCCACCTGGATATGTGCCAACGCCCGGATGGCGCGCTCCACCAACACCGGATCGAGCGTTTCGAAGAGCAGCGTGTCACCGAGGTCCTCTTGGGTATAACTCATCTCATCCTCACTCACCCAATACAACTCGGGCACCGGCAGACCCAGCGCATGAAAATGCCGCGCCATATAGATGAACGCGCGGTTCTCATCGCGGTTCGTTCCTTGCACACGGATGATACTTCTGCCGTTCTCATCCGTCTCGCGGGTATAGATTCTATTGGAACCTTGTTGCTTGATCATCAGCAGCGGAATTGCAATGCGTTATGGACACAGGTCACCTTACACGGACCCATAAAATTCTCCAGGATACCGTCCGCCTCGATGAGGATATGTTTGCGGTAGTTGATCTCGATCTCACGTCCGCAGATCGGATAGACGAAAGGCAACTCGGTCAACCGTCCGTTATACAACTTAGGAAGCGCCGCAAGGATCTGCTTGAAGGTGGGTTTCTTGATGAACATCGTATGGAAGACACCGTCTTGCGGATCCGCCTCGGGGTTCTGTTTGATACCTCCGCCGGAGAACGGACCGTTGCCGATATTCATCGTGAAGAGCAGGTCGTTCACCGCCTCTTTGCCATCAACAGTCAGGATCATATGCTGCGCCTTATGCTGCACAATCGCACCGATCAGTCCGAAGAGATAATTGACGTGATGGCTACCGATATAGTACTTGAGTTTCTCTGCCTTTTGACAGCACAGCGGATCAACACCAAAACCGACCGAATTGATGAAATATCGGTGATGCTCGATGCCGTTCCGCCAATAGGTGACACAACCTATATCAATCGGATGTCCTTCGCCCTCAAAGAAACGGCGTAAAGACTCTTTATGGTTCTTGGTCAATCCCCAATAACGTGACCAATCATTACCCGTGCCGCGCGGCATAAGTCCCACCTGTATCTTCGCTTTCTGCTCCGGAGTAAGGGTAGAACGCATGATGCCGTTGATGGCTTCGGAGAGCGTTCCGTCCCCGCCGAGGATGAGGATTTCGTCGTATCCCTTCTCCACCAACTCACGCGCCAACTCTATCGCATGACCGGCAAATTTCGTCACACGATAGGCAAAGGGCAAATGCCGTTTGCGGAGCAAGTGCCACAAGTAAATACGTTGTGCACGGAAGTAATTCTTACCGGATTTGGGATTGATGATGATGCCGAGCATGGATTAGCGGGTTATTGGTGATTGTAAAACAATTAGCGCACCACAAAGCATGTAGTGCGCTAATTTTTAGGTTTTTTACTTGAAGAACTCGTTCACTTTCTCGTTGAGGACGATTTCCTCTTGGAAGATGTAAGCACCCGTCTTAGGCGACTTAACCATCTTGATGCACTTAGAGTGCGCGCGTCCGGAGTTACCGGTTTGCAGTGTTGCGACCGCTTTCTTTGCCATAGTTCTATGCCTTTCTAATTAGGGTTAATTACTTAATCTCTTTGTGAAGCGTGTACTTCTTCAAATAGGGATTGTACTTCATGAGCTCCAAACGATCCGGAGTGTTCTTACGGTTCTTCGTAGTAATGTAACGAGACATTCCCGGAACTCCGCTGGCTTTTTGCTCTGTGCACTCAAGGATGACTTGAACGCGGGCTTCTTTTACTTTCTTTGCCATTGTTGTACTCCTTTCGTTTAATAGAGATAGCCCTTCTCAGCCGCCTGCTTCAAGGCGTTGTCGAGGCCGATCTTGTTAATAGTTCTCAGACCGGCTGCACTCACGTTCAGCTCGATCCATACATCTTGTTCTACCCAGTAGAACTTGCGGCGGAAAAGGTTCACATCAAACGTGCGCTTGGTGTGACGCTTCGAGTGCGAAACGTTGCAGCCGCCCATGGCTTTCTTGCCTGTAATTTGACAAATTTTTGACATTGTAGTATATATTTTATATTTTTCTCAATTTCGGGGATTCTTCGCATATTTACACGAAAAATCGCGCAAAGGTACTGCTTTTTTTTGATATGACCAAATTTTTTTGTAAAAAAATACAAAATTTCATAAAATTGAGTGAAAACACAAGAAAAGGGGTTCATGCAGGATTGCTGCGTAATCCCTAACCCTCACCGTGGGTGAGTGTTACAAGCTTGAACAAAAAAAATGCGCTTGAGAGTAAATTCTCAGACGCATTTTATGTTCAATCTTGTGATCCATGCAGGATTCAAACCTGCAACCCCCACATCCGTAGTGTGGTACTCTATTCAGTTGAGCTAATGGACCAACTTTTGAAAAGAAGAGGGCCGAAGCCCTGGCGGTGCGGACGAGACTCGAACTCGCGACCTACGGCGTGACAGGCCGGTATTCTAACCAACTGAACTACCGCACCAGTAGTCTCTTTTTCAAAAGCGGGTGCAAAAGTACTGCTTTTTTTTGATATGACCAAATTTTTTTGAAAAAAAATGCAAAAAAAGTGCATTTTCTTACTTATGCACCGCTTTATGGGCTGATTTTTGTGTCAAACGACGTTGCTTACTGCTCATTTGGGCATTCTTATACCGATTGCACCGAACATCCTTTCCGGTGAGTATCTCGTACCACACGCAGGCCACCGTATAACGTCCGTACACATAATTGAGGTGGTATCCGTCGCGGCACAAAGTATCGCCTAACTTGGTCTGACGGGCATTCTGGATCGCTTCACCGCAGGGGATGATTGGTAATTGGTGATCGGTGATTAGCGATTCCGTACACGCCTGAATACTGTCCCACATCTCCTGTTGGTTGCAATGATAACGCGGATAAGCCGGATGCTTGGCATCCTTACTGTATGCCCAGGTCTGCATCCAATATATACGCGCGCGCGGCTGATACGCGCGCACGCTATCTATTAATAAGGAGAGCCAAGGCTCGTACGAACTGCGAATTCCGCTGTCGTGGCTTGCCTGCTGGAGGGATATAACGTCATACTCGCCGTCTTGGAGTGCCTGACGTAATGTAATCGTATCCTTGATCACCCGCGGGCAGGCATTCGTACACACACGGTGCGAATAAGCAGCGGTATCTTTTAACAAGAACTGCGCATGTTGCTCGAGTGAACAACCGCCGTAGTAGAGGTTATGGACCTCCACCTGCACGTTCTTCGCGTCGCAGAGCGGCACGAGTTCCTGTTCCACCGCGTCCCACGAGAATGAATTCCCGATACACAGGACACGAATGACAAGTAATATAACACTAATGAGCTTCAAGCCAGTTCTCTCCTACGCCACATTCAGCAATCAACGGAATAGACAGATGGACGGCATTCTGCATCTCGTTCACCACGATCTCCCGTACGCGTTCCACCTCTGCTGCCGGCACATTGAAATTGAGTTCGTCGTGCACCTGCATGATCATCTGCGCCTTTAGCCCCGCTTCTTTGAGCCGACGATGAATCGACACCATGGCCATCTTGATGATATCCGCCGCCGTTCCTTGAATCGGTGCATTGACCGCATTGCGTTCTGCGAACGAACGCACGGTAGCGTTCTGCGAGTGGATATCGGGCAAGTAACGCTTGCGTCCGAAAAGTGTCTCGGCGTACCCTTTCTGCCGTGCTATTTCTTTCTGGGACTCGATATAACTGATCACCTTCGGGAATGCGGCAAAATAGTCGTCTATCAGTTGCTTGGCCTCGGTGCGCGAGCAATCGAGTTGTTGCGCCAAACCGAAAGCCGAGATACCGTATATGATACCGAAATTAGCCGTCTTGGCCTTACGGCGCTGGTCTTTGGATATCTGCTCAATAGGCAGTCCGTAGATACGCGCCGCTGTCGCTGCGTGGATGTCTTGCCCCGAACGGAAAGCGGCTAACATATGTTCGTCTTGCGAGAAATGTGCCATGAGTCGCAGCTCGATCTGGCTGTAGTCGGCACTGAGGAACAAGCACCCGTCATCGGGTATGACGGCCTCACGAATGAACCGTCCGCGCTCCGAACGGATCGGCAGGTTCTGCAGGTTCGGATTGCTACTACTGAGTCGCCCCGTCGCCGTGACGGTCTGGTTGTAGGTCGTGTGGATCTTCCCGTCCGTCGCGATATAACTCGGCAGCGTTGCTATATACGTTGAGATCAGTTTTTTCAGTTCGCGGTAGTCCAAGATAAGTCCTACTATCTCGTGCTTCTCTTTGAGTGCCACCAGCACCTCTTCGGAGGTAGAGTACTGACCGGTTTTGGACTTCTTCGCCTTCGCGTCCAAGTGCAGTTTCTCGAACAGAAGTTCGCCAACCTGCCGCGGACTATTGATATTAAAGGGTTCTCCGGCCAAGGCATAGATACGTTGCTCCAGGGCATTGAGTTCCTCCGTAAGGGCGGTTTCTGCCTGTTTGAGTTTGGCTACGTCAATCCGCACGCCGGCTGCCTCCATCTCACGCAGTACCGGCACCAAGGGCAGCTCCACTTCGTTATACAGGTTCCATAGATCGGCATCCGCCTTCAGTGCCGCAAAATCCGGTTCTTTATTGGGGTTGAACGCCACCTCCGGATTGAGCAGATACTGACACAATCGCGCCTCGATGGTGTCATGGGTTACAGGGGAAGGGTTACCGGTTGCGGGTTGCTCTTCAGGTTCTGCGAAGAGATCGAGTTGCGCAGGATCTGCCGGTTTGGATTTCTTCGGAGGAACAGGGGTATTTGCAACAATCGGATTATTCGGCGTGCTCTGCGGCAGTTTGCGCAGCAGGGTATTGAACTCCAAGTCTCTATAGATGGCAGTGAGGGCATCGAGGTTTGGTTCTTTCTTCGCCAGCAACGCCTCGTCCAAAGCAATAGGCACATCCGTGCGGATAGTAGCCAGAAAACGCGAGAACTTAATCTCTTCCACCTGTGTCTCCACTTTCGTGCGGAGCGCCCCTTTGATCTCATCCGTATGGGCAAGCATGTTATCGATAGAGCCAAACTGCTCCAACAAAGCCACCGCGGTCTTCTCCCCTACTCCTTTGCAACCGGGGATATTATCCGACGCATCGCCCATCAATCCCAACAGGTCGATGACCTGTTCCTTGCGTTGCAGTCCGTATTTAGCGCACACCTCCTTGGGACCCATCAGTTCAAAACCTCCCGTATGCCGCGGGCGATACATGAACACATGCTCGGAGACCAATTGACCGTAATCCTTATCGGGCGTCGCCATATAGACCTCATAGCCGGCTTGTTCACCTTTGACGGAGAGCGTACCGATGACATCATCCGCCTCAAAACCCGGCACTTCCAGCACGGGTATATTCATCGCCTCGAGGATCTGTTTGATGACCGGCACGGCTTTGCGGATGTCCTCCGGTGTCTCCGGCCGTTGCGCTTTGTACTGCTCGTACGCCTCGTGACGGAACGTACCGCCGGCAGGGTCAAAAGCCACTCCCAGATGCGTCGGATTGATCTTACGGATCAAGTCCTCCAAGGTCACGCAGAAACCGAAGATAGCCGAGGTGTTCTCGCCTTTACTATTCATGCGCGGTACACGGATAAACGCATAGTACGCACGAAAAATCATTGCATACGCATCGATAAGAAGTAGCTTTTTCATATCACCATTGTATCGGCTCCAAGCCGTTTTTGATCAAATAGTTATTCGCCGCGCTGAAATGTCCGCAGCCGTCAAATCCGCGATAGACGGACAACGGGGACGGGTGCGAAGTTTGCAACACAAGATGTTTGCGGCGATCGATAAACTGCCCTTTGCGTTGGGCATACGAGCCCCAGAGCATGAAGACCAGATGCTCGCGTTCTTTATTGAGCGCCGCGATCGCCGCGTCCGTCAGTTCTTCCCATCCTTTGCCCTGATGGCTTCCGGCTCTATGCGCCTCAACGGTCAGCGTCGCATTGAGCAGCAGCACCCCTTGCTCCGCCCAACGGCGTAAGTCTCCGCTCTGCGGGACAGGTGTTCCTAAATCGCGGTGGATCTCCTTGTAGATATTCATCAGCGAAGGCGGAATCTGTACGCCCTCCGGCACAGAGAAACTGAGTCCCATGGCCTGACCGTCCTCGTGATACGGGTCTTGACCAATGATCACAACGCGCACCTTATCAAACGGGCAGGAGTCAAAGGCATTAAAAATCAGACCTGCCGGAGGAAAGCACCGACGGGTCTGATATTGTTGGCGCACATACGAGGTGAGGAGTTCGAAATACGGTTTGTCAAACTCCGTCTGCAAAACGCGCTGCCAAGATGGATCTATTCGTACATTCATCAATCGACAATTAACATCGCATCGCCATAATCTCCGAAATGATATCCTTCTTCCACGGCCACCTCGTACGCATGCATCGTCTCTTCAAAGCCTGCGAAAGCGGCTACCATCAGCATCTGACTCGACTGGGGCATGTAGAAGTTCACGAAGAAGCTGTTCGCCACCGAGAAGTCATACGGCGGGAAGATGAACTTGTTCGTCCAACCGTCATACGGTTTGAGCAAACCGTTGGTTCCGGCTACATGCTCCATGGCCCGCATCACCTCCGTTCCGACGGCGCAGATACGTCTCTGTTCCTCATGCGCTTTGTTCACCGCATTCGTCATAGACTCCGGAAGGATGATCTGCTCCGACTCCATCTTGTTCTTCGTCAAGTCCTCTACATCGATATCCTTGAAGATACCCAACGATATATGGCTGGTAATAAAGGTCGTCTCAATGCCATGAATCTCCATGCGTTTGAGCAGTTGCTTGGAGAAATGCAAACCGGCAGCCGGAGCGGCTACAGCACCTATTTTATCAGCAAAGATGGTCTGATAACGCTCGGTATCCATCTCGCGGACAGGTTGGTCGTGGAAGATCTCCACATACTGCTGCATCGTCTCAGCGTCCATCGGGCGCTTGATATATTTCGGCAGCGGAGCGCTTCCGAGCGCATAGAGACGCGGCACGAACTCCTCGTTGTCATAGTCCGTCAGGAAACGGAACGTACGACCGCGGCTGGTGGTGTTATCAATCACCTCAGCCACGATAGACGGATCGTCCTCGAACGTGATCTTATTGCCGATACGGATCTTACGCGCCGGATCCACCAACACGTCCCAATAACGCGTACGGTGGTTCAACTCACGCAGCAAGAACACCTCAATCAAGGCATTCGTCTTCTCTTTATGTCCCCACAGACGTGCAGGGAATACCTTCGTATCATTGAAAACAAACAGATCGCCCTCGTCAAAATAGTTCACCAACTCCGGCATTTGCTTATGCTCTATCTCACCGGATTTACGATGCAGCACCATCAGACGAGCCTCGTCGCGATACGGCGCAGGGTATTGGGCAATCAACTCCTCCGGCAGTCTAAACTTAAACTGACAGAGTCTCATATCATTGGATTTGTACATAATCGTATTTGGTCAATTCGTCTAAAAATTGTTCTATCGTGTAGCAGTCTTCTACGCTCGTGTTGCCGACTCTTGTGCGGCGGAGGGCGATCAGATGTGCCCCGGAGTTTAGTTTCTGACCGATATCTCTTGCCAGTGCGCGGATATATGTTCCTTTGGAGCATACCACGCGGATGGTCAGTTGCATCTTCGCTTCATCAAACGCCAGTACCTCGATCTCATCAATCACCAGCAGTTTGGGTTTGAGTTCCACCGACTCGCCTTTTCGGGCCAACTGGTAGGCACGCTTTCCGTTGATCTGAACAGCGGAGAACATCGGTGGCACTTGCCATTGTTCGCCCAGAAACTCAGGAATCGTCTTATCAATCAGTTCGCGCGTTATATGCGCTGTCGGATAGGTAGCATCGATTTCTTTCTCCAAGTCATAACTCGGCGTTGTGGCACCCAACTGCAACGTGGCAATATACTCCTTCACATCGTATTGGAGTTGGTCGATCAACTTGGTCTTCTTACCCGTACAGATGATTACCACACCGGTGGCCAAGGGGTCTAAGGTGCCCGTATGCCCCACTTTCAGTTTCTTGGTGCCTAACTTACGGCATAAGTTCCACCGAACCTTTGCCACCAAATCAAAGGACGTCCAACGCAGCGGTTTGTCAAACGCCAGTATCTCCCCCGCTTCAAAATCCCACATCTCAGCAAACGGTTGCAATAATCGTTACTGTTCCTACTACGGCGCAATAGAGGGCGAACCACACTAAGCGCTGACGGCGCACGATCTCTATCATGAAACGGCAGGCGAAACAACCCGTAGCAAAAGCAGCTACAAAACCGACAATAGCCGGCAGCAGACCTAAGTCACTCACCAGCTCGCCCTTCAGCAACTTAAGCAGGTCCAGAAATGCCTCGCCTAAGATCGGTATCAGTACCATCAGGAAGGAGAACTGCGCTACACTCTCTTTCTTTACGCCGCAGAGCAATCCGGTAGCGATAGTCGTTCCCGAACGGCTTAGACCCGGCAGTACAGCGCAAGCTTGTGCTATACCGATGATGAACGCATCCTTGTACGTCACCTCGTGTCCGGTACTCTGACGCTTCTTCTGCAACCACTCGCTAAGCGCCAACAATGCCGCCGTGATCAACAAGCAGATACCCACTAACAGCAAACCGTTGCCGAAGAAAGCCTCCACTTGATCTTTGAAGAACATACCGACGATGAACACCGGTATCATCGACACCAGGATCTTCGCTACATAGTCCTTCTCTGCGTTCCATTGAAGCGTGGTGAACGTGCCCTTGAACAGTTGCGCTACCTCATGCCATAACACCACCAAGGTCGATAAGACCGTCGCGGCATGCACGATGATAGCAAAGGTCAGATTCTCCTCTCCACTCGTGCCCAACAGAGCCTGCCCGATCTCCAAATGACCGGACGACGAGACTGGAAGAAACTCCGTCAGTCCCTGCACGATACCTAATATCAGCGCCTCGAACCAACTCATTTCTTCTTACCGCGGAATAAGATTGCGAAAAGCATGAACACGAATCCGAACAATGCAATCATCGGTCCCACCGTGATACGGCGGAAGGAGAAGATATCCGGATTATACACCTCACCCGACGGTTCACCGGTCATCAACGCGAAACCGATCACGATGATAACAACGGAGACAGCAATAAGGATGAGATTGAGTTTGGGTAATGTATGTTTCATATCTCGTATAACGAATTATTATCCATGCGAATATACTTGCCGGTAGCAATCAGCGAAGCAAAAAGCGTGATCAACAAGCCGGAAGCGAGCACCAGCACGGAAACGAATGCAATATTCTGCCACGTAAGCGGGAAAAGTAGTACACCCATCTTGAAATCCACATAATAGACCACGCCGCTCAATACCGCCAACGCCACGATGCCGGATATCAAGCCCATCAGCATGTTACGCAGCACAAACGGACGACGCGTCACCCAAGATGTAGCGCCCACCAAAGTCATCGTATTGATGATAAAACGCTTGGCGTATATCTGCAAACGAATCGTATTGACAATCAGTACCAACGACACCAACAATAAAGCCAAAGCCACAGCCAACAAGATCAAAGAGAAATCCTGTACGTTACTGCTCATCAGATCCGCTAAGTCGCGCGGGTAGAGCACCTCTGTCACATAGGGCAAGGACTCCAACTGAGCCGCTATCACCTCCAGACTATCCGGATCACTGTACACATCCGTCGGATGGATCTCATAACTTGCCGACAGCGGATTATAGCCTAAGAACGTACTGGGATCCTCGCCTAACGAACGGATATGCTCCTCTAAAGCCTGCTGCGCAGAGACATAGTTAAAACTGCTGCATTGGTTGCCGGAGGACAAGATCGTCTCCAGACGGGCACACTGCGTACTATCCGCATCCGATGACAGCACGGCCGTCATCGTGATGTTCTCGCGCATGCGCGTAATAAGAGAATCGGCGGAGAGCAATAAAATGCCCTCCAACCCGATCAGACACAGCACCAACGAAACGCTGATGGCCGATGTCACATAGGAATTACGAAACCGATGTTTACGCATCAATACTCCCAGAGATCCTGCTCGAAGTTAAGCAACTCCGTAGCAATACGTGCTTGCTCTTTCTTGACGTCCTCTTCTTTGGTTGCGTAGTCAGGAATCCAACGGTTGTACATGTTACCCTCACCTACGATATACGAAGTGAACAGACGTTTCTGGAAGAACTCGTCAAACGTCACACGCTTAACCTCGTTGCGGTTAGGAATAGCGTACTGCATAGCCATGTACGGACGCAGTTGATCGAACGGAATCCAGAACATAATCGACTCACGCAGCGATGCCATGACGTTCGAGCTGTCACGGGTCATGATCTTATCCGACTGAAGCGGCGCGATAGCCATGATCTTCGTGTGCAGACGGGACGTGTGCTTGTCGAAGAAAACAACCTCTTGGATCAAGTACTTCAACTGGTTCTTCACGATCGGCTCAAAACGATAGAAGTGGCCGGACAACTCATCCGCGATACTATCGTAGTGAATCAACATAGCGTCTGACTCAGAGATATCATAGTGAGACGGGTCATCCGAATAGTCAGTCAACGGGTCATCTACCATGAACATCGTAGGAATCGTAGCTTTGCCGATCGGCTCCTGTTTGAAGTCCGGTTTGATAGTCTCCATGTTCTTCTCGTAGATAGGCAGACCGTCTACTACAGCATCCGCAATCACCTTGAACAGGTTACGATAGTCCGCATCGTCCGACTTCGTCGGGAAGTAGAGCTGATAGTTCTGCTTGTAACGCATATCGATGATACGATAGACATAGCGAGCCCAAATCACGTCATCAATACGGTGATCGACCATCACAATCGTATCGTGAGCCTGCGAGAACTCCTCCGTTTGGATACGCGCGCTACCCATCTCATCGAAGAACGAGATAACTTTATGCTGTGCCTGAGCGGTGATAACGCCAAACATCAAGCATGCGATAATACTAATTTTCTTTATCATAGTCTTGTCTTTTAATTCAGAGTTAAAGGAATCGGAGACAGCGGTACAACTTTACCGTCCGGACCTTTCGCACGGATATCCTTCAGAATGACGGAGTTACCCGGCTTAAGTTTGCCCATACGATCCATCTGTTCTTTGGTGAACTTGTTGCTCTTCGACTCCATCAGCACACCGTTGATATCTGCACGGAAACCGACGATCTGGAAAGGAAGATCCAACAAACCTTCCGGACCATAGGAAGCGATTACCGTCGAATTCGGGTTCAACAATACGCTACGAGGAATTGGTTTCTCACCGTTGTACTCGTTCTCACCCGATTTGAAGTAAGCACCCGGTTTCGGCAGCGCCTTTACACGGTATTCCCTGCTTCCCATCGGTTGCATACGACCGTCTAACTCAGCCGATACAGAGATCGATACACTCTTCGATCCGTCACCCGGCTTGATGATCCACAGACCACCTTGCTGACGAACAGCTGCACCACTGACACTCACTTTTACCTTGTCATTAGCCACACCCGGTACCGAGATAGAGAACTTATTGTCATATCCGCGATACATAATGTTCAGGTCGGTATTCGAGATCGTTACAGCCGGCTCACCGACGCTATACTCGCTCGAGAACGGCAGTTGCTCCATCTCGCCGGAAGAAGGGTTCTGGAAGGAAATCCAACCGGAATATTTCTTCAAACCGGTACCAGAAGCAGCTACTTCATAGATACCCTGATCGTTCAAACGCTGACCTTCTACATAGTACTCCGGACGTTGCGTCGAGTCCACTGCTGCCAAGATAATCTGTGCCGTATACTTACCGCCACGAATCACATAGTTCGAGTTCGGGATCACGTACGCGTTCAGTTTATTCACACGCAGGTCACCTGCGTCCGTACGATCCATCAAGTACTGAATCAACTGACTCTCCGTCGAACGAACATCGTTCTGCATCTTCGTCAAAATAGTGATCGAAGCACCTACAGGCATACCGTCGAAAATAGCGACTTCCCAGTCGCACGAGTCTTTCTCATGCGCATTGTAACCGCGCTCTGTAGCCAGGTTCTGCTGAATCGAGTTACGCAACTCAGCGTCTTGCTCTGCCAAACCGGCTGCATAGTCACGATAGTACGCTACGATCTCTTTCAGTTTCAGACCGTTACCTTGTACAATCGCGTATTGACCGGTTACATCCAGGTTCGAGTTTCCTTCAATATGCATCGTCGGATCAATACCTTGAGCTTTCCATTCATCTACCGTCTTCTGACCGTCAGCCAAAATAGCGATGTGCTCCTTGAAATCCTGAATGTAATTGAAGAGCGAATCTGCACGCTTCTGGACTTCCAATGCCTTATCGAACCACTCTTGCGTCTTCTCCGGGTTGTCTGCGTTAGCAGCCTTGAAATCGTTATAGAGTTTCGCGTTACGTGTATCCGATGCAGCGATAGAGGAGTGCAGACTGTTATCCACCAACGTAAAACCGTTGAGGATATCCGTACTTACGTTCAACGCCAACATGGCGGTGAGCACCAAGTACATCATACCTATCATCTTTTGTCTCGGGGTTTCCGGACAGTTTTTTGCTCCACCCATTGCTGAAGTGTTTTAGTTTTGTTCTAATTAACTGTTTTACAATTCGTTATGCATCATGCCAATGCATTCAACATGCTACCGTAGATGCTATTCAGATCAGCTACTTGCTTCTGCAGTTGTTTTGCACCGTTAGCGAAAGCCACCTGAGCATCTGCTGCCTCTTTTGCAGCGGCTGCTGCGCTCTTCTGAGCCTCTGTCTGAGCTTTAACCGATTGCAACTGCAACTCATAAACGGAGTTCAACGAAGCAATATTCTTGCCAACCTGCTCAACACCTGCCTTATAAGCCTTCGTCTCTTCTGCTACACTCTTCATGTCAGCACCAATCTGAGCATATGCACCGGACAAACCTTGGGTAGCCTGCGACAAGTTATCGGTAGCGATACCTACGTTAGCCAACTTAGATGCATATTCAGTCGTTGCAGCCTCTGCAGCAGCCAGTTTCTCGTTCAACTTAACACCACTCTGAGCTACCTTACCCAACTCAGCAAACTGCGTAGCGGTCTTAGCCAACTCACCAATACCTTCTTTCAATGCTTTGAAGTCCTCATCCTTCAAGCCCGGAGCCTTTGCAGACGGTTCTGCTGCGCCCGGAGCTGCAACGCCGCTGGCTGCAACAGCCGGTGCACCGGCTACGCCTGCGCCCAACAACGTAGGACGCGGTTGTTTGGATTTCTCTTCCAACAACTCAGGCTTCGTTCCATACTCCAACAATTGCGGGAAAACGTTCTCCCAGTGGAACTCCGGATGCGGATGCTCCAACGTACCGATCAAGAACAGGAATGCCTCGGTAAACATACCGATCATAAGCACCTGACTTGCACCAGGCCAGTGCAAAATCTTAAACAACGCACCGATAATAACGACCGATGCACCTGCCGAATAAATAATGTTTACGACGTTCTTTCCATCATAGGACTCATACCAATGGAAGAATCTTGCACCAAAACCTTGGTTTGCTTTTTCTGTAGCCATAATTCTATTGCTTGTTTTAAAATTTATATACTTTATAATATAAGGTTTATTCGCCTATGTACGCGCGGACGCAACGGAAGCCGATGTACGGACGGCTCTCGTATTGATACTCGTAAGTACGTACGCCGCACTGCATGAAGTAACTGATATCCTTCCAGCTACCACCCTTGACAACTTTGCGCTTCAAGATGTCCGGATCGGCCTTACGAGCCATATAACTGTAGTCCGGATTCAAGTCATGAATATGCGTGTTAGCCGCCGGCTGATATGCAGAGTTCGTCCACTCCGATACGTTACCTGCCATATCGAACAAACCGAAATCATTCGGACGGAACTGAGCCACCTTCATCGTCGTCGTTCCCGTATCATCGTTGTATGCACCACGGTACGGCTTGAAGTTAGCAAAGAAGCAACCCTTGCCGTCACGAGCGTAGTTACTACCCCAAGGATACATCGCCATCTTACGACCGCCACGAGCAGCATACTCCCATTGAGCCTCCGTCGGCAGACGGTACTCGTTCACCTCAATCGACGAGTTCATATTGAACAGTTTCGTACGCCAGTTACAGAACGCATGCGCCTGCTCCCACGTAACACCAACCACCGGATACTCTGCATATCCCGGGTGCTTGAAGTACATGTGCAGCAACGGATCGTTGTACGAGAACTGGAAGTCACGCGCCCATACCAGCGTATCCGGATAGATACTGATGATCTTCTCGGTCAACAGGTCTTTCGGCTCACGCAGCGGACGGATGATCGTCGAGTCCTTGATCTCGTTATTGGCGTTTACCCAGAACGTATCTACACGTGCCGTAGCTCCGGGAGGATAAGTACTCGTTGCCACGTCGAATTTATTACGTTGCGGCAGGGCCTCGTCCATGTTCACCCAGTTGTAACGGTAGTGCAGGTTGTTCGTATTGAAACGACCATCCGAGTAGTACATCGAAGACAAAGCGTCGACGACATCCTCCTCTTTGCTCTTCCAAGGAATCTTCTTACTCCAGTTGATGCGGAAATTCTCCTCATCGAAGTCCTCATCCTTCGGCTGGATAGCATAATCCGTCATACCTGCTGCGATCAAGTTCGTCAGCGCGATCGAGTCACGTACCCAGTTTACGAATTGATGGTACTCGTTATTGGTGATCTCCGTCTCGTCCATCCAGAACGCATCCACGGTAACCATAATCACGTTATCCGGCTGCTCAAATACAGCGGATTGCGTGTTCGCACCCATCATAAAACTACCTTTCTTGATAAACAACATACCATAAGGATTTGCCTCCTTAAAATTGGTCGACTTGTACGCTCCCACGAGCTCTCCAGCCGGTTTGTTGCAACTAGCCACTACAAACGCTAACGCGATCAATGGCAAAATCTTACTGATTTTCATACTTACAAGTATCTAATTGATTTATATTTATTCGTTCTTTTCGGCTTCAGGATATCAAATCCGTACGCCAGGTATATCTCGTGGCTTCCATAACTCTCCAATAGTAACTTGTTCGTCGGCAGTTCACAACTGTAACCCAACTGCAAGCCGGAGATTATATCGATGCCTAACAATATATTCACACTTCCTAATATACGATATCCGAGTCCCCACCGGTACCGGTCTTTGTAATCGCACATCAGTGTCAAGTTTACGTCCCAACTCTTAAAATCACTCATCACCATCACACTCGGCGTCAACACCCATTCTCGGTAGTTCTTCAATCGAAAATGATATCCGCCCGTCACATACATCGTTCCCACCAAAGTCACTATCTGCTCTACACCGCTCGTTCCGTCACTCCAGTCAACACCCGGTCGCGTCAAATGACTGTAACTTGCTCCGACCCACCAAACCGGCGTACTGTAATACACTCCCAAGCCCATATCGAACTTCATTCCCGATTTGCTTCCCGTCGGTATCGCATCGTCATTCGCCTCGTGATACTCATCGCCCATCTGACTCAAATTCACCGAATCGCCTTTAAACCCCACATTCACAAAACCCAAATCAACACCCACACACAAATACCCTTTTCCTAATTTCTGGCGATATGCATACTGAGCATACAACGATTGCGTCGTAAACAATCCAAATCGATCATTCAAAAATCGTATTCCCGCACCATGACTCGTCTTGCCTATTACAAAAGGAGAACTAAAACTAAACCAGGTACTCATCGGTGCGTTCTTAATGTCCACATACTGCATGCGGTGCATTCCCGCTACCTTCATCAATCCCCCTTCTCCTACAGCCGCCGGATTATATGCTGTCGGCAAGTACATATATTGCCCCATTTGCGGGTCAAACTGCGCACTCGCAGTTACAACGGTCAAAAGACCAAACAGGACAATAACAATTCGTTTCACAAATCTATCAATACTCCTCCTCGTTATAAAGGAAATCATCATCATTGGTCGGGAAATCAGGCCAGATATCCAATATGCTCTCGTACTGTTCCTCGTCATCTCCTTCCAATTCCTGCAAGTTCTCAATTACCTCAAGAGGCAACCCCTCTCTGTTGGCATAGTCCAACAACTCATCTTTCGTCGCCGGCCACGGCGCGTCATCTAATCTCGATGCCAATTCTAATGTCCAATACATACGTGTTATTATGCGTGTAAAATCAAAAAAGCGTGCAAAAGTAGTAAAAATCTCCGATTTGTGCAAATAATTCTGTCATTATTTTACAATTTTCGTCATTTTTTGGCACTTCAATTACATTTTCGTCAAATTTTACACATTTTTGTTATTTTTTTCCACACAATTTCATCTTCTCCCGCCCTATAAGCAATGAATCGCGCCAAAACAAACAAATAATCACTCAGCCTATTCACGAATTGTAACGACACAGCACTCGCCTTTGCCTCGATCATTCTACGCTCTGCGCGGCGGCAGATAGTGCGGCATACATGGCTACGACTCACACCTTCGTTTCCGGCCGGTAACAGAAACGCATGCTGCTTCGGGACGACTGCCTGCATCGCATCTATCCACGCTTCCAGCTGCTTCACATCCGCCTCTACGATCCATTCTCCCGGAGCTTCACTCAACTCCGCGCCCAAGTTAAAGAGCTTGTTCTGGATCCATTCCAACTCTGCCTGCACATCGCTCGCCGCCACGCGCAGCAGTCCTATCCAACTGTTCAGCTCATCAACCGTACCGTACGCCTCGATACGCACATCCGTTTTCGCTACACGCTGACCGTTAGCCAACGAGGTCTCTCCTTTGTCGCCTGTCTTGGTATAAATCATAATCGTATTTTATAATGTCGCTTCAAATAATGGGAATCCACAAACAGCAGTCCCACATGATACAGATCCATGCTGGTCGTCACCCGTGCATCACATTTCAGTTCGTCCCAAGCACGCTCCATTTCCTCCGAGTAATGGATATCATCCAACACCAGAACACCTTTTTCCGGCATTCTTGGCAGCAGAAAATCCACGTACCGCATCGTCGCTTCATAGGTATGATTCGCATCCACATACGCCACATCGATGCGTTCACGCGCGCGTTTATACAAGGTGTCATCTATGTTCCCTTCTACCCACTCAATATTCTCCAACCGCAACGCTCGCCATACGCCTTGCGCCATACGCAACACTTCCCCGCTTCCTTCCATCGTTATCACGCGGTTCCTGCTGTCTGCAGCCGCCAGATAAGCCGTTGTTACGCCCAACGACGTACCCAACTCCAATATCTCCAGCGGACGTTTCTCGTGTTCGCCGATCCAGTTCACCAACCGGAACAAAGCCTGTCCCACCTGCTTACTCTCCAGGTGCGTCTTCGCCATATCACACACTCGGCGTTGCATATGCTTCCCTTCCGGCGCACCCTGCGAGCCGTAATCGACAACATCGAGGGTATCCTCACGAGCCAAAAGCATCTCTCTTCTGCGCTCGATATCCGCAAAACAGTAATAGGCATTCTCATCCCTCAGAATAAATCGCACCAACTCAAACAAGTACGGCGAATGAATCCCTTCACCGGTCGTATTCCAAGACGTAAAGAAATGCTTCAGAAACGCCCAAACCCTATGGAAACTACTACTATTTGCCATTTATCGTGCAAAATTACTAAAAAATTTGCATATATGCAAAAAAAAGTGTACTTTTGTCGCATGATTTTGAATTATATTTGGATTTCGCTCATTTTGATAGCCGTCTTAATGGGCTTGGTACAAGCAATTTGTTACGGAAACGTAGATATCTTCTCTGCGATTCTCAATTCCACTTTTGATAGCGCCAAAACGGGTTTTGAACTCTCGCTCGGTCTAACCGGTGTACTGGCGTTGTGGATGGGAATCATGAAAATCGGCGAGAAAGCAGGGGCTGTCAACACGCTTGGCAAAGCCATCAATCCCTTCTTCAGCCGTATCTTCCCGGAGATCCCGAAAGGACATCCGGTTTATGGCTCCATGCTGATGAATTTCGCGGCGAACATGCTGGGGCTTGACAACGCCGCTACACCGATGGGACTTAAAGCCATGGGTGAGTTACAGGAATTGAACACGAACAAGGCCAAAGCTTCCAACGCGATGATCATGTTCGTCGTGCTTGGAGCTTCCGGACTGACGCTTATCCCAACGACAATCATGGCCTATCGCGCCCAACTCGGCGCCGCCAACCCCGCAGATGTCTTCCTTCCCATCCTGATTGCCACCTACGTAGCGACGCTGGTCGGACTCATCTGCGTTTGCATAGCGCAGAAGATCCGCCTCAAAGATCCCGTCGTCTTAAGTACACTTATCGGCCTGACCGCACTCGTCGGTTTGCTCGTTTGGGGAGCTACCAAACTGAATCCGAACACCTTATCCGTCGTTTCGGCAGCAATCGCAGCCATCCTCTTACTCGGCGTCATATGCTGGTTTGTCATACAAGCCATGGCAAAGAAGATCAACGTCTATGATGCCTTTATCGACGGCGCCAAAGGCGGATTCCAGACCGCCATAGGCATCATTCCCTACCTTATCGCTATCCTCGTAGCAGTCGGCATGTTCCGCGCATCCGGAGCGATGGGACTGCTCGAACAAGGGATCGCATGGTGTTTTGCGGCATGCGGCATCAACCCGGATCTCGCCGGAGCCGTTCCTACAGCACTCATGAAACCGCTTAGCGGTAGCGGCGCACGAGGACTGATGCTCGAAGCGATGACCAATTATGGTGCAGACAGCCTCGTCGGACGACTCTGCTGCATCCTCCAGGGAACCACAGACACCACCTTCTACGTTCTCGCCGTCTATTTCGGCAGCGTAAATATCAAAGATACAGGACACGCGGTAGCATGCTGCTTACTCGCCGACCTCGCCGGCGCCATAGCAGCCTTCGCCATTGCGCCTATCTTCTTCGGATGAGTAGTAGGATATTAGTAGGTGATTAGTAGGTGATTAGTAGGTGATTAGTAGGTGATTAGTAGGTTATTAGTAGGTTATTATCATGGTTAAATACATTGCGGATAGTATAGAGATGCCGGCGCTGGATGAGCGCCGTGTGACGCGTTGGATTCGTGCCGTAGCGGCAGACTATGGCTTTAGTGTGGGCAATATCAATTATATCTTCTGCTCCGATGAGCGGGAATTAGCCGTGAATCGCGAGTTCCTCGGCCACGATTACTACACCGACGTCATCACCTTTGACTACTCCACAGCCTCGACACTCAACGGCGATATCTTCATCTCCCTCGATACTGTCCGTTCCAACGCAGAGATGGTGAACACGACCTTTGAGCACGAACTCCATCGTATCTTGATCCACGGAGTCCTTCACCTCACCGGGCAAGGAGATAAGACGCCCGAGACGAAAATCCAAATGACCGAAAAAGAAGAAAAAGCATTAGCCAAACTTGGCGAATAAAAATAGATCCGTTATGAAAAAAGTATTAGTCATTTTAAGTCTGGTATGGACAGTGGTGTCCGTGAAGGCAGTGGAATACTGCTCGGGGACATCCTGGGGTTACGCGGGGACGAACGTGACCGGCGGAGGTAGCGCGACACCGACATTAGTCAGTAGCGAGAGCGAGCTGAAGAGTGCGCTCAAGAACAACAAAGTCATCATCATCACCGCAGATATCACGGTCAGCGGGCAAATCAGTATTGAAGGGAAGAACCATATCACCCTGATGGCGTTGCCGGGCAAGAAACTGATTAGTACCAACCAGACGCAGAGCGGATCAGGTATTCTGTCAATCAAAAACGGGAGTTCGAATATCATCCTGCGTAACCTGACTTTTGAAGGTCCTGGAGCTTTTGATTGCGACGGTAAGGACAACCTGACGGTTAGTGCGTCTCAGAACATATGGGTGGATCATTGCGATTTTCAGGACGGTTGTGACGGTAATTTTGACATCAACAACACATCAGACAATATCACGGTCTCGTGGTGTCGTTTCCGCTACCTGAAAGCTCCCCGTCCTCGAGATTCCGGTGACACGAACCCGGATCATACGGATGATCACCGTTTCTCTAATCTGGTGGGCTCGAGTGCGAGCGACAAGCCGAGCGATGGGACGTATAATATCACGTACGCGTTCTGCTGGTGGGACGAAGGCTGCAAACAGCGGATGACGCGTTGCAGGAACTGCGAGTTGCATTTTCTAAACTGCTACTGGAACAGTTCCGTAGCGGATTACTACGTGGGTCCGCAGAATGCCAAGTGTTATTTCGAGGGTTGCACATTTTCGGGCAAGGCGAATAGCCCTTCGAAGATCTGGAGCGATTCGTACGGGGGCAACACGAACCTGTGCACGTTCGTCAACTGCACCGGTAACTTACCCTCTAATTCCGGCAATGTTTCTGCTCCTTCCTACACGTACGATCAGTTAAGTGCCGCAGACGCGAAGAACTATGTAACGAATAGCACTTGCGGCGCCGGTGCCACCTTAACCGTCACCAACAGCGGCGAAGTATCTTCATCGTGCGACGGAGAAGTGCCTCCTGTTGATCCGCCGGTAGTCTCCGATTGGTGGAACATCTCCGATGATGATTTCAAAAACTTAGGTACTATTACGTCCGAAACCACAGTAAGGAATCTGCATATTGTAGCTACATCCGACAAAGCGGTAACGATTGAAGCCAATTCCCAAACGCTGGATACTATTCAATTCACTCATCGTCTCAAGCTAAATGGTACCGGTGCTAACAACTCCCGTCATTTATGGTTCAATGTAACAGGAAATTGCACGGTAACAATTTATCTAATGAGCGCCAAGAGTACGGAGGAGCGCACACTAAATATCGCAACGGGTTCATTCTGTAATATCGCATCCACTCTAACGGCCGGCACCTCCCTCGCAGCAAAGACATACTCTTACACCGGTTCTGCCACTCGCATCTATCTCTACTCTGCCAATAGCGGTATTAACATTTACGGCATCAAACTGGCATATCCGAGTCCGACAGGAATGGATCGCATAGAAAAACAAAGCGCAGCACATAAAGTACTGCGCAATGGTCAAGTGCTGATCTTTCGTGACGGAAAGACCTATAGTATTTTAGGCGCGCACATAGATTAATAAACGCGCTGACCCGTAATCGTATATTCTACTCCGCTGCGGATAATAACAATCCTTCCGTTGCGGAGTATTTTTTGTGCAGGCTCGGTCACATCTATTACATCTACACCTTCTCCGGGATCATCTCCTAAACGCAAACCTACCATTACAGCATCGTGATCCGAATAACGATAACTGGTCGACTGCGAAGTATTAGTATGCCATACTACGGCTTTGGTGATCTGTTCTGCCATCGAACTATTAGCAAAGGCATGGTCGATCAATTCCCTTGTTCCTCTATAAAGATAGGAGTATGAAAGGGAATCATAACGAAGTAATTGCTCTTCATACCCGGCATTAAGGATGACAGACATGCAATCTTCATCCATCTGCGCGTTGAAATCCCCCATAACAAGAATGTCAGGGTCTTTCACTTTGAGCGAGCCTCTCAATCCGTTTATCAGCCAACTGGCATTCTTTACACGTTGTGCTTTGGCAGCATCATCGGACATTGCCTTAAAGTGGTTCATCGAAAGCGTAAAACGCTCACCGGTAGATATCTCTGTCCATGCTTGAATGCGCATCACATTTTTGTAATACGCCGTTGTCGTGGTTGCATAATTGGATCCATAGGGTTCTACCGTGGCTTTCCGATAAACAAAGCCTGCTTTGATCGCATTGTCGTAACTATCGGTAGCCACATTAATGCCGTCAGTAACCCATGCAAAATACTCACCTCCCAACTGATCGTTTATCGCATCAACCAGATGTTGCAGCGAGACAGGTTTGGCCTCCACTTCACAAAAAGCGAATATATCCGCGCCGGAAGCAACCATCATATCCACAATGCGTTGGGTCTTAATAGCAAGCCCCTCGTCGTCGTTATACGACGGTCGACTGGACTCTGCATAGTTGATATAGTAGTTCTGCAGGTTATTCGCCAAAACCACCACACGGGCATTACCCAGATCCGGTACGGCAGGCAAGGCGGCTTGCACAATAAGTGCAGCCGCCAAACCAAACCATATCAACAGATGACGTTTCATCAATCTTTGAATTTAGCGCAGAGGAACTCGCGGTTCAGGCGAGCGATGTTAGCAAGGCTGACAGATTTCGGGCACTCAGCGGCACAGGCGCCGGTGTTGGTACAGTTACCGAATCCGAGTTCGTCCATCTTAGCCACCATCGCTTTCGCACGCGCCGCAGCCTCGATCTTACCTTGCGGCAGAAGAGCAAGTTGCGAAACCTTTGCGGAAACGAAGAGCATAGCCGAACCATTCTTACAAGCCGCAGCACAAGCACCGCAACCGATACAGCTGGCAGCGTCCATGGCTTCGTCGGCTACGGGCTTCGGAATAGGAATAGCGTTCGCATCAGGTACACCACCGGTGTTGACACTCACGAAGCCACCTGCCTGCATGATCTTGTCGTACGCACCGCGATCTACCATCAAGTCCTTGATTACAGGGAACGCACGGCTACGCCACGGCTCTACGGTGATGGTCTCGCCGTCTTTGAACTTACGCATGTGAAGCTGGCAGGTCGTGATGGCGCTGTCAGGTCCGTGCGGGTGACCGTTGACGTACATCGAGCACATACCGCAGATACCCTCACGGCAGTCGTGATCGTAGGTAACGGGGTCTTTGTGCTCTGCAACGAGTTGCTCGTTGAGAATATCGATCATCTCCAAGAACGAAGCACCTTGGAAGACGTGCTTCAGGTCATACGTCTCAAAATGACCTTGTGCTTTAGGTCCCGCCTGTCTCCAAACGCGAACCTTAATATCAATGAGTTGCGGTTCTGCATCCTCACCCATGTATTTCCAGCAGCCGACATAAGCGAACTTGTCATCCTGACGGAGAGCCTCACCTTCCGGCGTCTGGTATTCCTCGCGGAAGTGACCACCGCAAGACTCCTCACGATGAAGAGCATCTACGGCCATCAGACGACCGATCTCGATGAAGTCAGCCAAACGGAGCGCTTTCTCCAACTCGTTATTCAGGCTGTTAGCCTCACCCGGGATGTAAACGTTCGTCCAGAACTCTTTCTTGATGGCATCGATTTTCTTGATACCTTCCTTCAAGCCTTCTGCTGTACGACCCATACCTACGAAGTCCCACATGATGAGACCTAACTCTTTATGAATCGAGTCAACCGAACGATTGCCCTGGATAGCCATCAAGCGATCAATCTTGTCCTGAACAGCCTTCTCCGCCTCAGCGAATTCAGGCAGGTCCGTACTCATACGCGGTACACCGATCTGATCGCTCAGATAGTTCTGAATCGTATAAGGAAGAACGAAGTAACCGTCAGCCAAACCTTGCATCAATGCCGAAGCACCCAGACGGTTTGCTCCGTGGTCGGAGAAGTTGGCCTCACCGATACAGAACAGACCCTTAACGGTCGTCTGGAGTTCATAGTCAACCCAGATACCACCCATCGTGTAGTGGATAGCCGGGAAGATCATCATCGGGTTCTCGTACGGGTTCTCGTCCACGATCTTCTCGTACATCTGGAAGAGGTTTCCATACTTCTGAGCCACTACATCCTTACCAAGACGCTGGATAGCATCGCTGAAATCCAAGAATACAGCGAGACCGGTATTATTGACACCATAACCCTTGTCGCAACGCTCTTTGGCAGCACGCGAAGCTACGTCACGCGGAACGAGGTTACCGAAGGCCGGATAACGGCGCTCGAGATAGTAATCGCGATCCTCTTCGGGGATATCACGACCCTTGATCTCACCGGCTTGCAGACGCTTAGCATCTTCGAGTTTCTTCGGAACCCAGATACGACCGTCATTACGGAGCGACTCCGACATCAAGGTCAACTTACTTTGGAAGTCACCGTGCTTCGGAATACAGGTCGGGTGAATCTGTGCGTAGCAGGGGTTAGCAAACAATGCACCGTGGCGGTACATCTGCATAGCAGCCGAACCGTTGGAAGCCATCGCGTTCGTGCTCAGGAAGAACGTATTTCCGTATCCGCCGGAACCAACTACAACAGCGTGAGCGAAGAAGCGCTCGATGCGACCGGTAACGAGGTTACGAGCGATGATTCCACGAGCACGTTGTTCACCATTCTCATCCTTAATAAGCACGATATCCAGCATCTCATAGCGGGTGTACATCTTCACTTTACCCTTACCGATCTGGCGGCTCAATGCGCTATAAGCGCCGAGCAGCAACTGCTGACCGGTCTGACCTTTTGCGTAGAAGGTACGGCTAACCTGTGCACCACCGAACGAACGGTTGTCGAGCAAACCGCCGTATTCGCGTGCGAAAGGAACACCTTGTGCGACACACTGGTCGATGATATTGTTACTTACCTCTGCCAAACGGTATACGTTCGCCTCACGAGCACGGTAGTCACCACCCTTAATCGTATCATAATAGAGACGATAAACACTATCACCGTCATTCTGATAGTTCTTCGCAGCGTTGATACCACCTTGTGCAGCAATCGAGTGCGCGCGGCGCGGACTATCCTGGATACAGAAGTTAAGTACGTTAAATCCCATCTCTGCGAGCGAAGCCGCAGCCGATGCACCGGCCAAACCCGTACCTACTACGATCACGTCCAGACGACGTTTGTTTGCGGGGTTAACGAGTTTCTGATGGTTCTTATAGTTCGTCCATTTGAGCTCCAGAGGACCGGCAGGAATCTTTGCCATTTCCGGCGTGATAACCGGCGTGGTAGCCTCTTTCACAGCCTCCGCTACTTTGTTTACCGCAGCTTCTGCTACATCCAATGCAGCCTCAGCAGCCTTTACGGCTACTTTCTTAGCTGCCTTAACAGCAGCTTCCTTTATTTCTTCTTTCTTTGCCATAATGTTAAAATTTTATAGCATAGCCAGACCCATGCCGAAGTAATACAAAACAACGATAGCGAACGGAAGAACAGCCAGCGTAGCAACGATGCAACCGATCACTTTGATACGTTTCATCCACACGAGGTTGTTCCAACCGAGGGTGTGCAATGCAGACCATACACCGTGGTTCAGGTGGAACCAAAGGGCGCAGAGCCAAATCAGATACAGCACGCAGTAGATCTGACCGCAAACCGGAGTAGTGAACAGTGCTTTCACATAAGCTGCACCGTTCTGCGGGTCGAACATACCGGCGGTAGCACCGTCTGTGATCTCCGCCAACTGCATACGGAACCAGAAATTGTAGAGGTGCAGCACCAGGAAACCGAGAACGCAGAAGCCCAGCACGAGCATGTTCTCCGATTCCCAATCTACGCCTTCTTTCTTACCCGTCACCGCGTAACGGTCGTTACCGCGAGCCGCACGGTTCTGGATGGTCAGATAGATTGCGTAGCAGAAATGCACCACTACCAGGAAGGCCAAACCCAGCGTACCAATCAGGGCATACCAGTTAGCTCCCAGCAAATGACAAATCATGTTGTAGGCCTCTTCCGAGAAAACCACGGCAAGGTTCATACAGCCGTGGAAAAGCAGGAACAAGACCAACGCAAGGCCTGTCAAGCTCATAACGAACTTACGGCCGATAGAAGAGTCTTTTAACCACATAAAGATTGTTGATTTTTGTTAATTATTTATTTTGAATTTGTGTTCCGCGTATTTTGCGGTGCAAAATTACAAAAAATAATTGACATATGCAAATAAAATTTGCACAATTCAAAAAAATGTAGTACTTTTGCAAGCGAATTTAAAATGCGGTAGTGTGGGCTTACGCAAAAACATAGTAATCTGTCTTCTGTATTCAGTACTCTGTACGCCTTGTATGGCGCAGGTATCGAACGCGGGGCGATCGGTGTTCTCGTTCATGGGACTACCGGTGTCTTCGCGTATCAATGCGCTGGGCGGAAGTAACGTGAGTCTGAGCGACGGCGACATCTCGATGGGTATGTGCAACCCTGCCCTGCTCCATGCCAACAGCCACATGATGCTGCAGATGAACTTCTCCTATTACCTGCCGGGTACGATGTTCGGTTCTGCCCTTTACGGACATAACTTCGGACGCTCCAAGATAGAAAAACCCGCCGAGGGAGAACCCGACAAACCGAATTATTTCGCTGTTGGTCTGCATTATTTGGACTACGGACGCATGAAATATGCGGATGAGAACGGCAATCTGACCGGCGGTACCTTCGGTGCACGCGATATCCTCATTGATATCATGTACGCACGCCAATTAGGCAGGATGTTCAAAGTAGGTGTAACCCTAAAACCGGTGTATTCGATCTACGAGCACTACACCTCCTTCGCCATCGGCGCAGATGTCGGCGCACATTTCCAAACCAAAGACTCCACCTTCCAGATGGGATTGGTGCTGCAGAACATAGGTTGGCAGTTGAAGAGCTTTTATTCGGACGAAGATGGTTCGGGCAAAGAGATGTTGCCGCTCAACCTCCAGTTGGGTTTGACCTACCGTGTCAAACATGCGCCGCTACGCTTCCATCTACAGATTCATAACATGCAGACCTGGTATCTCAATTACGAGTGGACAAGCCTCGATAAGAGTGCCACAACAGGCGATATCATCCCGCACGATGTGAAGTGGTACGACATGCTTTTCCGGCACACGATCTGGTCGATTGAGGTGGTGGATAAACGCGACCGGTTCTATATCGCCCTCAGTTACAACCACCGCCGCCGAGCGGAACTGAACCTGCAAGATCAACGTTCGGTAGCAGGTTTTGCCTTAGGCGCAGGTGTACGGATCAAGCAGGCACATGTGGATTTTGCCATCAGCCAGATGACCAAGTCCAATTTCTCCTACCAAGTTGGATTAACGTTAGATATCAATTCTTTAATGAAATAATCGTTCGTAAGATAAGAAGTGACCAATCACCAATTACCAATGACAAATAAAATTATTGTTGCCATTGACGGCTATTCTTCTTGTGGTAAATCCACGATCGCAAAAGCGCTGGCGAAGTACGCCGGTTATACGTACGTAGACACGGGCGCCATGTATCGTGCGATCGCGTTGTATACGCTTCGTAACAAACTGACAGAGACCGCAGATATCATTGCTGCGTTGCCGAAGATCGAGGTGGTTTTTGTACTGACCAACGGGGCACAACATGTGACGCTGAACGGAGAAGACGTGGAAGGTTTGATTCGTACCTTAGAGGTGGGAAATGCCGCCAGCCGGATCTCGCAGATCAAAGAAGTAAGAGCCTTCCTCGTGGCGCAACAGCAGAAGATGGGTCTCAACAAAGGCATCGTCATGGACGGTCGCGATATCGGCACGGTGGTCTTCCCGAAAGCAGAACTCAAACTCTTCCTCACCGCCAGCCCCGAAGTACGTGCACAGCGCCGTTACGATGAGCTGGTTGCCAAAGGGGAGAAACCGAACTACGATGAAGTTTTGGCGGATGTCAACGACCGCGACTACCGCGACACCCATCGAGCAGAGAGCCCGTTGCGACAAGCAGAAGATGCCATCGTGGTGGATAACAGCAATATGACTCCGGACGAGCAAATGCGCGTCATCTATGACTATTTCGATCGATTCAAATAGTGGCTTCTGCTTTGGTGTGACACGTGCCATCCAAGCGGCTGAGAGCGAACTTCAGAAGGGTTCGCTTTATTGCTTGGGCGATATCGTGCATAACGGACAAGAAGTCGCGCGGCTCGAACTAAAAGGACTCGCTACCATCGATTATGATGATCTGCGTACGCTTCCTTCTCATTCGCGCGTACTACTTCGGGCACATGGAGAACCGCCATCCACCTATTGGATAGCCCAACAACGCGGCATAGAGATTATTGATGCCACCTGTCCGGTGGTAAAGAAACTGCAAGATCGTATTCGTGCCTGCTACGAAACCCATAAGAACGATGAGACTGTGCCTCCGCAGATTGTCATCTACGGCAAACCCGGACATGCGGAAGTGATCGGTCTTCAAGGGCAGACGAACAACACCGCCATCGTCATCGAGTCCGTGGATCAACTTGATCGCCTCGATTTCCACCGCCCCATCTATCTCTTCTCGCAAACCACCAAATCGGTCGAAGGCTTCCACGCGCTCGTAGAGGCGATAAAATCTAAAATCTCAAATCTAAAATCTCCAATTGCGCTGGAAGCGCATGATACCATCTGCCGCAGTGTCGCGAATCGCGTGAAAGAATTACAAGCCTTCGCACGCGCCAATGACATCGTTCTCTTTGTCGGCGGAACCAAATCCTCCAACGCCAAGGTGCTATATAAAAATTGTGTTGAGGTCAACCCCAACACAATCTTCATTTCTTCTCCCGACGAAGTCGAAGATAAACTTTCAACTTTAAACTTTCAACCTTCAACTCGGGTCGGGATTTGTGGTGCGACGAGCACTCCTTTATGGCTCATGGAAGCCGTTAGCGAACGCTTGTCAGCTTCTTGATCTTCGCGTTCAATTTATCACATTTCATCAAATCTTCCAGACTCAAGTGCATTCGGTAGTTCCAGAAATGGCGCGGGTTAGCCGGTACGTTGATACGATCAGCGAACTGGTCTTTGATGCGTACATCGCCATCGATAGCTAACCAGTCTTGCAGCGGCAGAATAGTCCACATTGCCGGGCTGTACATATGTTGGTTGATGATGAACTCTGCGATATCCGGCGTCATCTCTTTCGGTGCATCGCCCCACCAACCCATCTGCTCGTTGTAGAAACGTTGGGTTACAGCGCGATCTTCCTCCCACCAAGCGCGTAATGGGTTCATATCATGCGTACCTGTCGTGCAAACAGACTGATACGGAGCATCAGCCGGGTGAGCGAATTTCACCGTCGGATCTTTCGGCATACGTTGGATCTCGAGACTCAGGATCTGCAGCTCATGCATTACATCAGGCACGCAAGCCGGAACCATACCAAGGTCCTCGCCGCAGCAGAGCATATGCGTTGCGCCGATGAGTGTCGGCAACTTACGCATCGCGGAGTCACGCCAGAACTGCGTATGACGACGGAAGAAATACTCGTTGTAGATACGCATCAGCACTTCTTTCTGATCGCTATAGAGCTCCGTGAACGAGTGGCTCTGATAGATCGAGATACGCGGATGCAACCATCCCGGACGACGCTGGTCTTCCACAAACAGCACTTCGCAATGCAGATAGATCAGACCGTTGCAGATGTTATGTACCGCCGCCTCACTCAGACCGGAAGCCTTGAGTTGTTTCTCATCGCCGAGCAGACGATCTGCCCATTCTTGTACCTTCGCTTGCGTGTCAAACTCCGGTTTGAACCAATAGATATAGCCGTCATTGGTGTTAAGGGCATTGTTCTTCGCCCACTCCAGATCGAAACCGAGCACATCACCAAGGAAGTTCGAGCGGATATACGGTTTGGTCAGACGATCCCAATCGAGGCATACACCTTGTGCGCAAAGGTCGTCGTACGAATACGGAAGAGCCGGAACGAAATGTCCGCACAGTCCCCATACATCGCTCTTGCGCATCTGCCAGATACGGAAGAAGCCGAGGATATGATCCACACGGTAGGCATCGAAATAATCCTGCATCTTCTGGAAGCGAGCGCGCCACCAACCGAAGTTATCCTCCGCCATCTTGTCCCAGTTATAGGTCGGGAAGCCCCAGTTCTGGCCGCTGATCGAGAAATCATCGGGCGGTGCACCGGCGCTGGCGTCGAGGTTGAACAATTCCGGATAAACAGCAGCATCCACGGAGTCCGGGCTGATGCCGATAGGTATATCGCCCTTCATGGCTACGCCGATCGAGTGCGCATAAGCCACCGCGTCAGCCAACTGTCTGTCAGCATGGAACTGAAGGAACTTATAGAAGTCTTTCGGTTGTTTGTCACGCTTAGCGAGGAACTCGGCATACGGCTCCAACCAAGCGTCGTTCTTCTTAACGAAAGCCTTGTATTCTGCACTGCTGAAGAGAGCATCTTTGTCCTGTTTATAAAGCGCCTTAAAGAACACCATCTTCTTGTCATATACGTTCTGATAATCAGCAATCGTGAGCGCATTGAGTTCGGCTTTCTGTGCCTCGTATTTCTTCTGCTGTGCCGGGGTCAACTTACCCATCTTCTCGATATTGATATAGATCGGATGAAGGGCAAAGACGGAAACGGCGTTATACGGATAACTGTCAAGGTTATTGTGACGCAACGTTGTATCGTTGATCGGCAGGGTCTGGATCATCTGCTGACCCGTAGCCGCAGCCCAATCGGCCATCTTCTTGAGATCCTGGAACTCACCGATACCGAAGCCTTCGGCACTACGCAGCGAGAACACAGGCACAGCCACACCGGCTCCTTTCCAACGCGGTTGGGTGCGACGGAAAGCACGGTCGTTCTCATAGATCACACTACCCTTCTCTACGCCCCAGATCTGGCGGTTCTCACCCCATTCGGTATCCAAAACCGCACCACTCTTGAGATCATAGATAACATATTTATACTCCACGATATCCTGTCCTTTGACATGGATATCAGCGCGCCAAATAGGGAAGTCCGCATCGTTCATGATGAGCTTTCCATCCGGGTTCCAATCGCCCAACTCGGCACAGTTACCGATGATAGCTACGCCCTGCGTCGGCTTGATCTGCGGCAGGTCGATGGAGAAACGGATATTTCCCTTCGGGGCTTTTGCCTTAGCAGGGTTCAGACGATGGAAGAGGGCTTTTACAAATGCCGTTGTATAGAAACTATCCTCGTACGTGCTGGCTTGCCATGCATCGCGAACAACGAGGTTCTTGTCAGCAGCCTTAAGCGTCAGCATACGCGGTTCACCGGCCTCGTAGATATATTGGCCTTCGCCTACGCGGATCGCGTATTTATAGTGAATAACACCTGCGAAATCGCTCACCGGCACATTGGCCTGCCAGAAATCGGTTCCTTGGCAATTCAGCACCAACGGCGATTTCTCGGTCCATCCCAAAATCGACTCTTGCGTCTCGATCACGCAAAGACTCTGCCCATACTCGGCACGATAATGAATCTGAAAATTGATGTTCATGATATTGTGTTTTTAGTATTTCTTCGTGGTTTTGTTACTTAGCAGCCTAGGACTCTAGTCCCCTAGTCTCCCTTAAATCGGCTACAAAGATACTGCTTTTTTTTGATTTATGCAAGAATTCTATTCATTTTTGCGTAAAAAAGGCCAAATAAGGCACGGAAGTAGCGTATTTATCACCCATAACAGCACGCCTGCCAACGCTGCGTTCATCGTTCCGAACACTACCATTGCCCAAGCACCTCGTACGCCCACTTCCGCTATCGGCACATTCGGCGTAATCGTCACCAGCAAGTAATATACTGCGCTCTTCCCTATTCCTCCTATGATCCCTAGGTCTCCCAGTCCTCCTAGAGAATAAAGTATCAGCGCCAGTTGCACACACCAACATGCCAACCGTACCAGACTCTGCCCCACACTTACCATCACCAATCGATGCGACACCGTCGCCCATCGCTTCAACAACCTTGGCGCAAAAAAGAGTGCGAGAATAAGCAGAATCAGTACTGCGCACACAAGAAGATAATAACCATTCTCCAATTTCCAATTTCCAATCTCCAATGCCAGCGCTGTCGCCCCAGCAGCGACTATCGCCATCGTCATCGTCGCACTTCCTACCGCGCCCATACTCAGCACTTTCGGCCAGACAGACTCTCGACTCTCGACTCTTGACTCTCGACTCTCCCCTGCCATCAGCACCCCTCTCGCCGGATACTCGCCAAGTCGCCAAGGGGTGATCAATCCCGCCAACTTGCTATAATAGACCTGCCTATGCGCTTCGCGAAAAGAGATCTTCCATTCACCATTCACCATTAACCCTTCACCATTCATTAAGGTCTTCCACCGCCATGCTTCGAGCGTCATATTCACCGGCATCAGCGCCACGCATAGTAGCAACGCGCATATAGCAAGACCATCCATCCCGCTGACAGCAGCCCATAGACCGGCATAGTCATCGTACGTTGCCAGTTTATAGACGAGCCAAACGCATGCCGCGATTGCCACAACCCACTCGATGATATGATAAAGTGTCTTTTTGTCCATAAATTCGCCGCAAAGATAGTAAAAATATTGCACATATGCAAAATATTTTGTAATTTTGCATCGTGAAAACACTATTAGCCGTCATATTATTGGTTACAAATTTCTCGCTTGATGACATAATCGGCGATATATATAATTATTTGACCGAGTTCAGCGAAGTCGATTTTGAGCAACTGCAGACCGATCTTTATGCCCTTCATGACGCACCTATCAACCTCAATAACACCTCCGACGAGGAGCTCTCGCAACTCTATTTTCTCTCGCCGCAGCAGATAGACGATATCCTTTTATATGCCCATAAACATCCCTTTGAGTCGCTCTATGAATTGCGGATGATTCCGAGTCTGGAGGATTACGAGATACGCGATCTGTTGCCATTCGTGCGCGTAGGCGCGAGTACGCCCGAGGATAAAATGTACGCGCGCGAAGTGTTTGCCCATGCCTCACACGGGATCACCGCGCGCGTCGATGCACGGAATATAGAAGGATTTGAAGGCACCGATCCTGTCTATGCGCAGGGACGCTATCGGTTTGACTACCAGCGTAAGATCACTTTCGGAGCGCAACTCCGCCGGCCGGTTGGCGGTAAAGCGAAAGATCTGCAGTGGGGTGCGTATCTGCAGTTACGCGACATCGCGCCGCACTTGCACACGGTGGTAGGTGGAAATTTTCAGGCATCATTCGGTCAAGGACTCGTCATGGCTCCGGTCTTTCATTCCGGCAAATCGATGTACGTCACTTCGATAGGTCAGCAACGCGAAGCGCTGCGTTATTACGGTTCAGTCGATGGCGCGGGACTGCACGGCGCCGGCACTACGCTTCGCTGGGAATGGGGCAAGCAGACGCGTCTGGATGTGAGTGCACTCTACTCGTTCAACCATTATAACGACACTACTTGGCGGCATGTCGTAGGTGCCAATCTCACCCTGCGTCACAAGCGTTTGGAAGTCCAACTCTCCGGCATCGAGTCCATCTATTCCGATTCGATTCATCCTTACCGCAACGCCAAGTACAACCACCATTATTTCCGCGGTCGCAGCCAAGCCGTTCTCGGTGCCTCTTTCCGCTATAACCACGGCTGGTTCGATCTCTTCGGCGAAGTGGCCACAAGTCAAAATAATGAAATCATAAATCAACAATCAAAAATCACAAATCAAAAATGGGGAGTAGGCACGATTGTTGGATGTCGTTTTTATCCAACAAGCGGCGTCTCCCTACTCGCCCTCTACCGCTACTATTCCCCTTGGTTTGACAACCAACTCGGTTATGCATTCTCCGAAACTTCGCGTATCAACGACGAGAACGGCGGTTACCTTGGTTTTGACATCACTCGTCTTCGCAACTGGCGCTTCCTCGGTTATGGCGATGTCTTCTATTTCTCCGGTTATAAATACGGCCTTGGCAACGACACTTGTACTCTCGGCTACGATGCCATGGCAGAGGTTCAGTATCATTCCACCAATCACCAATTACCAATCACCAATGACCAATGGTGGCTCTCCCTCCGCGCCCGAGCACGCAAAAAAGGAGCAAGTACTTATTCCATACGCGCAATCTTCGACTGGCAACGCAACGGCTGGTCTCTCCGCACCACCGCCGATGCAAATTACGTAGAGAGTTACGGAGTAAGTTTGGCGCAAGATATCGCGTACGACTTCCAATCTCCAATGTCCAATATCCAATGTCCAATCACTCTTCGCGTCAGAATGCAATTCTTTGACGCGAGAGATTGGACAAACCGCATCTATCTCTACGAGCATGATGTGCTCTATGCTTATTCTATCCCCGCCACATACGGTCTTGGAGGACGTTTCTACCTCTGTCTCCGCTGGCAGATCATCCCGCAACTGGCGCTCTATTTCCGCGCCTCCGAGACGGTCTATGCGCGGGAGTGGTATATTGAGAAATATCCTAAATCACCAATCACAAATCACCATTCACAAATTCCGACAAGGACCGACCTTCATCTCCTCCTCCGCGCGAAACTTTGATTTTGCACATTGAGAAATGTGTAAAAATTGACACGCAATGTGCAAAATGTGTACTTTTTGCTAATTCGGCTTGCATTTTGCATTTTTCGTTAAAAATATTTGTATATTCGAGAAAAAAATTGTATCTTTGCGCCGAAATATGTATTTTATACATAAATATGTTTTAGAATATAAATTATAAGATTGCGCCCTACGGAGAGTGAACGTATGTGGAACGTATGTTTAACGTATATAGAAGGTAGTTAGATGGATCATGATCCGGAAGGAAAAAAGATAGCAATGGCAGAAGAAAACAAAATACAATTATTTGAAGGCCAGCGGGTACGTTATGTGTGGGACGAGGAAAGCAATGAAACGAACTCGAGATAAAATCTAATAACAAGATAAACATTTGAACGTGCCAAAGTGCCAAAGTGTCAAGGTAAAAAACAATACATAAAGAATGACAAAGTCATTAAACATATGGATGAGGGAAGGTGTTGCTGCGAAAGCGGTGACGCTGGTTGCGATGTGTGGGTGTGCAAACAAATAATTAGGTTGGTATGAGCAAACTGATACATATAGATTCGGAATACAAACAGTGGATTCAATCCCTGAGTAAGCGGTATCGCCAAAGTCAGATAAAGGCTTCGGTGCAAGTCAACCATGAGATGCTGGCTTATTATTGGCAGTTGGGCCGCGATATAGTTCAGCTCGATGCGGAGCAACGATGGGGAAGCGGATTTATGCGTTCGTTGTCGCAAGATTTGAAGCAAGAGCTGCCTGATGCAACGGGACTGACAATACGTAATCTGTACTACTGCAAGAAGTTCTATCTGCTTTATAATGAAGGAGATATAATTGTGCCCCAAATTGGGGCAGAATTGGAGACAGCAGCCGATTCGCAAATTGTCCCACAAGTTGGGGGAAAATTACAAGAGACAAATTTGCCCCAGCTTGGGGCACAAATTCAAGTGCTAATATCGTCTGTGCCATGGGGACATCATAAGTACATCATGGATAAGTGCGAGGGAAATAAGGAGAAGGCACTTTTCTATGTCCGTCAGACAGTCGAGAATGGTTGGAGCCGTGCTGTGCTGCTCAATTGGATGGACAGCAATTTATATGAGCGTCAAGGTAAAGCGCTGACGAACTTCTCCGCCACACTACCGGAAGAAACGAGTGACTTGGCCTGCGAGATAACCAAAGATCCATATGATTTTGCCTTTGCGGGTATTACCGGAAAGTACAACGAGAAAACGATGAAGGAAGCGTTACTGACGAACATGACGCAATTCTTAGTGGAACTGGGCACCGGATTTGCATATGTCGGCAGGGAGTATCGTCTCAAGATAGGAGAAACGGAGAACTTCATCGATTTGTTATTTTATAATCTCCAACTGCGTTGTTATGTGGCAATTGAAGTAAAGATAGATAGATTCGATGCGCGCGATATCGGCCAGTTGGGAACTTATGTAACGGCTGTAAATCATATTTTGCGTGATCCGGAGAAGGATAATCCCACTATTGGTTTGTTAGTATGCAAGAGTAAGGATAATACGTTGGCTCAATATGCACTCGAGTCCAGTAGTCAACCTCTGGGTATTTCCGAATATGAGTTGCAAAAGTTGTATCCTACGAAGGTAGAAGGTACTATCCCGACAATTGCGGAGATTGAGAGTGTCGCAAATGACACGAATGTAGAAGAATCGAACGAAAACGATAACAGTAAAATCTAATAAAAAGATAAACGATTAAAAGTGCGCACGGACTAAGAGTGCAAGAGAAACAGAGGGTTGTGTCTTTTTTGTGAGAGGTTTTGGATAAAAAAGACACAAGCTAAGTAAAAAAACACAAGGTAGAATGAAGGGTTGTTCCCTTTGAAGACAAAAAAGGACCAAGCTAAAGGAACAAGATGAAGAGGGATAGAAACCCTACAGAGACGTTCAGGATGGTCGCGAGATGATCGCGGAAATGAATGCTAAATGAATAATAATACAAAAAATAAACAATAGTTGTGCCCGACACGAATGAGGGTAAGAGATAGAAGATGGCAGAAGAGATGCAAACATATGGTCAAACAAACGAATCTGTAGTTATATACCAAAGCGCGGATAACGCGGTTCGGTTAGATGTGCAACTCGCCGAAGAAACGGTATGGCTGACGCAGCAGCAGATGACTGTGTTGTTTGATTCCACGGTGCCAAACATCAGTATGCACATTCGCAACATCTTCAAAGAAGAAGAGTTGGTAAAGGAGGCAACTGTTAAGAATTTCTTAATAGTTCAAAATGAAGGAGGACGAGCGGTAACGCGTCAAGTGCAGTGTTATAATTTGGATGTGATTATCTCTGTAGGTTACCGAGTAAAGAGTAAAAGAGGTACCCAATTCCGCCAATGGGCGACAAAGGTGCTTAATCAGTATATACGCCAAGGTTATGCAGTAAGCAATCGATTCGAGAAATTGGAGCAGAGGATGACAAACGTCGAGAATCAAATTGAATCTTTTGTGCATGCTGCACTTCCTCCCAAAGAGGGAATCTTTGCGGACGGACAAATATATGATGCGTATGAGTTTATTGAGCGTTTGATTAAGTCTGCAAAGAAATCGATTTTGCTGATAGACAATTACGTAGATGAGTCAGTATTGACAATGCTGAGTGAGAAAAAGCGCGGGGTTGAAGTAAAAGTTTACACGAAAGAAGTTACGAAAGCGCTGAAACTGGCAGGTAATAAATTTAACAGCCAATACGGAAACTTATCTCTCCATCAAACGAACCGCGTGCATGATCGGTTTATGATTATTGACAACCAAACGATTTATCTCATCGGAGCATCATTAAAAGATGCGGGCAAACGGCTCTTTGCATTCACTAAGATGAACGCCACGCATATTGAGGAGCTAAAGAAACTATTGTAAAAACTAATATCAAAAAAGTTGTGCTCGGGAGAGAGTGCCAAGTGTGTCAACTGTGTCACCGACTTACAACCGGGGAGAAGACGGCATAAGACAGAGAAAGATAATTGAAGTACAAATACAAAGTACAGGACATGTCATATAGCATAGATTATACTATTTAGAACAGGACCATCACGGGACCATGTTCCGAGAAGAACCTAAGAAAAGTACAATTAGAACAATCACAAAGCAATAGTACCGACAAAGGTAGGACAAGAAAACAGGGGTTGTGTCATTTTTGAAAGAGGTTTTGGGTAAAAAAGATACAAGCTTGTATAAAAAAATAGACAAGGAAGCACAAAATAGACAAGCAAATTTATCAAGCTAAGTCCGAAAAGGACCAAGTAGAAGTAAAAAATGCATGAGAAAAGTGAGACAGTGAGACTTTGATACTTTGATGAGACTTTGTAGAAGGCTGAGAATCAGCGGATTATGACCGAAAGTCTCAAAAATCTCAAAAATCTCATGGTAAAAATAAAGAAAGCGACAAAGCGACAAGAAAAAAGTGTCTCAAGAGTCTCAGAGTCTCACGCATATTTTTAAGCGGAGATGGCGGATGGAATGATGAGGTTAGGCAGATGGAAGGGTAATAACGAACGAATAACAAAGTAACAACAAACGAATAACTAACAATGCCCAGATGGGAGATAGAGAAAAGTAAAGAAAAAATCACATGAGAAAAGTGAGAATTCTCAGAAATCTCAAAATTCTCAATGCAAATTTGAAAGATCCGGAAGGAGAAAGATATAGTGCTACTCGTAGGCACTCAAAAACATACGAGGACGAACATTGACATAGTGGAATTAACCGTTTTAACGAGTTAGTGAGTTAGGAAATTAGGGGGATTTTTAGTCCAAAATGGCCAAAAATGCTCCGAAGACTTGCATATATCAAATTTTTGTTGTACCTTTGCAGCGTCAAAGGTAAAACGAAGTAACAAAATTTTGAGATTATGACTGCAACACTAACATTTAATCCTCGTAATCGCATAGCGATGTCGACTATGGAATACATCCAATCTTTGGGTGTGTTTACCATTACGACTCATCGTTCGGAAGGAACACGCAGAAGAGTTGCTAACAAAGGTGTTGATCAACAACTTTGGAGTGACCTTAAAGGAGCATTGCACGAAGTAAAGAGTCATCATGAAGGTAAGCAACAAATGCAAGATGCATATGAATTCCTCAATGAACTTTGACATTCGCATCTCCAGTTATTTTGCCCACGAGGCAAAACGACTGTCTAAGCATTATCCTTCTTTTAAGAACGACTACAGCGAATTCTTGAAATCGCTCAAGGAGGATCCTTACCAGGGAGATGATCTAGGTAATGGTGTTCGCAAAGTGCGCATGGCAATTGCTTCTAAAGGCAAAGGCAAGTCCGGAGGTGCACGAGTTATCACGCTCAATATCCTAATAGACGAGGCAAACATGGAGATCAATCTCTTGTTGCTATACGACAAACAAGTGGCTGATAACTTTAATCAAGCAGCACTCAAAGACGCTCTAAAGGAATTAGGACTTTTGTTCTAATCAACACCTTTTAATAATTATAAAAACGGTAATTCCACTATTAAACGGAGTTGCCGTTTTTTGTTGCTATTGTTCCATTGGGTTGGGGCTATGGCGCGAAGCTTGAGATATCAAGCAAACGCTCTTTGACATACTGAAATAAACTAAAAAAGTAGTTGAAAAAAAGGAACAAGCTGAGAAAAAAAGAAACAAGCTGGACTGGAAAAAGGACCAAGTGGAGTTTGTCAAATAATCGTGCCCTTGTGGCTAAGAAGTTTGTCAACCTTGCCAGTTTTGCCATGCGAAATTTTGATAGAAAAGAAAAATACATACAAAACACTTTTAGATGATTGAGAGCGGGGCTCTGGTGTGGCTGGTTAATAAAATCGCTTGTAAGTGAACTTCCAGATGCTTTTACTACCCAACCCCACCACTCCAAGAGTTACCAATCATCCAAAAGCAAAAATATCAAAAATAAGCAAGACGAGGGTTGTTCCTTTTTTGAAAGGAAATTCATATAAAAAGGAACAAGTCACAATACAAGTAGGCTACAAGTACAATACAAGATCAGGGTACAAGTAGGGTGCAAGGTAGAGAGTGAAAAGGACTAAGTAAAACAAAAAAGGAACAAGTGAAAAGGACTAAGTAAAATGGTAAAAAAAGAGAGTAAAAAACAAGTAAAAATGCAGGTTTTTGAAGGAAATGGCAAAAATGGACGAATCCAAATTCACGGGATATATACAAAGTATATATAGGGTGTGCCGGGATACGATCAAAGTACGGTAAAATTACGATGTAACTCAACTATGGCTCAGGCGGCTCTACAAAATGGTTTACGGGCAATAAAATAGGCTGTCCACAAAAACGACCCATTAATTGAACCAAGTTTTGTGCAGCAAGAGGTGAGGTATTCGGAGTATGAAACATTGCTATAGGTTGCACTTAACCCTTTGATTCCTAAGTTACCACATGTCTTAGAGAGTTGAACTTTGATAGCATTGTAACCACCTGCTGCCAAATCGGTATAATCTTTTGCCACATCGCTGTTGAGTCCGGTGCCGGTATTAATATTATTAATACTTTTTGCTGATAACTCAGACCAACTCGAACCTCCATCCGTTGAAACGTAGAATTTAACATCACCTATCCACCATGCAGTCCCAGAATGGCCGGTACAACTAGTACTTTGATTCAGTTTATAGGTAAATTGGAATCGAGAAATGGCACCTTTTGGAGAAGTGAAAGTAACATATTCTCCATCTGCATCTAATCTCAAATATGGACCTGTATAAGTATAAGTTCCGGATATGTTCATACCCCAACCGGTCCCAGAAATATAGGGATCAGAGGTACTTATAGTCGCCGCTTGTGTCGCTGTTCCACTTCCAGTTGTCTTGGCAAAAACAGCATGATAAGTTACCGGTCCACTTACATTTGGCATTGCAGAACCTGAGGTATAAATCGTTTTGGCACTGACGTCATCTAATTTTCCACTCCACGGAGTTGGCGTCCAACCCACAAAGGTTGTACTTGTTCCATCGCAACTACTTGGATTGTCTGGAAACGTGGGTTTTTGTCCACTTTCAACAGAAGTAGTTGTATAAGAGCTACCATTATTCATCCAAGTCACGGTGTAATATACATTCGGCGTCGCAGACGCACTCGCAGCAGTGTTGCCGTCTGTACAATAAGTTGAACCATCGCCAACCGGCGTGACAGTCCATGTGTAAGAAGTTCCGTTAGTCAAGCCGCTAATAGTACAACTTTTAGTGGTTGTACCAGTTACATCTCCGGGAGTGCCACCTGTACAAGCGACAGTATAACTGCTGGCTTCGGCTTGATTCGGCCACGAAAGACTAATCTGTCGATCCCCCGGAGTCGCTGTTACACTCGGCGCTCCAATCTTTTCACAAGATGACACATCTGCATAGAACTTAGCTTGAGAGAATTGAAAATATTTATTAGAACTATATGTGTATGTACAAGTAAATTCAAATCGATAGAATCGTCCTGTCCAATCATGACCTGCGGGGCGAGTAAAAGTGTGAGTTGCGTCTGCTGCAATTGCATTGCTCGAAGGTTTAGCTCCATTATCGCCATTAACTGTAGATATTAAATAAGTAGCATCGCCGCTGGCAGCAGCTGCAGCTGTGGAATATACTTTTAATACTGCACTTGCTGATGTTAAATTAAAAGTAGAACCATAAGAAACAACCACCTTTGTGATGTTTTCTGATATAACCGTTTTACTATATAGAGTACGAACGACACTCGACAATTGTTGACCACCAATACGCCACGGAACCTGATTTGAATTTCCTGTTACATTCCACGTGATAGTGATGTCTGCATCTTCATCTTCACAACTTGCATCTGTAGCACCTGCATATCCAGTACTCGTTCCATCGGAGCCTGTATTGTAAGGAGTTAAAGTATAAATTACTTCTTCCGCTCCCCACGCATTCCCAACTCCGACCATCAGGACGAACACTAATACGGAGCAAAGTTTTAGCACTGCGGAACGACAGTCGAACGACGGTCGAACGACGGTCAAACGACAGTCATAGCCAACGTCATTACTCTGTGAGGCTGAGAACAAGCCCCGAATTTTTGAAAAATGAGTTAATAAGTTTTTCATATCATTTGATTTTTATATTATCGTCACATCAATACCCTTAATTGGGGTCCCCGATGAGTGCTTGCACTCGGTGGGGAGAGGAGGAAGTGCGGCAATCATACAAGTCACAGCGTGACGTAGTCATTGCAAGCCACTTCCGACGAGGTATTGGGACTCACCGCTCGCCAAATAGCGAGAAGCAAGTCCTACAAATAGGAAATATGTTTAATGCTTTATGCATTGTTAATTATATATGTTATGGTTCAAAGAACCGAAATATCAAATTATGTTTGGTGTTGTCCGCTCTGCGGATGACATCCGATTTGTCGTATCTATACTGAAATAACTAAATAATAAAATATTATGACAAACAACTTTTTTAATCATCGGGTACTGTGGTTACTCATCCCTCTACTCACATTGTTTAACCTTAGTGCGTGGGGAGCCGATTATACCATCACTTTTGGTAATAGTGCAGGTTCTGCAACCGCTCTAAGCGAAAGCGTTAATGCATCTACTGCAATATCGGCCGGTACTAGTTATGTCACAAGTAAACCTTTTACCGTTAATAGCGGGAAGTGCTACTATGGAGATAATACATCGTGTATTCGTGTAGGTAAATCTGGAGAAAATGCAGAACTTGCGATTGCATTGTCTTCCAGTGGGCAAGTGAGTGCAACAACAATAGTTGTTAACTGCCACAAGATGAGTGGAAATAAAAACAAGGATGCGACACTAAGCGTAAATGGAGCCTCTCCTCAAGCCGCACCAGAAAGTGCTGGCGATTTGACTTTTACCGTAAACGATGATATTGAATCGATTATTCTCTCCTCGGTAACGGCAGTTCAAATCTATTCTATAACAGTCAATTATTCTACTGGTTGTACCAATGGAACCATTACTTACTCAGCGGGAAGTACAACATATACTGGCGGTAATGCAATCTCCGGTTCACACGCAAATGACACTAAAGTTTGTAGCACAAACCTAACGTTACCAGGAACAACATTTACTACTACCGGTTACACACAAGACGGCTGGGCAACAACTGATGGTGGCTCTAAGGTCTATAACTTAGGTGCAACCAACTATTCAACCGAAGGCAATGCTACTTTATACCCGCATTGGACAATCGATACATACAACGTTCATTGGAAAGTAAATGGCAATGATTGGGAAGGGGGAACTCACGGAAGTCCATCCACAAGTGCTAACTACAATAATAAACCAGCAACCATTCCAACAGCTCCGGTAACGGGTGATTGTGATGGCACAAAAGTCTTTGTCGGCTGGACGAATAGTACATATAGCCACGCTAGTACTGCTCCAACTATATTGTTCACTTCTCAGTCTTCTGCGCCGGCTATAACCGGAAACATCACTTTTCATGCTGTTTTCGCAAATGCTGCCGGTAGTGACCCTGTGTACACAAAAGTAACAAGTATTTCTGAAGGCACATATATAATGGTTTCCGAATGTACCTCTAGTACATATCGATACATGCCAAACACCACCTCGTCAGACGCTAACCCTACTTTGGGAAGCGGAATAACTATGTCGACAACCGCCGGAGTCACTACTTTAACAAACTCAGTGACATCTGATATGTTATGGGATATTTCTACTGGAGAAACAAGCGGATATTATTACGTACGTCCTCACGGTTCAACTACAGAAGGATTAGGAACTTATTCCGCTACAGGTAAAAACATTCGTATCGGGTCAGATTATGTAACTGAAGAATGGCGTTTTAAGACATCTGCTTCATATGGTTGGGAAATAGATAACGGATATTATTTGGCTGTATATGATGATAGTTCATGGCGAAACTACAGTGACAATTCTACCAACCAAAATGGCACATTCTACTTGTTCAAACAATCAGGAGGAATGACCTATTCCAACTACGCTACTTCTTGTTGCACGAAACTGGGTTCAATTAATGGGTCGATTAGTTTGACCCAAGGAGGTAATAGTGTAACGATTAGTGGATGGTCGGATGTAGCGAATGTGGGAACGTACACCGTGAGGATGTACAAGAAAAACGGAGCAAGTTGGGATCTCGTAAGCGGAACTACTTCCGGCGGTTCGGCAGGTACGCAAGGTACGCGAACGGGAATTACCGGCGCCAGCAAGTCGGTGACGTATACCGGTTTGGAAGTTGAGTCGGAATATAAGTTCACGGTTCAAGCAATTGCCGGAAGTGCTTCGTATTGCGACGGTGATGAGACAGCTGTAACTGAGATTAATAGACAATGGTAGTGGAAGCGATTGGACGCATCATTATATCGAGCCTACAGGCAACACAGACGAAGGGTCTGTGACGATAAATCTGCCGGCTCACATAGATAGTTATCAGTTCAAGATTTATGGTACATATACCAGCGTTAGCAGTTGGGGACAAACAGGTTCGGACAAAATCCCGGCAGCAACCAAATGGACGCTCAACGGAAGTAACCAAGTAAAACTGAATACAGGCGCCGGAGGTGATTATGTCATCACTGTAGATTATAGCGGCACAACAAATCCTGGTGTAACGGTTACATTCCCGAGCGCCAACCAAGCTTCTGGGTATAAGATCTATTTCGATAAGTCGATCATCGACGGTTGGGGAAGTACGTTGAAATACCGTATCGGAGCCGGGCGACCACGATGCTGCTCATGGTATTTACAACTATCACCATGGCGATGATTATGACATTACCAAAGCAACCGTATATTTCGATTATGTAGTGGAGGGCGATATCACGATGGTTCCTTCGTCGAAGAAGAACACAGAGAATAGTTGTGACTTCTGGTATGTAACGAAGACGGATGGTATGTTAACACATACGGCGACAATCACTCCGCCGAGTAATGGTACTATAAATTTGGCATATACCAATACCAGCGGAACATCGTGTCCAACGAATACGAGTACGGTAGCGGACTTGGCGCATCGAACGATTCTTACGGCTACTGCGACTCCGGCGACGGGATATCAGCTGAGTACCTTTACCGTCACACCGAGCGGCGAGTCAGCACAGAACCTCTCTTCCGGCGATAACCATATTCTGGCGAAGGATGCTACTTTCGTGGCTACGTTCACAGCGAAGACGTATGCTATCAGTTTGGATCGTAATGGCGGAACGACAGGTGCTACGGAGGTGACGATGACATATAACTCGAGTAGTTTCACCGGCTGGTCTGCTCCGTCGCGCACGGGCTATACCTTTGACGGATACTACACTTCGGAGACCGATGATAACGGTTCCGGAACATTGGTAATCAATAGCAGTGGCGTCCTACAAGCGAATGTGGATGGTTATACCGGCGCAAATGGTATTTGGACGAAGGATGCTACCTGTACCCTTTATGCTAAATGGACAGCGAATACGACAACAATAACGCTGACAGCAGGTACGGGCACAGATGGTTCGGCAAGTATCAATTACGATGCTACGAGCTATACCTCTTTCAGCGCGGCAGTACGTGTAGGTTACACCTGTACGGGCTATTGGACGAATACAGGCGGAACAGGCACGAAGGTTTTGAATGCCGATGGGTCGTTTGCTGCATCTACGGTAAGTGGTTATGTTACCAGCGACAAGTGGAGTTACACAACAGCCTCGACCCTGACGCTCTATGCCGGTTGGACGAACACGTATGCCGGCTATGCTTTTGATTTATTGGAAGACGTGCGAGATATTAGTGCCGGAAGCAAGATTATCTTGATTGGTACGAATGCAGCGGGAGATACATACAAGGCGATGACTACCGCACAGGGTGATAATAACCGTGGAAGTGTAGCTGCAGGATCCGGCGAGTTTGTCATGTCGAATAGCAATAAGACAGCTACATTGGGAGCAAGCACTTCGGTACAGGTCATTACATTGGAAGATTTGGCTACTCCGGCGGACAACACCTACCAATTTAATGTAGAGAATGGTTATTTATATGCAGCAGGCACAAGCAATGCCCGTTTGAAAACCCAAACACCCAATAGCGCCTACGGTCATTGGTTGGTTGCTGTGGATGCCAATACAAAAAAAGCAACTATGACCGGACAGGGTGGTAACTCGTACAATAAGATATACTATAACAGTACTGGCAGTATATTCGCTGGTTATAGCAACGCACAACAGCCGACGTATATCTATTTTAATGAAACGCGCACGAAGTATACAATCACTTGGGATAAGAATGGTCATGGTACGGCACCGACATACCCAACGAATGCAGCTCGCGTGACGATGCCGGATATC